>CAMAFY010000004.1 GCA_945833885.1 uncultured Bacteroidales bacterium
GAAAATATAGACCTATACTACAAAAATAAGCCACGGATATTTGCAACTGTGCCGTAAAAAGATGAAAGTTTCGATTAAGTAAGAGTAGAGTAGGGATTGTCGTGATAAATGAACGGATTTTCACGGTTTCTGTGGTAGTGCAAAACAAGAAGTCCTGTAAACCAATGGTTTACAGGACTTCTTTGCGGAGAGAGGGGGATTCGAACCCCCGAAACGCTTTTGACGTTTACACGCTTTCCAGGCGTGCCTCTTCAGCCACTCGAGCACCTCTCCTTGGCTGAAATCTATGAGGAATTTGTGATGAAACGCTGTAAAATCCGGCGTTTTGTTCAAATTCGAGTGCAAAGTTACGCGCTTTTTTCGAAACTGCAAAGAAAAGTTCTTCAAAAACTAAAAAAATGAATTAAAGCGCGAATTTTGTAGACTTTCCTTTGCAACTTCCATAGTTTTCTGTAAATTTGCTCCGAGAAAAACATATTTTCCGCTATTTAGGGCGGATTAAACGTCAATAACAAACTATAATAAAAAGATATTTCGTTATGGAATACCAATCAGTTTCCGGACTTCGTCGTGAGGACTTTCAGAAAGTCGTAGACGGTAAGCAGGTGGATCTATTCTTTCTGCGCAATGATAATGGCTGCGAAGTAGCCGTCACCAATTATGGCGGTTCCCTCGTAGCCATTATGGTACCCGACCGTGAGGGCAAAATGGCCAATGTCATTCAGGGCCACGACTGCATAGATGACTGCATTTCCAGTCCAGAGCCATTCCTTTCTACGCTTGTCGGCCGTTATGGTAACCGCATTTGCCGCGGAAAGTTCCACCTCAATGGTAAGGAATACAACCTTGCCGTGAATAATGGTCCCAACCATCTTCATGGTGGTCCCACCGGTTTTCATGCCCGCGTATGGGATGCCGAGCAGGTAAACGAGCATGTTCTTGTATTGCGCTATATCAGTGCGTACTATGAAGAGGGCTTCCCTGGCGAACTTCACATGACAGTTCGCTATACCTGGACCGATGAAAACGAACTTATCATCGATTATCGCGGCACTACTAACAAGAAAACCATCGTCAATATGACGAGTCACGGCTTCTTCAGCCTGCAAGGTATAGCCAATCCCACACCTTCCGCTCTTGACCAGGTGGTAGAAATCAATGCTGACTTCTTTGTTCCAATTGACGAGAACAGCATTCCTACCGGAGAAATCCTCCGCGTAAAGGGCACTCCCTTCGACTTTACCACTCCGAAGCCTGTAGGTCGCGACATTGCTGCTGATGATGAACAGATAAAGAACGGAACAGGTTACGACCACTGCTACGTGCTGAATAAGCAGGAGGTTGGTGAACTTACCTTTGCAGCCCGTGTCCTTGATCCCGGAAGCGGTCGCACGATGGAAGTATATACCACAGAGCCCGGTGTTCAATTCTACAGCGATAATTGGGCTGACGGCTATAAAGGGCAGCATGGTGCCACCTTTGGCAAGCATAGTGGCCTTTGCTTTGAGGCGCAGCACTTCCCCGACAGTCCCAACAAGGCGCATTTCCCCAGCGTTGTGCTCCGTCCCGGAGAGGTTTATACCCAGAAGACGGTCTACAAGTTCGGTGTGGAATAAAAAGATTGCTTGAAAAGCATATAGGATTCCGGCAATCAATCTTCCATTCTCTTACATTTTATATATAAAGATTCTGTCACATTATATATAAATAGGATATTGAGTGAAGACCACGCCGGATTACTACACTCCATAGTATAAATTTAATCAATTAACCTAATACCAGTATTAAAACAATGGCACAAGAAAAAAAGCAATGGGGAGCCATCATCGTGATGATTGCCCTCTTCGCTATGATTGCCTTCGTGACGAACCTTTGCTCACCTATGGCAACCATTATCAAGAATCAAGGCGAAATTTCCAACGTCCTTGCTCAAATCGGTAACTACGGAAACTTTGTTGCATACCTGTTGATGGGTATTCCTGCCGGTATGCTTATTTCCAAGTTCGGTTATAAGAAGACTGCTCTCATCGGTCTCGCTGTCGGTATCATCGGTATCGGCATTCAGTGGTTCAGCGGCCAACTTGACGCAAAGGAAAACCTCGGTCTCGTTTTCGGTGTGTATCTTGCCGGTGCTTTCATCGCAGGTTTCTGTATGTGTATCCTTAACTGTGTTGTAAACCCCATGCTCAACCTCCTCGGTGGTGGTGGTAACAAGGGTAACCAACTTATCCAGATTGGTGGTGTTTTCAATAGTTCTGCCGCTGTTGCCGTATACATCCTCATGGGTGCTCTTATCGGAGAGGTCACCAAAGAAACCAAAATTGCCGATGCGACTCCTGCCCTTATGATTGCTCTTGCCATCTTCGTTGTTGCATTTGTTGTAATTCTCTTCACCAAGATTGAGGAGCCTGAGCAGGCTCCCGTCGATGTAACCCTCATCAAGGGTGCTGTCAAGTACCGTCATTTCGTACTTGGTGTTCTCGGTATCTTCCTTTATATGGGCATCGAAGTGGGAACTCCTACCTATATTCTCCAATACCTTACCGTTGAAAAGGGTATGGCTGCGTCCACTGTCGGACTTATCGTTGCCGTATATTGGCTCATGATGCTCGTTGGTCGTTTCGTCGGCGGTGCCATCGGTGGCAAGGTCAGCAGCCGTGCTCAGATTACCGCTGTCAGCGCTCTTACCCTTGTTCTCGTACTCTTCGGAATGTTTGCTCCCGAGTCGAACACCGTCAACGTTCCCACTGTCAACTGGGCAACCCTCACCTTTGGCTCTGAATCTGTGCCCTTGGGTATTTTCGCCTTCCTGCTCGTAGGTCTTTGCACCTCCGTAATGTGGGGTGGTATCTTCAACATGGCTGTTGAAGGTCTCGGCAAATACACTGCCATTGCTTCGGGTATCTTCATGACAATGGTGTTCGGTTGCGCCGTTATGGTTGCCATCCAGGGCTACGTTGCCGACATTACCAACTACATGACCTCCTATTGGGTAGTGGTATTCTGTGCAGCATATCTCCTCTTCTACGCACTTGTTGGAAGCCGTGTCACCAAGCGCGAGGACTAATTATCCGACATTTTTTCAAATAAACATAGTTCATGATTGAGGCAGGTTGCGCTTCTTGAAAAAAATAAAGAAGGCAAGCCTGCCCCAATCCTCAATCTTCCCTTTAAAGAATAATACCTATGAAATTGACAATTGATGACGTTCGTACCCGTTTCGTAAAGCATTTCGACGGTAGCACCGGTTCCGTTTATGCATCTCCCGGCCGTATCAACCTCATCGGAGAACATACTGACTACAACAACGGTTTTGTGTTCCCCGGCGCAGTAGAGCAGGGTATCATCGCAGAACTTAAGCCCAACGGCACCCGTAAGGTAGATGTTTACTCCATCGACCTCAAAGACCGCACCCAGTTTGACCTTGACGATGAGAAAGGTCCCTCTGCAACTTGGGCGCGTTACATCTATGGTGTTTGCCGCGAAATGATGGCTCTTGGCGTTCCCGTTCAGGGATTCAACGCTGCTTTTGCTGGCGATGTTCCCCTCGGTGCCGGAATGAGTTCTTCCGCAGCGCTTGAAAGCACCTTCGCTTTTGCTCTCAACGATCTCTTCGGCGACAACAAAGTCGAGAAGATGGAACTCGCCCGTGTTGGTCAGCGTACCGAGCATAAGTATGTTGGTTGCAACTGTGGTATCATGGACCAAGCCATCAGTGTACTCGGAAAGAAGGGACAACTCCTCCGTCTTGACTGCCGTTCTGGTGAGTATGCCTACTTCCCCTGGAATCCTGAAGGCTATCAACTCGTGTTGGTCAATAGTTGTGTGAAGCACGAACTTGCGGGTTCTCCTTACAACGAGCGCCGTCTTCAGTGCGAGCATGTTGCAGAAGTCATCAAGAAGTACCATCCCGAAGTGGAGTCGCTTCGTGATGCAAACTACGAAATGCTTGAAGAAGTGAAGGCAGAGATTACCGAAGACGAGTATAAGCGTGCGCGCTACGTTATCGGAGAAGTGGTTCGTGTCCTCACTGTCTGCGATGCTCTTGAGAAGGGTGACTATGAATTGGTAGGAAAGATGATGTACGAAACCCACCATGGTCTCTCGAAAGAATACGAGGTTAGTTGCGAAGAACTCGACTTCCTCAATGACGTTGCCAAGGAAGAAGGCGTTACCGGCAGCCGAATCATGGGTGGCGGTTTCGGAGGTTGCACCATTAACCTCGTTGCCAACGAACTCGCACCCAACTTCAAGAAGGTGGTTGTTGAGAAATTTGAGGCAAAATATGGTAAGAAGCCTGTTGTCATCGACGTTGTTATCGGTGATGGCAGCCGCAAACTCCTCTAATTGTTTATAGAACGATTTGAGAAAATAATAAAAAGAGAAGAAGGTCAGTGCTTTTTGCATCCAGTCCTTCTTCTCTTTCTTTTTGTAGCGTTCAGAAAAGTGTTGGTGTGTCTTACCGAAATTTCGGAAGTGTTAGGCGTAAAGTGCGGTTGCATACAATGGAAACGTCTGCATTTTGTTGTCAAAATCTCCGTACTTTCTTGTCAAAACTTCCGTACTTTGTTGGCAAAGCCTCTGCAATTTGTCAGTAGAATTTCTGCACATTGTTTTGAGAACTTCTCATTATTATAACAGAATAACCGTGCGTCAACCAACGTTAAGGAAGGATTATTTCTTTAATCCATGGTACAACCTGCCATTGTTGTCACACGAATAGCCCCCGGATAATCGGCTTTTTGCTGAAATCCGGGGGCTTTATGTTTTTGTTCGCGCGGTTTTACGCAGGCAATCAAACTGTATTATGCAGTTGTTCAGGTGACTTTACATTGTCATTCAACTGGTTTTAGCGGTCAATCGGGCGGCTTTATGCTTGTTGTTTGATGGCCTTTATCGTTACCAGCGCGAGCGTCTGGATCGTTTTCCGCTGAATTTTTTATACAGTTTGTAGCCGAGAATCAGACCGTCGGCCAATGTCCATGCACGGCTTGCGGCGTAGAGCGCGCGCTCCATATTGTTCTTTGCAGGCTTCTGAGGCTCCGTCAGTGATTGGTATTCTGCGGCAATGGTGCGTTCAAGTTCTGCAATTTTTTCAGCATCAATGGCAGGTTGTGTGGCTTTTTCTCCCAGGAAAATAAGGCTGAGTCCCTTGCTGATAGGCGTAGAAATCCATGCCTTGCGTTTGATGCAGATGATGGTCAGTACAGCCAGATGGAATATTCCCACCAAAAGTGCGGCAGTGGCGTATCCTCCAACGTGAGGTTCGAGTGCCGATACGGCCGCTGCGCTAATGAAAATGATGACGATCATCAGCACGAGTAGCACAATGGCGCCGATAATCAGCCCTGTCAGCACTGCCGTAAGTTTGTACACCATGCCCCGTTCGGCGTTTTCCATACGCATTTCAGCGTATTTCTTGCCGTTAAGCAGGATGTTTGCAATGGTATTGACGTTTTTATCTGTGGAAAACATTGTATGATGAATGTGGAGAGAGGAAGTGTTGTTCAGAAAAACCGCGTAAGCAGGAAACCAGTTTTACGCTGAGTGCCTACCTACGCGGTGGTTTGTTCAGTGAGCGTATGTCGCGGTAGCAATTCCGGATGTTGTCAATGTTGCATGAAATGCAGGGCATCGTAACATCATCTGTAACGCTTTCCGTCGTTTAGCCCTTCGTCAGGAATTGTCGGTTGCGACACGTTAGTGGATTAATCAGCGATAGGCTGAAGTTCTTCTGCGATGTCGTCAACAAGGCTCTCGAGTTCCTTACCGGAGAGTTTCACGCCACGCTTGCGGATAGCCTCGGCAATACGAGCGCGGGTAGTGTCGCCTTTTTCAGGAGCGAAGAGGATGCCGCATGCAGCACCTACGGCTGCGCCTCCAAGAAATGCAGCAAGAATGCTAAGTCCTTTCATTGTGGTAATCTTATTAAAGGGTTTATAATGTTGATAATTTGCGTTGTTTCACGCTTTGTTTATTGGGCAAATTTAGTGATTTCTGAGAGAAAGAGATATAGAAAACGACATTTTTTTTCGCTTTCCACTACTTTTTCTATGGAAAGTAGCGATAACTTCGATATAAATTGTTATTTTTGCATCATAGCAGAGTCTATGGTTTGTCCTCCGCTCTGTTGTAATTGCGTCCTTGAACACAATATCCTTTGAGATTCTTCATGGAATTCCAGGATGTGGAGAGGCGTGATTTACCCTTAGAAAACAAAAATTAAATACATCGATACTCCGTCTATGAAAAAATCTGTCATTGTATGCATGGGTCTTTGCACCCTCGCAATGTTCACTGCCTGCAAGTCTCAGGAAAGTGCTTACAAGGCTGCATATGAAGCAGCAAAGGCAAATGAAAGTAACGAGACCGTAACTGTTGTTCCCCAGGAAGAGACTGTTACCCCCGTTACGCCTGCTCCTCCCGTTCGTGAAACCGTCGTTGACAACACGCCTGTCCGTACGATTCAGGGTGGACTTACCGTCATCAAGGGCGAGCCTCTCAATGCTTATAGTGTCATTGTGGGCAGTTTTATGAACCAGACTAACGCTGAGGGACTTTACAGCACGCTGGTAAACCGTGGTTACAGTGCCCGTGTTGTACGTACCAACGAGACCATCAATGGCCATACCGGTTGGTATCGTGTGGCAGCATCCTCCTATGACAACAAGTCGTATGCCGTTGATAGCCGCAATCAACTCAAGGGTACCTATCCCGACGCATGGTTGCTTTACAACAAATAATCACGTGATTTTCTTGGTTTCTGTTGCTTCTTGGCCGGTGGTTTCCGTAATCTTCCGCTCTTGATCTTGCCGGATTGCTGGCAAAACAGAAACCCTGTCCATAGTATTCCGGGATGGTAGAGTTTACCATTCCGGATTCGTTTTTTGAACGAATGGCTCTTTTGGCAACGGATTCCGTTTAGGGAGGCTCTATAAATTGGATTTGCAGGATTATCAAGTCTGTTTCCGTGACAGGGATTACCGTAAATGAAAGCCCCCATTAGGTAGGTCCTAAAAATTTTTTGCCGGAATCCTGAGCCTTTTTTGCGATAAAATGTCTGTGAATGAAGGACTGTTCCGGTCTATATGACTGTAAGAAAAAGTGCCTCAGGCCGAAAGGAGACCAGAAAATGACAAAATGTATCACTTTATATTATGAGGAATCTACGGTGGAAACATATAGGAAACCATCTATAAATATTTTAAAAAATGAAGAAACTCTATACTCTTTTTTGTAGCACTATCCTAACATTGAATGTTGGTGCCCAGACCATGACCGTCAATACAGTTGATGGAAAGCAGACGGTTTTCAACCTTACGGAAATCACAGATGTGGTGTTTTCTGAGGATACTCCGGAAATTCCGCAAACCAATGCCCGCATTGGCGATTTCCTCTACGACGATGGAACATGGAGCACTCAGTTGAAGAGCGATGCAACACCCATCGGCATTGTCTTTTATGTTGGTGAGGCCACGGCTTATAACGACCGTACATCCTATTATACTTTGAAGGATGGTGTTACTCCCATGCAGGAAATCCACGGATATGCCGTAGCATTGAATGATGCTACTGTGGAAAATGGAGAGAACATCTCCGTTTGGTGGAGCGCATGGTACAACAATGACGAGGGCGCAGGTTGCTCTCCCAACATCGAGGACTTCTTAGGTTATACCAACACACAGTCCATCATTTCCGCAGCAAATGCGAAGGGTGGACTGTCTGCCGACGACAATAGTTATCCTGCAGCCTATTACGCGACAGCGGTTTATGAGCAGATTTGCCCTGCTCCTGCCGCTACATCGGGATGGTTCCTCCCATCAGCCTATCAGTTTAAGTATATCTTCGACCGTGCATATTTTGATGAAGACAATTCCGGTCGAGCATGTCTTGCCAACAGTTTCGCGGCTTTGGGAGAAGAAAGTGCCACACCATTGCTGATGGATGACGCTGAATTCTGGACATCTACTGAGCACATTGATTCCTATGGATACTCGAATTGGGCGTATTATTTCAACTTTGATGCACGCAGTATCAGCCCGGGATTTATAGCGAACTACCGTAAGAACTCGGGAATGAGGGTGCGTTCCGTAATCGTTTTTTAAGGTCTTACTGACAAATTCGTCTGTCTTATTTTAGTGAAATACCAGTAATTCATGAAGCAGATTATCCTTCTTTTCATTCTTATATGTACGCCTTTCTGCTCAAATGCACAGTCGCTGAGGCTTCATTTGCAGGGTGGTGAGGTGCTGGAATACCCGGCATCCATGGTCGACAGCCTCGTGTTCGTTCCTGCTGATGCCGAACAACCGACGTTCGAACTTTGGTGTGAGGATGTAGGAATCGCCTCCGCGCATCTCTATGTGCGGCCTTCGAGCGACGATTTCCGCTATTATTACGATATCACAACGGCCAAGAGTTTTGAAAATGCCGGTGGTGTTGCAAGTATTGTCGAGAAATTCATAGAGTCAACGTCCAATACACTGACGGGAATGACGCTCAGTCAGGTACTTGAAATCGCCCTTTCGCAGGGTGAAGATGACGATGTTGTACAGAACCTTCCTTCCGATACGGAGTTCGTTTTTTACGCTATGGCTGTCGATGATAGCGGAAAGTGTTACGGTAATCCCGCCACTTATCGCTTTCGGACTTTGCCCGGCGGTGACCCTGCTGACTGCACTTATGAGATAAACTACAATAATGTTTCTTCCAGCGGTGCTTCCATCACGATAGAACCTTCAGATCCTTCAGTACGCTATTGGTGGGGACTCTGCCCTGTATCTACGTATAGCGGCGATGCGGTTCTGATGAATCTGGTAGAATCATCCATCGATGAGTTTGCGGCCAGTTCGCAGATGAGCCGTGAAGAGGTGGTCATGTCTTACGGATGTACGGGAAGGACAGAAGAATGGGTTGATGGTCTTGAACCTTCAACGGCGTATTATATCTTCGTGTATGCCATAAATACCGATGCCACAGCCGCAGGAAAAATGACGAAGAAGCGCTTCACAACATCTGAAAAGGACGTGTCTTCTGCTGGCTTTACGTTGTCTTACCGCTACTTCGATGGCGATGAATTGGCAACATCTTATCCCGAATCTTGTGCCAAATATGCGGGAAGTGTGGTGGTGGATGCCACAATTGAACCTAACGACGATGCGGTGAACTGGGTGATTGCTTTGGCTTCCGGCGATTTGTCTGACCTTACTTTGTATCCCGATGCGGAAACTCAGCAGGCAGTTCTCTCAGCAGGCTACTTCAATGTCCGCGAAAAGCGATTCGTAGCAAAGTGGGGAACGGCCACATTCCTTGGTTTTGCTGCCGATGCTATGGGAGTTGACGGAGCCTTGATGCGCCAGGTTGTGGAATTTAAGCAGTCTGAGGCCACGTCTGTTACGGAGTTTGACGTTTTGGAAACTGTTTCCGCACCGAGGGAAACCGATGGATTCCAGAAAGAATTGCGTGCAACCGCCTTGCCAGTGTCGGTCTTCCCCCCGAAATCTTCTCAGACAATGTCGTCCATACGGAATTTCCGCGGTCTTTCTCACTGTCATCTGGCAGAATAATCGCTGTATACAGTTCTGTCTTATATGGACGTTCACGTATAGCAATGGGGCTTTCTCCGAACTTTTTCCGGAGAAAGCCCCATATTCTATCTGTCCATTTTGTAGATTTCCCTTGAAAAGGGGAACAACAGATGCGATTATCGGTAGTTGATGTTGTCGATAAGTCGAACGGGCCGCTGGCCGCAATAGACGGTGATGCACCCCTGTATGTGCTCAGCATCGCTCCAGTTGTTGACGGGAAGCAGGGAGGTGGCGTCAACGATTTCGAAGTATTCCACTTCCAGACCTTCGACATCATTGAGGGCATCCACAACATGTTTCTGAACCTCGGTCACGGAAAGTGATTTGGAGAGTTCCTGACTCTGGAAAAGGATTTGGCTGATGGCTGTTGCGGTTTCGCGCTCCTTTTCGGTGAGAACTGTGTTGCGGCTTGACATGGCAAGCCCCGATTCTTCACGTACAATGGGGCAGGGAACAAGTTGAAAATTGAAACCTTGATCGTGCATCATGGCGCGAATGACGGCAATTTGTTGGAAATCCTTTTCGCCGAAATAGGCACGGTCGGGGTCGCTCATCTCAAAAAGGCGGCTTACAATTTGGCAGACACCGTTAAAATGTCCAGGCCGGCGCGCCCCCTCCATCACGCTGTCTGTGGGTGGATAGGAGAACTGTCGGGTATCAGGTTCGGGATAAATTTCCTGAACAGACGGTGCAAAGACGACGACAGTGCGGGTGACGGCAATGGAAGCCTCGACTTCGGATTCGGTTTCTTCAATCAGTTGGCAGTCGGCCTCCAGTGTCCGGGGATAGTTGGCAAGGTCTGTTTTATCGTTAAACTGCGTAGGATTGACAAAAACACTGACGACAGTGACGTCGTTTTCACCAATGCTTCGGTGTATGAGAGATGCGTGTCCGGCATGAAGGGCACCCATAGTCGGGACGAGACCTATGGTCAGATTGGCCTTCCGGGCATTGCTGACAGCATCCTTTAGTTCGGAAATGGTATGGACGAGTTCCATATAATACGGATAAGTTTTTTTTGATTTGTTTTGAGATTGGTGGTATTCACCACAATCCCCTTCGGGTTGCAAAATTACTAAGGTCTATGTTTTTTGCCAAATTTTATCTTGTAAAATGAGCGAAATAAAGGGTTTTCAATATTTCAATTTCGGAAATAATGCGTTTTTCTTTGTTATATGGCGCCTCTGATGTACTTTTGCATTTTCAAAAACTTGTCGTCTTTTTCTGACTTTCAAGGCGGTACTGACGGCCTTTTCTCCAGATGGCGCGGGCAACTGTATGGATGTTGCTTCCTGCATAGACGGTATTCATCGTATGACGTTTCGTACCCTTCTCTGAATTCCGTGGCGTCCAGCCATCTTTTCACGCCTGTACCCCAGTCAAACATCTTATAGACACATCTATAATATTTATATTGATTATGGTGGTTCCATACGAATCAGCCATAAAACAAGCATCAATATGGGTAGCGTCTGAGGTGCTTCCGGAACCGATTCTCCGTAATTTCGAAGCAACCATGACGTAATAGCCCCCGTCAAAAACAAAACAGACAGAAAACACCATGGGAGGATTCTTCGGAACAGCAAGCACAGTGCCTTGTATCAACGACCTGTTTTACGGCACAGACTATTGCTCGCATCTTGGCACACGGCGCGCAGGTATGGCCACTTTCTCGGAAAAGGATGGTTTCATGCGCAGCATCCACAGTCTTGAGAGCAACTATTTCCGTACGAAATTCGAGCCGGAACTGGGCAAATTTGTGGGAAATAGCGGTGTCGGAATCATTAGCGATACCGATGCGCAGCCCCAGTTAATGAACAGTCATTTGGGAAGATTTGCCATTGTTACCGTGGCAAAGGTCATCAACCTTGAAGAATTGGCACAGCGCCTGCTTGCAGAGGGAATGACATTAAGCGAATTCTCGAGCGGAAACATCAATACTACTGAACTTATAGCATTGCTCATTTGCCGTGGAAAGAACTTCGTTGACGGTATTGAAAACGTCTTCCGCAACGTAAAAGGAAGTTGTTCGATGCTCATCCTTACGGAAAACGGCATCATTGCCGCCCGTGATACTTGGGGACGTACTCCCATCGTCATCGGAAAGAAGGAGGGAGCATGGTGCGCAGGCAGCGAGACCACGAGTTTCCATAATTTGGGTTATGACATTGAATGCTACTTAGGTCCTGGCGAGATTGTCCGTATCACGGCCGATGGTATGGAGCAGTTACGAAAGCCTAACAAGGGTATGCAGATCTGTTCTTTCCTTTGGGTGTACTACGGATTCCCTACTTCCTGCTACGAAGACCGGAATGTTGAGGAAGTACGCTTCGCAACAGGTGAGGCAATGGGCCGCAAGGACGGAACGGAAGTCGATTGTGTGGCAGGAATTCCCGACTCCGGTGTGGGTATGGGATTTGGTTATGCTGCCGGACATGGCGTACCTTATCGGCGCGGAATCTGCAAGTATACCCCCACATGGCCCCGTTCTTTCACCCCCAGTGCTCAGAGTCGTCGCGAGTTCATTGCCAAGATGAAACTGATTCCGAACAAGGATGTCCTTCGCGGAAAGCGTATTGTCTTCTGTGACGACAGCATTGTTCGTGGCACACAGTTGCGTGACAACACCAAGGCCCTTCACGAGTACGGAGCCAAAGAGGTCCACATGCGTATAGCCTGTCCTCCGCTGATTTATGGTTGCCCGTTCATTGGTTTCACTTCCTCGAAGTCGGATATGGAACTCATTACACGGCGCATTATCGCAGAGTTTGAAGGCGACGCAAACAAGAACCTCGATAAATATGCCACAACGGATTCGCCTGAATACAAGCGAATGGTGAAAGAAATCGCCGAACGTCTCAATCTCGACTCACTGAAATTCTCGAGTATAGAGGACCTTGTACAGGCTATCGGGTTGCCCAAGTGCCGTGTCTGCACGCACTGTTTCGATGGCTCCAGTTTCCATACCCTTGAAAGTGATAATATGGAATAACCTGTTTCGAAGGTAAATGATGAAGGCTCCGAGGGGCTGGAATCGTAGTCCGAACATACGTACTATTTTAGATAGTGTTGACAGCAACGCTCACTTCTGCTTTCGGAGGTGGGGGTTGCTGTCTTTGTTATTGGTCTTTTAATATCGGCATTATGGAAGTTCGAAATCCGCAATTCGGCAGTCCTCGGAAAAAGTGCCGTACTTTCCATTAAAAAGATCGGCATTTACCATTGAAAAAAGCGGAACATTCCATTGAGAAGTACGGCAGTTTTTGTCGGTATACACGTACGTTATAGTTTCCGCATGTGCGCTAAATTGTTAATGTGTTTTAATCTTTTCCGCCATATTTTCGGCAAAATAAAAGCAGGAGGCAATACCCGTGGTGGGCGATTGCCTCCTGCTTTGTACAAGAGTGTTTGGATTTGAGATGCGTCAACCGCAGATGAGGATGATGTAGATGAGGGCTGCCGGTATGGCAAGAAGGGCGGAATCAAAGCGGTCGAGCAGACCTCCGTGTCCGGGAAGTATCTTTCCGCTGTCTTTAATGCCCAACTGTCGCTTGATGAGGCTTTCGACAAGATCGCCCCATGTGCCGAAAATGCATACGACGAGTCCGAGTCCCATCCACTGCAACAGGCTGAATCCCGGTGAAAAATGCCAGATGACGGCGGCTGCAGCAATGGTGACCAGTCCACCGCCAATGCTGCCAACCCACGATTTGTGCGGAGAAATACGTGGGAAAAGTTTGTAGGGGATGTAGCGTCCAAGCAGTGATCCTATAAGGTATGCTCCCGTATCGCTGGTCCAAAGAAAGATGAAAATGGCAAGTGTGTATATCCAATCGTATTGAAGGCATCGCCCAACACCATCGTAATGAACGCTGATAAGGGGGATAATGGCAAAGGGCAGGGCGATGAAGATCTGGGAGCTGAAGGACAAAGTCCAGTTGCGGATGGGGTCGTCAGCCTTGCGGTACAGTTCGGAAATCAACAGGTAGAGCAATGTGAACCCGTAAAGTGCGAACATCTGTCCGCAGTTACCGAGGCCGGTCTTCGATTGCCATACGGCGCTGCACAGCACTACGGCTGCCATAGCACAGATGGGGCGGTTCACTTCTGCGTTGTAATGCCTGTTGGTAATGGTGCCAAATTCATAGACACATCCCGCTGCCACGAAGGCAAAGAAGAGATATGCGCTTTGAGGTCCCCATACTATGCATCCCACAAGGGCGACAGCGTAAAGGATACCTGTGATGGCTCGGATGATGAAATTCTTCATTATGGTATCGGATGAGTGTTACTCGTTGGTTTCTTCAGCAGGTTCTTTGGCGGAATCCTCCGTTGTCTGCGTGGCTTCCGGCTGTTCTTTCAGCAGGATTTCAGCCCTTGATTTCCAAGGACGAGGGCCGAAAATGTCCTCAACATCCTTTGCAAAGATGACTTCCTTCTCGCAGAGCAGGTCGGCAAGACGGTTGTGTTCGCTCGCATGTTCGGTAAGCAGTTGCTTCGCACGCTCGTATTGCTGGCGAATCATCTGTTGAACCTCTTCGTCAATGAGGTTGGCCGTCTGGTCACTATAGGGCTTTACGAAACTTTCCTGGGTGTTGTAGTAGCAAAGGTTTGGCAGTCGTGTGCTCATACCCATATATGCCACCATTCCGTAGGCGCGCTTTGTCACCTTTTCAAGGTCGTTCATGGCACCGGAAGATATGTGACCGGTGAAGATTTCTTCGGCGGCACGGCCTCCGAGGGTTGCGCAAATTTCGTCGAGCATCTGTTCTTTGGTCATGATGGAGCGTTCTTCTGGCAGATACCATGCGGCGCCAAGTGCTTGTCCGCGGGGAACAATGGTCACCTTGATGAGGGGATTGGCATATTCCAACAGCCAACTTACGGTGGCATGTCCTGCCTCATGGAGGGCGATGCTCCGCTTTTCGTCCTGAGTCATCACCTTTGTCTTGCGTTCAAGTCCGCCAATGATGCGGTCAACAGCGTTGAGGAAGTCCTGTTTCGTGACACTGTCATGGTTGTGTCGCGCTGCAATGAGTGCGGCTTCATTGCAGACATTGGCGATGTCTGCACCGGAAAATCCCGGTGTTTGCCGTGCAAGAAGTTCAATGTCAAGGTTCTTTTCCAGTTTCAACGGCTTAAGATGGACGTGGAAGATGGCAATTCGTTCGGGCAAGTCGGGAAGATCGACATGGATTTGACGGTCAAATCGTCCGGCACGTAGGAGGGCGGCATCAAGAACATCCACACGATTGGTGGCGGCAAGGATGATGACTCCGCTGTTTGTGCCGAATCCGTCCATCTCGGTCAGGAGTTGGTTGAGCGTACTTTCGCGTTCATCGTTACCTCCAAATCCGGTCTTGTTGCCTCGGGCACGGCCTATGGCATCGATTTCGTCAATGAAAATGATGCTGGGTGCCTTGGCTTTTGCCTTTTCAAACAGGTCGCGGACACGGCTTGCGCCGACTCCTACGAACATTTCCACAAAATCGGAACCCGACATGGAGAAGAAAGGGACCCCCGCCTCACCGGCAACGGCTTTGGCAAGTAGCGTCTTTCCGGTTCCCGGAGGGCCTACAAGAAGGGCTCCTTTGGGGATTTTTCCGCCCAATTCTGTGTACTTCTGGGGATTTTTCAGGAAGTCAACGATTTCCTGAACCTCCTGTTTGGCACCTTCTTGTCCGGCTACGTCTTTGAAGGTTACTTGTGGTCCGTTCTCCTTATCGTATTCTTTGGCCTTCGACTTTCCAACATTGAAGATGCCGCCTTTGCCTCCCATTCCGCCCATGTTGCGCATAAGCAGGAACCAGATGCCGAAGAAAAGGAAGATAGGAAGGATGCCTGTAAGGATTTGTCGCCAGAAAGAATTGTGCTCTTCGTAGGTCACCTTGCCTTGATAGTTTGTTGTGGTGATGTAATCTTCCACCTTATCGGCAGAGGGATAACGTGCGGAAACCGTGGGCTTTTTCCCTACATCTTCAACACTTTTCTTGAAGACTTCGCGGATTTTCTCCGGACGGATGGTGATGCGCACCATACCTTCCGACTTGTCCACAACGAGTTCTTTTGTATATCCTTTGGCGATGTAGTTCTTTATTTCGGAATAACTCACTTCCTTGTCAAAACTTCCGGGATTGCTGTTCCCTTGATAGAGCATGATGGCAAGGGCTCCGATGATGAGAATATATATCCAATTCAGATTGAACCGTGGCATTTTCGGACCGTCTTTATCCTTGTTGCCATTGGAGGGTTTGTTGGGTTGCTGTGAGTTCAACATAATTGATGGGTTGTTGTTGCGTTCTGTACTGGTGGTTAAGGGTGGGTTCTATAAGTCTTCCTCCGTAATTGTTTGTTGCCTTTGTGGCTTGCCTTTTGTTGTCTTTCGGCCTTTATGGGGATAGGCAATCCGGATTTTTTCTGTCGAAAGGCTCGCTAAACGCCTTTATTCACGGAACTTTTGCTTATGAGTGTAAAGACATAATCCGGCAAAATCTATTTGTGGAATCCACAATTAAGGGCATACGGAGTGGGGAAGTGCCTGTGTTTTCAGGAAATGGTTACAAAGGCTGGTTGGTCAACATTGGGAGTTTTGCATGGAATGGCTGAAATTCTTGCCTGAAAGTACGGAAAAAAGGGGATAGATGTATGGCACTTTCAGGAACAAACTTCCATATCGTTGACAGTTTTCCCCCATTGAGAAAGTTCTGCAAGTCAGAGGTTTCAGTCTAAATCGGGGATAATTGTAATCTTGGCATCGGACCAAAGGTTATCAATATCATAGTATTCGCGCATATCAGGAACGAATACATGTACAATGACATTTCCGTAGTCCATAGCCACCCAAAGGGAATTTTGACGGCCTGCTATCGCGGTGGGATTTTCTTTTCCTTTGACCCTTGTAACGTTTTCTATGCTGTCAACGATGCTGTCTACTTGTGAAGGGCTGTTGGCAGTGCAGATAACGAAGGCCTCGGCAGGGGCAGATGTGATGTTGCTGAGGTCCGCAATGCTGATTTGACGTCCTTTCTTTTCTTGGATACCTTCTATGATAAGGTCGATGAGTTCTTGGGTTGTAGTCATTAAAGGATGGTTCAATAAATGATTTTTCTTTGTTGTCAGGTTCTGTAGGATGGTGTTCCTGCAGTCTTTTTGAAGGTGTTTTATGGGAATTTTCCCAAGGGGAAATAGCGAAACAGCGGAGATGTCCGGCATGGTTGCAGGTGATGGGAAGAAACACCTTTGAGAAAGACTGGGGATGTTTCGCTGCAAATATACGGTTATTTCTCCGTTTCTTCAGCGAAAGGCCTGTCATTTTTGGCATTTCCGCCTCTCCTTTTCCCGTATTTGAGAAGTCGTCTCGCCTTTTTTATCGCAAATTTATGGGTGATTCTGTCATGTTCTGCGGCAAATTATCTAATTTTGCAGTTCACAGATGAGGAGGGATGGTGCTCATCGTGCCGCAAACATCCGAATCTATTTTGTCATCTCCCCATAAAACAACAAAATGTCTCAACACAATTACCAAGGACTTTCCGCTGATGAAGTCGTTGCCAGCCGTCAAAAGTATGGCGAAAACATACTCACGCCCCCCGAAAAAGAGTCAATCTGGCTGAAACTCGGTCGGAAGTTTGCGGAGCCATTAGTGGTTGTACTCATGGTGGCAGGACTCCTAAGCATTGGCATTGCTGTATATAACTTTTGCAGCAATACCCAACATCATGGAGATTACAGTGTTTTCTTCGAGCCTGTGGGCATCTTCATTGCCATACTTTTGGCTACAACCATATCGTTTTATTTCGAACAGAAGGCGGATAAGGAGTTCTCCATTCTCAATCAAGTGAATGACGAAGAGCCCGTGATGGTCATCCGCGAAGGCAACACTTATGAGATTCCAAAGCGCGAAGTTGTCGTAGGAGATATCCTGATTCTATCAACAGGACAGGAGGTTCCGGCCGACGCATGCCTGTTGGAAGCCGTCTCTTTGTGCGTGGATGAGTCATCACTTACCGGTGAACCTTTGTGCATGAAGGGTGTAAATGTAGAAGATGCTGAGGAAGGTCTGACCTATCCTGCGAATCATGTGATGAGAGGGACAAAGGTTATGGAAGGACATGCCGTTGCTGAAGTGTTTGCTGTTGGGCATGCTACGGAAAATGGTAAGGTCTTTGTGGCGGCACAAATCGACAATCAGGTAAAGACACCTTTGGATGAACAGTTGGAAGGACTTGCAAAACGGATCACGAAGTTCTCGTATCTTATTGCTGTTGTGCTGGTTGTAGGGCGTTTGCTTTACCTTTTTATGAGCCAGAATCCCCTTGGTTTTTGGGAAGTCGCGCAATACGCTTTGGAGTCGGTTATGCTGGCAGTTGCCCTTATTGTCTGTGCTGTGCCGGAGGGTTTGCCGATGGCTGTTAGTCTTTGTCTTGCATTGTCGATGCGCAAAATGCTGAAGACCAACAATCTTGTACGGAAACTCCATGCTTGTGAAACCATGGGAGCAACGACAGTGATCTGTACGGACAAGACCGGAACTCTGACCCAGAACCGTATGCAGGTGGCACATACCGAGTTCCTTGACAATGCTTTGGACGGTTTTCCTGCTGAAAAAGTCAGGGAAATGGTCTATGAAGGCATCGCACTTAACTCAACCGCACAACTTGATTTCAGCGGTTCCGAGCCGCATCCTTTGGGAAATCCTACGGAGGGTGCCCTTTTGTTGTGGCTATACAAGGAAGGTCAGGACTACCGTAGCCTGCGTTCCAGTGCCGAGATTCTGGAAGAAACGCCTTTTACTACGGAACGGAAATTCATGGACACAACAGTACGTTCCCACGTTCTCGGGAATCGCATTGTGAAATATATGAAAGGTGCTCCGGAAGTGGTGTTAGGGAAATGCGAGAATACAAAGGATTTCAAGGAATCGGTCGAACGGACGTTGTTGGAATACCAGCGTCAGGCCATGAGAACCTTGGGATTTGCCTGCGCCATCGATGGCGGTCCATTGCAGTTCCTCGGTATTGCTGCAATTACAGACCCGGTTCGCGCAGAGGTTCCTCAGGCCATTGAGGAATGTCATCGCGCAGGAATCCGGGTAATCATCGTTACAGGCGACACTTATGCCACGGCTGCGGAAATCGGACGTCAGATAGGTGTCACCGAAGATGCGGACATTGTATCGCGCGCAAAGCCGATGGACAAAAAGAACCTTGTGGAAAAATTGCAGAAACAAGGGGAAGTCGTGGCTGTGACAGGCGATGGTACGAATGATGCTCCAGCATTGAAGTCGGCACATGTCGGACTTTCCATGGGCGATGGAACAAGTGTTGCCAAGGAAGCCTCGGACATTACGATTCTCGACAACTCGTTTGTCTCCATCACTCGTGCGGTGATGTGGGGACGTTCCCTGTACCGTAATATCCAGCGTTTCGTACTTTTCCAGATGACAGTCTGTGTCGTGGCTTGCATAGTGGTGCTTGTGGGCGCTTTCACCGGCACGGATTCACCATTGACCGTTACGCAAATGCTGTGGGTTAATCTGATTATGGACACTTTTGCTGCCATGGCTTTAGCGTCATTGCCGCCCAACAAAAGCGTGATGAACGATGCTCCGCGACCGCGAAACGCATTCATCATCAGTCGCAGTATGGGCTGCCATATCATTTTTGTCGGTGTTTGCTTTGCCGTTTTTCTGCTGGTATTGCTTGAAGTCCTTGAAAGTGGTGTGCTCAATGACGTTTTAGGGAGCATCTATAGTCAGAATGGCGCCCTCACAAAAGAGGGACATAGTTTCTTTTTCACCACATTCGTATTCCTGCAGTTCTGGAATCTTTTCAATGCAGCCGGTTTCCTGTCTACCGAAAGTACGCTTGCTCTTTTCCGCACACGCGGTTTTATGCTCATTGCCAGCGCCATCGTTATCGGTCAAATCCTCATCATCAATTTCGGTGGTGCCATGTTCAACGTGACATCGCTGAGCGTTATTGAGTGGGTTTCTATCGTTGTCGCTACTTCATCCGTCATGCTTTTCGGAGAAATCAAACGTCTCCTTTGCAGACATTAATCGGCATGTTCAAGCCGGATTACTCATGCCCCCTGCTGGTCTGCCAATATCCAAAGAATCGGAATATCGTATTTTCAGGGAATTTACTTGAGAAATGCCAATAAAGTATACAAATGGTTTCTGTAATCATCCCGGTATATAACCGTCAAAACACCTTAGAGCGCCTATTCGCCTCATTGCGGTTGGTAACCTTCCGTCCTGTGGAGTTCATCTTTGTGGACAACAACAGTACGGATTCCAGCCGGAGTCTTTGCGAGGCTTTCTGCAAAGAACTTATGGCAGAGGTGGACGATGTGGAGACGTTGCATGCGGTCACTGTGGACTGTCTTACGCCGGGAGCCTGTGCCGCACGCAATGTCGGATTATCGAAAGCCCGGGGAGAATTCTGTTGTTTCTTTGACAGCGACGACGAATTTGCCGCAGATTTCATCACTTCCATGGTGAACAGCATTGGCGATGCCGATGTCTGTCTGACACGCACGAGAATGATTATGCCGGATGGCCGTGAACGCATACGCGAAGGATGGCCAAATCCTACCATTTCCGAGCATTTGTTGGCACAGAATGTCAGCACACAGAGTTTTATTGCTCGGACTTCCTATGTCCGCGCCATTGGTGGTTGGGCCGATCTTCCTATATGGCAGGACTATGAGTTCGGAGTTCGTTTGCTCTCCGGTCAGTATCGTCTGGTTAGGGAAGGCTGTGTTCTCGACGCCCGTCCCCCGCGTTTGGCATGGAATCCTGGAATTTGGCACCGCATTTATCAACATCCTGACAGCATAACCGGCGGAAGTTTCGGTGAACGTGCAGAACGTATCAGCCTTGCTTTCGACATAATCCGTAATGAAACGTTGTCGCTCTGTGACAAACGTTCGACTTTAGCCCTGGAATATCGGGTGGCCATTGTCCGGGGGCACATGCGTGCAGAGGGGAAAAGCGTTGAGGCGCGCCTCCTTCCATTGAACAACCACCTGCTTTCCTGCCGCATATTGGAGAAATATGTTGCCTGTCATGGTCGTGGAGCATGGCGATTTGCCTTGTTGCTGCTGAAACTACATCGTTTATAATACAATCTTTTTTAATCATCTACGGCACTGATTCGTGTAGACATCGGAATGATTCAATGAGTTGATTGGTGTATTTTGTATCTGTTGACATCTTTTCATTGATGTATAAACGTGAATGGTGGATGACAAATATTGATGTTTTGTCGAACAAATAAAATTGTAAACTCTAAGGTTTGCAAAGTTAATTCTTGACGAAAACGAAACTGCCCGGTTATGAGCATGGTTCTCATAACCGGGCAGTTTTAGCGTTTTAAGCCGGGGATGCTGCGGTGTAGCGGTTGAAACGCTGTTAACGCACGAGTTTGACACTCCGAAGTCTGTTGCCAACCTTCCATACCACGATATAGTTTCCGGATGGTGTCTGGCTCATATCATAGCCATCTGCTGCGCGGAAAGCGGCGATTTTTTGTCCGTTAGCGGTGTATACCGATATGAGGAATTGCAGATTGTCGGGTGTTTCGCTGCCGAAATGAAGAATATGGCTATGCGGATTGTAAGCGAGAGCGTATTCTTCGGGTTCCACCTGTGTAATTTGGGTGACAATGTCCTCGGGAAGTTCGTCGGTAGTCTGGAATTTCCACAGACGATTGTTGCTGATACTGTTGCGCTCGTCGTTGTTATGACTCAAAATTGATGCGTAATCATCAAAGAGGCCTCCTCCAAGATTTGCCACATGTTGCGTATAAAGGTTCTGAAGATTGTAGTATCCGGCATTGCCCTGCGGAACAATCGACCACAATTGTCGGAAGTCATTTTCGTCGGGTTGGGAAAGATTGAGGGCAGTCCCCACATTTGTGGTCGGTCCCACCTCGCCTTCCGTCGGATCATTCAACGCTAAATTGTCGTTACGGTTGATAAGTTGGAAATATTCTCCCACGCTCTTGACATACCATTCCTGTGTTTCGCGGGCATCGGTAACGGTGTATTGAACAATCGTACCATTGTATGTGTCGATCGCCTTTGACGTTCCTGCATTGGTGATCCGGTAATAATAGTTTTCTGGCACGAAAGGTTGGGTGGGATTGTCGGGAACATCGGGTTCTTCCGGGTCCGTTGGCACCTCGGGAAGCCGATTTTCGAAAGCCGTTTCCAGCCAATCGGCATGGTCAAGGATGAAGTTCCTCAGGTCATTCACGTATTGATCGTATGAAGAGTAAAGGACAATCTCGTTGTACATCCGGCGATTGATGCCCCATTTCTCATAGTTCCGTTCCTGGGATTCCTGTAAAAGATTGTCAAGACTGTCGATTTTGTCAATTAAATGTTCCACAATTCCGGCATTGAGGAGTTCGGAATAGCGTCGGTGGATGAGGCGTGCGAACCATGGGTCTTCCCACATTCTGACCATCCATAATCGGGTCTGTCCGAAACCATTGTCCGCCATCAGCGTGTTGACTGTCCCTGTTTTACGGTAATCGTTGTTGTAGGCGATATCAAAATCCCACAGGGGTCCCCAGAAAAGTCGCGGGTCTCCCTGGTCTTTATAGAAGTATGTGCTCCAAAATCCGTCGATGTTTGCCGAAAGTTCCGTGCAGATATACCAGTCGGCAAGCGAAACACTGTCCACCCATTGACGGTATCCCTTTTCGGCATCAGCAAAGTCGTTGCCCGCCAACACGCTTTCAAATTCCCGGACATACTTGCTGATATATTCGTTTTGTTCCTTGACTATGTCCTCTTCGTCGGGATAATGAATGCGGATGGGCACGTTATACTGATAGGTCGTAAAGCAGTTTCCGTCGTTAAAACCGTCAACTTCGAGCAAATATCCCCCGGAAATGTCCGAAGTGTCAGCCAATGGGAGGTCCTGCTCTGTGATGTTTACGCGATGGGGACGCACTTCCACCTGGTCGCTTATCTGATAATTTCCCAGGAAATCGCCGTTGAGTACGAGGTCGACAAACTTGGCTGCGGGGTTGAACTTCAAGGTTGTGAACTCACCCATGAGGGAAGTTACGGCATTTCTCATGAGACTTTTGTCGGCGGCATTGGCAAGCAGGGTCCAACTGCGCGCCTTTGCGTAGCCCTTACCTAAGAACTTTTCCTTGTTTTTGAACTTGATCCGATAGGGTTTCTTTGGAAGGCCCCACGTGGAGTTCCCTCTTCCGCGAATCTGCAACGAATCATAGGTGATGACATTGTCGTCCTCGTCAACGTAGTTCATCGTTGCATAGACATAGTTGTTCTTGTCTGTTATACCAACATTGTTGAACGTGTTGATATAGATTGTGGGCAAATTGGTCAGACGTACAAAGTCTTCGGCTATCATGTTCTGTGTGAACAGCAGGAAGAATGCGAGAAATAGAGTCCGAATCATGGGATGTTAATGGTTTAGGTCAAGGCTACAAAGGTTGGGAAACGAGGGAATAGGCGAACGTTGCTTTCAGAAATACGCTGGGATTGCAGGCGCTTTAAGCGAAATTCTTGTCTGTCAGAAGGTTGCATCCCCATAATTTTCGGGGAAAACGGAAAAGGCATACAAACAGGTATTCCCTTTTTTTCATGGCAAAAATAAGAATTCTATTTTGAAAACGACGCCATTTTGGGTGATATAATGTGCAAGGATTTAATGGAATATGACATTTCTGCATTATAAAGCCACAAAGGAAGCGTTTTCTCATGCTGTCCTGACAGCAGTTTCTTTCCGGTAATCCTGATTTCAAGTATCGCCTCTTTTCCCTAAAACCATAGTTGTGGTAAGACAGGAACCAATAATGTCGGATATGACTTCTCATGCGATTTGCTTATATTCTCTGATGGGAGATGCTATGTGTTTCGAAGGATTCCCATTAACATTCCACAAACTGTTTTGTAAACATCAAAACAATGGCTTGGAAACATTGGAACTTTCGATTGAAAACAACGGAACTTTCCGTATCAAACATCCGCACTTTTCCCAACGTTTTGCCGTACTTTCTCGACATTTTTATAAAGCACTGTAATTCAACGTGTTGGAAAATAGAAAGGAAAACGTGATACGAAAATGAACGGACGAGGATTCTGTGTCGCAAAAACATTTGCTCTTCGACTAAAGCGATGTCGAATTCCGCTCGGACAAAATAGGAACCTGTTAGAATATATCGTCGCTGAATTACGCAGAAAATCGGTATGCTGCCGAAAAAAATCGGGAAGCCTTGTTTTCATCTTGCAAATCTATACTCTTACATTTGCGCCATCGAAAAAGAACAAGATGCGGTATAAACGTTACATAAAAAGGCAAAAAAAGAGGGTAGATATGGCGTATATTTTACGAAATGATTAAATTTGCAGCGAAAAACCGCAAGATTCGGCATATAAATTTGACGTGCAACAAAACGATTGTCTGGGAGAAAAACGTCTCGTTTCTCTGCCGTTTGCGAGTAAAACACACCTTTTCACCGTAGCATTATGTCATTTCTCAGAAGAATTAGTCGGATTTTCCGCGGTACACCTGCGCCGCGAATCCCTACAAGTTTCCCAGGAAGCATTGCCATTATTGGAAGTGGTTCGTGGGCAACTGCCATAGCAAAGATTGTTTTGGAGAGCGAACAACGCATCGGTTGGTACTTCCGTAGCCAGAGTAGTGTCGAGGAATTCAAGCGACTTGGCCATAATCCCAAATACCTTACAGACGTGGTTTTTGACACAAGCCGCATAGATTTCTATACCGACATCGACGCAATAGTTCATGAGCACGACACATTGATATTCATTACGCCGTCGGCTTTCCTGAAATCACAACTGAAATCGCTGAGTGTTCCCCTATATACCAAGTTCATCGTCACGGCCATCAAGGGAATTATTCCCGATGAGAACATGGTTTGTACGGAATATTTCCGCAAGGAATACGGTGTTCCCGAGCGCAATCTGCTCGTTATCGGCGGTCCGAGTCATGCAGAAGAGATTGCCCTTGGCCGTCTCACTTACCTTACAATAGGGTGTACGAGCATGGATCGCGCCACGATTTTCGCCCATCGCCTCCGCAATGATTATGTGCGAATCACAACATCGCAGGACGTTATAGGCATTGAATATGCCGCAGTCCTCAAAAACATTTACGCCATTGCTGCGGGAATTTGCCTTGGACTTCGCTATGGCGACAACTTCTTGAGCGTGCTTATTTCCAACGCCATGCAGGAAATGCAGCGTTGCCTGACAACAATCCATCCTACCGACCGTTGCATTGTGGGTAGCGCATATCTCGGAGATTTACTCGTGACTGGCTATAGCAATTTCTCACGTAACCGTGTTTTCGGACAGATGGTTGGGCGTGGTTATAGCGTAAGGTCGGCACAAATGGAGATGAACATGATAGCAGAAGGCTATTTTGGCGTGAAATGCATGTCGGAAATCAACAAACGTTATCAGGTGGAAATGCCGATTCTCGACGCTGTTTACAACATTCTCTATCACAATGCTTCGCCCAGAAGTGAGATAAAGTCCCTTTCTGCGAAGTTGAAATAAGGGAAAGTCCCCTGCACGTAGAGGGATTTCTCCATAATAAGGCCGAAGATGGTAGGCAGGTAACCCAAAGAAAAACAGTGGATTCCACGGATTTGATACGCTTTTACGGCGTCAAATCATGGTGGAATCCACTGTTTTTTGTGTCCGAAAGATTTGAGAAAAGGATATTCCGTGACAGGTTTTATACCTGGGATGTACGTTTATTTGTAACGCCAAATGCCGCGTGCCACATTTTTTATGCGAGGGAAACGGCGGTGAGTCTTGGTGAAATTCAGGGATTTCGGCGCTTCTGTATAGAGGATTTCGTAGCGTTTTGCTATCTCAGATGTGGTAATCGGACCTTTGGCATCGTAGACAATGCGTGCAATCCGCACCATTTCTGAGGTGAGAAGTTCGGCGGAAAGACGAAAACCGCGCGTGTCTTCCTCAATCCATTGATGGTGATAGAGAAGATGATGCAGGAAAACGCCATGGACAATTCGGACATCGGACCGGAAATGACGTGAGGTTATGGGTGACATCTCCTGAATCTGTTTTTTCAAAGTCTTTTCTTTGCATCCCATAACACGGTTTTGAAGCACCGAAATCAGGCACTTTAATGTATGGCGACAACGTTGAACCTCTCCCAATGGTACAATGTAGTCCTCTGTCCAAATGGTATCGGCTGATGAACGTTGCAGCACGGTCAATCCAAGAGTGTGGAGGAAACGTTCCGGACGAATTGTGGTCAGGACATCGAGTGACGCGGAAGAGGCATAACGGAGTGCGTCAATCAAGGGGGCGATACGCCGTAACATGGATTGCGACAAGCGTACACCGTGAATGGTATCACCACGGAAAAGAGGTCGTAGGAATCGATGATTGAGGAGGTAACGCCAGGAAATTTCCGATAGTGTGTCGGAATCTCCGCTTGAACCCTCCGTAGCAGGTGGAGCAAAAGTCATTACCTCACCTTTAATAAAATAGGATTTCAGAAATTTTGCTTCCGGCCAACGCTTTTCCAATACCCGTAAAACACCTAAAATGCAGCGTTCAAGCAGGATGATATCATTGTCTGCCGACTGCTTTTCTTTGGCTTTCCCTAAAAGCAAGGGCGATGGGGCAGGGTATGTTTCATTGACTTCGGCCACGGCAGGCGCCTCTACAGGTGTGGCAATCTGTGGTGAAGTCGTCCAGATGTTTCCGAAAAAATCGTCGCTTTCGCTGATGTCTTCCTGCAAATCGTCAGGAAAAACATAAGACCGCATCTCGTCTTTCCATTTCTGAACAATGTCTTCCGGATGCAGCAACACCTCATTCCGCATCCGTTGTACCACATCCACGAACAACGGTCCTGCGCCTTTCCATTGTAGAATTTCCTCTTCGGAGAGCGCAATCATCTGCATAACGCTTGTCAATCCTCTCGCTTGGAGGCTTGCAATAACCTTACGTCGTTCGGCATCTGTGGCGAGAATGGCGACGTCGGTCTCGCGCAACATCTCCACAATATGCGCAGCCTGTATCTCGCTACGTCCGTTTTCAAAGTAATAAAAGTCCGGAAAAAGAGATTCTTTGCTCGTAATCATGACAAGGAAATAGGGTAAAAGAAAAGGGTGGAATCTGCTACTTTTCTAACAAAAGAATAGGCTTTGAGGGTTGTCGAAATGGCAGTAGATGTCGCAAATATACAATAAAATCTTTTGGAAATCCAAGATTGATTGCGATAATCTTGGATTTCACGCGTAAAATCCTTTCCTTTGCACATAAATATAATCAAACAAACTCTTTCGATATGCAAGAACTGGCATTAAAGTACGGTTGTAATCCCAACCAGAAACCCTCACGCATCTTTATGGCAAATGGCTGCGAACTCCCCATCGAAGTTCTGTCCGGCCGCCCAGGTTATATCAATTTTCTCGATGCGCTGAACGCATGGCAGTTGGTCAAAGAATTGCGTGCTGCCACCGGAATCCCCGCAGCAGCAAGTTTCAAGCACGTCAGTCCGGCCGGTGCGGCTGTGGGACTTCCACTCGATGCCACGCTTCGTCATATATACTTTGTCCCCGAAACGCTTGGTGAAGATTTGAGTGCCCAGGCTTGTGCCTACGCAAGAGCACGCGGAGCAGACCGCATGAGTTCATACGGAGACTTCATTGCTCTTAGCGATATTTGCGACCGTGACACCGCATTGCTCATCAAACCTGAGGTTTCAGACGGCGTTATTGCACCTGAATTTACCGAAGAAGCGCTTGAAATACTCCGTGCAAAGCGTAAAGGAACCTACAACGTCATCAAGATAGACCCGAATTATGTGCCTGAACCCATTGAGCGCAAGCAGGTTTTTGGCATCACTTTCGAGCAGGGACGCAACGAAATCGACCTCTCTTCCGATGCTCTTTTCGAAAATATTCCGACTAAGGTGAAGGATTTTCCTGCTGATGCGCGTCGCGACCTTATGATTGCCTTGATAACCCTCAAATATACACAGTCGAATTCTGTGTGCTATGTCAAGGATGGTCAGGCAATCGGTATCGGTGCAGGCCAACAAAGCCGCATCCATTGTACGCGCCTTGCCGGACAAAAGGCCGATATTTGGTGGCTTCGTCAGCATCCTAAGGTGATGAATCTTCCGTTTGTAGAAGGAATTCGCCGCGCAGATCGCGACAACACCATCGATATTTACATCTCCGAAGACCACGATGATGTGTTGGCGGATGGCGCTTGGCAGCAGTTCTTTACCGAAAAGCCCGAGGTGCTTACTTTGGAAGAAAAGAAGGAATGGATAGCAAAAAACACTCAGGTTAGCCTCGGTTCTGATGCCTTCTTCCCCTTTGGTGATAACATCGAACGCGCACATAAAAGCGGAGTTGCCTATGTTGCACAAGCCGGAGGTAGCGTTCGCGACGACCATGTCATTGATACATGCGACAAATATGGCATAGCAATGGCATTCACAGGTGTGCGCCTTTTCCATCATTAATCGGAGGTTTCACCAACTTTCCGTTTCTCTTTCCCTAACAAAGTCGGGTGTTTTAACACGGCTTTGACCGTACTCCCCACTTAGAACATCTACAATATCCGATGACCACTATCCAACGACACGTCAGCGATGACGAAGTGCAGAAGGCCATTCAAGGCGGAATTACCTTCAAAGGTGCCAAACTGAAAGGGCCTGTTAAAGAAGAAAAGATAAAGACAAAGGCCAAGAAAAAGACCTATATAACGGGAACTCATGGCAGTGCAAGCGCACGTCATAAGGCGGAAATCAGACAACGCAGGGCTAATCGTCACAAGAATAGGTAAAGAAACGCTTTGTTATTAACGATTTCCTTCGAATCTCTAAACGGATTCTGTTGAGATTTTATAAGGATTTCTTTGAGAATCTTTAGGACTTACGTCGAGGTTCCCAATGGGTCCTTTTGAAATCATGTGGAATTTCTGTTGAGTGTTTTTCGATTTTCATAGAAGAACTCATTTCCATTCTCAGGAATCCGACCCTTTTCTTCCCATTTTTTTATCATGAATCTTTGCACTTTTACCTTCGCTGATTTGGGCATCACGGTACAGACCTCGCGGTTTGCGACGGAAAATGGCGTGAAAGAATGGCATCTGATGTTCCATCTTGATGCTTCCTCCGACGATTTTCCGAAGCAATATCTTCGGTTGTCTACTGCTCGAAGCAGGGTGTTGGACATGCCGGAATTCAAAGGTGCATGTGGGATAACTACGCGTTATTTCCTGTCAGATATTGCCAATCAGCAACATCTTATCCCGGATCTTCATACGGAATCGACAGGCATTATCCAGCAACCGCCCCTTAATGGCAGCAAAGTTGCGGCGTGGATGTATCTGCAAAGTCCTGAGGGTGACATCTCAAATCATGGGGCAACTGTTCTGGTGGTTCGGAACGGCTATGCCCATTTATGGACATCTTCGATGACGAGTCCCCATGGGGACAGTGCCGCACAGACGACATCCATCCTTTGTTCGTACGAGGAAATGCTTGCGGACAACCAAATGTCGCTGGCAGATAATTGCGTCCGCACGTGGTTTTATGTCCGTGATGTCGATACGAATTATAGTGGTTTGGTGTCCGCACGTCGGGAAAACTTTGAGAAACAAGGGCTTACAGCACATACACATTACATATCCAGCACGGGTATTGGCGGCAGTCCGTACCAGAATTCTGCGATTGTGCAGATGGATGCCTACGCGGTTAAGGGACTTGAAGACGGACAAGTACGCTACCTGAAGGCGTTATCTCATCTCAATCCCACCTATGAATACGGTGTAACCTTTGAGCGCGGGACAATGATTTCCTATGGCGACCGTCGGCATGTCTTCATTTCCGGTACGGCAAGCATTGACAATCGTGGTAAGGTGCTCCATACTGGAGACATCGTGGCACAGACAAAACGGATGTGGGAGAACGTTGAAGCCTTACTCAAAGAGGCGGAATCTGACTTCAAGGATGTCATGCAAATAATCGTCTACCTCCGTGATACGGCTGACTATAATGTGGTTAATGAAATGTTTTCACAGCGCTTTCCAGACGTGCCCGTTGTCATCACGCTCGCACCTGTTTGTCGTCCTGCATGGCTGATTGAGATGGAATGCGTGGCGGTTGTGGAAAATTCTGATCCCAAGTTCCGTAATTTCTAACGCATTTACGGCGGATACACATGATTTTATTGTACAAATAATGTAGCAGATTGGTTCTATTGAGTATTTTGATAGAATCAATCTGTTTGTTTTATTCACCTTCTTTCTCTTTATAGTGAATAAAATTTGTGTTGATCACTTCATGATCTGTTCGACACATTCAAAACCCTTTTCTTGATAACTTCCTATCCTTCATTTTAATACTTTGAACTATGAAGCGTTTGACTCTCCTTATCATGGCTTTGACAGCCGTATTTTCTTCCTATTCCCAGGAGGCGTTGTGGGAAAATACACAAATCACTTCACCGGAAATCCATGCTGACCATACCATCACGTTCCGCCTTCGTGCTCCCAAAGCCGTACGTGTGCAGGTGACGGGTGACTTCCTTTCCAAGCAGAAGGTCAAAACACCCCAAGGCGAGTGGGAGATACCTGGAACAGAAGACATGGTTGAAACTGATGGAATATGGTCGTATACTACCTCGGCACCTTTGGTTTCTGAACTCTATAGTTACGCTTTTATTGTCGACGGTCTCAAAATCAATGACCCGAATAACGTGTTCCGCATCCGTGATGTCAAGAGTGTCAGCGATGTATTCATCATCGATGGTGGTGTGGCAGACAATTATAAGGTGAACGATGTGCCGCATGGCACGTTAAGCAAGGTCTGGTATGACTCTCCGACTCTCGGTAAAAGCCGTCGGATGACCGTGTATACTCCCGCAGAATATGCTCAAAATACCCGCAAGCGCTACCCTGTATTTTATCTGCTTCACGGAATGGGCGGTGATGAAAACGCGTGGAGCGAATTGGGAAGAGCGGCGCAAATACTTGACAATCTCATTGCCGAAGGAAAGGCAGAGCCGATGATTGTTGTGATGCCTAACGGAAATGTTGATCAGGAAGCGGCACCCGGTGAGGGAAGCAATGGTTTTATGCAGCCCACAATGGCGCTCCCGAGAACTATGGACGCCTGTTTTGAGGAATCTTTTCCGGACATAGTAAAGTACGTTGACAGTCATTATCGTACGAAAGCGGGGAAGCACTCGCGTGCCATCGCCGGACTCTCTATGGGAGGTTTCCATTCTCTCCACATCTCAAAGGCGTATCCTGATATGTTTGATTACGTAGGTTTGTTCTCCGCAGCCATAATGCCAAGGACAAATAATATGCCTTCTATCTATCAGAATATGGACGATAGGCTGGCAAAGCAGTTTGAAAACCGTCCGAAACTCTATTGGATAGCCATAGGAAAAGAGGATTTCCTTTACCAGGAGAACGTGGAATTCCGTAAAAAACTCGACTCCGCCGCTTATCCTTATGAATATTTTGAAACCGAAGGAGGGCATATTTGGAGAAATTGGAGAGTCTATCTAACTGCTTTTGCCCAGAAATTATTTCGGTAGCAGTTGATTTTTCTGTATCAATCCTCAGATTTTTTTTCAAATGTTTCAAAACTTGTTTGATGATAATGCGTATTTATTTGGTAATAAGATAGATATGTGCTTTTTGTTAAACCTATAAAATAACATAAAACAACCGATGAAAACGGTAATGAAATACAACTTTTGTGGCAATAGCGGTGTGCAACTTCCGGCTATTTCATTGGGACTTTGGCATAACTTTGGCTCGGTTGATCCTTACGATACGGCAAAGGAAATGGTCCTTCGTGCCTTTGATGCGGGTATCTGTCACTTTGATTTGGCCAACAATTATGGGCCAGTTCCTGGTAGTGCTGAGGAAAATTTCGGGAGAATCCTCCGGGAAAATCTTTCCAAACACCGCGACGAGATGTTCATTTCCTCGAAGGCCGGCCATGCAATGTGGCCGGGAGTCTATGGAGATGGCAGTTCCCGTAAGAATCTTATCGCATCATGCGACCAGAGTCTACGGCGTATGGGACTGGATTATGTGGATGTCTTTTACAGTCATCGCTACGATGGCCGTACGCCTATTGAGGAAACCATGCAGGCATTGGTTGACATTGTACGTTCGGGTAAGGCGCTTTATGCAGGAATCTCCAAATATCCTACACATCTGCAACAGCAATGTTATGACTATCTTCGCGAACATGACGTGCCCTGTCTGCTGAGTCAATATCCCGCAAACATGTTCAAACGCGGTGCGATTGCCAAGACTTCCTCATCGAACCTTGCCGTGGCCGCTGAGAATGGAAGCGGATTTATCTGCTTCTCACCTTTGGCTCAGGGATTGCTGACCACTAAGTACTTTAACGGTATTCCCGCCAGTAGTCGTGCCGGACGTCCTACAGGTTTCCTGCAAGAACAGCAGGTTACGCAAGAACGTGTGGAGGCAGCACGTCAACTTAACGCCATTGCTGAACAACGGGGACAAACCTTGCCGCAGATGGCGTTGGCATGGCTCCTTCACGACAGCCGTGTGACCAGCGTCATCGTTGGCACATCTTCCGTGGCACAACTCGAAGACAACCTGTTGACCTTGGATCATTTGGAGTTTTCGGTTGAGGAACTTCAGCAGATTGACAACATCCTTTCCCTCGATGGTTTGGCCATGTAAGATATGCCGTTAGTGGCTTACTTCACATTTCTCGGTATAACCGGTTGAAAAGTGCCGATGTTTCCACTTGAAAGTGCCGTACTTTCCGCTCAAAAGTACGGCACTTTCTCGTCTGTTTCGCGGCACTTTCTTCCCTAGGTTTCAGATGCTTCTTTCTCGCGCCGCAACACTACGTTTGCCATCTTTTTGTCGGGACACGAAAAAGCCCACGGTATTCCGCTGTAAAAAACGGAATACCGTGGGCGTATGATTTGGACAATTGCTTCGAAACGGTCAGTGATGCTTAGCGTTTCGCGTACATGCTTTCGTAGTATTTCTCGTATTCGCCGCTCGTGACATTGTCCATCCACTCCTGATTGTCGAGGTACCAGCGGACGGTTTTCTCAATTCCTTCTTCAAATTGAAGGCTTGGTTCCCACCCAAGTTCCTTCTGGAGTTTGGTGGAATCGATGGCATAACGGGCATCATGTCCCAAACGATCCGTAACGTAAGTGATGAGGTTGAGGTCTTCACCTTCCTCGCGTCCGAGCAGACGGTCCACAGTGTTGATGAGAACTTTTATGATGTCTATGTTCTTCCACTCGTTAAATCCACCGATATTGTACGTCTCTGCAACCCGTCCATGATGGAAAATGGTGTCGATGGCACGGGCATGGTCTTCCACATATAGCCAGTCTCTCACGTTTTCACCCTTGCCATAGACAGGCAAAGCCTTGCGGTGTCGGATGTTGTTGATGAAGAGCGGAATGAGTTTTTCCGGGAATTGGTTAGGGCCATAGTTGTTCGAACAGTTCGTAACGATGGTTGGCATGCCATAAGTGTCGTGGTATGCGCGCACGAAATGGTCGCTGCTTGCCTTTGCTGCTGAGTAAGGACTATGTGGATTGTACCGTGTATCTTCATAGAAAAAGTCGGTACCGTAAGCCTCATGATGGCTTGCCGATGAGGCTTTTGTCGAAAATGGCGGCTCGATACCTTCGGGATGCGTCATCTCCAGTGCGCCATAAACCTCGTCAGTAGAGATATGATAGAATCGTTTTCCTTCGTACTTCTCGGGCAAGGATTCCCAATAAAGTTTTGCGGCCTGCAACAAAGAGAGGGTTCCCATGACGTTTGTCCGGGCAAAACAGAAGGGGTCTTTGATACTGCGGTCCACATGACTTTCTGCGGCAAGGTGGATTATTCCGTCAATATGTTCGTCCTTCATTAGTTGATAAAAGGCATCGAAGTCGCAGATATCCATCTTTACGAACGAATAGTTCGGTGCATTCTCAACGTCTTTAAGGTTGGCGAGGTTGCCGGCATACGTCAATTTGTCAAGATTTATCACTTTGTATTCAGGATATTTGTTGACAAAGAGGCGTACAACATGCGAACCGATGAAGCCCGCGCCTCCCGTAATGACAATCGTTCTTTTGTAATCCATGGTTATTTGGTTTGAAGTGAAGAGTCTGGTTTCGCCGACATTCCGTATGCGTGTTCCAAGGTGGAAAGTAGGAAATGTCGTTATATTTGTTGCAAATATAGATAAAAAGCATGAAGAAGTCAAAGAAAATATCGAAAAACACGATACATCGCACGTTGGAAGGGCTGATTATCCTTACGATTCTACAATAATGTCATCAACAACCTCCTGTACGTGCCGGAAAAAAGGGCGGGGATTATCTCCTGCTTTCTTGGATGAATCGTACGATTTCGTCCAGATGTTTGTTGGCATAAGCCACACCAGCATCGTAGACTTCCTGCATTTTACTTGGATTCATCTCAGTCCTTCCGATTTTTATTGGTGTCTCAGGACAGAGAAGCAAGGTGTTCCCGAGTCGGGATTCGGATGCAACATAGTCAAGTTGCGCATTGTACATGATGTGTCGTCTGTCCATAGCCTTGACAACAGCAGGCGTTTTTTTGCAGAAAAGTCGTATAAGCGGCATCAACCGTGTGCGTTTCTTGCGGAAACCTAAGGGCTGTGTCAGTATGACTATGTTGCGTTCGTAACCCTGTTTTTGCCAATATTCAAGAGGAATGCTGTTACAGATGCCGCCATCAAGCATGCTTTTACCGTCAATGTTCACGGTTCGTGACACAATCGGCAGAGAAGCCGTTGCGCGAAGCCACTCTAAGCCGTTGTAATCGAGGGAGTTCAGGCGCTTATATATGGGTGTGCCGTTGTGGACGTCGGTGCATACAACACAGAATTCCGTAGTATCCGCAGAAAAAGTGTCGTTGTCGAAGATGTCGACTTTGGTCGGGACGTAGTGATAAGCGTATTCCGCGCCTACAAGGTCGCCGGTTTTTATCCAGGACCTCAGACTGCAATAGCGCCAATCGCCGCATAGTTTCAGATTATATCGGAGCGCACGCTGGCGTTGGTGGGATTTGTAATTACAACCCATGGTGGCTCCGGCAGAAACTCCAATAATTCCATCGAATCTTATCCCATGGTCCATCATGACATCCATGATGCCGACGGAGAAAAGAACGCGCAATCCTCCGCCCTCAAGCACAAGTCCTGTTTTCATTTTCAGACAATAATATCGTTAATACAAGTCCTTTTAATCGTTTTATAGCGATTAAATCGTCAATATGTTGCGTATGACAGTCCAGGCTATTGCGGTAATGAAAAGAAACAAGTAGGACGATTTTGAACAAAAAACTCGTTGAAGTTTTCGCCCGATATAGCCTTTTGCGATGAATTCAGCATAAAAGATGATGAAGAATACGGGAGAAAGGCCGAAAAGGAACCAGTTACTCTGCAAGGCTTTGAGGAATTGTCCGTGCAGAAGGGCGTAGAGTCCCCGTTGAAAACCGCATATCGGACACGACCAACCTGTAAGTTTGTGGAAAGCGCATTGGGGCATCCACGAGGAAAGCATTGGGTCAAAGGTGTAGTATATCACCATGAGTAGAATGCAAATATAGATGAACGTTACGGTTTTATGCGTCATAGACAAAATATTGCGTTGCAAATTTAAGCATAAATGTTGGTTTATCTCGCCATTTCTCTGTAATTTTGCAGCGTTAATCCGTGTAAGAGAGCCGTGGTTTGTCCGCTTTCTACCGTTTTTTTGTCGAACCAGCCATCAAATGGTTTTGTTTTCATCGCATCATGACATCGTCAGAGCCACTCTGGACCTCAGACTACGTCAAAGCCTGGACCAGCAATTTCATCATCTTTTTTGCGTTCATGATTATGACGCCTCTGCTGCCTTTATATTTAAAGGACAATTTTTCTGCAGACAAAGACATGATAGGTATTGTCCTTTCAGGCTATACATTGACCGCGTTGATGTTTAGAAGTGTCGGAGGATATCTTGTGGATTCCCTTCCGCGTCACAAAGTCTTGGTCATCAGTTGGCTGTTTTTCAGTTTGTTTTTCGCAGGCTATTTCATCACCACATCCATTGTCCTTTTTGCCATTATCCGCACCCTCCACGGCATACCCTTTGCTACAACCACCGTCGGAAACAGCACTGTGGCCATCGATGTGTTGCATTCCAGTCGTCGGGCAGAGGGAATCGGCTATTTCGGACTCTCGAACAATCTTGCCACAGCCATTGCACCGACCATCGGACTTGTCATATATGAAAGCACGCATAGTTTTGACCTTATATTCGGTATTGCCCTCGCTTCCTCACTCGTAGGTGTGTTCCTTGGAGCCAACATACGGCTGAAACCTCGTCCTTTGGTCCGTGATAAAGAGCCCATTTCCCTCGACCGTTTCTTCCTGAAGCGCGGTTGGGCGCTGGGAATCAGCATAGCATTCTTTGCGCTTGCCTATGGTGTCCTTGCCACTTATCTGGCCATTTTCTGCAAAGAAACGCTTGGTAGCGCCACAGGTTCGGGCAATTTCTTTATGATTCTCAGTGTTTCCCTCATCAGTTCACGGATTGTCGGAGGCCGGACATTGAGGAAAGGTAAGATTGTTGAGAACGCTTCTTTCGGTGTTCTCTTCTCCATTTTGGGTTATGCTACCTTTGCTTGCTTCCATAATTTATGGGCATGTTACCTTGCAGCCTTTATTATTGGTATCGGAAATGGCCACATGTTTCCTGCCTTTAACAATATGTTTGTCAATCTCGCTCCAGTAGAAAAGCGTGGAACTGCCAATGCAACGTTGCTCACAATGTGGGATGTCGGCATGGGACTTGGCACACTCCTCGGTGGTGCGTTTGCGGACAAATATGGTTATGTTGCGGCTTTTATGCTGAGTGTTGTCGCACAATTCCTCGGCGCTGTTGTCTATTTCACCCTTGCCCGACAGCGTTATATCCGTCAACGATTGACACAATTTTAATTGAAAACCAAAACAAATTACTATGATTCAACTCAGAAATTCCTTCCTAACCGCCACCATTAAGGAGCATGGTGCCGAACTTTGCAGTTTGAAGTCCTCCGGACGAGAATATCTTTGGCAGGCAAATCCTGAATTTTGGGCGCGACACAGTCCTGTTTTATTCCCGATTGTCGGTAGTGTTTACGACAAACAATTCCGTGTTGACGGCACTGTCTACCCCATGGGGCAGCATGGTTTTGCCCGAGATACCGAATTTGAGGTTGTCTGTCACAGCGATGATGAGGCGTGGTTCCGCCTGAAAAGCGATGATTCCACGCGTTCCGCTTTTCCGTTTGACTTCTGTCTTGAAATCGGATACCGCCTTGAAGGCAAGTCGATTCGCGTAATGTGGCGTGTGGAGAACCCGTCAAAGGACACGGTTTTGCCGTTCCAAATCGGTGCCCATCCCGCATTTTACTGGCCGGTTCACGCTGATGATGATGAGCGTCGCGGCTATTTTGCCTTTACTTTGACACAACCCCATGCGACATCTCCCATACTAACGAGCAGAAAACTCGCCGGCAAGGGCTGTGTTGACCCCGAAGAGACGTTCGAAGTTCCGCTTGATGAGCAGCAGATGCTTCCACTTTCAGCCAACACCTTTGACTCTTTTGACACAATCATCCTTGAAAGTAGCCAAGTAAGCCGTGTTGCCCTTTGTGATGTCGAACGTCGTCCGATGCTTCAGTTGTCGTTTTCGTCGCCGCTTGTCGGACTTTGGTCCCCTCCTGGCAAACGTGCTCCCTTTGTTTGCATTGAACCCTGGTACGGACGTTGCGACAAATATGGTTTTGAAGGCGAATTCGCCCAGCGTGATTGCATGAATCATCTGGATGCAGGACAGACGTTTGTTGCACATTATACTATAGAAATTCTTTGAAAGACCGGATCTTACTCCTTGATTATGCCCGTATAGGCGCTGCATTTCTTGTCATTTTCGGTCATCTCTACGACCCTTCCCCAGAGAATACGTTGCGGATTTTCATCTATCAGTTCCATATGCCACTCTTTTTTGTCGTAAGTGGCATGTTGCATCGTTCGAAATCCTTAGGGTATTTGGCAAGGAAATTGTTGTGGCCTGTTGTCGTTTTTGTGTGGTTTTACTACCTTTTGGTCTATCCTCTCTACCATTTTCATATATGGGAAGGCGGCACATCCACACAAGAATGTGAATTTGGAGCATTCCTTATAGCCACATGTTCCGACATCGTTGGCTACTTTGTAGATAACAAAGGTTTGGGACCGTCATGGTTTATTATCGCACTCTTTTATATAAAGGCCCTTTGTTATTTTGCCGAGCACGGAGCAAGTTACTGCAAAAGAGCGCTCCCGCAATGTTTTTCCACCAGGTTCCTTGAAGCCGTTATTCTGCTTTTGCTTTGGTGTATATGCCTGTATTTGCCCGAAATCTACGGCAAATCCTGTGGCTATCACGGGTGGAGGAATGTTGGTTATGTGGGAAATGCGGTCATGGCTATGCCGTATTATCTCTTAGGACGCTGGTTCATCCAACGTCTCTCCATTGTGGAAACCTTCTTCGCATCCCGTCCTTTCGCATCTCTTTTAGGGGCGTTCGTTATGGCGGGTATTGTATCTTTGGCGGTACATTACAATGGCGGCATTTCCATGTTCTGCATTCTCTTTGGTCATCAACCGTTCCCATATAATATGATCTGGTGTTATGCCAGCGGAATCTGTGGCACCTGCATGATACTTTTTCTCAGTATGATGTTGCCCCGTACCCTGAATGACACATGGTTAAGGGCGGTGAATCTGTCCGCAACCTCGTTGATGGGAGTCGTCGGTTTCCAGTATTTCTTTTGCGAAGTCGTACGTCATACTATCGGACTTGAGCAACCTTATTTGTTGAGCATAGTACTTTCCCTTCTGATATATGCCATTTGCGTTCTGCTTTGGCGCATCTTCCAGAAGTTGCATATTCTATAATGAAGCGTAAAGGCTTGGAAAACATACAAGATTAAACAATGAAAGCCGCACTGCTTGAACACCCTTCATACTGGGGGGCTTTGCAGTGCGGCTTTCTATTTGTTGTAGTTTAATGTTTATTTGCGGTGTTGTCCTTTGTTTGATCGTTGTCCTCGGTGTTCGCCATAGGCCTTCTTCTCTCCACGTCTGTGGGATTCTTTGGCTCGTTTGGCACGTTCTTGGATGTCGTTTTCCACCTTGTAGAAGTTCTCCACTTGGTTTCCGCTGAGAACTTTGCTGAATTTGTCCAAGTATTTAAGGCGAATTTCCTGAAGTTTCTCTTGGCGTTTCAGACGCATTTTCGTGCGTTCAACACTGTTCTTGCTATCTTTTTCAACGCGATACTTCGTCCATGTCTTACGCATCTCTTCGTCATAGGCCTTATAGATGGGGAGAAACTTCTCCTTTTGTTCTGCAGTCAGTTGAAGGCGTTCGCACATTTCTTTTGCTTTTGCTTCAAAGAAACGCTCCTGAACATCCGGATTCTGTGGTCTTTGCGCGGCCATAGGGAGGCAGAACACAAGAGATAATATAAGAATAAGATAGTGTTTCATATTTATTTCCTTGATTGTTTTTGATATTTTCCTTGATCGTGACGTTGCGATATAACGCCATAATTTTATCAGAATGCCATGCCTCTGAACTTAGTATTCCGGCACATCCTCAATGTCGTATACGACTAATTGTTGCGCCTCTTCGTCGGTAATCTGTGCCAAATAGGTTTCTACAGGGCTCATCTTCTCGGCCTTGGGACTGATTTCCCCCATATCCGTCTGTTGTGAAATCTGTTCTTCTATGTCATACATGTGGCGGATTCCCCAGGTAAGTGCAACACCTGCGACAATAATTACGGCAGCGGCAGCGGAAATGATGCGTCGTCGAAGTTGCAGACTTCGGTGTCGGCCTGCAGATTCGGCAATGGCTTTATCCGTACAGCGCTGTACAAGTTGATGAATATATTCGTCGCTTTCCACGAAAGAGTGTCGACTTCGATTAGAGTTTATCATGATTTTCGGTGATGAATTGTTTTACTCGTTCCACAGCATAGTGGTAATTGGTTTTAAGAGTACCGATATTCTTGCCTGTAATTTCCGATATTTGCTGATAATTCATTGCATCAAAGTAGCGGAGGTTAAAGACTATTCGCTGTTGGGTGGGGAGTTTCAGAAGTGCTTCCTGCAAGAGTCTTTCCGCATCATCAGCACTCCTGGTATCCTCGCTCTGAATTTTAGAGAGCAGGATGGGGTTAACATCATCGATACTTTGGAAGAATTTCGTCTGTCGGCGGAGATACATAAGCGCTTCATTAAGAGCAATTTTGAAAATCCACGCTTTAAGTTGTGTGGCATCGCCCTTAAATGACGTCAGATGTGTGTAGATTTGAATAAATGTTTCCTGCAAAACGTCTTCCGCATCGTCGTGTCCAATGACAACACGTCGGATATGTCGATAAAGCGCTTCGCCATAAGTGGCGGTAAGCAGTCGGAACCCCTTTTCCTCTTCTCCCTTGCAGCACAGCATCTTCAGCAGGTTATCGTCAGTGTTGCTGTTGGGCATGGTAGGTAATGCGTTTGTTGTTATCTGTACTAAAGATTGTAGTTTTCACCAAAAGTTAAAAACATACTCATCCTTTTTTCGAAATAATCTATCGGTATGTCCTGTCCTTCCAATATATAATGACCGGATAAGATAAACCCTATAGGTGCACTTTTATTGAAGCATTCCGAGGAATTCTTCTTCATTTACGAGTCTGACGCCTAATTTTTGCGCTTTTTCAAGTTTGGAGGGTCCCATGTTCTCTCCTGCAAGTATGAATGATGTTTTCTTTGAAATGCTGGAAACATTCTTGCCACCATGGTCTTCTATCATCCTTTTGTATTCATCTCTTGAGTGGTGTTCAAAGGTCCCGCTGATGACAATTCCCATACCTTCAAGCGCGTTGCCCAGTTGTTTGCTTTCCGGCATGCTCATCTGCAGTCCGGCTTCTTCAAGGCGTCGGGTGAGATTGTCGTCTGCGGCTGATGAGAAATACCTGATGACACTGTCGGCAATGATGTCACCAATGCCTTCCACCATCTGCAGTTCCTCCTTCGTTGCCTTGCGCAAAGCGTCTATATCACGGAAATGTTGGGCAAGAGCCTTGGCTGCCACCTTGCCGACAAAGCGAATTCCCAGTGCATAAAGTACGCGGTCAAACGTCACTTTACGGCTATCTTCAATGGCTTTCAGCAGATTGTCACAGGTGAGAGAACGGCCTGTCTTGCTGTCGGCACTGAAGAAGATACATGCAGGTGCGGGCGTTTCTGACTCTTCTGAAAAGAGATTGGGCTCAAACGCTTCGCGCAATGCTTCTGCTGAAACGTCACGATGCACCAATGCCCAACGACCATCAAGGGCTACAGCATGGAGATTGTATAGGTCTGCAGCGGAGTAGAGCAGTCCGGCAGTAACGAAATCGTCAATGCGTTCGCTGCCTAATCCCATGATATTCATGGCATCCCGACTCACGAAGTGCTCAATTCTTCCCTTAATCTGCGGAGGACACTGAGCGTCATTCGGACAATAGTGCGCCGCTTCGCCATCATATCGTACCAAAGGTGTGCCACATTCCGGACAATGTGCAATGAATTCTACCCGTTTTCCCGTATTTTCATCGCGTTTTGACAGTTCTACGCTTACGATTTGTGGGATGATTTCACCGGCTTTCTCGACATATACGTAATCACCTACGCGAAGATCGAGTTGTTTTATAATGTCTTCATTGTGCAAAGATGCTCTTTTCACCACCGTTCCTGCCAACAAAACGGGCTGCATATTTGCAACTGGCGTCACGGCACCCGTACGTCCTACCTGAAAAGTAACCTCTTCAAGACGTGTAAGTGCGCGTTCTGCCTGGAATTTATAGGCGATGGCCCAACGCGGAGATTTGGCAGTATACCCCAGAACCTCCTGCTGGTCGATGCTGTTTACCTTAAGAACGATACCGTCAGTAGCGACAGGAAGCGAATGACGTGCCTCATTCCAATAGTCGATGTACGCATATATGTCCTCCAGACTATGGGCCACTTTCATGGCATTACTGACACGGAAGCCCCACCGACGCGCCTGTTGCATGTTGTCATAATGGCTTTCATGAGGTATATCATCGCCAAGAAGGTAGTAAAGATAGGCGTCGAGACGTCGCTCTGCTACGACTCTGCTGTCCTTGCTCTTGAGTGTTCCCGAGGCTGCATTGCGTGGATTGGCAAAAAGAGCATCGCCGTCTGCCTCGCGTTGACGGTTCAAACGGTCAAAACTTTCCCATGGCAGCAACACTTCTCCTCGGATTTCAAAGTGCTCCGGGTAGCCTGTTCCTTCGGGAAGTTGCAGAGGAATGCTGCTGATTGTGCGGACATTGGATGTCACATCATCGCCTTTCTGTCCATCGCCACGCGTCAACGCCCGTACCAATCTTCCGTGTTCGTATACCAAAGATATGCTGAGTCCATCGAATTTCAGTTCACAACAGATTTCAAAATCCTGACCTTCAAGCCCCTGACGTACCCTTTCGTAGAAACTTTCTACGTCATTTCTATTATAAGTATTGCCGAGAGAAAGCATGGGATATTGGTGTGCCACCTGTACAAAGTCTTGCTGAAGGTCGCTTCCAACACGCATGGTCGGACTGTTTGCATCCGCCATTTCCGGATGAAGTTCTTCCAAACGCTGCAGTTCATGCATCATTTCGTCAAACTTCTGGTCGCTGATGATGGGTGCATTTTCAACATAATAGCGACGGTTATGCTCATGTAGTTCCTTACGGAGGCTGAGTATGCGGTCTTGTTCGTTCATAGATTTTTTGTCTTAATGAGGATTTGTCTGTGCAAATTTACATGAATCTTGCCGTATTTTGTGTGTCATGGAGTAAAAAACTGCCGATGAAATCCTGTTTGTTCTCTGTGAATTTCGCTCTAAAGACCGAATTGGCAGACAAATTTCACTATGAATTCATCGTCTTTTCCACGATAAATGCCTTCGTTTTTCCGAACGCTGACAGACTACATGCCGTTTTCTTCAGCATTATGACTGTATCCCTGATTTCCAAGCATCTTTATCATTTGATTCTAAATTACGGACAAATGCTACAGAATTTCAATGAAAATCCAGCAAAGCACCGGGGTTTGAACGCATTTATTCTTAATTTTGCCCAAGGACTTTCAAAACTCAGCCATTATTCATCCGAAATTCAAAGAACTTTTGGCCTGCACATGACGGAAAAAAGCAATTGCAGGTTCTACTTTTTTCCATAGAAACGATATAAAATATGAAGATACTTATTCTGAATGCAAGCCCGCGTCCAAACGGGAATATCGCACAAATGCTTGAAACCATCCGCACTGAAGCAATCAATCAAGGGGCAAACGTCACCATGGAACGCGTACAACAACTGTCAATTCGCCCATGTATGGCGTGTATGAAGTGTCGTTCTACCGGAAATTGCGTGTTGCCAGAAGACGATGCTCAGCGCATTTTGGCTCTTATAACGGATTGCGATGCCCTCGTCATCGGTGCTCCCTGTTATTGGGGCAACATTCCCGGTACGCTAAAGACGTTGTTCGACCGTATTGTTTACGGCATGATGGGCGAAAACAGCCTTGCTATTCCGCAGGCAATGCACAAAGGCAAGAAGGCAATCATTGTAAGTTCTTGCAGTACGATTTGGCCTTTTAACATTTTAGCCAACCAAACTCGCGGCGTTGTCAGGGCTTTGAAGGAAATTCTGGGGTGGAGCGGATTCAAAATCGTTGCAACCATTCAGAAAGGTGGCACATTACGTTACCCGGAGTTCAGAGAAAGTGACAGAAAAAAGTGTATTAAGGTCGTCAAAAAACTGAAAATCAGAAAGTAAACCTTCATACTTAAACTTTTACTTTAAGGTGATTTCTATCATCAACCACCATCAGTCACTCTTTCGATGTTTGCTCTTCGTTTCTGTATCTTTTGGAATCTTTTCGGCTAAATGCCTCCTTAAATACTCCATCATCCTCCAGTTCGGCATACAAACCATGTTTGTCTCTGCAATGGTTCGTGGATGATTCATTCAGAAACGATGCCGGCACTGCACCTGTATTCGCGGATGTATTCTCTCGAAACTGAAGAATCTCAATCAGAAACAGCAGATTTTTTGTCCGCATTTCAGGATTAAGCAATGAAAAACTTTGCAGACTGAATCCTTAAGATTTGCATGGAAGCAGTCTTGTAGCCATATTCTAAAGCATACATTTCCATTGTTTTTCTTTCATGTATCGACGTTGCATATTAGCATCAAAAGAACATGGGAAAGAAACATCGGAACTTTCCATCAAAAAGTTCCGATGTTTGTGATGGAAAGTTCCGATGTTTGTGGCAGAAAGTACGGATGTTTTCAACACAAAGTTCCGCACTTTTTAAGAGAACTTTGCAAGTTTCTGAAAATCAACACAATAGTATTTTTTTGTAATCTCCCGTCATATCAGGAAAACTTTACAAACGATTCCATCGCTATAATCGATGTTTTCTTAATGATTTTGGTGCATGAATAGATGCTGTCTATTATAATATAGAAAGAATCATTTGTATCTCTATGAAAAGTATTCGTACCTTTGCAGCGTCAAACCACTAAAACCAATAAACGAATATGGAAAATTTCAATGATATCATCAAAAGTGATAGTCTGATATTAGTAGACTTTTATGCCACATGGTGCGGACCTTGCAAGATGATGCACCCGGTTTTGGAAGAATTAAAGCAGGATTTGGGTGATTCCATCCGCATCATTAAACTTGATGTTGACAAGAACGAAGCCCTCTCATCACGCTTTCGCATCCAGTCGGTACCGACACTTATGCTGTTCAAGAACGGAGAAATCCTATGGAGACAGAGCGGTGCAATGCGTCTGAACGACCTGAAAAACCTGATTGCACAGCACACTTGATGCCTCAAAGGTCGGTGCTTCAAAAATCAGTATCACACGTTTCTTCTGTGCACCATCCGATTATTCACGGCTCAGTTTCCTTATCTGTCGACAAAGGATTCAGCCAATCAACCAAAAAACGATTAAATAATGTCTGCGAATTTATTGTTTCGATTCTTGTTGCTCATTGGTCTTTTAGGCGCAATGTACCTACTCATCAGTTGCGGAAGCAAATGTAGTTCAAGCACTTCATCAAGTTCTGATTCTACTTTAACCGATAATGGCAAACCTGCTGGTGCATTGACAATTAGCAATGAGCAGCAGTTTGATGAAGCCATCAGCGCAGAAGGACTGACCCTGGTGGATTTTTATGCCACATGGTGCGGACCTTGCAAAGTCATGCATCCAGTCTTGGACGAGATAAGCAAGGAATGTGCAACTGATGTAAGGGTGATAAAAGTTGATGTTGATGCCCAGGGAATGCTGGCAGGAATCTACAGAATCCAGTCCATTCCCACACTCATTCTGTTTAAGAACGGGGAAGTGATATGGCGTCAGAGCGGACTTGTTTCAAAAGGAACGCTGATAGAACTCATCGAAACCTACAAATAATACTTTCAATTCAAATGCAGATAATCATCGCACCAATCAAGGTTTGCCATGAAATCTGCCATAAACGAAATTCATAATTTCCGCACATACCACAATAAAATATGCCATGACGACAAATAAAAAGAGATACATCATAGTCGGTGGTGTCGCTGGAGGAGCCACGGCTGCCGCACGCATCAGACGAATTACCGAGGATGCAGAAATCATTCTTTTGGAAAAAGGCAAATATATTTCCTATGCCAACTGTGGGCTTCCTTATTATATTGGAGGAGTAATAGAGGAACGCGAGCGTCTTTTTGTACAGACTCCAGAAGCCTTTGGTAAACGATTCAACATCGATGTCCGCACGGAAAACGAAGTAATAGCCATTGATGCAGAACAAAGACAGGTGAAAATCAGGACTTCGAACGGAGATGTCTACACTGAAACATACGACAAACTCCTGCTTTCACCCGGAGCATCACCTGTTATTCCTCCGATAAAAGGGATTGAAAGTGAGGGCATTTTTACGCTGCGCAACGTAAAAGACACCGACCGAATCAAGGCTTTTATGACAGGACACCGCGTACAACGTGCCGTTATTGTCGGAGGCGGATTCATCGGACTTGAGATGGCGGAAAACCTGAAGCACGCAGGTGTGGACGTCGCAGTCGTGGAAATGGCACCTCAAGTCATGGGACCCATTGACTATTCGATGGCTGCTCTCGTGCACGAACATCTGCAAAATCACCATGTAAAACTTTATCTTGAACAGACCGTTGACGGTTTTTCGCGAGATGAAGACGGACTGACTGTGAACTTTGTATCGGGTATTTCTCTCAAAACCGACATGGTTTTGCTGAGCATAGGCGTAAGGGCTGAGACACGATTGGCGCAGGATGCAGGTCTGAAACTTGGCGAAATGCGTGGAATATGGGTGAACGAATACTTGCAGACATCAGAAGAAAACATCTACGCCGTGGGTGATGCCATAGAGTATCCTCATCCTATTACAGGAAAACCTTGGTTAAACTTTTTGGCAGGACCTGCCAATCGTCAGGCTCGCATTGTGGCCGACAACATGGTTCTCGGCAATCAGGTGAAATATGAGGGGGCAATTGGCACTTCTATTGCCAAGGTTTTCGACCTGACCGTCGCATCAACGGGACTTCCTGCCAAGCGACTGAAGCAGATGAATGTCCCATATCTAAGTGCAACTATCCACAGTGGTTCACACGCAGGCTACTATCCTGGAAGTCTGCAAATGGACATTAAGATCACATTCTCCCCAACTGACGGACGACTTTATGGGGCACAGATAGTAGGATTTGACGGCGTTGACAAAAGAATTGACCAATATGCGCTTGTCATTAAACAGGGCGGAACGGTTGAAACCTTGACACGTTTGGAACATGCTTACGCACCTCCCTTCTCCTCAGCAAAGGACCCTGTGGCAATTTCCGGCTATGTTGCCTGCAACATTCTCAGTGGAAAAATGTCGCCCATCTACTGGCGGGAAATGAAAAATGCGGACATTAGCAAGGTAACCTTGGTGGATGTACGCACTCCCGACGAATACTCTTTAGGGACAATCCCGGGTGCACTGAACATTCCTTTGGATAATCTTAGGGAAAGACTCCCGGAAATTCCTCAAGAACGTCCGGTTTGGCTCTTCTGTGGAGTTGGCCTTCGCGGTTATCTTGCGTCAAATATCCTTAAGGGATATGGCTATAAAGATGTCAGAAATCTGATAGGTGGCCTGAAAACCTTCAATGCTGCAACGGCAAAGGTACAGACACCAGAGGGCTTTGACTGCAAAGACAAATCTGAAACCTGCAGTTTTTCATCCAATTCTCCAACAGAAAACATCATCAAGGTGGATGCCTGTGGCATACAATGCCCCGGTCCGATCCTCAAAATGAAACAAGCCATGGACAAACTTTCAGAAGGACAAAGGCTGGAAGTGCATGCTACGGATGCCGGATTCCCAAGAGACGCCGAAGCATGGTGCAGAACCACAGGAAACAGGTTCGTAGGAAAACGCTCGGAAGGCGGCACCCATATTGTTGAAATTGAAAAAGTTTTGCATTGCTCCACCGATCCATTGACACAAAGAAACGTGGAAAACGGCAAGACATTCATCCTTTTCAGTGATGATCTGGACAAGGCTCTTGCAACCTTTGTGCTTGCCAATGGTGCGGCTGCAACGGGGAAGAAGGTCAGTATCTTTTTTACTTTCTGGGGATTGAATGCCATAAAGAAAGTGCATAAACCAAAAGTAAAGAAGGACGTATTCGGACAAATGTTCTCGTGGATGCTGCCATCCGATTCTACAAAACTTGCTCTTTCAAAGATGAATATGCTGGGCATCGGTGCGCGGATGATGCGTTATCTGATGAAGAAAAAGGGCGTAGACTCTTTGGAATCCCTGCGTCAGAAAGCCATTGATAACGGTGTAGAATTCATCGCTTGCCAAATGTCTATGGACGTTATGGGCGTAAAACGTGAGGAATTGCTCGACAATGTCACCATAGGAGGTGTGGCTTCCTATATGGAACGTGCGGAACAGTCGAACGTCAACATCTTTATTTGATTTCCGGGTATTCAACATTTTCATGCGTAGAAGTATGGGGGAGTAAGACATGGCAACAAAGCATCTTCGTGTTCTATCCTGCACTATGACGATGAAATTTCCTCACTTTCTTCCTTTTAGAATGAATGCTTTACCAATAAACTTCAAACCATGACCATCCAACAACTCAAATACGTTGTTGCCATCGACCGCTTTCGCAGTTTTGCGAAGGCGGCTGATGCGTGTAAAATATCGCAACCCACACTCAGCGCCATGCTGGTAAAGATGGAAGAAGAACTGGACGTTCGGATATTTGAACGGACAAACCGGTCTGTAAGACCCACGGAAGCGGGAGAAAAGATTGTACTTCAGGCCCAAAAGACGCTTATGGAAGCCGAACGGATATGGGAAATCGTGAAAGAAAGCAAAGGAAACGTAGGCGGATCCTTGGTATTGTCAGTGGGTCCGACCATAGCCCCTTACCTTCTTCCCAAGTTTATCAGACAATATCGCAAGGCTTTTCCAGAGGTAGATCTGACGATTCGTGAAATGAAGGCGAACTTTATGTTGGATTCTCTTCTGCATGGCGACGTGGATTGTGGCATAGCCATATCGGACAATCACCGAACAGGCATACTCGAAATTCCGCTCTATACAGAGAAGTTCTACGTATATCTGGCTGAAAGTTGTTGGCGGAAACTTCCGGTTTTCAAACCCGAGAATCTTGAACATGAGAATATGTGGATTATGAAAGAGGCACAATGCCTGCGTGACAGCGCTTTCAGTTTCTGCAAAGCACGTGGAAAAGGACACCATATCTACGAAGCCGGAAGCATAGAAACTCTCATTCGAATCGTTGACGAGAACGGAGGTTACACCATTATTCCCGAAATGCATTTGCCGTTTCTTACGGAACAACAGCGTGAGAACGTCAGAAGAATAGAAGGTGATTATCTCTCCCAGCGACGTGTTTCGTTGTATATTAAGGAGGATTATGTGCAAGAACAGATGCTGAACACCATTGTTTCAACCCTAAAATCCTTTATGCCGAAAGGCACACTCTACGATGGTATTGTAAAATACGGTATCAAACTTTAGTCGTATTTCGAATCATCGTATATAGATTCTTCAATATTTAATGACTCAAGATATAAATAAATGCTTAAAATTGCCATACCTACCAGAGACGATCAAGTAGACAATCACTTTGGCCATTGCGACCATTACACCGTTTTTTCCCTCGATGACAATCGCAATATACAGTCGTTCGAGCGGCTGGAATCGCCAAAAGGATGTGGTTGCAAGTCGAATATCGCATCCATTATGCAAGAGATGGGCATCACCATCATGCTTGCCGGTGACATGGGGCAGGGTGCTTTCAACAAACTTTCGCAACATGGCATCACTACCATCAGAGGATGCAAAGGGGATATTCGCAGTGTTTTGGAAGCGTATATTGCCGGCACACTGAAAGATTCTGCCGAATTGTGCGACCATCATGATTGTCAACATCACACACAACCACCGGTGTTTACCATCCCAACACCCAAGAAATGAAAGAAAACAAGCGGATTATGCCAACACCATTGGACATCCTTCATTCAACAAAGGAGGAACGAAAGGCCTTCGTAGAACAGCAGTGGGAATGTATGAACCATTGTCCCTCATGTGGGAAGTGCCAGATTCTCAGGGGGAATGATCCGTTAGAACTTTACGACGACTACATAGAAGGCAAAAGAACTTATAGGGATATTACACTTGAAATCCGGAAGAAATAAAATCTTTTATATAACAAACCCTTTAACAATAACAATCATTATGGAAACAAAAGACAAAGTTTTGGCTACCATGAAGGAAGCCGGTACTCCCCTTAATGCAGGAAAAATTGCAGAACTCAGCGGTCTTGATCGTAAGGAAGTGGACAAAGCCATGAAGCAACTTAAGGAAGAGGGGGCAATTGTGTCGCCCGTTCGTTGCAAGTGGGCCCCTGCTGAGTAATGAAAATCGTTGTAAGCGCCTGTCTGTTGGGGGAGAACTGTAAATATAACGGCGGCAATAACCGTTGTGAAGCCGTATTGGACTTTGTGAAAAATCACGAGGTCATTGCAGTTTGTCCCGAACAGATGGGCGGACTTAGCACACCACGTCAACCGGCAGAACTGGTGAATGGTGTAGCAACCAGCGTAGATGGTATCTGCGTAGACAATGCTTTTCGCAAAGGTGCGCAGATGGCAGCAGATTTAGCACTGAAAGAAGGAGCAGAAATGGCTATACTTCAACCAAGAAGTCCCAGTTGTGGATCCAAACAAATATATGATGGAACTTTCAGCAAGCGTTTGATTTCTGGTCAGGGAGTATTTGCTCGGATGCTGTCAGAACTGAATATTAGAACCCTCGAACCCGAGGATCTTCCTTCTGAAGATTTGGAAAGAACATAATGTCATTCGACAAATTCCTCAGCGTTCTCTGCCTGAGGCACACCAACAACTATCCTCTATACCGATTTTTCACAAACAAATTATCCTTTCTCCAGCCTACTTTTGGAATCGTAGATAGGAGAAAGGATTTCTTATGCGCATTTTTTCGTATATAGAAATACGATTTTGCTTTCATATTTTTTTAGCGCAGATGTGAAAAATCATAGTACTTTTTTACATCCATCGCCTTATTTGGGCTATCGAAGTATTGTGTGTTGAATCTGATATGCGATGTCGTTTCCAAGGTTTCATCGCGTCCTTTCTAAACTTATTTCCTGCACGGAAAAATATAAATTCCATTCAATGATTTATAAAAGGCAATACCAGAAAAACCTCAGATTTGTAGAAATATATTGCAAGTATGTATATAAAAAACATAAGTGGCGCTGTCTCACGACAGGACCACTTTAACTCTTTCATTTAGGTATTAGTTCTTTAAGGTAAAAAGATTGTTTAGGATAACAATGCAAAGTTATACCTTTTTCCCCAATACCGCAATTTTTTTGCCAATAATTTGATAAAAAAATATCATTTTAGGGTGAAAGAGGGTTCAAACCTCCTCTTCCTTTACATATTTCCAAGTTTTTCAAGTTCTTTTTGACGGAACTCTTTTGCAAGACTTTGTTGCGAAAGGCGTAGGGAAAGCAAAGCATTTTCCAAATTCTGCAGACGTTTCTGTGCCTTTATGCTGCGTGTGATGGCATAGTCATGGCGTAACAAATCCGTTTCAGCCGCCATTTGCCTCAATAGTATCTCGCCTTCTGCCCAACGTGCTGCAGATGACCGGGCTTCAGAACTCTTGAATTGAGAGAGAGTCTTGTAGATGATTTTGTCGCATATAATAAAGTGTTGTTGCTCGGTTTCTGCGATTTGTTCAGTCTGAAGTGCGTCCTTCCATTGCAGAAGAACCTTGTTGACTTTTTGTTCTTTCCCCTTTTGCGTTGTGGCAATGCTGGAAATGTCGGCGTATGCACGTAGAACGGCATCGGGATCCTCCACTGAGGCGGGCGGGGAATATGGTGTTCCTTCAAGCAGATCATCGAGGATGAACCAATAGATGCAGACCTTATCATCAGGTTGACGGCGATCTGTTACAAGAACTCCAATACCTGCATTCTCGTCAGTGGCCAACATATAGTCGTTTGCCGTAGAATTAAATGGGAATCCTAAATTTTCGGGGCGAACGTATTGGCGTGTCTCCGCATTCAGACGGGTAACGTAGAGGTCAAGACCGCCAAGACCATCTTCAGATTCTGCAGAGAAATACAACGTTACACCGTCTGCTGCCACAAAAGGAAAGTCAACGTAAGGGAAACTTCCAATGCCTTGAAGTGGAAGAGGCACAGCCCATGAGCCTCCATTGCGGAATGAGGCGTAAAGACTATATTCATTTGATTTGTCGGACTGCGTATAATATACCGCGGAAGACAAAGAATTGACAAACGCGCACTGACCAACGACATGCTGTTCCTCGTCAGAAGAGAAGAGAATATCAGGATTTGTAAAGCGGCCTGCGTCATTGCTGAGACGAAGTTCCGACAAAAAGGCATCCTTATCGGTCACAAGACTGTCGATAAATACGATGTTACGCGTATTTTCAAGCATCTCTTCGATACGTTGTGCAAGAACTTCATCCATTTCAGAAAGAGGATCAGACTCAGTATCCTTTTCTTTTGGCTGGTGATGCTGGCCAAAAGTATAGAGAGCAGGCAAAGCCACAAGGGCTAAACAGCAAAGAATACGTTTCATATACTTTGATTCTTTAATTCTGATGTTTGGTATTTTGAACAGTGGAATGCGGATTCGAACAAAAATATCTAAAAGAAAGGGGATGCTTTTTCCGCTGCTATTGTAGAGGAAGCGCCATGTCCCGGATAGACTATGGTGGAGGAAGGAAGTGTCAGCACCTTTTCTTTCAGGCTTTTTGTCAACGCTTCATAACTGCCTCCTGGAAAATCTGTGCGACCGATGCCGCCTTTGAACAGACTGTCGCCCGTGAAAATGATGGGGGATGCTCCGGAAATATAGTAACAACAACCGCCAGGTGTATGCCCCGGTGTCGCTATTGCTTTGACTTTAATGCCCTCGCCAAATAGGATTTCTTCGTTGTCGTGGAGGATTTTGCCTGGATTCGGAACAGAAAACTGAAGATGGGTTCCAAACATTTCCAGGAGTTGCATGCAGCCTTTGTTGTAAAGGGGGAGGTCCGGCTCGAGTATTGAGGGCGACAATCCATAAGTGTCGTATACCCATTGAGCACCGAAGATGTGGTCGAAATGCCCGTGTGTAAGTAGAAAATGCGCAGGTTCTAACGAATGCTCCTGTACATATTGATGAATTGTTCTGCGCTCGTCCTTTGTTAGCGCGCCACAATCAATGATGACCGCCTCTTTTGACTCATCGTAAAGCAAGTAAGTGTTTTCGTCGAGCGGGTTGTTCGGGAAGACTTTTACTGTAATCATGATACACTAACGTAGGCAACTTTCTTGGTTTCAAAGAAAGGATGTGAGAAATACTGGCTTAAATCCCAAACTTCGGAACAATGCTTGAACTGCTGCATCTCTGCGGAAATGTCACCACCTTTCAAGGCAATGACACCATTTGGTAGGGAATTGCGTTGCTCGCGATGGACGTTTTTGCGTACAAGTTTCAAAAGTTCGGGCATCGTCATTACGGCACGGCTTACGACGAAGTCAAAACGTTTCTTTTCCTCTATCACATTCATGTGGCGACATTCGCAGTTTTCCAAGCCGATGGCCTCTGCAACAGCGGTGGCAACCTTTATTTTTTTACCGATGGAATCCACAAGTTTGAAACGGACTTCGGGGAAAAGGATGGCAAGAGGTATGCCAGGAAAACCACCGCCTGTGCCTATATCAAGTATCTCAGTTCCGGGACGGAAACGAATGATACGGGCAATACCGAGGCTGTGTAACACATGATGAGGGTATAAATTGTCGATGTCCTTGCGACTGATGACGTTGATTTTTGCATTCCATTCCCGGTAAAGGGCATCAAGAGCCTCGAACTGTTCAACCTGATGAGGGGTGAGATCCTTGAAATACTCTTGGATAATGTCTGAATTCATACGATGATAGAAGTGAAAATATATTTGTTATTCTCCCTTTTTTTGTTCATTTGAAGACCGTCTTCTACGTTGACGATGTGTCTTTTTACCCGTCTTTTCTTTTGAAGCATCAACACTATTCCCTTTTCCTTTTGTTGAATTCATCTTAGACTTCCCATGTCTCTGATGATGCTTGCGATGTTGTGGTTTCTTTTCTTCGACAGCCTCTTGGCAACCTTCAGGAAGAGCGTTGCGGGGGATTGGTGAACCGAGTAGATTTTCTATCTTTCGAAGGGGGAAAAAGTCCTTTTCTCCGACAAAAGTTATTGCACGTCCCTCGCGCCCAGCGCGGGCTGTTCGTCCAATGCGATGGACATAGTCCTCAGGATCACGGGGGCAATCGTAATTGATGACCATCTGTATGTCGTCGATGTCAATACCACGACTCACAATGTCCGTAGCAATCAGCATGTCAATTTTGCGTTGCTTAAAGCCAAGCATCACTTCGTCACGTTCCTTTTGGCTCAAATCGGAATGCATTTGAGCGCAGTTAAAGCCGCGATGTTTGAGGATTGCCGTAAGTTCTTTGACACGTTGCTTGCTCGAAGAGAATAGTATTACACGCTCCGGACGGGTGTCTGCAAAGATATGGTTGACAACCGTGGTCTTGTCTGCGTCACGGCAAACATAAACACTTTGGTCGATTTTCTCGGCAGGCTTGGAAACCGCTATGCGAACTTCCGCAGGATTGGTCATAAACTCTTTTGCCATGGCATCGATTTCCTCGGGCATCGTGGCGGAAAAGAGTATCACTTGTCGCTTTTCCGGTAGTTGTTTTAGCAGAAACTTGATGTCTTCGATGAAACCCATGTCAAGCATTCTGTCTGCTTCATCCAATATCAGGTGGGTGGTTCGGCTGAGGTCAAGATTTCCAAGTTGGAGATGTGTTATCAATCTTCCCGGAGTAGCGATGACAATGTCGGCACCCTGTTGGAAAGAACGTCGTTCCTGTTCAAAGCGAACACCATCATTACCACCATAAACAGCAACGCCATTGATATTGGTATAATAGGAAAAACCTTGTAGGGCTTGGTCTATTTGCTGCGCCAGTTCGCGTGTCGGAGACATGATGAGGCAATTTACAGCATCTGCATCATGGTGCTCCTTTGCCAAAAGGGTAAGCATAGGAAGAAGATAAGCGGCAGTCTTTCCTGTACCGGTCTGCGCTATTCCTATCAAGTCGCGGCCTTCGAGAATGTAAGGAATGCACTTTCCCTGTATGGGTGTGCATTTTTCGAAACGCATGTCCCAAAGAGCGTCAAGTACATCATCGCTCAATGGAAGGTCTTCAAAGAATATATCCTCGTTTTCTACTGTATTTTCAGCAGTGGAAATTGTGTCTGTCATGTTGATAACTCTAAAAAATAATTGCCATTGTTGGTATAGGAAAGGGTAATGTGCGGGAATTTTGGGCTTTATCGCTGACCATTGTAAATGGTTATTAAGATTTTCTTTGTGGCAAGTTCCATTATATCGCTTTTAGGATACAGCGTTTTACCATGCAACACCTTACTGTGGAGTACGTTTATAGCACCATATTGCGATAAAGAAGAAAACGATATTTGGCATCCAAACCGCTAACATTGCCGGCCAACCGGCGTTGATTGCAAACGAACTGGAGACCGTCTGGAACATTATATACGTAAATGTCAGTGCCAAACCTATGCCGATGGCAGTACCTTTTCCGCCTTTTCGTTTTTCCGATGAGAAGGAAACACCGATAAGTGTAAGGATGAAGGCTGCAAAAGGCGAGGCAAATCGTTTGTGAAACTCTACTTCAAACTGTGCAAGCCCTGAACTTCCACGCAGGCGTTGGCGGTCAATGAAGTAATTCAGTTCGGAGATTGTCATCGTTTCTTGCTGACCATAGGAATAGAAGAAGTCTTTCGGTTCCATAATAATGGTGGTGTCCATCTTCTGGCCTGAGGAGATAAAGTCGCGGGCTCCCCGCGTTTTGCGCATCTTATAGTTGTATAACGTCCATGAATACTTGTGGTCTGCGAGCGTATCGTATTGGATTGTTTCTGCGGTAAGATGTTCTATCACCTTCTTTTCTGCCAAACGGTTTAGCAGAAATCCCGACCCGGTTTTGGTTCGGTTATCAAAGAATGAGATGTATGCCACGACACCTGTATCCACTTGCATCTGAACATTTTCCGCGACATCTACCATCTGACGTTTTTTTACATGCTTGTTTTCGAATGCCAAACGTTCGACGTTCCCATGTGGAATTACCCAACCACCGAGCACGAAACTTAAAACTGCGACGATTAAAGCCCCCCAGAAATAGGGTACAAGAAGCCGTCTAAAACTCATTCCTGTGCTCTTCATTGCAATGATTTCCGAGTTGGATGCAAGGTTAGTTGTGAAGAAAATCACAGCAATGAATATGAACAATGGGGAAAACATGTTGGAAAAATAGGGGATGAAGTTCGCGTAATAATCAAACACGATTTCCTGCCATGTCGCCCCGGTTCCCGTAAGTTTGTCTATCTTTTCATTGAAGTCAAATATTATGGCAACAGTGATAATGAGAACTATCATGAAAAAATAGGTGGTAAGGAAGCGTGAAAGGATATAGGAATCGATGCGCTTAAAACCACACCATCTAATAAAACGGCACCATCCACGCCACAATAGGCGTATGACCCACCAAAGCAAAAGCAATGGTGAGAACGGAAGTAGGAAAAGGTATTTTAGAAAACTACGAACAGAGATTTTGGGCATGCTGTAGAATAGTGTGGTGTGCGTTTATTTGAACCACCGTTGTTGTTTGATAGAATGATTGCTTGCCGAAGCCATGATACTCGGCTTTTCCGCAGTGTGCTAGAGTCGATTTGTCAGGTAAGGCACGATAGAAGCCTTCCATTGTGCATAGTCATTGTTTAAAATATGCTCTCGTGCAACACGGACAAGTTCGAGGTAGAAAGCAAGATTATGGATTGACGCTATCTGCATTGCCAACAATTCTCTGGCCTTGAACAGATGATGTACATACGCACGCGTATAAATATGGTCCACGCGGCTGGTTCCTTCAGCGTCAAGTGGCGAGAAATCGTTCGCCCACTTGGCATTTCTAAAGTTGATGATGCCTTGCCAGGTGAATATTTGTCCGTTTCTTCCGTTTCGAGTCGGCATTACGCAGTCAAACATATCCACACCTCTTTCAATGGCTTCCAGAATATTTACAGGAGTTCCAACGCCCATTAGGTAACGAGGACGGTCTTTTGGCAGGATTTCATTGACAACTTCTATCATGTCATACATGACTTCTGCCGGTTCACCCACGGCAAGACCGCCGATAGCATAGCCTTCCGCCTCAATATCAGTCACAAATTTTGCGCTTTCTTTTCGTAGTTCAGGGTAGACACATCCTTGTACGATGGGGAAAAGGCTTTGATGATAACCATAACGTTCCTCTGTTTCATTAAAGCGTTGTACACATCTGCGAAGCCAGTTGTGGGTTAACGTCAAACTTTTCCTTGCGTAATCATACGACGCTGTCCCCGGGGGGCATTCATCGAACGCCATCATGATGTCAGCACCTATGGAACGTTCTATGTCCATCACCTTCTCTGGCGAAAAGAAATGTTTGGAACCATCAATGTGACTGCGGAATTCGCAACCGTCTTCAGTTATCTTTCTTATACCGGTAAGGCTGAAAACCTGGAATCCACCACTGTCTGTCAGCATCGGACGGTCAAAGCCATTGAATTTATGCAGCCCACCTGCCGCCTCAAGGATCGGCAGTCCCGGACGCAAATACAGGTGATAAGTGTTTCCGAGTATAATCTGCGCTTTGATATCTTGCAACAGTTCGTACTGGTGAACTCCCTTTACTGAGCCTAAAGTACCCACCGGCATGAAGATGGGAGTAAGGATATCACCATGGTCTGTATGGAGGACGCCGGCACGTGCATGTGATGTCTCATCGGAATGCTCCAAACGAAATAGAGGGACATCTTTGCGCCATGTCCCGCGTAATGATGGTATTTGGGTGGCGTTTGTCATTTTTCTGTCAGGTTTTCCTCAATGGAGAATACTTTAGGATTTTCTACTTTTTCCGGCAAAAGAGCAATGTTCCATACGTCGAGTAAGGAATCGACATATTCTAGAGTCAAGCCTTTGGTATACTGTTTGGGGATTTCGTTGACATCACGACGGTTATCTTCCGGCAGTAGAATCAAGTCTATGCCCGCACGTTTTGCTGCAAGAATCTTTTCCTTTACCCCACCAATAGGCAACACTTTACCACGTAAGGTGATTTCACCTGTCATGGCTATGCCTTTCCTGACGCGTCTTTGCGTAAGGGCAGATGCGATACTTGTGGCAATAGTGATGCCGGCTGAAGGGCCGTCCTTCGGTGTGGCACCTTCGGGAACATGGATGTGTATGGCCCATTGTTCAAAAATCCGAGTATCAATTCCCAGAATTTCGGCATTTGATTTAATGTATTCCAATGCTAAAGATGCACTTTCCTTCATGACATCACCCAGGTTTCCTGTTGTTGTAAGGTGGGGAGCCCTCGACCGTGACAGGCTGGTTTCGATGAAAAGAATCTCACCTCCTACAGCCGTCCAGGCCAATCCTGTCACTACTCCGGCGAACTTATTCCCCTCATATTTGTCGCGTGAATAACGCGGTTTACCAAGGAGGCGTTCTACATCATCCGGTTTTACTGAGAGATTATCCGGAAGAACAGAGTCTTTTGCACATTCAAGCACAAGTTTTCTGACGACCTTTGCTACGAGATGCTTGAGATGTCGGACTCCACTTTCCCGAGTATAGCGTTCGATTATGAACTCCAAGGCTTTTGCAGTGACGCGGATTTTCAGCGGAAGAGCCATTTCCTTGATGGCATCCGGGAAGAGATGGCGCTTGGCAATCTCTATCTTTTCTTCCGTAAGATAGCCGTCGACCTCTATAAACTCCATACGGTCGCGCAACGCCATCGGGATATCGCCCACATTGTTCGCCGTGGCTATGAAGAAAACACGGCTAAGGTCGAATTCGAAGTCAAGATAATTGTCGTAGAATGCGTTATTCTGTTCGGGATCAAGCAGTTCGAGGAGTGCGCTCTGCGGATTTCCGTTATGGCTGTCACCACCAACTTTGTCGATTTCGTCGAGAACGAAGACCGGATCTACAGAACCACACTTGACAATGCTTTTCATTATACGTCCGCACATGGCACCAACGTATGTGCGACGATGGCCACGTATCTCCGATTCATCGTGCAAACCACCCAGACTGACGCGTACATACTTCCGTCCCAATGCGGTTGCAATGCTGCGACCAAGGCTGGTTTTACCTACTCCCGGAGGACCTACAAGGCAAAGAATCGGTGCTTTTTTTGACTTGCTGAAAGCCATTACGGCAAGATGTTCAAGGATGCGTTCCTTCACCTTCTCCATTCCATAATGGTCTTTGTCAAGAATCTTTTGAGCATGTTCCACACTGATGCGTGGATTCTCTTTTTCTTTAGGATTCCATGGTAGGGAAAGTACGGTCTTCACATAGGAATATGCTACGTTGTATTCCGGAGAAGCGGGATTCATACGCTCCATTCTTGAAAGTTCGGTATTAAGCATTCCCAACACGTTTTCCGGCAAGGGCAATGACTTCATTGCGGTGCGGAAACGCATGATTTCCCCTGTTTCATCAGTACCGAGTTCCTTGTTGATGTTGCGAAGTTCCTGTTGCAGGAAGTATTCTCGTTGCTGTTTTGAGAGGTCGGCCATGGTCTGTTCCTGAATTTTAGAGAGCAGACTGATCTTTTTCAACTCTATTTTGAGGAGATTTATGCCCTTCTGGAGTTGGGACAATGGCTCACAAGCACTGAAGACCTCCATTTTATCGTTGATGTTAAGCGGAAGGTTTGACATCATGAAATTGAAGAGCATTTCGCTTCCCTTCATGTTTTCATAAGCAAACTTCATCTCCGTCGCCACGTTCTCGTCGGCCGCCTCAATGTATTTTTCAACGGTTTGGGCGAAATAGGTCAGGGCCGTTTTTCCCAAATCATCGTTCAGTTGTACAGGTTCCTCTACGGATTCTACTTCAGCCTCAATGAAAGGCATGCCAGTGTCCACACCTTTCAGAATGTTTACACGGTTAGCAGCCTGCACGATGACGCTGGTCTTGTCGCCTGGAAGGCGGATAATCTTCATCAATCTTGCAAGGACACCCATGGAATACAATGATTCTATGGTGGGATGTTCCTCCTTCTCATCAAATTGCACGCCGAGCACGATCATTTGTTCCGGACCGCGTTCTTCTGCCCACTCGATAAGTCTTTCGCTACTTTCGCGACCTACCACCAGAGGCATGATGACTCCAGGAAACACAACCATGTTTCTTAATGGTAGAACTGGCAGTATTCCTTTGAAATTAACAAAAATATTCTGTGGTGAGTTATTGTCATAGTCGGCAATAATACCGATGGATGCGATTTTATTTCTTATTTTTTTTGCCATAAGGCTTTATAAAATTTTCTTTTGAGAATTGTCAGGATGATGTTTTCTATGGTCTTATGGGCATTTATTCCCGGCTTGCTGCAGATACAATACCTTGTGGTTTATTCGTAAAGTATGGTATAAACGGCAAATTTCAAGAGAAGTTTCTTTTTGCCCATAACATCAAAATTGATATGCGCCATGGCATTCTCTCCTTTTCCTTCAAGCGCTTCCACAACACCAAGTCCGAAGCGCTCGTGGCGGATTCGCGTGCCGACCTTCAGGAAACCCTTAGCCGTTCTTAGTGTTTCCACCTTTTCCTTTGGTGCCGCTTCGGCGGTTGTCAGAATGGTTTTTCGGACTGTGGGAGTCGGACGTTTGAATGTGGTGTGGAAACGTGAGGGATTTTGTGATGTCCGAGTTGGAGATGATTTCTTGTATGATCCGGCTGTGATGTCATACAAATCATGTTCATGACGGATATATTTACTGTCTATTTCGTCGAGGAATTCGCTATGTTCCGAGATTTCAAACGCACCATTTCGGAAGCGACTGCAGGCATAGGAAAGGAAACAACGCTTTTCGGCCCGAGTCACCGCCACGTAGAACAGACGACGTTCTTCCTCATATTCCTTTGGGGAAAAGGCTGATCGGGACGAAGGTATCAGATCCTGTTCCATTCCGGCAATGAACACAGTGTCGAATTCCAGGCCTTTTGCCGCATGAATGGTCATGAGTGCAACTTTAGGCTTTCCGTCATCGTGCTTGTCGGCATCGGTCATTAGTGCAACTTCTGAAAGATACTCATGCAGAAAGACCTTTTTATCCGGTTCTGCCTCCTTTATTTCTTGCATGTAATTATAAATGCTTCCCAGAAGTTCCTCGATATTCTCCCGCCTTGATTCTCCCTCCGGACTGTCATCTTTCCTGAGGTCGTCAGCGATTCCGCTATACAGGATCACGTCCTTCACCAACTGATAGACTTCCGTTTCCTGTGCTTTGCGCTGGAATTCCCTGATCATGGCTGTGAACATCTCGAATTTTGTCAGGGTACCTGCGTTGAATTTCAAGCCAAACATCTCCGGGGCTTCCATAACAGCCCACAATGAGACATTGAAAGCATGGCTTGCTACCAACAGTTTCTGCAGTGTCGTATTGCCTATGCCGCGTGTAGGATAGTTGACAATACGGATAAATGCCTCTTCATCATTGGAATTTACAATCAATTTCAGGTAACCGAGGACATCTTTTATCTCCTTTCGCTCGTAAAACGATTGTCCTGCGTACACCTTATACGGGATTCCGTTTTTAAGGAAGGTCTCTTCCAGAGGACGGCTTTGGGCATTTGTACGATAAAGAATGGCTATTTTATCGAAATCGACATGGTCTTTTGCATTCAAACGTTTGATGTATCCGCAGATTTTCGCGGCCTCTTCGCGGTCGTTTGTGGCTTGTATCAGCAGGAGTGGCGTACCGACGTCGTTCGACGAAAACACTTTTTTGGGGATTTGGTTGACATTATGCCGGATAATATCATTGGCAGCATTGACGATGGTCTGTGTAGAACGGTAGTTTTGCTCCAATTTTACGGTTACAGCCTCAGGAAACTGACGGTTGAAGCGAAGGATATTCTCGATGTTCGCACCTCGGAAGGCATAGATGCTTTGGGCATCATCGCCCACAACACAGATGTTGTGGTGCTCTTGTGTGAGTAATTCGAGGATTTTATATTGAAGATAATTGGTGTCCTGGTACTCATCGACAAGTATATACTTGAATCTTCCCGTGTATTTTCTGCGAATTGTCTCGTTGCGGCTGAACAAAAGGAAGGTATACAGGAGCATATCGTCGAAATCAATCATCTGCAGCATTCTGCAACGCTCCCAATATATGCGGTAAATCTCTGATGTCCTCTCTATGTTTTGCACCCTATCGTACTCCGTCAGACTGTTCGTGTGGGTATAATCTTCAGGTAAAATCAGCCGATTTTTAGCATTCGATATCCGTCCCGCAATGGTTTTATCCTTGTACTTCGTAGAATCAAGTCCCAATTCCTTGATGATGTTCTTTATCATCTTGAGTTGGTCGGCACTATCCAGGACAGTGAAGTTGGGTTGTAGCCCAATATGCTCGCATTCGGTGCGGAGAATTCGGGTGAATATGCTGTGAAAAGTTCCGCTCCATAGGCCACGGGCATATTGTGTCCCTACAATCTTATGGATTCGCCTCGTCATTTCGCTGGCAGCTTTGTTGGTAAATGTCAGTGCTAATATTTCATAAGGCTTATACCCATGTTGTAACAAATAGGCTATCTTATAGGTCAATACGCGCGTCTTTCCGGAACCTGCGCCAGCAATTACCAGTAATGGACCAACGGTGTGCCGGACGGCCTCTAATTGTGGCGCGTTTAATTGTTCGGCCCAATAGGAGTCCGGCAGTATCTGTTCTGCAGTCTCGTTCCATTCCTCGTATGTCATAAGGGGCAGTATTTGGGGTGTGGTCTAATGAATTTTAGTGTTTTGTCTTCTGAATACAGAAAATTCTGGGCAAGGGAGTGAGCGTTTATGTCTGGTTCTCTACTCCTGTTTACTCAATTCACGATGATCGTGTTGCAGTTTTTTCTGGTAAAATAGAATGCGCGTTTGATAATCGGACTGTAAGGTGTCGCGCATGGCTGCCGAAAGTTCGATGCTGTCCATCAAAAGTATCCCTGCTTTTCTGCAACTTAGGGCGTAAGGATACGACTTCCTCATGGTCTTCAACGTTGATTTTGCCGCATCGAACTCGCCGTCCTTCAACTGTTGGCGCGCTTTTGCGAGAAGAATTTCCGCTTGTTCCTCATCTGCGATGCGACGGTCTGAGGCATCGCCATATTTCGAGCGGCACCCTGTGTTGAAAACAAAGGTGAAGAAGATGGCGAAAGACAATATTTTGAAGCAAGATTTTCTCATAGGATAAGGTGGTGTTTGGGTGATGCGACCTTTTGTCTTGGGATCGTTCGAAGAGTATGGTGTGATATGCGTGCTTTTCGTTCTGGAAACAGTCGCTATATTTTGTGCAAATATACAATAATAAATTGGCTTTTCTTCCATTAACGTCACGAAAACTACATTTGTACATTTGATAACCTGGCTTTTTGTACGCTAAACATTTATTCAACGAACATGAAAACTACGCGGGAGAATCGGCTTTACGTCACGACCAATCTTTGGCCAAGCCCGATGATGTGCGGTGATAGCCGAAAGCAAGAGCCGGATCTGGTGTCTAAGGAATCCGCTGATTGAACAAAAAAATCTGCTTTGCAAACCTGTTCTTTCAAAGAAAAGTCTTGCAAAGCAGAAATCTTTCAGATGAGAATGTCTGACCGGAGAACATCAACATGCAGATGTCGCCCGTTTTGTTTTAAGTGTATTCTATACGGGAAAATCGTGTTTTAGAAATTCAATCATTGTCTTTTCTCCAACCATAGTCCCCATGATATATCATTTGTCTCGTCATTCCACCATCGACACAGATGTTTTCGCCAGTAATGAAGCCAGACTTTTCGGAACACAGGAACAAAACAATGTTTGCAACATCCATGGGATTCCCTACACGACCTGCGGGATGCTGCTCCGCATCTGCGCCATGGTAGTCGGTGTATGCTGTGTCTATCCATCCGGGAGACACGGAATTTACCCTGGCTTTTCCGGAAAGCGTGATGGCAAGTGCGTGGGTTAACGCGGAAACGCCTCCTTTTGCCGCGGTGTAACTCTCGGTTTCGGGTTGACTCATACGGTCGCGCGAGGAAGAAATATTGACGATTGATGCACCTTCGGCAAGATGGTCAGATAACATTTTAACAAGGTAAAAGGGGGCTGTTACGCCAACATTCAATGCGTATTGAAACTCTTCGTAACTGCATTCGTGAAGGCCTTTCATCAAGGGTAGGGCATTGTTGATGATAAAGTTCACCTTTCCATAGGTTTCAACAACATGGTTACAGAAGTTTTCAAGCGTCACTTTGTCGGCAATGTCTCCGACAAAATGCTTGCCGGATTGCTTGTCAATGACGCAAACCTCGGCACCACGAAGCCGAAACTCCTCGGCAATACACTTGCCGATGCCCTGCGCGCCGCCGGTAATCACTACAACTTTTCCCTCAAACTCTCTGTCCATACTTTCTGTTTACTATAAAAAGGAGTGTTATTTTGTAGATTCCCCTTATAAACTCCGCAAAGGAATCTGCCCAAAAGGCAGGTAAAAACAATTTGTTATTTGGGGGTATTTACGGACGGCTATAAGTGTAAATCAACAGATTTTCCGAAAGGCGCGAGTGATAACTTGGCCATCTTGAAGTGTTGTTGGGCAAAGGGGATACCTAATATTGTGATGAAAAGAAGGATTCCGAAGAAGACATGCACCAGAAAAGCCCACAATCCACCGAAGATAATCCAGATAATGTTCAATGGAATGCGGATGCAGCCAGTAGGACTGTCGGTATTCTTTACCTCAGCGCCGAAGGGCCACAGGCATAGAAGCCCTATTTTGAATGTCTGAAGTGCGACAGGAATGCCAATTATTGTGATAGCCATGGCAAGACTACCGGTGAAATAACCGATGGCGGCCTCAAGTCCTCCGAAGAGCCACCAAAGAATGTTGCCGATAAATTTCATATATTTTCTGTGTTAGGATTGGAAGTGACGAGTGGCTTACAAAGCGTTGGGAACTCTGTGTATAAATCGTTGATTTCCAAAAGATTGAATATGTTTATAAAAACGTCCGTAGTTCCCGTTAGAAACATCCGCACTTTCCACTGAAAAGTTCCGATGTCTTTACTGTAATGTTCCGCATTTTTTTTACGGGTAAACCATGCTTCGGAAGTAGATGTGGAAATTAAGGACTGGAAACTATGATGAATTGGTGGAAGATGACGGGATGTCGTGGAAGAAAACCTTTTAATGACTGGTGTGAAATCCTATGCTTTGTCCAAGCAGGTTTTGAGTTTCAGGCATAGAGCATCTGCTTCTTCCTCAGAAAACATGGCATCTTTGAGAAGAATATTTCGAAGGGATGTTAAGGCACGTTGTTTCATGCGAGCCTCTCCTGCCCGTACTCCGCTTGCAAAACCGCCATGTGCAAGGAGTTGGGTGTTGAAGTTTCCGTCTGACATATATGGAATCTAATCTGAAACTGCAGGGCTTTACAGTAAATACTGTTGAGAGTCGGTATGCAAAGCGAAGCAGTTAGGCAGAGATGTTTTTGGATAAGATATCGGTAAGTATGAGTTAGGTTCAGAACCGTGCAAGAATGCTCTGATGTGGAATGATGACAGTTATACGATGACCGTTGGGTGTCAGATTCGGATTTGACGAAGAAAACAATCGGCAAGCCAAGTCGCGCATCTCGTCAAGTGAGAGGGCTTGTCCGACAGGAATTGTCATTTTTCGTGCAAGCATCAAGGCAAGATGATGGACAATTTCGTCCTTCGCGTCAACGGGTATGCGAGAAGCCTCGCTGACCATCTGCTGAAGGAGTTCGATGGAGTTGACACCTTCGAGTCCAGCAGGAAGTGAAAGGACGGAAAATGTTCCGCCACCCAACGGACTTAATTCGAAACCAAGTTTGGAAAAATCCTCCAGCATGCGTTCAAGTGCAGGAACTTCCGATGGTGGAAACTCTATGATTTCCGGAAAGAGCAGACGTTGTGCTGCAAAACTATGGTGAAGTTCATCGTTGGAGACAAACTCATCGTACAGAATTCTCAGATGTGCCCTTGGAGCGTCGATGAGTAATAGACCATTTTCTACGGGCGTGATAAGATAACGTCCCTTATATTGGAGAAAATTTGCCGTAGAGACATCTGTTCCCTGCACATCTTTTGATGATTCTTCGCGGAAGATATTGTCGGTGTTTTCCGAAGATGGGGGTACAGAAGCGGTAAAAGCGGGGAAGGAGGCCTGAGAATTAAGGGAGGATTCCTGCGTCAGGGCGTCGGTGTTTGGGGCATCGGAAAATGATGGTGTCGATGGTAATTCTCTCGAAGTGAATGGGGAAGAGACAATTTTCGGCGTAGGCGATGGCATATAGTGCGGCCCATTCGACAAAGGATTGTTTTTCCTCGCTTCGGAATCCTCGGAATTATTCGTGCTTTCAAACGGATTGAAAGCAGGATTTATGTTTATATGAGGGGGACGGACTTCTACCGAATTGTCATCGAAAAGAGGGATGTCTGGGCGTCCGGCTGTATCAAAATCAATGGTAGGAATGGCGCTGTATTTACCCAAAGATTCACGAATTGCTGCAAGAAGAATCTGCCAGATGGTCTGCTCATCCTCAAATTTGATTTCCGTTTTAGTCGGATGAATGTTAACGTCAATCTTGGAAGGTTCAACCTCTAAGGACAAGAAAAAAGGTACAGACTCTCCGTCGGGAATCAGACGGTCATAGGCACTTTGTACGGCTTTTGCAAAATATGGGTGGCGCATGAAACGCCCATTGACAAAGAAAAATTGGTGAGCGCCTTTCTTTTTACTGCTCTCGGGAGCACCGGTGAAGCCTTTTATGGTAACAACAGGCGTTTCTACCTTTACGGAAAGCAGGTGCTTGTCGATGCGTGATCCGAAAATGCTGACGACACGTTGGCGGAAATTCCCTGAAGGAAGTATAAGAATGTTCTCGGTGGGAGTGGAGAGACGGAAAGAAATCTCAGGATGAGCCAGAGCAATACGCTCAAATTCCGACATGATGTTCGACATCTCGGTATGGTTACTCTTGAGAAATTTCCGACGGGCAGGGATATTGAAGAAGATATTGTTGACGGTAAAATTGGCACCAACGTTGCATGCCACTGGTTGCTGGCTGACAATTCTGGATCCTTCAATGCGGATTTCTGTTCCTGTGTCCTCTCCTTCTTGACGTGTACGCAACAGAACTTGTGCTACAGCCGCAATACTTGCCAACGCTTCTCCTCGAAATCCCATTGTTGTAAGGGCAAAAAGATCGTTAGCATTCCGAATTTTGGATGTCGCATGGCGCTCAAAAGACAGTCGGGCATCGGTCTCGCTCATCCCTTTTCCGTTGTCCACAACCTGTATGGCCGTTTTACCGGCATCTGTAACAATGATGGATATTTCGGTTGCACCTGCATCCAGACTGTTTTCAACAAGTTCCTTGATGACGGATGCCGGACGTTGGATAACCTCTCCTGCAGCAATTTGATTGGCAACGCTATCGGGCAACAAGTGGATAATATCAGAGGACATATATAGAATGATGCTAACTTTTAGGTTTGGATTTCAATAAAATGACGGAGAAAGATAGTAATCGTAATCTTCGTATTCAAAGATTATTGTTCGACAGAAGCGGACACCTCAGAGTCTTCGACAACAGGCTGCACATCTTCTGGTGAGGTCGTGGGTGCGTCCTCCTCGATGTTCGTGATGGCTTTATCCTTTAATCGTTGAAGCGTCTGCATGGGTGCGCGTCGACGAGGGAGGGCCTTCAAACGGTTGGATTCGCTTTTTCCACGCCATATAAATATATCATTTTTATCAACAGGACGGATGTCTTCGAACCAGGCAAAGCCATTCAGCCGGGTATGTTCCGCAGGAGCAAGGCCGAGAGGGTAGGTTGTTCCTTGCGGAGAAGGGAAGGCTACAAGGCGTTGCAGTTTCTTTTCTGTGATGTATGCCCGTAGTTTTGCTGCTTCAATATAGTTTGAATAAAGGAAAGTGGAGTCTTTTTCCATCGGATAATCCACAACACAACCATTGCCATCAACCCAAAATTGTGACAATTCGCCGTCTTTGAAAAAAGCGCGCATAAGGTTTCCTGACACTTGATTGAAGATTGTGGTGTCCGGAAGTTGTTCTATCATCAATGCCTGTTGGTCAATGTAGATGGAATCTATGGTGGAATCGTTCATATAGACGTTAATGACCTCACCCAACAACTGACGTTTTTCGTTCCAGACAATGGGGTCCTTGTAAAGATGCAGGCAACTATCTTTGGAAATAAAACTTAGAGAGTCGCAAACCATCTGCATGTCGTTGCGGAAAGCACGGACATGAAAATATCCATCAAGGATTCTATAAACAGAGTCTGTCTTATGGTTAAATGTGGTAAGTCGCAATGTATCGGCGTGAATGAACAAAGAATCGGGGCCCTGGCTATAGTCGATACCAAGCGCGTTTTCCGTGCATAGGGCTGTACCATTCAATTCATCATACCAACCATAGTCGCCCATCATAATGTTTTTGTTGACGGTATCGGTAAAAACTATGTTACCATAGGCGGTTGTAAGGCTCTTTTCTTTATCAAAATGTATGCTGTCTCCTACCATTTTCCGTGCTTGGTTGAAGAGAGCAGGGCGTTGGTAAAGTATGGCTTTCCCTTCAGAAGTGTTGTAATAGCCGTCTTCTGTGTATATTCTACTCCTACCGCTGAGAATATTTGACGGACCTGTGGCATGAGCGATTTTGCTTCGCGTGTCATAATGCAGGGTGTCTGTAACCAGCGAATCCTTTTTGTCGTTGATAAGAAGGACGGAATGGCGGAACAGAGCGGTTTTGGTTTTTGAGAAATAATCTCCAATAATACTGGTTAATTGTGTCGTACCATCGACGAGACGGCCTCCGTTATCATAATAACCACGGTCGTCTTTTCTATCATAATTCAACACGTCTGTGTAGAGCGTCATCGTACCATGACGCATCTCAACGTTGTCAAAGATTTGAGCAAATTCCTGGGTTCCGTCATAATAGAGGGAATCTCCCTTAAGGGAAACACTATCCCCCTGAGTCATGTGTACCTTACCATAGGCCAGGAATGAATTGGAATTCTCATAAACAACTGCGGAGTCGCAATCCAGAATCATACCATCATGTGTGATATGAACGTTGCCTATCAGAATATCACCATCATGACTGATACTCACATCATGGTAAAGTCTGTCACTTGTAAAATGGATTTTCTTATCGGCTTTCACCTGACGTCGTGCAGGCTGAAAAGCATACATTTGAGCAAGAAACAGCACAAAAAGAACTGCTCCTGCCCAAATGTATCTTGTTTTAGATTTCAATGTTCTGTAATTTATCGTGGGTTCTTTTCGTCATCTCCTCTAATCTGAGGAACTGATTCTACAGGAACAAAGATGAAGAAGGCTTGTCTTATTCAATGCTTTGTTCTATACATCATGGCTAATTATTCCAACCATTGAAAGCGTTTAATAGACAATTATGCAATCCATATCTAATAGTAGGATATAATTGTTTCATATTTCTGACTTTCATTTTCAGCCGTTTGAGGTTATCATATCCTAACTATAGTATTAGATATCCAAATGTTGGAATCATTTTATCCAACCGTCGTACTCGAATTTGTAGTCACGCCATCCTGGAGCAACGCGAGTATAGGTTGTGCGGATCTTCTCTTTTAGCCATTTTTGTTCAATGGCATTTTTACGTTCATTTTCTACGACCTGCTTCAAAACTTGGAAGTCTTCAGCGATTGTAGCGCGGTGTCCCTCAATTCTATTCTTAAGTTTAATGATGGCACACACCTCGCTTCCTGTTTTTTCATTGAGAATTCTTACGGCAGGACTGATGTCTCCGACAGACATTGTGGAAACAACCTTCGCAATGTCCTGTGGCAGGTCTTTCATTTCAAAGCGCGAGGTCAGGATTCCCGTGTTTTCATCCATGTTTGCCATGAGTCCTTTGTTGTAACGTGTGTCCTTATCCTCGGAAAGTATGGTGGCTGCTTCGTCAAAAGTGAACTTTCCGTCACGAATGTCCGTAGCAATGGAGTCTAAACGTCCAATACACCGATCGTATTCGCTGTCGTCAATTTCAGGTTTTATGATGATATGACGAACATTTACCTTATCCCCACGTTTTTCTATCAGTTGCATGATATGAAAACCAAACTCTGTACGAACGATTCTTGAGACCTTTTGGGGATCTGTAAGGGAAAAAGCAACATTCGCGAACTCAGGAACCCATTGACCACGTCCGGAAAGTCCGAGTTCACCACCATAGCGGGCTGATCCGTCTTGCGAATAAATCTTCGCCATTTGTGCGAAAGTCTTCTCGCCACTATTGATACGTTGGGCAATGTCCCTTAACTTATTTTCCACACGATCAACCTCTTCACGGCTGATTTTTGGGACATTCGTAATGATTTGTACCTCTACTTGTGTGTTGATGTAGGGTAAACTGTCTTCGGGAAGACGGCTGAAGTATTCACGTACTTCGGCTGGAGTCACCTTGACGTATTTGGTAAGATTCTGTCGAACTCCCTCCTGCAACTGGTGAGTACGGGCCATTTCACGATATTGCTCGCGAAGTTTTGATATGCTTTTATGGATAACCGCCTCGGCATTCTCACGGGAGCCATACATTTGTATTGCAGCATTTACGCGTTCCTCTGCAATCGTAGCGGCATACTGCTCGTTAACTTCTACAGAGTCCAGTTCTGCTTGATGTAAATATAGTTTTTGTATGGCAAGTTGTTCGGGGATTGTAGCATAAGGGTTCTCTACAGTTTCTCCCATCATCTCCATACTGATGCGAGCCTCTTCGACATCTGAGAGGAGAATCGGGCTGTCTCCGACCACCCATATAACTTCATCGACGACATTTTTCTTCTTTTCTTGTGCATAAACTGTGGAACAAGCGACAATAAGCACAAAGAAAGTTATGATTTTTTTCAAAAACATAGTAGAAATCAGTGTTTGTTGACGGTTTTTAGGACGTCATAATTGATGGAGTAGGGGAACTTTTCTCTAAGTTCTTTTACCCAAATCTTTTCCAGTTCCTGCTGATAATCGGTAAGAACCTGCTGCTTAACGTCTAAGTAAGTCTTGGGTTGTTTCTGGCGACGTCCTGTAAGCATAATGTGATTAAAGGTCTTTCGGACGGGCTTTATCTCACGGCTTGTATCACCGAAACCAAGATTATCGATGGTACTGTTCTCACCTTTCTTTGCAAGATAAGGACCTGTAACAATGACAACAACACTGTCCTTGTTTATCGTTTCTTTAAGATACTCACTAACTTTTTTGCCTTCGGGTACACCTTTTTTGAGAAGTTTTACCGTTTTTACAGCACTTTCATCGTCTTTTGCATACACAATGTAGCCATTATATCGGGGTTCTTCCCAACGATATTTCTTCTTATTCTTCTTAAAGGTCTGCTTAAGTCCGTTAATATCCTGTTCTGCGGCACTCCAGACACGTTTGTTTGCCACCTCATAAAGGAGCAATCCATCATAATACTCTTGAACAAGATATTTCAATTCGGGATTGTTCTTCTCCTGTTCTGCAAGGGTGTTGAGCAGAATTTCCTCACGAGTCTTACCCGTTTGCGCCATCATCTTCTCAATTTTAGCCTTTGCAGAAGCCTCTTCTATGTTCTGGCGCTTGAGATTTTCAATGATTATAGGGTACAACGTCTCATAAGGTTCAAACTGTTTACGGTCATGAACAAGAATAATATGATAACCGATAGTGGAAAGGAAAGGACGGCAGAACTGATTAGGCTGAAGCGCATAGGCTGCATCCTCGAATTCCTTAATGGTCATTCCAGGATAAATGGTGGGCAGTTTTCCACCTCGTGCAGCACTTCCAGGGTCTTGCGAAAGAGTTTTTGCAAGAGTAGCAAAATCCGCTCCACCACAAAGTGCATTATAAATGCTGTCAGCCCGTTCCTCAACGCGCTTCTTTACGTCGTCACTATCCGTTTGTTTCACCAGCAATAAGATATGACTGCAGTCAATCAAGTCGCGTCCGGCAATACGTTCTACCTGTTTGTCATAAAGAGAACGGGCGATTGAGTCGATATATGTCTGGTCTACGAGATGCGGTGTGAGTTGCATGTCGCGATAAGAACGGAATTCTGTAATAAAACTTGTCAACGTATCAATGCGTTGGCTTTCGGCTTCAGCGACCTTGAGTTTGTAGTTAAGAAACATTTCGGCGTATTCTTCTACCGTTTTGTTCTCTACAGCACCTTCTATATTGTTGTTCTTGTTGTAGGCATATTCAAATTCTGCACGGGTAACGGGCTTGCCTGCAACGGTCATAAGCACAGGATTATCAGCATTCTGCTGTCCCCAGGCGCAAAAAACGAAGGCAGTTGCAAAAGCAAAGACTGAAAGAAGTCGTTTCATGATGGTCGAAAATGATTACTTTTAATGGAGTGCAATACTGGTTTTAGGGAACTTGTTTAAGGAAATCTAATATATTATGATATTGTCCCCTATATAATAATTGCGAAAAATCACCGCATGAGCAGGACGCAGAAAACATCCTGCACACTGCGGTGACATGAATATTTTATATCGGAAATTTGGTCAATAAAATGAATTGTATGTAGAAACCTTAGTCATGACGGCTGTAATTGGGAGCCTCGCTGGTGATGGTTATGTCATGAGGATGGCTCTCCAATACACCGGCATTCGTGATGCGGACAAACTGAGCATCGTGAAGTTTCTCAATGGTTGAGGCACCGCAGTATCCCATTCCCGAACGAAGGCCACCGCAAAGTTGGTAGATTACCTCCTGAACCATGCCTTTGTATGGAACACGTCCTGCAATTCCTTCGGGTACAAGTTTTTTCACTTCGGTCACTCCTCCTTGGAAATAACGGTCTTTCGAGCCGTTTTCCATGGCCTCAAGGCTACCCATTCCGCGATAGGTCTTGAACTTTCGGCCGTTGAAAATGATGGTTTCACCCGGACTTTCTTCACAACCGGCTACAAGACTACCAATCATTACACTATAACCTCCGGCAGCAAGCGCTTTCACAACGTCACCGGAATAGCGGAGACCACCATCAGCGATAAGGGGTATGCCGGTACCTTCGAGTGCCTTTGCCACATCATATACAGCGCTAAGTTGGGGAACTCCAACTCCGGCAACAACACGAGTGGTACAAATACTGCCAGGACCGATACCTACTTTTACGGCGTCCGCACCGGCTTCTACCAAAGCACGGGCGGCTTCACCTGTAGCGATATTTCCAACAACAAAGTCTACACCGGTAAAGCGCTCCTTGGCTTCACGAAGTTTTTCGATAACGCCTTTGGAATGTCCGTGCGCCGTATCAATAACGATGGCATCCGCACCGGCTTGTACAAGTGCTTCAATACGTTGCATGGTATCTGCGGTCACGCCTACGCCTGCTGCCACACGAAGACGTCCCTTTGAATCCTTGCAAGCCATGGGCTTGTCCTTTGCTTTTGTGATGTCTTTATAGGTGATGAGTCCGACAAGACGTCCTTCAGCATCAACGACAGGAAGTTTTTCAATCTTGTTTTGTTGAAGAATTTCTGCGGCTTCTGCAAGATTGGTTGCCGTAGTTGTGGTGACAAGGTTCTCGGATGTCATCACTTCATCAATGAGTTTATCCTGGTTGGACTCGAAACGGAGGTCACGATTGGTGACGATTCCCACCAGTTTCATATTGTCATCGACCACAGGAATGCCGCCAATGTGATATTCTGCCATGATAGCAAGGGCGTCGCGTACGGTCTTTCCGCGCTGAATGGTCACAGGATCATAGATCATACCATTCTCGGCACGTTTAACGATTGCGACTTGGCGGGCCTGATCCTCAATACTCATGTTCTTGTGGATGACGCCAATTCCACCTTCACGGGCGATGGCTATTGCCATTTCTGCCTCAGTTACGGTATCCATTGCCGCCGTAACGAACGGAATCTTCAAATCAATATTGCGCGAGAACTTGGTATCGAGCGATACAGTGCGGGGCAATACCTCTGAATAAGCAGGAATAAGGAGGACGTCATCATAGGTTAGACCGTCCATTACAATCTTGTCCTTGAGAAAACTTGCAATCATGGGTGTTGAAGCGTTATGTTGTGAACGTTATAGTACGTGTTTATTTTGCGCAAAATTACGTAATCTTTATTGAACATTCAGCAAAAAAGGCGAAGTTTTTGGGAGTTTTTGAGGTAATGTGCCGCAAAAAGCAAATTTTGCTTTACCATCCGCGCATATTTCTCTTATCTTAATTACAAAAATACGTAATGTTAAGAAATGTTTATGCTAGTAATCTCGCAAAAATCTGCGTTTTTGCGAAGCGTTTGAATAGAGCGTATGTGCAGAAAAGGTATTCTGCTTATCGATTATTTCCTCAAAAGATTTCAACGATATTGTTAGGAGTTTTTGTGATGTGTTTTTAGTCTTATGTAAACATAGACTCGTACTTTACGGATAAGATAAGGAGGGATTCTGAATCAAGCTGTAGTTTCCTGAAACCTTTCCTTCAGTTTCTCTATGGCCTCGACATCAGCCGAAAGCCAGCGAATGGCGTCCATTTCCTCTAATTTCAGCCATCGTAAAGCCTCATGTTCCCGTAAAACCGGCTCACCTTCCTGTATTTTACACAGAAAACAATGCATCGTCAGGTGGAAATCCGGGTAGTCTGTCTGTATGGTACACAGTTGTTCGCCAACGGATATGCGCATTTCCAACTCCTCAAGTATTTCTCGTTTCAGTGCGGTTTCCGCGGATTCTCCCTGTTTTATTTTGCCCCCGGGAAATTCCCACCAGCCTTTCCAATCGCCATAGCCGCGTTGAGTAGCCAGAAAAGTGTCGCCATCCTGAATGATGGCCGCAACAACCTGTAGTGATTTCATGGTCTTATTTTTGGGGAGTAATCAGTTCAGGAACGATGAAGACAGCGTGTATCTGGCGCTTTTCAACCGGTGGAATCTGCATATAGTTTCCATAAAGCGCAGTCAGGTATCCGTCGGGATTATGTGGAGCCGGGAATTCCAAGTCCTCAAAGACAATGGTTGATAGCGGGAACACATCTATATTATTATATACAACTCCATACCCATTGTTCTCAGGTATGACACAAATCTTCTTGTCGCAGCGCAAAAAGAGGCGTGCCATCTGCCAAATTGCGGAGTAAATCACGTACATCATACCAAACCAGAAGAACTCTGCTACAGCACGGACTGAATATTTGTGAGACTTGCTCAGAATGGATTTGCTGCGGGCAAGGCCTCTCACATAGCGTCGTGTGAAACTACGCGACACATTCGGGTATGGTATGAATGGAAATATATCGACGTATACTCCTTTTTGATAAGAGGCGGAAAAGTCATCTCCCCCTTCAACGTAAAAGGAATTCAGGTCCCTTACCTTTACTATGGGCTCTTTCGTATCCTCAACGTCTGGATTCTGTATAAAAAGATGCTCGGGAAGTTCCTTACGGGCAACATCGATAAAGCGAATGACATCCTCTTTTTTCATCGCAATATCAATATCATCATCCCAAGGAATGAAGCCTCTGTGACGCACGGCTCCAAGCAGAGTTCCACCATCGAGCCAATAAGGAATCTGGTGTTTACGGCAAACCTTGTCGATTTCCTCTAAAACCGAAAGTTGCTTTAGTTGACAGGGGCGGAGTGTTTGTTGGCGGTATTCTTCAAGATAATGGTTTTGCATATACTGATATGGGGGTGGATGCCGGAGGTTGTCTCCGGAATAATTGTTGATAATGGCAGAGTCGTGGGTGTTGGAATGTTGATGTTATGCTATAAACGTGTTGTGTTTTTCCGGAAATAGATCCATAAAGAAGGACTGATTCCCTCAAGTATTACAGCAAGAAACCAATAGATATGATACAAGAATCCAAACACCAGAAGCCGTCTGACGGGAATTTCTTCTGCTGCAAAAATACAGAAAAGCACGAAGACACACAAAAAAAGCCACGCTTTTATTGTCACACATCAGGATAATGTCTATATTTGCACACGACAAACACCTTTTTTCATTATGAATATAGCAGTAATCTTTGCCGGAGGAAGCGGAAGTCGCATGCATACCAAGTCACGTCCGAAGCAATTTCTCAATCTTAATGGCAAACCAATCCTACTTTATACCATAGAATTATTTGAGGAACATCCCCTTGTTGATGCGGTTGTGTGCGTTTGCATTGAACCTTGGATTCCATACCTCCGTAAAATGCTGCAGAAACACGACATTCAAAAGGTCGTTGACATTGTTCCTGGCGGTTCTAACGGACAAGAATCCATCTATTTGGGGCTTTGCGCCGCCGAAAACTTTGTCAATCGCGCCAACGCTTCCGACAAACGGCACGTGGTCATGATACATGATGGTGTCCGACCTTTGATTGATGAGTCTACAATCACCGCAAACATCCGGAAAGTAGAGGAGTGTGGCAGTTGCATTACGTGCGTCCCAGCCATTGAAACCGTCATTGTCAACCAGCCTGACGACAGCATACAGATACCACCGCGTGCGCAATGTATGATGGCAAGAGCCCCACAAAGTTTCTACCTCGCTGATATACTTTCCATACATCGTCGAAGCATCGAAGATGGTCTGACGTCGTTCATTGATTCTTGTTCCATGATGAATCACTATGGATACAGGTTGGGAACCATAGTCGGTCCGATGGAAAACATAAAAATCACAACTCCTACTGACTATTATGTCATGCGTGCCATGATTGAAGTACGCGAAAACCAACAGATTTTCGGAATATGAAATCCTCTGTTTTATATACAGATATCAATGAGTTTTGCACTGCTTTCCCTCATTCAGAACGGCTTAAAGAGTGCAAAATCCTAATTACCGGTTCTACGGGATTGGTCGGAAGCATGTTGCTTCGCTGTCTTTTGCGACTCAATGATTTGTATGCTTTGGGCCTTTCCTTTACGTGCCCCGTACGCAACATCCGAAAAGTGTGGGAGGTCTTTTCAGACCTTCAGGTCGACGCTCCCGTAAATTGGGTTGAGTGCGAGGACATTTGTCTGCTGTCAGCAGATGAAATAGGCTTTCCGGACTATGTTTTTCATCTTGCAGCCCCGACTGCTTCTGCCTATCTTGTGGAGCATCCCGTTGAAACTCTCGTCACCAGTTTCTTTTCCACTCGGAATCTGCTGGATTTTATGAGGGGAAACGATAAACTCCGTGCCTTTGTCTACGTCTCCTCACTCGAAAGTTATGGTACTGTTGTTGAGGCTCCCGATGCACCTTTGACGGAAGATTTTCAGGGATATGTAAATCCTTTGGCTCCTCGGAGTTGCTATCCTATGGGAAAACGTGCCGCAGAATGCTTATGTTCGGCCTATGCTACGGAATATAATGTGCCGACCCGTATCGCACGTTTAACGCAGACTTTCGGTAGCGGAGTCCATGCCGACGACAAGCGGGTATTCGCACAGTTTGCACGAAGTATCTTGAAAAAAGAGGATATCGTGTTGCATACGGAAGGTGAAAGTGCCAAACCTTATTGCTACATCACCGACACCATTTCCGCGCTAATCTACGTGGCTTTGTTCGGAAAAAACGGGGAGGCCTATAATGTTGCCAACGCATCGTCATATATCAGTATTCGTGAAATGGCGGAAATGTTATGCCGTGAATTCTCTCCAAGCACCAATGTGAGAATTGAACTGCACCCCGAACGTGGCTACGCTCCGACGACCTTTCTGCCGCTCGATACCACACGTCTTGAAGCGCTTGGTTGGCATCCGCAAGTTGGACTCCGTGAAATGTTCAAGCGTTTAATGGAGTGGCTGGGGGAAAACAGTCAGTCATAAACCCTCTGCCACAAAGGCTTTTTGAGATTCTTTCCGGAGTATTCTTTACGATTGCCGTACAGTTTTTGTATAGTCTACAGCACGCACTTTTCAGTCCTCTAAAATTAGGATGAAGAACATCGGCACTTTGCTGTAAAAAGTACGGAATTTTATAACGAAAAGTACGGAGGTCTCGGCTTCAAAGTACGGCACTTCCTGAAACGCAAATTCGGCATCTCCCATGCGAGGAAATGCCGAATTTTTGATTTTATGCAGATGTTACAAACAATGCCTTGGATTTGTTCACCTAAAATCTGCGGATTAAGGTGAAGGAATTCAAGGTTGAAAGATATAACAGCAAGGAGCATTCATAATGCGTTAAACCGCCATACAAATGACGCATACCCGTCACCATGCCCCCTGCTCACCATTATCGAACACTTCCATCACAACAGGTCGTGTGGAAGGTGCTTGAAGAAGTTGCTCAAATAACCGTTCGAAATCATCAGCAAGACAAGGTGTCTGTGCCGTCAAATACAAGCATTGATACCCCTCAACAATGCCTTTGACTGAGAAAGTATGGTGGGCTGCAACATAATCTTCCAATGCCGGTGACTGTTCAAGTCCTGGCAGGCGATGGAAAATGCCGCCGCCATTATTGTTGACCACCATTATTCGCAAACGGTCATCCAGTCTTACATTGAAAAGACTGTTGGCATCATAGAAAAAACTAAGGTCACCCGTCAGGCAAAACACGTGCCCTGCTGCTACGAGACTATAGCCCGCAGCGACGGAAATGCTACCTTCTATGCCATTTGTTCCGCGATTACAGAATGTCAATGGTGCAATCCGATGGGAGGAAAGATGGATTTGCGCCCATCGTACAGCCGTGCTGTTGGCAAGGAACAGGGCGTCAAGCGGGTATTTGGGCGAAGATGCCTCAACAGAGTATGATGTGGTGTTTGCCGTTTTACCATCATTGTTTTGCATTTCGCGGACAAGGGCAGGTAAAACTATACGAGGGGGGGCGGATATTTTGTAGGTAAGGTGGCAAAAGGTGTCGGGGAAAGCATCATTGTCATCCACTCGCAACACGGAAATCTGTTGGCGACGAAGCCATTGTTTCATGTGTTTTCCTACGAATGCACCACCGAAATAGAGGACAAAATCTGGAACTTCAAGGTCCTTAACGGTATCCTCTGCAATTAAAGCAGAAAAGGAAGAATCGTCCATATCAGACCATTCCGCATGATTGCTGATGTTTTCTGCAAAGACCTTCCAGCCCATTTCCTTTAATTGTAACACTGCAGGAATGGGAGAATCCTCGTATTGACCGATGACAATCCAAGGATGTGATGCCTGACGTGCGGCATCCACCACCTCTGCAGGCAAGTGTTTATCACTTGATTTTTCCCATGAACGTATGACACGTTGCTGAGGAAGCGTAGGGGTCGTAAAAGAGAAAAGAGGCTCGCTGATGGGAACATTGATGTGAACAGGTTGTCCCCCGTGTTGCCGACATTGACATAGCGCCTCGTTCACCAGGCGGTTTGCATACCATTCTCCCTCATCATTTGCAGAATTTCCAGCAATCTCCGGCAACTGGAACGAAGATGCGTAAGGCTTCAGGGCGTCAGGCTGGGGAAGAGTTTGCCCGTCGTTCTGCCCAATCCATTGTGTCGGGCGGTCAGCCGATACGATGATTAGCGGTATATGTCTGTAATATGCTTCGGAAACACCCGGCAACAGGTTCAGCAAAGCGCTGCCGCTTGTAACACAAATGGCAATGGGGGTGCGGAGGCGAAGCCATAAGCCGATGGCGACAAATGCGGCGGAACGTTCGTCGGTTACAGGATAAAGATTTATGGAGACCTGCTGAAAATCATGCACAATAACGGCATTCCGACTTCCAGGACAGACAACAGCATCCCTGATTCCGTGGGATAGAAACAGGGATGTAAGGATATTTACTTGTGGTTTATTGCAAAACATGAAGCATTGTATTCAGTTTCCGTTGCGTTTCCTGCCATTCCTTATCGCATTTACTGGCAGAAAGCAGTCCGCCTCCGGCATAAAGGCAGGCATTATGCCCAAGAATTTGCATACATCGTAGGGTAACAAAAAGATGAGTGCCGCAGGAGAGGTTGACAGGTCCGGAGAATCCGGCATAATATGCCCGGTCGTGACGCTCGGTTTCCTCTATCAGCCGATGGGCTTCACGAGTAGGGTGGCCGCAAACAGCGGGAGTAGGGTGGAGAATGCTCACAAGATGCCCTAAGGAATGCGTGCGCGGCAAAGTGAAATCAGTGCAAAGATGCACCAGATGCCCGGCTGTAAGCGTATGAAGTGGGGACATGCTTATGGGAATCTGCAGTTCTTGCAGTCTGTCGGCAATGTAGTTTGCTACGATTTGCTGTTCTTCAACGTCTTTTGAAGACCAGTCTTGAGGGGACAATCCCGAGGCCTCTTCTACCGACATGGTTGCGGCAAGTGCCATGGTATGCCATGTGTGGTCAGGACCATCTTCGAGTAAAACTTCTGGAGTTGCAATCAACCAACTGCAATTTTCAGAAACCTGGACAAGCGAAACATAACTATGCGGATAGTGTTGACAAGTGATGGTGAAGAGTTGTTGCAGGTCGGCATCGGAAATTTCGCGGGATAACTCCAGGGAAAGTGTACGTGAAAGGACTATTTTTTTGACAGTTCCTGCTTGTAGATACTGAAGACATTGCTGAAAAACACTGCGATACTCTTGATAACATTCGTCGGAATTATCAGTAAAGTCGATGTTTACAGCATCAGAAAATGATGGTATCTCCCACGACAGCACATTGTCTGAACGGAAAAAAAGGGCAGGATGCTTACCTCTGAGTGAAAAAGGGGCAAACACATATCCGAAGGTGTTTCCGAGACTTTCGATGTCCATTATCTCTTCCCCAACACTACACCGAAGTTCATGGGCTAATTGCGTATCGGGAAGGCGAAACAATATCCTGTTCATCGTTATGATTTTTTGCTATCATCGCGTTCGGCAGCCTTGGCTTCCTCCCAGATTTCATCCATTTCCGCAAGCGACATCTCTGCAAGTTTACGACCTTGCGACAAGGCCTTCTGCTCAAGATAGGTGAAACGATGGATAAACTTCTGATTGGAATGCTCTAAGGCATTGTCAGGATTCAACTTATAGAGGCGCGCTGCATTGACGAGTGAAAACAGAAGATCGCCAAACTCATGTTCAGCCTGCTCCCTGTTGTCCTGTTCAACTTCGTGTTCGAACTCGGAGATTTCCTCTTTTACCTTGTCCCACACTTGACGTCTGTCTTCCCAATCAAAACCGACGTTGCGTGCTTTTTCCTGAATACGGTATGCTTTGATGAGGGAAGGTAGGGCACTTGGTACGCCGGACAAAACGGTTTTATTGCCGTCTTTCTCGACTTGCTTGATCTTTTCCCACATTTTCGCAACATCCCCTTCATTATCTATCTGCGTACCGTTCAGAATCTTCGCACCTGCCGCCTCAATATCTTGGGGTGGAAACACATGAGGGTGGCGGAAAACAAGTTTGTCGCTCAGACGATTACACACATCAGCGATGTCAAATTGTGATTTTTCACTGCCAATTTTTGCATAAAAGAGGACATGAAGAAGGACATCTCCCAATTCCTTGCAGATTTCTGACGGAACATCTTTTACGAGCGCTTCGCACAGTTCGTAAGTTTCCTCAATGGTATTGGGACGCAGACTCTCATTTGTCTGCTTTCGGTCCCAGGGGCATTTTTCACGCAATTCGTCAAGAATATCGAGCAAGCGTGAGAACGCTTCAAGTTTATCTGCTTTATTGTGCATGGTGAGTAGGGGAAAAACAAAAGGATTTTTGCGGACAATACTGTCATTTGAACTGTTGTTGCCGCATGATTATTTTTTCTATTTCAGGGATTTCTATGCGCCCGCGAGACAGATACAACAGGTTTTCGTTCTTCAGTTCGTTGAGCATTTTGGAAACATTCAGACGGGTTGTTACCAATTCATTCGCGAGATCGACCATGCCAATATCGAGTTCCTTGCGACCGGCAGGACGTGTAGCACGTCCGAGAAGGAAGTAAAGAAAACGTTTTTCCACATCTCCTGGTAGTTGCTTCCACATTCTTCCCTCCCAATGCTGCTTTGCGGAGCAGACAAGATTGAGATAATTGATATGGATGGTCAGAAAATTGAACAAAACATCGCGGACCTCGTTTTTGGGGATAATTAGAACGTAAGCCTCAGAAACCGCACGAACGGTAGTGCTATAATAGGGATGTCGGCCAAAAAGACGGTCAGGTTGTAGCACCAAAGGCTTCTCACTGTATTCCCGAAAGGTGTAACTTCCGTCGTCAGAACGCTTCTCATGGACAAAACGTCCGCTGATTGTACATACCAATTCTTGGCAGGGAGTGTCGGCAATGACAATCTCCTCACCAGTGTGATACGTCTGAAACATGAAATGAATTTTGGAGGCTATGTCCTCGAACTCGCCACGGCTGATGCCTTGAAAAAGGGGAATTGTCACCAAACGGGGGAAGGTATTCGAGTCTATCATTTGTGAAATGGATAAAATGGTGGGGTATACTTATTGAGGGAAATGGCTTGACTGCCAAGTTTGTATATTGCCTTTCTCATCGGAATAGATGAAAAATGCCTTCAGGCGTTCGTGCTTTTCAAGAAACTCCTGGGCTTTTTCAAGTCCCATGACCATGAATGCAGTAGCATATGCATCGGCCGTCATGCAGGAAGGTGCGATGACTGTGGCGGAAAGCAGGCTGTGTTCCACGGGATATCCCGTAGCAGGATTAATGGTATGTGATACTTTACGCTTCCCTTTATAGTAGAAATTGCGGTAGTTGCCGGAAGTTGCTACAGCACAATCTGTGATTTGAACAACCTTTTGCAACTGATTTTGTACGCCAGTAGAGTCATCTACTGGCTTTGTTATGCCAACATTCCAACGATTCCCCTTAGGATTATTGCCTCGTGCTACAACTTCTCCGCCGATTTCTACCATATAATTGCGACAACCTTTCTTATAAAGCATTTGGGCAACATGGTCAACTGCATAACCTTTTGCAATGGCTCCACAGTCAAGGGACACCTGTTGATGATGGCGTTGCAGGCCTTTTTGACGGTTGTATGACAAATGTTTGTATCCGACAAAAGTACGAATGGAATCTACCATGTCGGAAGTGACATTCTCCCGGTGCTTGAATCCGAATCCCCAAAGATTGACCAATGGGGCGACTGTAATGTCAAAAGCACCATCAGTTTCGCGACTTATCTCAAGCGCAGTGCTTACAACGGCATCGAAACATTCGTTGCGTGGAATGTCCTCACCGCGGTTAAAGGCTGAAAGTGTGCTGGAGTCGTTGAACATCGAAAGCGCATAGTCAACTTCAGAAAGCGCATAACGAATGTCGGCATCCAAATCTTGTGATGAAAGGTATTTGATATGATAGGTGGTTCCAAAGACGTTTCCTTCAGATGTGCGGAACTCCTTACTCGAAAGTATGTACCATGTTCCTCCAGCAAGAAGGAGAAGGAACAGGAAAGCAAGCAATCTTTTATACTTTTCCTGCATCATTATAATCCTTATAGTTCAAAAACAATTACAAAAGTTCCGCCAAAACATTTGGAAGAGGAACTGTTTTTACCATATCCAGGGACATAATAAGCGTGGCCAGGCTCGCCTTGCGACTCGTGAATGCGGCATTTGTAGCGTACAGTCCATCCGCAATGGATGAACTTCCATAACTGTGTTTGTATGCCAAAGAGAAGTTCTCCCCAGTGCATTTTCCCGTCAATGCCGTGCAAATAATAGTCGAAATCGTATGACCAATACGGATCTTTGATGGTCGGACCGTCGAGGTCATAATTGAAACTACTGAATCCATAGCGAAGTCCAACGAAATATCGGTTGCGGGATGCACGGTTCTTGTTCAGGCTGTAATCCATGCCTATCCTGAAATACGGAGAGTGTACTTTATAGTGAAGCCTGGAACGGTCGTCTGTATAATTCGATGTTCCTATACCCAGTTCTACGACTGGGAAGAAACGACGCCGTAGTCCGAGATGGGCAGACACCTCATATTGCCCCCATTTTCCGACAGTTGCCATACCGATTCCGGCAAGATCTGCACTGACACCATAGCCGGAAAAGAGAGGTACCGGCTTTCTTTCAGTAACTTTCTGCGAGAACTGTACACCTTGCATTTTGACAGCCTTTACTGTTGTGTCAGCGTTTTCCACTGTTTTTTCAGTAGAAATCTCAGCGGCGAACAGATGATGTGGCAGAATTGTCAGCAGGAAGATGATAATATATCCGTATATTTTCGACATCGTTATAATCTACTAATGGGCGAATGATGCTCACACTATCAAGTATGACCGGAAAGTTTGTGTCAAGAGCATGAGGATGGAGCCTGACTTCTGTGATGTGATGGAACACTGCTCCCGGACAATCCATGGCCTCGAAATGCATTTCGTTGGTATGATTCACATACAAAGTGTCCACAACGTTCAAATTGTTGTCCGAAAGCATAAGGTAAAGTGTGTCCGTCAATGCGCCAATACTCATTGGAAGCGGCACTGACTTCAGGTCTTTTCCTTCATTATACAAGACTCCGGCTCCGGCTCCTTCGACATTCAACGTGCAAGGTAGGGCGGCCTCCGTTTCGGTATCATGGAAGGTAAGCGTCATAACCACGACGGAATCAAGCGGACAATCAATGCTTGTACACGAGACTATCGTGCAGAAAGCAAATAGTATGGTAAGATGTTTTTTCAGTTTTTTGGACATTATATGACATGAAAGCGAATGCATTTTACATAAAAACAAATGCATTAGAACTCCTTTTCAATATGGTAATCGTTGCGTCCTGCAGAATTTCGGCTGATAAGGTCGCCCAGAAATCCCGTCAAAAATAATTGTGTTCCTATAATCATCATAGTAAGAGCAATGAAGAAATAGGGTGAATGTACGACGAGCGGAGCCGGAGTCCCCGCTATGAGCGCGGACAATTTGATGCCACCGACAATCAGACATGCAATGAAACCAACAAAGAACATCAGTGTTCCAAGGAATCCGAATACGTGCATTGGCTTGCGACCAAAGGATTGAAGGAACCAAAGTGTCATGAGGTCAAGATATCCATTTACAAATCTGTTCCATCCCATGAACTTAGATTTTCCAAATTTTCTCGCTTGATGATGCACCATTTTCTCACCAATTTTGTCATAACCTGCGTTCTTTGCAAGATAAGGAATATAGCGATGCATCTCGCCAAACACCTCAATACTCTTGACGACATCGCGTCGGTAGGCCTTCAGACCGCAATTAAAATCGTGAAGATTGTGGATACCGCTCACGGCACGTGCTGTAGCGTTGAAAAGTTTCGTGGGGATTGTCTTGGAAAGTGGGTCACCTTGACTGCGATTCATCTTGTATCCGCTTACAAGATCATAGCCTTCCTCGGTAATCATGCGGTAAAGTTCGGGAATCTCATCCGGACTATCCTGTAAATCTGCGTCCATTGTGATTACGACATCACCTTTCGCAGCACGGAAACCATTGAAAAGTCCTGGACTTTTTCCGTAGTTTCGGCGGAATTTGATACCGTGTACATGCTCATCTTTTTCGCGAAGATCCTCAATAACCTGCCACGAACGGTCGGTAGAACCATCGTCTACGAAAATCACTTCGTAGGTGAAATCATTTTCAACCATTACACGCTGAATCCACGCGTGCAACTCGGGAAGCGACTCGTCCTCGTTAAAAAGAGGAATCACTATGGATATATTAGGATTGTTTGTCATGTTATCTAAAATGAAAATCAATGTTTTATCAGTAAATTGTCACTAAATGTTAGCGGTAAGTGTTGTATTTTACACGACGCATGCTGACCAAGCCGGATATCAGTGCTATGAAAGGGCAGGAAAGCATGTAAAGATAAATAATCATTGCTGCAAAGTTTGCAGCACCAAATGTGCGTAAACCATCTATAAAATCTATGATGGTCATACCGTTGGTTGACGTGCGGATGTTCTCTTCGAGCCCGCTTTCTTGAAGCAATTTCTGCATTTCAGGAGTAGAAAAGGCCTTTACAAAATAGTCGAAGATGTAACCTTTGTCGAAGAATTGCATATAGACAAAAGTGGCGATTGCCGCCCAGACACTGGCATACATGACCGTAAGAATGCCATGAACAAAGCCTCGGCTGAAAGGGAAAGACACATCTTCTCCAACGATTTTGCGGAGACGGAGGGTCAATAGTGCCGTAACGACAGGAATGCCAATAAGCATCAAAAGCCAGAGGTTGCTGAATAAAGGCGAGGAAAGTCCGATAATATAGCATGCCTGACATCCGATAGCCCATATACCAAGCATCATGCCATGCTGCATGGCGAAGGCGTTGGTCTGGCGGAAATTTGCCTGTCGCTCACGTATTTTTTGCTCGTTAGTTTGCATATTTTATGGTTTATTCTTTTGTTTCAAACCGAAGTCTGCAGGAACTTTTACCAAAGAAGCCGCCAGGAATGTGAAGGGGATGAGGGCTATAACCAGCATAAAGAATCGATAATATCCGAGATTATCCGCCAACCATCCCGCAATCATACCGGGAAGCATGAGAGAAAGGGCCATAAAGCCTGTACAAAAGGCATAATGTGCCGTCTTTGAAGCGCCCTGGGAGAAGTACAGCATGTAAAGCATGTAACTTGTGAAACCGAAACCATAGCCAAATTGCTCAATTCCTATGCCGATATTTATCCACCATAGGCTTTCCGGTTGGTAGTATGCCAGGAATAGATATACGACATCGGGGAGCGTGATGGCGCAAACCATGGGCCAAAGCCAGCGACGGAAGCCGTGTTTCGATACGCAGATGCCGCCGATGATGCCTCCCAACGTCAGGCCTAAGGCTCCAACTGTTCCTTGTGTGATACCAAGTTCTCCGGGAGTCAGGCCCAAACCTCCCTTACTCATTTTCTCGATAAGGAACAAAGGGCTTATCTTCGCAAGCATGGCCTCCGGCAATCTGTATAGAAGCAGGAAGATGATAGCCGTAAGAACATGAGGCTTTTTGAAGAATGTGACGAAAAGATAGAGGTTATCCTGCAAGACACGATAAAAGGAAAAATCCTTCTTTTCTTGTTCTTTATCCTCCGCAGGCCGTGGTAGGAATATGCTATGATAGCACGTGATGCTGAGGAAGGCTACTGCTACAATGGCAAAAACCCAACTCCATGCTATTGAAGGGTGTTTGAAAATCTCTAAAATCTCGCTGAGTTTTAGCAGTAAGGCCTGTCCGGCAATCATGGAAATTCGATAGAATGTGGAGCGTATGCCGACAAAAAGCGATTGTTCATGGTCGTTCAAAGCCATCATATAGAAACCATCGGCGGCTATATCGTGGGTGGCGCTGGAAAAGGCAACCAACCAGAAGAATGCCAACGTCCATGAAAGGAAACTGCTTGTCGGGAGGGTGAATGCCACACCTGCCAGAAATGCTCCGATAAAGAATTGCATGGTAACAATCCACCAGCGTTTACATTTCAGTGTTTCTACAATAGGACTCCAAAATGGTTTTATGACCCATGGCAGATAAAGCCATGAGGTGTAAAAGGTAACATCGGTGTCTGAGAGTCCAAGCCGCTTATACATGACTACGGCAATGGTTACTACGATGACATTTGGCAGGCCTTCTGCAAAATACAACGAGGGAATCCATGCCCAGGGAGAACTCTTTGCTGCTCTTATGAACTGCATAGTTTCGGCCAAACTTTGGAAATGAATGAGGTGGATTGAGGGAATACCACCAATTTAACAATATGTTTTCAAATGAGGATATCTGATTCCTATGTGGAAATTCCTACAAGATTGGATATCTCAAATCTTGAACAGACCTTCATCACTGCGCTTGTAGGGATTTCCTGATTGCCACTGTGACTTTGGAGAAATCGGTATCCAAAATGGAAACTTCACGGAGAATTTTCTGGGCTCTCTCTGCACGAAGACGATCAAAATCCTCCGCACGGGGGGTGATGATGAGCCCTGCCATATCCAAAGCGCCCGGTGAAATCAGGAATTTTGTGCTATCATCGGCATAATAGCATGCCGGACGGTGGCTGGAACGCGGGAAGATGACGATGGTGTAGCAGAAATCTGGCGTTACCGGTAACAGGCTTTCGCTCTGGACCCATCCAAGGATGTTGAACATCTTTCCGTCATCATTGTTGTCGCAACCACAGGATGCCTGTTGTCCGACGACTGGCAAATGCTTGATGACGAGTTCCAAAGCCTGCTTGATTTCTCCAAGATCTTTGCCGCAAACCACTAAAGCCGGGCAAAGATACGTGTCGAGTGTTGAAATCTCTGTCGTACCAATGTTTCCCAAAGTGGTGGTTTCCAAGCAGTTCCACTGCCTCATTAAGGGAACCATATCCGCATTCCCGGCTTGGAAATGTATGTGGTCAGGCGCAGATGCTCCGCAACGTGCACCATTATAGAACACAATGTCACCTTCAAAATCATGGATGAGATGCAGGAATGTATCGATATGTGGCAGGAAGTTTTGAGCCTCATGATGCCTCGAAGGTATGGTATAATGGCGGGAAAGAATAGGGTACGGATTGACTAAAATCTCGAAATCCTTCTCGTATTTCATCGAAACCTGCATGTAAGGGCGGTTGTTTTCACAGAGGAAACAGGGACGTTTCTCTATCTTTTCCTTACTTACATCCACTCCTGTCGAAGTTATGCGTGCGGGATTGTGCTGAACCGAAAGCAAAGGGTGAAGTTCGCGAACCTGTACCATTGTTTTCAATTCGGAATATCGCCGTGCGCAGTCTTCCCACGTTTGCATCTGGTGGTGGAACATGTCGTAGATGCTCTCGAATTCCACATGCTGTTGAACACATAGTGCCTTTCTGGCTTTGAGTTCTATCGAGCGAAGAGAATCTTTATAAGCGTTGTTCTTATTTACTTTATCAAGACTTAATGCGGCATCAGAGTTGCCTTCCCAGCGCCGACAAAGGTAAAGTTCATCGTAAATTCGGGCAATATGGTAGGAACGGCTGATGGCAAGACCTACGGCATAATCCTCACCATAACTGGTATTCGGGAAACCTATCTGTCGGACAACTGCGGTGTTGAAGGCGCGGGGTGCGCCTAAACCGTTGATACGCATGGCATTGTTGCGTCCGTTCTCGAACGTCCATTCTGTGTGTGCGATAAGTCCGGGAGGCAAAGTTTCGAGTTTGAAGTTGACCATACGGTATGCACCGATGACCATGGCGGCATTTTCCTTGCGGAACTTATCAACAATACGTTGCAATGTGTCGACGCCACTGTAAAGGTCGTCGCTGTCAAGTTGTACAGCATATCGTCCACAATGAGAAGAACGCACGGCCATGTCCCAACAACCTCCAATTCCGAGGTCCGTACGCTCAGGTTGTAGAAGGACAACTCTTGTGTCACGGAATTCAGCGACGGCCTCTGAAGTCCCGTCGGTGGAATGGTTGTCGATGACAATCACGTTGAAATCGAAATCCGTTTGCTGCTGCAAAGCGCTCCTTACTGCGTCAGTAATGGTACGAACCCGGTTGCGGACAGGTATTATGACTGAGGCTTCGACTGGAAAGTCCTCATTCTGTTGAAGTTCGTCAACAGCGTTTCTGACCTGCGGCACCGGAATCCAGGCGCCGATAAGTTTGAGGTGTCGGGTGACAGCCTTCTCCATCTCTTCCTGAACCTCACGGGCGTTTGGCGAAACATAATCGAATTGTTTCTCACCACTTTTACGGAGATCCTCCTCAGATTCCGTATACAAAGGTTCACGCAGATGAACGATTTCACCTTTTCTGCTCAGGAAAAGGCGAAGGTCATAGGCTGCAGCATGCTGGTAGGATTCTTGGTTTTCCGCAGCATATTCGCGGAGCAAATCCCCACGAACCAGCCATAATCCGCCAAAATCAAAGTCATCGCGTAACGAGCCTTCCTGATAATCGATGACTGGATGCAACTGTGGTTCTGAAAGATTTCCTTCCGCATCGACACGTTGCTCCCATCGGTCGGCATAGACCATGGAGGCTCCTGTGTGCTCTGCCACTTCTGCCATTCGTTCATAGCAACGATATGCAGGCGAGAATGCAACAGGTTTCAGAAAAAGTGCCACGTACTGAGCCGAGGTTTCCATTGCTGCACTCCGAAGACTTGCTGAACTGCAACGCAGGTGGCCTGAAAGCGATATATGAGTAAGGATTTCTACAGATTTCATATTCTATGACGAACTAATATTTGCCGACAAATTTACAATTTTTTTCCCAATCACAGCATACACATATCGTAAAAAAAGGGGATAGAAAAGCGAATGTAAAAAAAATGGTTGTTGAATATGTATTATTCAACATTTGATGTGCTTTTATTATTAAGGAAAGCCATCCATTCCTATACTTGTTTTCATGCTTTTAAAAAGCACGTTTTTTTCAGTTGAAATAAGAAAAGAGGATTACATTGTCACTGAAATTCATTGTTTTATAAGCAATAAGAAAAAAAGAGGTTCAGAAGGTGTGGATGGGCAAGTTTGTTGAAGGTTACAAATCATGTAAGTCCTTTCATGATAAAGTTCGGAACTATTTGGTATAAACATCCGAACTTTTTATTAAAAACATCCGATGTATACATACGAAACCTCCGTTCTTATTTTGAGAAACTTCAAACATTGGAAATACAACAACAATTAAACAATATGAAAGAGCAGGCGTTCGCTGAGAAAATAACTTTGCACCACATATACAATGCCGGATGTCGGAGGCAACGTTGAGGCTGAAACTGTGCGTGCAGAATGATGAAGGAGCGCTATAGATAAGGAAATCTATGTCCCATATTAAAGAATTCGTATGAGAATCTTCTGGAAATGTTTTGTTAATTGTGGACACAAAAAAGCAACAGATTGCACAAATACAATCTGTTGCTCAAATGTTTTTGCGGAAAGAGAGGGATTCGAACCCCCGGAACAGTTACCCGTTCACCGCATTTCGAGTGCGGCCCGTTCGACCACTCCGGCATCTTTCCTCAAAATTTCTTTGCAAATTTAAGGCAAGTTTTTGAAACGTACAAGGATTTTTCTGAAAATTTCACTTGTGGAAATGGAGAGCTAGTGTTTTTTCACCATGAAATATCATAAAAACAATTTCCATGGTACTGCTATTATCAGCAATGTCAGCGCAAAGGATGTCGTTATAAGAGTAAGACGTTGCACGACATAGTTGCGGTTTGGATGCTTTCCAAAAGAGAATCGATAGAGTAAATAGACTATAGAACCGGTAAGACAGCCAAAAAGAAGTCCGACAAGGATGTCACTGCAATAATGAACGCCAAGGTAAAGACGGGTCCAGCAATTTAGAAGACTCCATGCGATAAGCGTGAGGGTGATGATTTTTTTTCGGAATATAAGGCTTAGAAAAACAGCGATGGCCATGGTATTGCTGGCATGACTCGAGAAAAAACCGTACATTCCTCCGCGGTAACCGCAGACAACATCCGTAAGGTGTGCGATTTCTGGAGAGTGAGTGGGACGATAACGCGCCACAAGGGGCTTGACGATACCCGATGATACCTGGTCGGCAACGAGAACACATAGCAACAATCCCAAAAGGATGCCAAGGAATTGGCGCATGTCGTGCTCTCGGAATACGACAAAAAGAATTGTCAGATACAGGCCTATCCAAATCCAGGCTTTGGTGGCGAGCATGGCTACACCGTCGAGATATACATTCTCAGAACCGTTAAGGAAAAGCGTTATCAGGGAATCTGCGTTCATTTTATTAGCGTATGAGTGTATCGTTGTCAAAAAATAAGGAAGAAGACCGGCAGATGGCCTTCTCCCTTATCATCATATTCACGCCATTTACTGCATTGAACCTCCAACAATGTCGAGGAGTTCTGCGGTAATGGCATATTGGCGGGTCTTGTTATATTGAAGACGAAGTACACGAAGCAGTTCGTCCGCATTGTCAGTAGCGGTCTGCATGGCAATCATACGTGCCGCATGCTCGGATGCATTGCTGTCAAGCAGGGCGGTGTAAAGCATCAAATGCAACTCCTTTGGCAGGAGTTTTTCCAACAATACTTTGAGTGACGGTTCAACGATATAGTTGTCGTTCAAAGGTTTAGCGTTGTTTTCGGCATATTTGATAACATTCAGTCCCTGTGCTTTTGCATAGGCTGCAGTCTCAGCAGTCGCTACATTGCTTTGCAGGTCACGGTCATCTTTAACCTCAGACAACTGCGTTGTAAGGTCAATGGGCAGATATTGTTTGCGACGAAGTATCTGAGATCCTGCACTTTTGAAGTGATGGTAGATAAGGTCTACGCGATCATATTCTCCGGAAAGGAACTTTTCAATGATATTGTTCGATACTTCGCGACACTTGGCTTCGTTGGGTTTGTCGGCAAGATGCATGAAATCACCAGCAGATTCCAAACCCATTTTATTTACCTTCTCTGCAATCTTGCGTCCGATAGGATAGATGACAATACGCTCCACGCCAAGTTCACGGTAGTGGTTCACAGCCTTTACCATCTCTTTAATGACATTTCCATTGAAACCTCCGCAAAGACTACTGTTGGAGGCGTAGACAACAAGTGCTACTGTTTTGAGTCCTTGGTGGGAATGCTCAAAGGATGTTGTTATGTCAGGCTGTGTGGCAAGAAATGTTTTCAGCATTCGCTCCAACGTTTCCTCGTAAGGCAACATACGTTCAATGCTTTGTTGCGCATGATGTAACTTGCTGGAAGCCACCATTTTCATGGCACTCGTAATCTTACGGGTGCTGTTTACTGAAGCGATTCTGTTCTTAACTTCTTTGAGTGAAGCCATATTTATTCCTTTGTAAAAAGATTAGAGGTGGTTCCCTTACTTGTATTGCGCGGCAACATCTGCAGCAACTTTGGTAAGAGTGGCGATTACTTCATCGGTAAGTTTACCGGCAGTAAGTTCTCCAAGAACATCCTCTGCGTGAGAAACACGGAGCGTACTGAGGAACATATCCTGAAAATCGCGCACCTTATCAAGAGGAACGTTTGCAAGAAGTCCCTTGGTGCCGCAGAAGAGTATTGCTACCTGCTCACCAACAGGCATTGGAGAGTACTGGGATTGGATGAGAAGTTGGTTGTTTTTACGGCCTCTGTCGATGGTCATGGCGGTAATAGGATCCATATCGCTGGAGAATTTGGAGAAAGCCTCCAACTCACGGTACTGAGCCTGGTCGATCTTCAAGGTTCCTGCCACTTTCTTCATTGACTTAATCTGTGCGCTACCACCTACACGGGATACGGAGATACCGACGTCAATAGCAGGACGGAAACCCTGATTGAACAGGTTGGTGTCAAGATATATCTGACCATCGGTAATCGAAATCACGTTGGTGGGGATGTATGCAGAGACGTCGCCGGCCTGTGTTTCAATGATTGGCAGTGCCGTAAGCGAACCTCCTCCCTTAACTTGTCCTTTCAGGCATTCGGGAAGATCGTTCATCTGCTGTGCGACTTCGTCCTGAGCGTTAATCTTTGCTGCGCGCTCAAGAAGGCGGGAATGCAGATAAAAGACGTCACCAGGATAGGCTTCGCGACCAGAAGGACGACGAAGAATCAAAGAAACCTCGCGGTATGCAACAGCCTGTTTTGAGAGGTCGTCGTAGACTACAAGCGCATGCTTACCACGATCACGGAAAAATTCACCGATAGCAGCACCTGCCATTGGGGCATAATATTGAAGGGCTGCACTCTCAGATGCCGTAGCACTTACGATAATGGTGTAGTCCATCGCGCCATGATTCTTCAATGTTTCCACAATATTGGCTACTGTGGAAGCCTTCTGACCTATGGCAACATAGATACAATATACGGGATCTCCAGCCTCAAAGCATTGACGCTGATTGATAATAGTATCGATTGCGATGGCGGTCTTTCCTGTCTGACGGTCACCAATGATAAGTTCGCGCTGGCCACGTCCAATGGGAATCATGGAGTCAACACTCTTCAAACCAGTAGCAAGAGACTCTGTTACAGGCTGACGATAGATGACACCAGGGGCCTTACGGTCAAGAGGCATGAGGAATTTTTCACCTTCAATCTCACCGCCTCCATCGAGAGGCTGACCCAAAGGATTGATAACACGGCCGACAAAGTTGTCGTTTACGAGGATTGAAGCAACACGGCGGGTACGCTTTACGCTTTGTCCTTCCTTAATTCCTTCGGAACTTCCTAAAAGAACTGCACCTACGTTGTCCTCCTCAAGGTTCATGGCAACACCCATGACTCCGTTTTCGAACTCGAGAAGTTCGTTCTCAGTAACTTTTGTCAATCCATAGATTCGTGCCACTCCATCACCAATGGTGAGGACAACACCAACCTCTTCAAATTTGACATCAGTGACCAAATCATTGAGTTGCTGAAGAAGGACTTCTGAAACTTCGCTGGGCTTTATGTTGTTTGACATACTTTTTGTTGATACAAATAAAAAAACGGAATTAAACAGCAAAAGAATTCATCTTTTCTATAGAGAAATCCATAGAAGAGAAGAATGATTTTATATAGTCCAATTTGAATATGTTGGTCAGTATAAGAAACCAATCACGTTAGTAAATCGGAATTTATCATTAAAACTCTCCGACAAGTTTTCGACGTAATTGCTGAATCTGTCCGTTAAGACTTGCATCCAAACGGTTGTCATCGTACTGAAGAATGAAGCCACCCCTGATTTCAGGTTTGACAACCACCTTCATTTCGACTTTCTTGCTTGTGCGGGATTGTATTACGTTCTGGAACTTGCTGACAAGTTCATCTGATATCGGACGTGCAACTGTTAGAGAACTTCCGATAATATTGTTTGCTGTTTCGTATTGATGGATAAAACTGAGCGCGATAAAATGCAGGAGTTCTTCTCGTTTTTGATCGATGCAAAGACTGATGAATTTCTTGGTTGTAGCACTAACATCCTTTCCACATTTGGCCGCACTAACGAGAATTGTTTCCTTTTTCTCTCTTGCCAAAGTAGGATTTTGCAATATACTTGCAAGTTTCTTGACGTTCAAGAAGGATAGTGCCATTTGTTGCATCTCACCATAAACCTGTTCCGTCGTGCCCTTGGTTTCGGCAAAACGATACAAGGCTTTGGCATATCTTGAAGAAACAATACCGATGTTCATTTTGCAAAATCATTTAACCTCGACCTTATCGAGAATCTTGTTAATATAGTTTTCCTGCTTGTAATCGTCTTTAAGTTGTTCCATTATGAGCTGTTCGGCAACACGAATAGAAAGGTCTGCCACTTGCGAACGGATATCCCGCAGAGCATTTTCCTTCTCTACCAGTATTTGAGCCTTTGCTTCTTCAAGGAGTTTTTCGCCTTCAGCGATAGCTTTTTGCTGGGCGTCCTTGACGATTGCGTCACGGGTGGCCATTGCATCCTTCAAAATCTTTGCCTGTTCTTCACGGGCATTGCGAAGAATTTTTTCACCCTCAGCCTGTATTGAGGCAAGTTTCTCATTGGCTTCACGGGCATTCATCAAACTGTCGTTGATAAACTTCTGACGTTCGTCTATCATCTTGACGATGACGGGAAAGCCGAACTTGGAGAGTATCAGTAAAACAATGATGAAAGCCAATGCCATCCAGAAGAATAACCCCAGGTCTGGAGTGAGAATGCTGGGCAAATTCATTGACTCCATTTATATATTCTTTAAGTATGTTCTTATTAAAGAAGAATTAGTGCTTTCATATTCCCTTTCTCATTTTCTACGAAAGTCTTAATCTCTTATTGGAAATTGCCGTTAAAAGGATTAAGAAATCCGAAGAATAATTGGAAAAGTGTTGCAATATGAAAGAACAGACTAAACTGTTTCATACACAGATAGCCAATAGAGTAGCGGGGGAGTGTAGATAATTTCCATCCCCGCTACCTATTGTGTGTGAACTGTGTATTATTGAATGAATACGCAGAGCGCGCAAACAACGACAGCAAAGAGTGCTACACCTTCGACGAAAGCGGCGGTAAGAATCATGTTTGTACGAATCTCACCTACAGCCTCAGGCTGACGTGCAATGGCTTCCATAGCGTTTCCACCGATACGGCCGATACCAAGACCTGCGCCAACGGCGGCAATACCTGCGCCGATGCCGGCACCAAACTTTGCAAGACCTGCACCTGCTGCAGCTGCCTGCAAGAGAGCTAATAACATCATAAGATAAAAATGATTAATTAAGTGATTTATTTATTGTATTAAGTTTTATTCTGATAGGTGGAATTTCTGCAAATATGCTTCAAAAGCAAATCGATTTATCCGAATAACTTTGATTTTAATGTTCATGAGCAGGATGCGAGAGACCGATAAATACGGCGGAAAGCAATGTGAATACGTATGCCTGTACGAAAGCCACAAGACATTCCAGCATGTTCATAAAGATAATCATTAGGAAACTCAATATGGTCATGCCTCCTCCGACAACAGATGACATCCAACTGCCCAAAGAACATGTAATGAAGATAATGGATATGAATGAGAGTATAATGGCGTGTCCTGCCATCATGTTGGCAAAAAGACGTACCATAAGTGCGAAAGGCTTGGAAATAATACCAAACATTTCGATGACCGGCATGATTGGTAAGGGATAAGCCTTCAGCAATATGGGAACATCAGGCCAAAAGATTTCCTTCCAATATTCCTTGTTTCCGGAAAGATTGATGGTAAGCATAGTACAGAATGCCAAGAAGAAAGTAATATTAATATTACCTGTAACATTGGCGCCACCAGGAATCAATCCAAGAAGATTGCTGACAAGAATAAAGAAGAATACCGTAAGCAGATAAGGAACAAAGGGACGATAGTGCTTTTCTCCAATGCTTCCCTTTACCAAATCATTGATAAGGTATTCCAGGAGTGCCTCCATCATTCCAACGAATCCTCCGGGGGCTTCCTTTGTTGTATCATGCTTTTTATACCATCTTGCCATAGAAAGGAAGATAGCAAGCAGGATAAATGAGGCAAGAAGTATTTGAGAAACGTCCTTTGTTATGGAAAGATCTATCGGGCGTACGGATGTCCCATCCGATAAATGCTGATAAATTTTACCATTCTTCTCCTCATTGAAATAGAAACCCTCGTAATCCGGTAACCCCTCTTTATGGGCTTCGTGGATTTTTGAACTGAGGAAACATTTCCATTCATGCGTCTCTTCATCTCTAACAATACAAGGAAGATGTATTACCCCCTCTGTATTTTCAGTGGCGAAGAAGTGCCATTCATAGGCATCACCAAGGTGTCCGAGTACAATTTCCTTGACATCTAACTTAGAACTGCTTGCAAGACCATTTATAGGAAAGGCAAGAAATGATGCTATGATGACTAAACAGTATCGTAACAGTTTGTATTTCATTATGAAAACGGGTTATTCTTATTCTCTTCCTTCACATGTAAAACGGTGGTTAGCACCAACGTTACGATAAAGCAGATGAAGACGTTGAAAGTGAAAGCAATGAATTCAGGACCTTTAAGAATCCCATAAAACACGATTAATGCAATGGTCACAAAGAAACGTATTCCTTTTGAAGCCATATAAACTCCGGTCAAAGCACCCGGTTTTACGCGACGAAAATGATTTATAACGTAAAGTTCCCCTAATGCAAGTGTGTAAAATAAGGTGTAGACTCCAATAATACTTCGTGCCGTATGCAGGGGATTTACATTAATAATCAAGACCTCTAAGAAGAAGACCAAAGGTGCAACTACCAGAAAGGTGAGTGAAAGTGCAAGTATTGTCTTGAACCGCATATAAACAAATTCAATCAACTAATGCATGAATTGCGGCTGCTAATCTGTAAAAAACAGGACATTCCGTTTCAAGCAATAAAGAATATTATGCTATTTGATTCGTCAGGCAATTTCCACGCAAACTGACACTCGGTTTTCGTTTACCTCAATAAAGCCTCCGGCAATATTGAAATTCAGCGTCTCTTCTCCCACACATCGTACAATTCCTGATGTAAGACAAGAAATGATAGGTGCGTGATTATAGAGAACTTCAAACGAACCTTTTTCTCCAGGTACCAATATACTTTTAGCCTGTCCGTTGAAAAGTGTCCGTTCGGGTGAAACAATCTTTACCTGTATGGCTTTTTCCATAGTGATGTAATTGTATCTTTTTTCGAAAAGGCAAGGAGGAAATCAACGCAAGGAGTTCAATCCCTCCCACCTTTTTTTGTAGAACTTATGCTTGTGCAGCGTTAAGAATCTTCTCGCCCTTGGCGATGGCGTCGTCAATCGTTCCAACATTAAGGAATGCTTGTTCGGGAAGATAATCGACCTCGCCATCAAGAATCATATTAAATCCGCGGATAACTTCCTCAATGGGTACCATGACTCCGGGGACACCTGTGAACTTTTCAGCAACGGTAAACGGCTGGCTGAGGAAGCGTTGTACGCGACGTGCGCGGTTCACAATCAAACGGTCTTCATCAGAAAGTTCGTCCATACCAAGGATGGCAATGATATCCTGAAGTTCTTTGTACTTCTGAAGAATCTGTTTTACACGCTGTGCGCATTCGTAATGCTTTTTGCCGATGACATTCGGGTCAAGGATTCGGGATGTAGAATCGAGAGGATCTACGGCAGGATAGATGCCAAGTTCCGTAATTTTACGGCTGAGCACAGTGGTAGCATCCAAGTGTGTGAATGTTGTTGCCGGAGCCGGGTCAGTTAAGTCGTCGGCAGGTACGTATACGGCTTGGATAGATGTGATGGAACCGTTCTTTGTTGATGTGATACGTTCCTGCATGGCACCCATCTCAGAAGCAAGAGTGGGCTGGTAACCTACGGCAGAAGGCATACGGCCAAGGAGGGCTGATACCTCAGAACCGGCTTGTGTGAAACGGAAAATGTTGTCGATAAAGAACAGAATATCAGTGGCTTTACCTGTATCTGCTCCACTATCACGGAAAGATTCCGCAATGGACAGACCAGAAAGAGCAACACTTGCACGTGCGCCAGGAGGCTCATTCATCTGTCCATAGACAAGGGTTGCCTGAGATTTGTTGAGTTCTTCATAGTCCACTTTTGTGAGATCCCACTCGCCACGTTCCATGGATTCTTCAAACTCCTTGCCGTACTTTACAACACCGGATTCAATCATTTCGCGAAGCAAGTCATTACCTTCACGGGTACGTTCACCCACACCAGCAAAAACTGAGAATCCATCATGTCCCTTGGCGATGTTGTTAATCAATTCCATGATAAGGACTGTCTTACCAACACCTGCGCCACCGAAGAGTCCGATCTTACCACCTTTCATATAAGGTTCAAGGAGGTCGATGACTTTAATTCCAGTGTAAAGAACTTCACGGCTTGTCTTAAGGTCCTCAAACTTCGGCGCTTCGCGATGAATGGGGTATGCTCCTGTTTCTTTGCTCAAAGTTTTCAGGCCGTCAATGCTGTCACCGATAACATTAAGCATTCTACCTTTAATCTGTTCGCCCGTAGGCATGGAGATAGGTGCCCCCGTAGGATACACTTCAAGTCCGCGAGAAAGACCATCAGTATTGTCCATGGCGACGGTGCGTACGGTATCCTCACCGATGTGTTGCTGAACTTCGATGACGATTGTTCGACCATCAGGATGCTTTACAATAAGTGCATCATGGATTTTTGGAAGGACATCCTTTGCCGATTGTCCTTCGGTAGGGAAGCAGACGTCCACTACAGGACCGATAATCTGCAAAATCTGACCAATGTGCTGCTGAGCCATTTATATAATATTGATTTGTTTTATCTTAATGATTTCTGGTGCTTGCGTCAGCATTAAATGCTGAGTTCATCAAGAACTTTGATAAGTTGCGGATCCATATCCTTCCGTTTCTGCACAGCCTCAATGAAGGGTACATAGACAACATCATTGTTCCGGATGCCGACCATCACATTTCTCTGTCCCTGAATAAGGGCGGTGATGGCACCTACACCTACACGGCTGGCAAGGATACGGTCGCGTGCAGAAGGAGTTCCTCCGCGCTGGAGATGTCCAAGAATGGAAACGCGCACATCAAACTGCGGATACTCTTTCTTTACGCGGTCTGCATAATACAAGGCACCACATTTGGGGCTTTCGGACACTATTACCATACAACTTTTCTTAGACTTTCGAATGCCGCGACTCATAAATTCTATCAACTGGTCAGCGCCAGTAGAGTCTTCAGGAATAATGGCGGCCTCCGCACCTGCTGCAATCGCACTGTTCTGTGCCAAGAAGCCGGCGTCGCGTCCCATAACCTCAATAAAGAAGATGCGTTCATGGGAGTTCGCCGTATCACGAATCTTGTCGACACAATCCATTATGGTATTCAAGGTCGTGTCATATCCTATGGTATTATCTGTACCATAAAGGTCATTGTCAATGGTTCCTGGAAGACCTATGCAGGGGAAGTCGTACTCTTCTGCCAACTTCATCGCGCCTGTTAAAGAACCGTTGCCGCCAATGACAATCAAAGCGTCAATGCCTTCGCGCATCAATGTGTCATAAGCGCGCTTGCGTCCTTCGGGAGTCTGGAAGTCTTTAGAACGTGCAGTGCGCAAGATTGTACCGCCCGTTTGAATGATGTTGGAGACATCTTCTGTGGTAAAGGTCTTGACCTCACCGTTCATCAATCCTTCATATCCACGATAAATTCCTTTAACTTTCAGACCGTTGCTGATTGCGCTTCGAGTTATAGAACGTATAGCAGCGTTCATTCCAGGGGCGTCACCTCCGGAGGTGAGTACACCGACGCATCGAATTCTTGCCATAACTTTTACCTTGAATTTACAGGGAAAAATCCCTCAAAAAACCTTATTTTACAAAATCCATCCATCATTTCCCTTTTCAAAGAAGAGTATTTTTTTTGAAAAAAATAATAATGATGCGTGGATTTTGTCTGTATGAGCGGCAAACGGGGCTCGAACCCGCGACCCTGGGCTTGGGAAGCCCATGCTCTACCAACTGAGCTACTGCCGCATTTTTCTTGCATTATGAAAGTTTTATTCCATTAGTTTTAAGGCTGAACGTCCATAAGACTCCGCAAAATTACGATTTATTTTGTAACTGACAAATTGAAAGTCAGAAAAACTGCACTTTGGTGGAATTATTATTCCTTTTCGGCAAAATCTGCCAATGCTTTGTTAAAAATCAATTCCGACATCAGTTCTTCTTGTTGCCAGATTCAAAGATAGAACAGCAAAAAAGGGAAAAAGTGTTCGTTTCGTAGAGGTCATAAGTAAAAGTATACGTATATCTGTCCGCTATTATACAGCAGATTCAGAGGATGTTACAATTATTTTTTTGTAGATGATCTACAAACTTGTCGCATAAGGTCAAGTTTTATACGTAAAAATACCGGTGTTTTCAATAAAAAGTGCGGCACTTTACAAGGAAAAGTTCGGAACTTTACATGCAAAAATGCGGATGTTTTCAGCGTGATTTTCTGTGTTTGTGGCTATACATAAAAAGTCTATAATGAAACATCTCCCTCATAAGTCATCGGTGATGACATACAAGGGAGAGGTCTTTATCGGATTTGTGGAGACTACAAACGTTGGATTTCATCCTTCGTTTTCTCGTCATGGCATAACGTAAACAGATTTCACTTGTTTCCGTTCTGCTTATTTGGCTTGACGAAATACGTTGCTTTTTTGTCTTCACATCACGAAAACAGTCTTTAATGCTCTGAAAGAGTGGCTAAAATGGTGTGGAATTATCACTTGAAGGAGCAAATGGTTCGTCCGTAAATGTTGTGGTGACTGGTGGAGGTACGGTATCTTCAGTTACGGGAATCTGAGGATTACCCATGTTTTCTCCGGGTAGCGGAATACGGGCACCGTCCTCCGGATTCTCAAATCGGGCATATTGTCCCTTGAAGGTCAGAATAACATCACCAACGGATCCGTTACGGTGTTTAGCAATAATGATAATCGCCTTTCCACGGAGGTCTTCTCCGTTCTCGCTTTTGTAGATATGATAGTACTCAGGACGGTGTATGAAGAGTACCATATCGGCATCCTGCTCTATGGCACCAGACTCTCGAAGGTCGCTTAATTGAGGTCGTTTTCCATCTGCTCCCTCACCCGTTCTGTTTTCCACGCCACGATTCAACTGGGAGAGCGCGATAATTGGGATGTCGAGTTCCTTTGCAAGTCCCTTTAACGAGCGACTGATGGTAGAAACTTCCTCTTGGCGACTGTTGAAGTTCATACCTGAAGCGTTCATGAGTTGGAGGTAGTCAATCATAATCATCCTTACGCCATGCTCACGCACCAGACGTCGTGCCTTTGTTCTGAGTTCGAAAACTGAAAGAGAAGGCGTATCGTCAATATACAAAGGCTTACCATAGAGGTCAGTGATCTTGTTGTCGAGTTGCATCCACTCGTGAGGTTCCAACTGACCCGACTTGATTTTCTCACCCTTTATTTCGCAAGTGTTGACAATAAGACGGTTGACCAACTGCACATCACTCATTTCAAGCGAGAAAAGCGCCATAGGTATGCCTTGGTCAATCGCAATGTTCTTGGCCATAGAAAGCGCGAAAGCCGTCTTACCCATCGCAGGACGTGCGGCAAGAATGATGAGGTCTGAATTCTGCCATCCGGATGTCATTTTATCAAGA
>CAMAFY010000005.1 GCA_945833885.1 uncultured Bacteroidales bacterium
ATTTTATATATATTTGCCATGACGATTATTTTTCGTTTCCCCCAAAACAGGCCTTCCACAGCAGTTTGGGGGATTTTTTTGTTGTTTTATGCAAAGAAATTATATGACACTGGCAATCAAATCGTTAGATTTGTTTTGACTAATTTACGAGCATCCCTACTTTATAGATAGCCATGATATCCTCGCCAGAGATATAGTCAAGAGGTTCGGAAAACCTCATACCTATTTCCGGTATGTGGCTATTGTCTTTCTGTGATGAAAGGGAAGAAGGAGAGCCGATACTGACAATTTATGATACAAAACGAACATCTCCTCTCCCTAAAATATTTTTGCAATTTTCTCCTACATTTTCTACACTCTTAGGAGAAAATGCCACTATACATTGATAATTTCGGGTGTAGGATAGTGTGTAGGATGGCCTGAAAGGTGTAGGATAATTCTACACCATGGCGCAAAAGTGCGGCATAACAGGGAGGAATGGCTCTCTCTCTGTCTTGGATACTCGACGTTTTTCACGCTCGACAAAGAAAAAATTTTCTTTGCTCCCGCTTAATCAAAACGTTGAACTTCGTTCTTCGTTTTCTCGCCATGGCATACAGTAAGCACGTTACCTTGCTTCCGTTCTGCCCATTTGGCTTATCGAAAACGTTGAACTTCGTTCTTCGTTTTCTCGCCATGGCAGAACAAAATCAAGTATTGTTTGCTTTCGCTTTACTCATCTGGCTAAACGAAAACTCCCATTTTCTTGCAATAGTGTAACAAGAAAATGGGAGTTGGAGGGTCTTATTTAGCAAAAACAGGCTTTGGAATTCCGGTTCTGCGGTTGGACATCAGCGCACCATGATTTCGTCGACAAAGATGAAACCGGGGTTGCCTTTGCCGCCATGCCATTCGGGAATGCTGTGTTCCGAGGTGATTTTCACCTTCACATAGCGCGTGCTAACGCCGTCGAACGACAGGGAGTGCGGCAATATGCCGTCGGCGTCCTCGCGCTTCATGGCGGGATATTCGGCGTTTGCCACCGTTGTGAACGTGTTGCCGTCGTCAGAAACGCTCACTTCAAAGGCGCGGGCATCGAAAATCCAGTCGCCTTTCACCACGCAGGTGTTGAAGGCAACGGAACTTACCTCCTTGTTCTCCCCGAGGTCGATGACGGCTTCCACATCGTTTCCGGCAAATCCCAGCCATTGCGCGCTCTGGAAGTTCGTCGATTCGCCCTGCACACCGTCCACCAATGTGGAGGCTCCTGCAAAGGTGTAGCGCTCGTTGGGCTGCTCTTTCAGGGTGATGGGGCGTGCTGTGGAGAGCGAGAAGCAGAAGTCGCGGCCGCCGATGTGGCTTCTTACCTGCTGGCGGACGGAGGAATGTACGTGAGCGTCGCCCAACCGTATGGCGGCATAGCGGAGTTTGCTGTCGGAATTGATGACGAACGGCTCGCTGTAGCGCACTGAACCGTTGGTGGGCGCGCTGCCGTCGAGGGTGTAATAGATGGGGGCTCCGTCGACTGTGGAGAGTTTTACCTCAATGCCGCCTTTGTCCTGCGATGTGGAATATGCGGCATGTACATCGTAGAGATGTCGCGCATAGTTGTAGTTTTGCTCATCGTAGATTTGCATCATGCGGATGGCGCGCTGCGAGAATTCGTCAAAATTCTTCGTTTTCCGCGGTGTCCACTGTATTTCTGCCAATGCTGCGAGTCGGGGGAGCGCCATATACTCCACCTGACGGTAGGTCGGCATGTATTCCGTCCAAAGATTTGCCTGCACGCCTACGATGAAACGTCCCAGGTTCTCCTGTTCGCCCTTCGCGTTGCGGTGCAGAATCATCTCGTCGGACACGGGTTCGTAACTGTAAACGCGGTCGAGTGGGAGGTAACCACCGATGGCATCGGGCTCGGTGCTCGTGTCAAGCGCCTGGTAATAGTCGAAGTAAAGGTAGGTGTTGGGCGTCATGATGACATCGTGGTGCTGCTTGGCAGCCTCGATACCACCGGCCTCTCCGCGCCACGACATGACGGTAGCGCCGTCGGCAAGGCCGCCTTCGAGGGTCTCGTCCCAGCCGATCATCTTGCGACCTAACTTGTTCAGATGGCTTTCAGCGTGGCGGATGACATAACTTTGCAGACGTTCTTCCGCCGAATGTCCGTCCTTTGCCTCCAGACCTTCGGCCTTTATGCGTTCCTGACACTTGGCACACTTCTGCCAAGCCGTCTTCGGACACTCGTCACCGCCCACATGGATGTACTCCGATGGGAAGATTTTCACGATTTCGTCAAGGACATCGTCGATGAACTTCAGCGTCTTGTCGTTTCCGGCACAGAGGACGTCCTCGCTGACACCCCAGATGCGCCATACATCGTACGGACCTCCCGTGCATCCCAGTTCGGGATATGCCGCGAGGGCTCCGAGCATGTGGCCCGGCATGTCAATCTCCGGGACGATGGTGATGTGTCGTTCCGCGGCGTATTTCACGATGTCGCGGCATTCCTTTTGCGTATAGAACCCGCCGTAAGGCACGCCATCGTATTTCCCGCTGTTGTGTCCGATGACGGTTTCCGTGCGTTTTGAGCCCACGGATGTCAGGCGCGGATATTTCTTGATCTCGATGCGCCACCCCTGGTCATCGGTAAGATGCCAGTGGAAACGGTTGATGTTGTGCAGCGCAAGCATGTCGATGAAGCGGCGGATGCTGTCGGGTGTGACGTAATGTCGCGAAACATCGAGGTGCGTTCCACGGTAACTGAAGCGCGGAGCGTCGTTGATTTTCACGGCGGGTATGGTCACCTCTTCCAGTACGCGCGGCTCTTCGAGGCCTCTGATGCGCACCAGATGGGGCATGGACTTCCGCAGAGTCTGTACGGCATAGAAGGTTCCGGCGTCGCTTCCACCGCAGATGACGATGCCCTTCTTCTTCACTTCGAGGGTGTAACCTTCGGCATTGTCGAGCGATGTGCTGCGGAGGGCGATGTAGCCTTCGGCGGGAGTTTTGGTGACAATCTTCAGACACATGCCCGTACGCTCCTGAATGTATTGTTGGAGGAATTGGGCATTGCGTCGGCAACTCTTGCTCTTTTCGGTGACGATGACGGTGTTTGGCGTCATGATGAAGGCGCCCTCGTCGCTGGGAACAATCTGTTGTGGACGTGGAACGACGTTGAAATTGGCGGTTTGCGCGGTGGCATCGGCAAGCGAGCACCAGGCTGCCAGTGCCATCATGGCTTTCAAAAGGGTTCTTTTCATGGTGTTTGCTTTGGGTTTTGTCGGCAAAGATATGGAAATTTTCCGTATTTCCCGCATTCCGCAGCCATAAGATGCAGGGCGGAAGGGGAAAATCCGTCTTCTTTTGCCGAAACCTGTGGCGGAAGCGGTCCGCGGAAAAGCGCCGGAGGCTTTGCCGTGCCGGCGGACGGAATGCGCGGCGGGCAACCGGAACTGCGGCATTCCGTGGGCGGGAGCGCAGGAAGACGCTGTGGACGGTGGGGGAGTGTCCTCTCCCGGAAACCGTGCCTTGCCGGGGGAAGCGCAGAAAACAGACATCCGCAACGCCATCGGTGGTGATGCGCATTGCGGATGTCGGGATGCCGCCTTATGGCGGAAGATGTTCGGGAATGTGGTTAGACGGGGGTTAATCCTGCATTAGAAGATAACCTTCTTGCCGTCAACGATGTAGATTCCCTTGGTGGCACGGCTGATGCGACGGCCTTGCATGTCATAAATCTTCTGGGAAGTGGCGACGGTGATGTTGTCGATTCCCGTGATCTCGCCGTTGAGTGAGTAGATCTTGCTGCCCTTGTTGAACTCGTGAACGTCATTGTAGACGGTGAGAGTTCCGTAAACGATCACTTCGTCGCCGGGCTTCAGGTAGTCTTCTGTGGTGATGTCCTCGCCACCGATGCCATAACCCTGGTAGATTTCGAGTTCATCGGTCTCGGTACCATCGTCGCTGATGAAGTAAATGGCGTTGTTGTTCTTGACAGACTGCACTCTGCTGACCTTACCCTTTACGTAAACCGTCTTGCTGAGGTCGTTGTTTGTGTCCTCGATGATGGCGTGCGCCTCTGCCACAGTGTAGGCGGTTTCGGGTGTGTTCGAGATGTCTTTCTTCTCGACAATCTCACCAACGGGCTTGACTTCTGTGACAACGATGTTGACATATTTTGAACCGCTGACATACATGGCGAAGCCTGTGAAGTCGTAAGTGTTGCCGTTTGCAAGTTGTTCCATGAGTGCTGCGTTGGGATATACTATGGAACCGATGGCGGTGGTTGCGCCTTCTACGGTGATATTGTAGTAGGTTCCGGAGACGTTAAGGACACCGCGAATCTGGATGTAGTCGATTTCGGGTTCGGCAATCCAATCGTCGAGGTCGGCGCCGGTCATGACTGTTGGGTCGGGATAGGACACTTCTTCGGTGCCGAGTTTGGTGATTGTGGCAGAAGTCAACTGGTTGAAGCCTCCGTATGCGGAGATTGTAGCCTCGGCACTCACCTTGTCGCCGACGGCGGCTGTGGTGTTGTCGGCATAAGCGTTCACTCCGTAGCAGAAGATGTATCCGGTGTTGTCACCGATGACGCAACTGTTGGTGCTGAGCGCCATGACGGTTCCTTCAACGATGACTGCGGATTTTGCGGCAGCGGCATGGGCTTCTGCCACAGTCATCTTCACGGCTTCGGGCTTTTCGCCTCCACCTTCGCCTTCGCCGGTTTCGACGATTCCGCCGTTTTCGGTCGTCAGCGAGGCGTCGTCAATCACAAGATTGGCGGTGGTATAGTCGCTTTTTGCAGGCATCATCACCAAGAGAGAGAGGCGGGTTTCTTCTTCAAGGGTGAAGGTGTCTGTGACCTCTGTCCAGTCAACGATGTTATATACATAGGCGCCATACTTGTATCCGTTTTTGTTGGCATTGTTCTCGCTGTCGACACTCACGTATCCTACGCGGCAGGAGGTGATGTCTCCCGTGGCGCTTTTTGCCCAGCATTTGAAGATGTACTTTCCTGCTTTCAGGGTCGTTTCCTTGTATCCGAGACGCTTGTTGTTTTTGTCTTTCATGCTGAGTTCTATGGCAGACGTTCCGGTACGTGCGTCAGTGCTTTGTGCATAGGTCACGTTTCCAGCGCTGGAAGCGGTGGTCCAGGAGTCGGGCTTGCCGTTGGTCCAGTTCTCGAAACTGGCGTTTTCGAGCAGGTTGGTCTGTGCGCTCATGGTGAGGGCGCTGACGGCTGCGAAAAGAAAGAGTAAAATTTTCTTCATGGTGATTGTATTGATGTTGTGTTTTTTTGGATGTCGGGAATAAGGCCTTCCTTGAAAGGACGTTGAAAATGCGCCGTCAGCCGGTGGCTTGAAACGCGATGACCAGCCGTCTCTACAGCCCCCGTTGACTGAATATGCCTTGAAAGAAGATTCCGTTCGTTTGTCATGCCGGATGCAGAACCATCGTTTTGGCGGAAAAAAGTCAGCAAGTAAAGGCGGATTCCGGGTTGTATGGTTTGATCCTTTTGGCGTTTTTTTGCCGAAGAAAGTCCGAAGTGAGGCAAGGCAATGGGCGCAAATGCGGAACGAAATCCGTTGGCAGAGGATGAAACCATCCGTAGAATCGTTGGCAAAATTACGCTTTTCTTTTGAAAAAATACCGATTCTGTCGTGTAGAAATGGTGAAAAACATTTATTGCCTCGCGTAAATTATTTTATCTCCCCTCGTTTCGTGTCCTAATTTTGTGGGGGAAAATGCGCTGAGGCCTCGCCGAGCGAGGAAAGAACATCGGCATGCGGGCAGTGGCGATGACTGTGGCGGGACGGGTGAACTCCCGGTGCTGGATGCTCCGGAAAATGGTGGTAGGCAAGGCTTTGGCGGCGGTGGACGACGGGCTTTCCTGACGTTGCGGAGGAGGGTAGCGGAGGGTGTGGACAGACGCTGTTGTAATGGCGTAAAATGATGAAATGAAAAATCGCTGGAAACCAGCAAAATAGTCTGAAATATTGGCCACGAAATGATACGAAACTGTCCGAAAATGACACAAATTGTATTTTGCAAAGTTGTGATGTTTTTTGACAATTAAAATGCAGACACCCAACATTTTAGTTCTTCATCACAACGCGTTTGTCAGCCGTTTTTCGGTCGAAAAATGGCGGTTTTCTCCGATTTTTACGCGCTTTTGATGCAAAAACATAAAAAATGATGAAGATTCTTCCCACTCTGTTTCCGCGCATTTTTGCGGAAAATGCCGTTTCATCCTACACTCCTACATCTATCCTACACGCCATCCTACACACAGAAACCGCTAATATAGACTGATAATTTCCCTTATAAGTGTAGGATGTGTAGGAAAAAAACGCAAAAAAAATCTCTGGGAGAGAAGTGTTTGTTTTTTTCTTTTTGCCGTTTTTCGCCTCAAAGTGCCTTTTATACACGCTTCAGAAAATACCGCAGTTTATGGTGTTAAGTTCCGTACTTTACGGTGGAAAGTTCCGATGTCTATGACAGAAAGTGCGGCACTTTTGAAGGTCATGTTCTGCTGATTTCCATACAGATGCACAGACTGAAAATGCCGGGTTGCGGAATTTAGGAAGCAGGATTGTTGATGTGCAGGTCGGATTTTTGGCGGAAATACTGAAATGACTTCCAGATATCTCCTGCGATTCCTTTACCCGTTGTATTTTGATGGTTGGAAATCAAAAAGAGGCTTTCTCGTCGCTTCTTTGATAAAGAAAATCATAAATCGTTGTTTTTTCTCGGATTTTCTGAGTAATTTTGCAGAATAAAATATGAACTTGTTGAGAAAAAGAGATAAGATATGGCATTACCGATAGCATCCATACCAGTATTGACTGGTGAAGTGGCTCAGAGATTTGAAGAGCAGGCACAGGCAAACTACCAGCGCTATCTTAGTCGTACAGAAGAGCAGAAGAAGGCAGACGAGGCAATTCTTGAAAAGAAATTTGCCGAGTTGTACAGTATGTTGTCAAAGGCTCATTTGGGAAGAAGATGAGTTTTTTGAAAGAACATTGCTCGCTTTTTTCTGTCAATGAGCCCAAAGAACTTGAAGGTTTCAACTGTGGAGACCTTGACATTGACGAATTTTTTGCCAATGATTGTTTTGGATTCACCAAGCAATTATTGTGAAAGACCTATTGTTACAGGTTAAATGACAGCCCCGATAAGGTCGTTTGTGCTTTTACTCTTGCCAATGCTGGGGTCAGAGTAAGCGATTTGCCCAATGCTCGCAGAAAGAAGATTGAGGCTGGGATACCGCATGTCAAAGCATTGAAAGACTATCCTGCGGTATTGGTGGCGAGGTTGGGAGTATCTTCCGAATTTCGTTCCAAACATATCGGCAGCGATGTTCTTGAATTTATAAAGATTTGGTTCATCGAACCTCTAAACAAGACGGGATGCCGATTTGTGATTGTCGATGCATATAATACACCATCAACAATGGCGTTTTATGAGAAAAATGGCTTCACGACGGTGTTCAGTACGGAGCAGCAGGAGAAAGAATACCGACATCTCTCCTCAGAAACATCGTTGAATACCCGCTTGATGTTCTACGACTTGATGCTGGCAGCAGAGGAATATCGGTAGGAGGTTGTGTGAATAATAGAGAATGACTGGATGACGAGTGATTCGGAGTTGCAGTTATTATCTGAATTTCCAGCAACAGACGGTCTCGTATTCCGGACTTCCAACGTGGTTATTCACGGAAAGAAAGCCAAATTGATGAAGTTTTTGAAGGAAATATAAAACCTTCATCCTGACAATACTAAGCATGCAGGCAAATGAATCTCAACCATTCATTTGCCTGCATGTTTTATTTTCTAATGTTCTGTGCTGCAGTCTTGATCAGACGGATAAGGAAATGTGGCGGATTATTCCGATGTCTATGTCCCGAAGTGCGGCCCTTCTTTTCCCCTTTTCAGCGCAACTTTTTCAGGCTGCGGAAGGCTGCGGGAGACAGGCCGGGACTTCCGCTTCTGAAGGGGCGAAAGAAAGAGAGGCAGATGTCGGAATTGCGGAGAACGGATGCGGCACTTTGACCATGAATCTGCCAAGGAGAGGAGAACGGGGACAGGCTTCTGGGTTTGCGATTTCCGGACAAACTGTGCGCGGAATTCTGAAGGCCATGTGCTGCAGAACGACAAAAATATCCCCGCAGACAGGAATCGGAAAAATTGGTCTGCGGGGATTTTTGGGAGTAAATGCCGACGTTCTCTCAGTCGGCTTCTGCAAGGCTTATTTCAGCACACCGAGTTCCTTGCCGACTTTGATGAATGCGGCGATGCACTTGTCGAGGTGTTCGCGCTCGTGTGCTGCGGAAATCTGTACGCGGATGCGGGCCTGACCCTGGGGAACGACGGGATAGAAAAATCCGGTGACATAGATGCCTTCCTCCTGAAGTGCGGCGGCGAAACGCTGCGAGAGGGGAGCGTCGTAGAGCATGACGGCGCAGATGGCGCTCTGTGTGGGCTTGATGTCGAATCCGGCCTCCAGCATCTTGTCGCGGAAATAGTTGACGTTTTCAACGAGTTTATCGTGGAGGGCGTTGCTCTCGCGGAGGATATTGAAGGTCTCGATGGCGGCACCGACAACCGAAGGCGGGATGCTGTTGGAGAAAAGATACGGACGACTGCGCTGGCGAAGCATGTCGATGATCTCCTTTCGACCGGTGGTGAAGCCTCCGACAGCGCCGCCGAATGCCTTGCCAAGTGTGCCGGTATAGATGTCGACACGCCCGTAAGTGTTGTAGAATTCGCTTACACCGTGGCCCGTTGCTCCGACCACTCCGGCGGAATGGCTCTCGTCGACCATGACGAGTGCGTCATATTTCTCGGCAAGTTCGCAGATCTTGTCCATAGGAGCGACGTTTCCGTCCATGGAGAACACGCCATCGGTGACGACAATGCGGAAGCGTTGTGCCTGCGCGGCTTGAAGTTGGCGCTCAAGGTCTTCCATGTCGGCGTTGGCATAACGGTAGCGGACGGCCTTGCAGAGGCGTACACCGTCGATGATGGAGGCGTGGTTGAGGGCGTCGCTGATGATGGCGTCGTCCTTGGTGAGCAAGGGTTCGAACACACCACCGTTGGCATCGAAGCAGGCAGCATAGAGGATGGTGTCCTCAGTGTGGAAGTATTCGCTGATGGCTGCTTCGAGTTGCTTGTGCAGGTCCTGGCATCCGCAGATGAAACGTACGCTCGACATACCGTAACCGCGGCGGTCCATGGCGTCCTTTGCGGCCTGGATGAGGCGGGGATTATTGGAAAGGCCAAGATAATTGTTGGCACAGAAGTTGAGAACTGTCTTCCCGCCGACGCTGATTGCGGCTTGCTGGGGGCCTTCGATGAGACGTTCGTTCTTGTAAAGGCCGGCTTCGCGGATGGAAGCAAGTTCATCCTGGAGATACTTTTGGAAGTTTCCGTACATGGTGAGTGAGATTTTTAGGTAATTACGGAGGCAAAATTACGGTGTTTTTTTCAAATTCCTCCCTCATTGTACAAAAAAATAAAGAAAAATTTTGCGAAAAATTCATCTTGATGTATCTTTGCCAACATCGGAAGGTGCAAAGGATAAGGTGAAGTTCTGCAAAAGACCTCCGTAAAATCCGTGGAATTCTTCCTTCGTTTTCCCGTCATGGCATAACGTGAACAGTTTTCACTTGTTTCCGTCCTGCCCATCTGGCTTAACGGAAACGTCGGATTCCCGGCGTTTTTCACGCTCGACAAAGAAAAGATTTCCTTTGCTCTCGCTGGTGGGTGTCGCCCCCATCGCGACCGCATCTTTCCGCATATCTTGAAAAACACATTCGGACAATTCTTGTTTGAAGGCGGCAGGTATGCCGGGTTTTTCCGGCAACTCCGGCAGATCGCAGACACATGGTTGCGTGGGATGTGCCGCTGTTCGTGTGCCTGTATCGGCACAAATACGTCTTGAAGCGGGAACCGTCTGCAGCGTAGAGCCCTTTTCTTTTTCGCCCTCGCCTATGCTTGGACGCTGTATCCTGCACGGCCATGGCGGCTTTCAGCCCCAAACGTTGCCTGAGTCTTTTGCCTCTGCCCGTTTCCGGAACTGTAGTTCCCGTGCGGTCAGATGGAAATCCGTAGTTCCGCACAAAGGTCTTCCCCTTGTTCTTCATTACTCTCCCTTCCTTTTCCCGGCGCCGTTCTCTGAATATTTATACGCTACTTTTTTACGTACTACCGCTACTTTCTTACAAATTACCGCCACGGAAAAGCAAGGATGCAGGTTTTTGACGACCCTCGGGTTGACGTTTCAGCCCGTTTGTGCGCACCGCCTTTCACTGACCTTCCCGACATGCAGTAGGAAGTGTTTCAGCACTTTACACCTTTTACTCTCCTCACTACTACCAACCCCGTGCAAAAGTCTGCCCCCGCAAGCGTGCGAGAGGCAGGATTATGCAGTTTCTCCATACCAAAGTTCCGTAAAGTGAGTGTATGGAGCACGTTCAAAGAAATAAGCACTTTGGGATTTCAAAAAAGCAAATAGCGACAAAATGTCAATAAATTATGCGAAAAAGACAATATTTGTTGGGAATTCTTTCCGAAAACCCCTAATTTTGCAAATTGTAGCGCAAAGTATTTTGAACAGAACGAAGTCCCGAAAGAACAAAAACAGGAGCAGAAAACAGTTGTGATGCCGTTCACAGGCTGTAAAAAAGGGATTTTATACGTCAAAAAAGCCCCCATTCCCATACTTGGGAGACGGGGGTCGAATGTACGGAACGCTGCAAGTATTCCGTCTGAAACGCATATATGGCACCGCGCAACCGGAATGCCCGGGTCATAATAGCAGTATAAAATATCAGCAACAAGCATAAAATTAGCAAAACAGGTATAATATGTCAAAAAAAATGACGCTTCTGCTGGCCGGAATGGCGGTTTCCGCCGGTACAGCCTTTGCCCAGAAGCAAGTCACAGGTACCGTCGTCGACACAGACGGCGAGCCCGTCATCGGTGCGAATGTCATCGTTGAAGGTACGGGTATCGGTGTGACGACAGACAACAATGGCCATTTCGTGATCAAAAATGTTCCTGCCAAGGCCAAGCGACTTGTCGTCACATACATTGGTATGGAAAAGAAGACCGTCAGCGTTTCTGCCAACGTCAAGATTGTGATGTCCATGGCCGATAACACCTTCGGCGAAGTTGTCGTGACGGGTATGCAGAAGACTGACCGCCGTCTCTTTACCGGTGCTACCTCGAAAGTGGATGCTGAGAAGGTGAAACTCGATGGTGTGCCCGACATCAGCCGCGCCCTTGAAGGACGTGTGGCAGGTGTCAGCCTTCAGAACGTCTCCTCTACTTTCGGTACCGCCCCCAAAATCCGCGTACGTGGTGCAACCTCCATCTATGGTAGTTCAAGCCCGCTGTGGGTGGTAGACGGTGTGATTATGGAAGACGCCGTCAGTGTCAGTGCCGATGACCTCTCGTCGGGAGACGCCGAGACCCTCATCTCGAACGCCATCGCCGGACTTAACCCTGACGATATCGAGAGTTTCCAGGTCCTCAAGGACGGTAGCGCCACCTCCATTTACGGAGCACGCGCCATGGCAGGTGTGATTGTCATCACCACAAAGAAGGGACGTGCCGGACATAGTTCCATCAACTACACCGGTGAATTCACCTATCGCCGTAAGCCCAGTTACAGCGAGTACAACATCTGTAACTCGCAGGAACAGATGGGTATCTACCGCGAAATGGAGAAGAAGGGATGGCTCGAACTGGCATCGCTTGCCAACAGTTCCACCTCCGGTCTCTACGGACAGATGTACACACTTATTGACCAGTACAACAAGACGAACGGACAATTCGGCCTCCCCTATACGGAGTCTGCCATGAACGCTTACCTCCAACAGGCTGAATTCCGCAACACTGACTGGTTCGACCTCCTCTTTGATAATAATATTATGCACAACCATTCCGTCAGCATTTCTACGGGTGGTGACAAGGCAAGCCTCTATGCTTCGCTCTCCGCAATGCTCGATCCGGGATGGAGTAAGGACAGTGAAGTGGACCGTTATACCGCAAATGTGAACGCCACCTTCAAAATTTCGAAGTGGGTGTCTCTGACCATGCGTACCAATGCCAGTTACCGTAAGCAGAAGGCTCCCGGTACTCTCAACAAGAGTGTGGACGTGGTAAGTGGTGAGGTGAGCCGCGATTTCGACATCAATCCCTTCAGTTACGCCCTCAACACCTCGCGTACACTTGACCCCAACGCAACATATACGCGTAACTATGCTCCGTTCAATATCTTCCGCGAACTTGAAAACAACTTCATCGACATCAATGTGATGGACATCAAGTTCCAGGGTGAACTGTCCTGGAAGCCTATCCAGGGCCTGGAAATCAACGCCCTCGGAAGTTATCGTACCAACCAAAGTAACCGCGAACACGATATTCTCAATGAGTCGAACCAGGCAGAGGCTTACCGTGCTGGTGTGGACAACCCCAACATCATGTACAGTAACCCCTATCTGTACCTAGACCCTGACAAACCAAACTCGCTGCCTATCTCCGTCATGCCCACGGGTGGTATCTATATCCTCAACCGTAATGCCGTGACACAACTTGACTTCCGTGGCACTATCCAATACAATAATGCCTGGAACAACACGCATATCTTCAATATCATGGGAGGTATGGAGGCTAACCGTGCCGACTACGATGCCAGCGAGCAGGGCGTTTATGGCGTAGACTTCAACAACAGCCGCCTGCAGACCATCACTCCCGAATTCTACAAACAACTTAAGGAGGAAGGAACCTCCATCAATTCCTTTGCAAAGAGTTGGAACCGCCGTATGGCTTTCTTCGCCAACGCCGTTTACTCTTACAAGGGCCGCTACACCATCAACCTGACCGGACGCTACGACGGCTCCAACCAACTCGGCCGTTCCAGCAAGAGCCGCTGGCTGCCTACTTGGAACGTTTCCGGTTCTTGGAACGCACATGAGGAGGAATGGTTCCGCAACTGGTCCATGTCCACCAACAATGCTTTCAGCCATGGTACAATCCGTCTCAGTTATTCTCTTGTAGGTGAGCAGAGCGCCGCCTCCAATGCCCTCGCCATCTTCCGTGCCGCCAACATCTGGCGTCCGCAAGGCGACCAGCAGGAGACCGCCATTTATCTCTCACAGTTGGCAAACAGCGAACTGACTTACGAAAAGAAGAACGAATTCAACGTAGGTGTGGACCTCGGATTTGTGGACAACCGCATCAATCTTGTTGCAGACGTCTACTGGCGTGAGAACTTTGACCTCATGGGTTACCTCAATACTCAGGGCGCAGGCGGCGAAATCCGTAAGTTCGCCAACGTCGCTTCCATGAAATCCAAGGGTTTCGAGGCAACTCTCTCCACTCATAACATCCGCACACCGGAATGGCAGTGGTCGACCGACTTCACCATCGCCTACTGTAAGACCGAGATTACCGACCTCCTTTCCCAAAGCCGTGTCATCGACCTCGTGTCCAGCAGCGGTTTCGCCCGCGTAGGCTATCCTCACCGTGCCCTCTTCTCCATTCCGTTTGTCGGCCTGAACGACGAGGGTATTCCCCAGGTTATCAACGAAAAGGGCGAGGTCACCACTTCCGACATCAACTTCCAGGAGTTCGAAAGCCTTGACTTCCTGAAATATGAAGGTCCGACCGACCCGACCTTCACCGGAGGTTTCAACAACGCCTTGAACTGGCGCAACTGGCATTTGAACGTCTTCATCACCTACTCCTTCGGTAATAAGATTCGCCTTGAACCGGTCTTCTCGGCAGCATATTCCGACATGAGCGCCATGTCTAAGGAGTTCAAGAACCGTTGGGTGCTCCCCGGTGACGAGGATATCACGGACATTCCCGCTATCGCCAGCCGTCGTCAGTACTACAACGACAACTCTCTCTCCTACGCCTACAACGCTTACAACTACTCAACAGCGCGCGTTGCCGACGGTGGTTTCATCCGTCTCAAGGACATTTCGCTGACCTACGAGGTGCCCAAGACGTTCCTCGGAAAGATCGGACTCAGCACTGCTTCGTTCAAACTCGACGCCAGCAACATCTGTCTCCTCTATTCCGACAAGAAACTTAACGGACAAGACCCCGAATTCGTCAACTCCGGTGGTGTGGCAACACCGCTCTCCAAGCAGTTCACCTTCACTATCCGTCTGGGTATCTAATCAGGCTATTACGGTTTCTGTCAATCATCTCTGTGGCATAGTGCCGCGGAAGACAGGGAAAAGCGTTGCGGTTGTGCCGGCCATTCGCTCCGGCACCGTGTAAAACTCCCGCTCATCCCTCCTTGCAGTGTTCCACTTCCTACCTTGCAGGTTTGAAATTACGCCTTGAAAGGATTGGAAACTTCCCTTGAAAAGTTTGAAATCACACCTTGAAAGGATTACAAACCATCCCATATAGGGTCAGGCTTTCCTCTTTAAGGATTTTCACTTCCCTCCTTATGGTGTTTCACTTCCCTCCTTATAATATTATATATAGGAGTGAAGACAACGGAAGAACGGCACCCTGATGATGAATGATACAAACCAAAACCACAAAAAGAATTATCTGAACATGAAATATATCAAAACCCTGTTTATGGGCCTTTTGGCCATAACGGCAAGTTCGTGCTCCGATTTCCTCGACCATACGCCCGATGAGCGTACGGAAATCGACACCGAGGACAAGGTGGTCAGCCTTCTGATTGCATCGTATCCGGCAGCGGCACCTTGCTGGCTCGGCGAGGTTTCGAGCGACAATCTTATCGATAACCAGTCGCCCCACCTCCCTTCAAGTTCAAACGACAAGCAGATTCTTTCGCACTACAATTACAGTCATTATGCGCGTTTCGATAATGAACTGTTTGCTTTCGAACCTGCTTCGAGCGCCACTTTCAACGACTATGACTCGCCCGGAATGGTGTGGAGTGAGTACTATGCCTCCACAGCAAGCGTGAACCATGCCCTCGCTGCCATTGCGGAAATGAAGGGCGCAGACGCCAATCCGGCAGAATTTTCCGAGAAGTTGAGATGCGCATGGGCGGAGGCTCACCTCATCCGTGCCTACAATCACTTCATGCTTGTCAACCTTTTCTCCAAGGCTTATAAGGATGAAGAGGCAAGCAAACAGGACGTCGGCGTACCCTATGTTACGGAAGTTGAGGATGTCGTGTCGAAGGACTACGACCGTTCAAATGTGGCAGAAACCTACAAGAAGATCGGTGCTGACCTTGAAGAAGGTCTGAAGTATGTCAGCGATTTCAACTATACGACCGCCCCGAAGTACCATTTCAACGTCAACGCAGCCCACGCTTTCGCAGCGCGTTATTACCTCTTCACCCATCAGTATGAGAAGGCTATCGAGCATGCCGACGCCGTTCTCACCACCGATTCTGCGACAATGCAGCGCATGGTGATGGACTATTCCGTCTTCGGAGACTGCTCTACGAGCGATGACTATGCGAAGGCTTGGCAGCATCCCGACCGCAACAACAACCTCATGCTCCTCTGTACGAGTTCGCTTCTCCAGCGCCGCTCGTGGGGTAGCCGCTATTCCGTAGCAGGTCCTGCCGCACGTGGAGCCATGATGATCCATAACTCACCGCTCTGGTCCGGCTACATCTGTCCGCCCCAAGCCGTGGTTTCCGGTATGCTCTTCAGCAGTTCCGCCAGCGACTATGGATTCATCAGTTCGAAAATCTTCGAGGAATTCGAGTATGCCGACAAGATTGCCGGAACGGGTTTTCCCCATATCATCTACCGTGCCTTCACCAGTATGAACCTCCTTCTCGAGCGTGCTGAGGCTGAAATCATGCTCGGTCGCTATGAGGATGCCAAGCGTGACCTCAAGTTCTATTGGAACTCCAGCATCAGCAGCATGAGTCCTACCGACTACAAGCAGTTCGTTGAGGGTGGTTATCTTAAGGTGATGACGGACGCAGTGTTTGAATCTTACTACTCAAACGCCGACAATTACAACTGTTTTGCTGACTGGGATTTCACCCAGCAACTCAGCGGAAGTTTCGTCGTTCCTGCCGATGCCGTGCCCCTTATGAACTGTCTTAACGACTTCCGTCGTTTCGAGAATGTGTTCGAAGGTATGCGCTTCTTCGACATCAAGCGTTGGGGTCTGCCTCTCGTTCACGAGATTGGTCTCGACAGCGAGAAGGTAGAAGTCGAGATCAACTCCGACAAGCGTGCCATCGAAGTGCCCTGGGAGGCCCTCTCAGCTGGCATTGAAGGCGTACGTCAGCCCGTGACCAAGGACTCCAGAAGCCTGACCATTGATTACAATTCATTAAGAGTTAAAAGCGAGTAAACACGATGAAAAAGACTGTCAAACTTTGGTTCGCCGTAGTTGCCACGGCGCTCGGCATGGGCGTAACATCGTGCTCCGACGATGAATTCACCGCCTCCATCTTCGATACCAACAAGGCTATCGACATTTTGGACCGCTCTTCATATACCTTCCCCCTCGACACTTTCTGCAAGAAAGAGTTCCTTGAGCCCTACAACCTCAAGTTTATCTACCGCTTCGAGGACAAGGGATCGGATATGAACAAGAACCTTACGCCTCCTGATTACGACAAGAGTGTAGACCTTGCCGTGCTCACCAAGTATCTTTGGTACGATATTTACAAGGAACTTGCCGGCGAGGAGTTCCTGAAAATGTACAGCCCCCGTGTCATCCATGTTTGTGGTTCCAAGAACTACAACCCCTCACAGGGAACGGAAACCCTGGGTGATGCCAGCAGCGGTATCAAGATTAACCTCTACAATGTCAATAATCTTAATCCCGCAGATGTGGACAACATGAACCATTACTTCTTCAAGACGATGCACCATGAGTTCTCCCACATCCTCGACCAGACGTATCTTCACCCCACAGCATTCAATGTTATCTCCAACAGTCAGTACGATGCTTCCGGTTGGAGTGACTCTCCCGACTCCCTGAAGGCCGGCATGGGATTCACCAGTTCCTATGCTTCCAGTGCCAAAGATGAGGACTGGGCAGAGACAATGGCGAACTATATCACCGTCGACACCCTCAGATGGGTACAACTCCTCAACACCGCCACCTACGAATGGGAGGAAGTGGACTGCGATAGCGAGAGTGCCTACAACAAACTCATCAAACCCGGCTGCAACAAGGACACGATCGGCTACTACAAGGAGAGCGACAATGGCGAGAACAAGATCTATCGTCGTAAGTGCGTTCGCGATGAAAACGACCACGTTGTCCTCGATGCCGACGGAAATGTCCAGTGGATTCATGAGACAGGTGTCGATGGTCGTGCCGTCATCCTCCAGAAAGTTCAGATGGTGCGCGACTATCTCCGCACGTATTTCGGCATTTCGCTCGACGATCTCCGCAAGGCCGTACAGCAGCGTACGTATGTTACTGACGCTGAAGGCAACTTCGTGGTTGACCGTTACGGATATCTTCAGAATCGTCTGATGCAGGTTCAAGACGGACAGACGTTGATGGACCAACTCCGTAACGAGGTTTATCAGTTCAAACCATTGCAGGAAACATCTAATTAATGCCCGAAAAAACAGATAATATGAAGAAGAATATCATATTTTTAGCCATACTGGGCGTCGGAATGGCCTTCACTTCCTGCTCCACTGAGGAAGATCTTCTCTTCGACGAGAGCGCGGCAGAGCGCCTCAATGGTGCCAGTGACCTCTACTCCAAACGCCTCACGGCACAACCTAATGGTTGGGCAATGCAACTCTATCCCACGACGAAGAACGAGTCGCCCTTCGGCAACGGATATCTCGTACTGATGGATTTCAACGAGGACAATTCCGTGACCTGCGCCATGAACAACATCCTTACCAATGGTGTTTACCGCAGCGACGTTTCGGCGTGGGAGGTTATCACCGACAATGGTCCGGTGTTGACCTTCAATACCTACAACGATGTCCTCCACACCTTCACCAATCCTGAGGACGTCAGCATCACTACCGGCTACGGAAACGACGAAACCGGTACGGGTATCGGCGGTGATTACGAGTTCGTCATCGTAGATGCTCCCGAAGATGCCAGTTACATGATGCTCAAAGGTAAGAAGCGTGGTACGTACAACCTGCTCACCCCCATCGAGGAAGGCGTGAACTATGAGGACTACCTCGTAGAGGTCAAGGCGTTCCAGAAGGCCATGTTCCCCGAGAATGCCGCTTCCAACGACTACATCCACTATGGCGACAGCGTCTGCATCTTTGAGGATGCCGGCGACGGTATCCCCGCCATTTACCCTGTAGACGGCGATGCTGTGACGCAATCCAGTTTCAATCCCTTCCTCATCACCAAGCGTGGCGACACCTTCTATCTGCGTTTCCGTGATGAGAAGACCTTCGGAGAGTCCACCGTTCAGGACTATCGCTACGATGTTGAGCGCGACATCTTCGAGAGCATCGACGATCCCGCATTCTACATCTGCGGTGACAATCCCTACCGTTTCTTCACAGAGGCCATCGCTTCCAACACGTTTATCCTCAAGCGTGGAACACATACCGGTAACGACACCTATGCTGTTGTCAACGAAGCCCTGGACGAGGTCTTCAATACTTACCGTAAGGCGAACAGCAACTACGGACCTGTCAACTACAATATCATGCTCACCTCCGACGGACGTCTCCGTCTTACCGTGGCATACAACCCGAAGTCCGAGTCCACCACCACGCTCACCTATTACTACGAATACAGCGCAGAGGGTGACAAGGTTACCTTCAAGTATTCTGAACCTGCCAGCGATAAGAACGGCATCAGCAAGAATCACTATGAGCGTGTGAAGCCTGTGCTTGACGGCATCTTCAACGATACGTTCACGATCGAGAAGCATATCACCGCCTTCGACCTGTCGTATCTCCGCTTTACCTCCACCACGAACAGCGCAAAGACGTTTGTCCTGGAGATGAAAGCCCGCGAGAATGTCGACATGAACTAAGGTGTTCCATTCTATCCCAGCGATACTATCCCGGAGGGTGTTCTGTATATCCTCAATCTAAAGGGCATGGTCAACGGCATCCATGTCAGGAGTTTATAGGACACCCTCCTGCGTTTTAGGCAGGTTTTGCGGCTCCCCTTCCCCCGTCTTCGGAGCCTTATCCGGTTTTCCATTGTAGCGATGCTCCTATCGTGCCTTATGGAAACCGTGTGTCATCCGCAACGGCAGACATCGGATATCGCAAAATCCCCCTAAGACAGCAATCACAAAAGAAACTGATTATTAACATAAACAAAAACGAGTATGAAGAATTTTATCTTTCTCTCTGCAATGGCTGTAGCCTCGCTTTCCGCAAGTGCACAGGCTCAGCAAGTGACTCTCAAGGCAAATCCCGTTGATTTCACCAAGGGATTGAAGACCCTGAACGCTACAAGCGCCGAGGCCTTGAAGGCTGTTGCCCCCAAGCGTTCCGTAGAAGACGGTGTTCTCTACGGCCGTCCCGAAGGTGTTTACCACAGCGCCTATTCTTTCGGTGGCGATGGTTCGATACCCGCTCTCCTTGTTCCCGGTCTGAGCGCAGTGACTTACCCCAACTGGTGCCCCAACCCCGGTGCCGCCACTTGGAGTGTTGAGGGTTCTAACGGTCCCGTTGACCTTTCCGCCAACGCTGACCTCGACAACAACCTCGTCATGACTTGGGGTATCAACTCCTCCAACGACACTGAACAGTATTTCCTCACCGGTTATAACCAGCCCACCATTACCGTAGGATCCTCTTCATTCACCGCACCTGAGGTGACGGCTGTTGCCAATGATGTTACTCCCGTCATGAACTGCTCTCCCGTTGCTTCGGGCATCTATGGTGGTTTCTCCGATGGTCCCGCTTTTGGTACCGGCAGTGTACTCGAGCAGTTTCTGTTGAGCCAGGATGACGTTGTTGAGATTACCGGTACCGTAGAGTTCTACGAGAAGCCCGCCGCTCCCATGTATACCACCGCTTTCGAGGTTCCTTTCATCTCTTATCAGGAAGATCCTCTGGGTGGAAAGTCCCTTACTATGACCCTCCACACCTATGGTTATGCAGACGGAGTAGGTTATTACCTCGATGAGAAGAAGGAAGAACTCACCTGCAGCGTCGCAGACGTTCAGGGAAGTTTCGAGGACGAAACCGGTCAGACTTGCTGGTATGGTAGCCTTACTTTCTATAAGGAGACCCAGAATGAGTTTGGTGACCTCGTTGAGGACCCCTTCGTTATCGACTACGCTTACGCCGCTAACATCTCCGGTTATGCCCAGGAAGGCGTGGATGTACGCTTCCGTCTTGCTGTCGTTGACGATGCTTATCAGATGGAAATCTCGCGTCCTACCCGCTTCGAGACCGTTGCCGCTGATGGTAGCAAGGTGTATTACTTCGTCGGAAATGACGAGCAGTTCTACAAGACCCTCATTTACACCTACTGCTTCTTCGATGGTGTGGTGGCTGCCGATCCCGAGTTTGCCAGCCTCGAGTTCAGTGCTGACGGCCAGACATGCCTCACCGACCACCCCAATGTTTCCGGAGACGATGCCGTTAGTTTCATTCCTTTTGTTAGCGCCGCTCCCTACTACCAGTACGACGAGGCCGGTACTGCTGTAGGTGTCAACTACGAATTAGAAGGTCTTCCCGAATGGCTTACCGCTTCCGTTTCCGACGAGCCCCGTACCGACTACGGCTATAGCGCTCTTCTGTTCGAGTGCCAGCCCCTCCCCGAGGGCGTAGAAGGCCGCTATGCCGACATCTATCTCGTTGGTCGTGGCGCAAAGAACGCCAAGCCTTTCCGCGTACGTCAGGGTACCGTTGCCGGCATCAACAACATCAGTGTTGAGAACACCGGAAACGAAGTGCTGTACAACGTTGCAGGTCAGCGTGTAAACAACGCTAAGGGTATCGTTCTTTCCAAGAACGGCAAGAAGATTGTTAAGTAATTCTTACTGAACATCAATTCTTGAAATTATGAAATTTGTTTCCGAAACTCTGAAATAGGGTTCCTGAAACGATGATATGCCGAGTGCCGAGGTCCGTAAAAAAGACCCCGGCACTCTTTTTGTTTCGCCGTGTCCCATCAACGGATATTGCAAAAGACGACGGACGAGGCAACAGAAAATTATTGCGGTGCAGAATCATGCTTCCCGCACCTTATAACCGTACAACCTCTTTAGCGAACCCGTACAAGCCATGTTTCGAACTCGCATCCCCCCTTGTCATGACCCCCCACGCCCCCTTTTGCGAACCCGTACAAGCCCTATTTTGAACTCGCATCCCCCCTTGTCATGAACCTACAACCCCGGTTTTTTAATCCTCACAATCCTGTCGCGCGTTTTTTCTTCGTGGAAAGTTGAGCACAGGTTGCTTGTTGTCCTCCTCACTTTCCTCGGAACACTTCGTCAGAAAGTTCCGATGTTTCCGCTGCAAACTTCCGCATTTTCATGCTGAAAGTTCCGATGTTTTTCTGTTGGTGTCCGATAGCGGGGCAGACCATGAGCCGGCATCGGAGCAACTGCGGGCAGGGAAGTGCGGTAAAGAATATAGTTTGCCGTGCTGCCTACCTTTCGGATTGTGGGCTTGCGGATCAGCGTCCGCTGCGGAAACCATTGGATATCCGCCGTGAATCGCTTGTCCGGAAAAACTCCGACATCGACTCCTTTTCCGCGTTAAAAAAGGTGAAAAACAAGAAAAAGCCGAACCTTTCTGCCTCCCTTTTTGCACACTTCATTGAAATGTCGTAATTTTGTGCACCTCTACTGTGGTGCTTGTAATGCCTCGCATGGGATTTCCCGCATCGCCGGCACCAAAGTTCGTCCCCGCATTTCCCCCTCGTCTTTACAGCCCTGTAAAGGGTTCGGTGCCGCATCTGCCGCCGTTTCTTTAGGCGGGTTCTGTCGTGTTTCTCCCCCAAGCCCCTATAAAACAGGATTGTGATTTGCGGTAGTGGCTTCGACGACCCGCCCTGACTCCGACATTATGCGTGGCATCGTCCGAAAAACCTTTGTAAAACCTTACTACTTACCCTATATTTAATACCGTTTTCCCCATTCATGAAGAAGATTCTCACCTTTGTTGCAGGCGCATTTCTGGCCCTTTCCGCCAGTGCTGTCCGCCCGTTACATGTCCCCTATGCCATCCCCGATGGCAATGGTTCCACGGTCATGCTCTATAAGCACGGAGATATGGGCTTAGAGTTCTACACCACGCTCGACGACCGCATCGTCATCCGTAACGAGGAGGGCCGTCTGGTCTATGCCCTTTTCCAGAATGGCGGCCTTGTGGCTTCCGATGTTGCCGTCCACGACATTGCCCGCCGCTCTGCCGATGAACTGAAGTTCGCCCTCAGCGGAGCCCTCACCCCCGCAGCCTATGGCGAGGCGCGCAGTCTCGCACAGTCGGCCTCCGCCATGCAGCGTGCCGCATCCTCGCCCCAGCGTGTCCACTATGCCAGCACCACCGACGGACTGGGCAAGTACGGAACCTCCGCCCTCGGCTCGCTTCCCAGCATCGGAAAGTTCTCCATCCCCGTCATTATGGTGGAATATGCCGACACGAAGTTCCAGGAAACCACCACCATTGACTACATGACGCGCTACTACAACGAGGAAGGGTTCACCGATATTTCCGGCATAAACTACAAGGTTACGGGTTCCGTACGCGACTACTTCTACGACCAGAGCCGTGGACTTTTCGAGCCCAACTTCGACATTGTCGCCAAGGTGACGCTCAGTAAGGAGTACGCCTATTACGGACAAAACAGTACCAAAGGTGGCGACATGAGGGCTGGAGAAATGGTGAAGGAGGCCGTACAACTCGCACAGGCGCAGGGCATTGACTTCTCAAAGTACATCAATACCACCAAACAAAACGTGCCCCTCGTCTGCATCCTCTATGCCGGAGAGGGCGAGGCCACCGGTGGAGATGAGAACACCATCTGGCCACATCAGTGCGATATCCCCTATTCCAGCAGCAACATCGGCGGCACACGCTTCGGTTCGTACTTCGTCGGTAACGAACTCTGCAGTACGAAACTGATGGGTATGGGCGTATTCGTCCATGAATTCTGCCACGCCCTCGGACTTCCCGACTTCTATGATTCGACCTACAGTTATCAGGGTAACCAGCCTTTCGGCCTGTGGTCCGTGATGGACGTCGGTCCGTACAACGAAAGCACCTACACTCCCGCGCGGATGACCGCCTATGAGCGCAGTTATCTGGGTTGGCTCACCATTCCCGAATACTCGGAAAAGGAGGCTGTCACCCTTGCCGCCCCCGATGCGGACTACGATTCCTCCGTGTTCCTCTATCGTCTTCCCAATTCCGAGAAGGACTATTTCATCTTCGAAAACGTCAACGAAGGCAAGTGGTCGCCGTCGAATTCCGGCTCCGGACTGCTCGTGACCCGCTTCCATTACGACATTGATGCCTGGGCTTACAACACCGTCAACGTGTCGGAGCATAAGAAAAAGGCAATGGTCGTGACCGCCAGTGGCGAGGAAATCAATTCTACGGCACGCGCCTCTCACCTCTATGGCACCAATGTCTTCGACATTCCCAGCCTGACCAAATGGAACGGAACCACCGACGAGGATCACCCCATCTACCAGATTTCGCGCCACCAGGACGGCAGTCTGACGCTGAATTTCCTCGAGCGCAACATCTATAAGACCGAGGCTACCGACGGACGTCTCTACCAGCGTGTGGACGATATGGCGCAACTTGTTTCCGGCGACACCATCATTCTCGTCAGCAACGACGAGCCGATGGCGCTCAGTGTATTCTCCGCCACCAGCGGACGTGCCGTCACCCCCGTCAAGATGTCCGGTGTTTCCACCGCTGAGGGCAACGAAGACGTGCTGATGCTCCGTGCCATCATGACGAAGGACGGCACAAAGTGGGGCTTGCAGTTCAAGCAGAACGGTGCGAATGCCTATCTTTGCGCCACCACCACGGGTGTCCTCTCCAGCAACACCAAGACCGACGCCAACAGTCTCGCCACAATCGACATCGTCGACGGCAATGCTGTCATCAGATTCGGCACGGGTGCACGCGGATACGTCACCTATATGACCGACAATACGCGCGTTTCCTGCTCCGACGGCAGCACGCCTTCCGGCATTTCCATCTATCGCCTTGCCGGTGTTGTCGAGGGCATTCAGGAGGTCAATGCCGATGTTCCGGCAACTTCCACGGAGGTCTTCACGGTTTCCGGCCGCTATGTGGGCAACGATCTCGAGGCCCTGCCCGCCGGCATCTACGTGGTCAACGGTAAGAAGGTGCTGCGTTAAGGCGGGAAATACCGTCCTTACCGTTTGCTGACAACGGTAGAAAACATAAAAAGAGGATGTGCCTGTTTTGACACATCCTCTTCCTTTTTATGGAGAATTGCAATGAAAGACGGCACAGGAAGGTGTTTTCCTGTGCCGTCTTTTACGTGATTTTCACCGGGAAGCCCCGGCCGGTAGGGTGGGCGGAAACGTCAGTTCCATGCCGGAGGATTGGTGCCCACGCGGTAAAAAGCCTTCAACCGCATGTCGAATACCAGTGTGGAGTTGGCGGGAATGCCGCCCGATGAACTTCCGGTCTCGCCGTACGCCATATTTGCAGGGATGAAAACGCGCCAATAGTCGCCGATACGCATGTGGAAGAGCGCGGTGCTCCAACCTTCGATTACGCCCATCGCCAGGAAAGTGGTGGTGACTTCGAAGCGTTTGTCCATGATATCCTCGATGGTCGTCCCCATTCCTGTGTGGTCGAAGATGTATCCGTTGGCATAAGACTTGCTGGGTATCAGTCGTCCTGCGTAACTTACGCGTACGGAGTCTGTGGCCAACGGGTATCCGCTTCCGGTTCCGCGTTCAATAACCTTCACGGCAATACTGTCTTTCCACGTTGTCACGCCGCCCGTGGTGTTCTGGAAACTGGGGAAAACGCGCCATTCGCAGTGTTCTTCCCAGGCATCGCCCCATTGAGACTTCGCGGCAGCGATGGCGCTTTTGGCGTGTGCCAGGGTGTCGAGCATGAAGGTCGTGTTGCGGGCTTCCCAGTTTTCAAACTCCGTATTCTCCTCCGATGTTTCGGAACAGGCGCAGAATCCTGCGGCAACGGCCAGGAGCAGTAGTAAGTGGATGATATTTTTCATTGTCGTTGTCTGTGGTTTTCCGTCCACATCGCCTTTCCGCTGCCAGAGAGTGCGGGCGTTCCGACGCGGTGGACGGGAATGCTGTGGCGTAATTTCTTACTTAAGTTTCTTGAGAAGGCTGACGATGCTCACCTTATCTTCAATGATTCCTCGCAGGTCTTCGATGCGTACACGTTGCTGTTCCATGGTGTCGCGGTCGCGGAGAGTGACGCATCCGTCGGTCAAAGTGTCGGGGTCTACGGTCACGCAGAACGGTGTTCCGATGGCATCCTGGCGGCGGTAGCGCTTGCCAATCTGGTCCTTTTCCTCATAGATGCAGCGGAAATGGTATTGCAGACTGTCGATGATTTCGCGTGCCTTTTCGGGCAGACCGTCCTTCTTTGTGAGGGGGAACACGGCAAGTTTCACGGGTGCGAGGGCTGCGGGAAGGTGCAGAACGGTGCGCGTCTGCCCGTCCGGAAGTTGCTGCTCCTCGTAACTGTGGCACATGACGCTGAGGAACATGCGGTCCACTCCGATGGATGTCTCGATGACGTACGGGGTATAACTTTCGTTTATTTCGGGGTCGAAGTATTCAATCTTCTTGCCTGAGAACTTGGCATGCTGGCCGAGGTCGAAGTTTGTGCGGCTGTGGATGCCTTCAACTTCCTTGAAACCGAACGGCATGTGGAACTCAATGTCCGATGCGGCATTGGCATAGTGTGCCAGTTTCTCGTGGTCGTGGAAGCGGTAGTTCTCCGCTCCGAAGCCCAAAGCCTGGTGCCATGCCATGCGGGTTGCCTTCCATTTCTCGAACCATTCGAGTTCTGTGCCGGGCTTTACGAAGAACTGCATCTCCATTTGTTCAAACTCTCTCATGCGGAAGATGAACTGTCGTGCCACGATTTCGTTGCGGAATGCCTTTCCGATTTGCGCGATTCCGAAGGGAACCTTCATACGTCCGGTCTTCTGAACGTTGAGATAGTTGACGAAAATGCCCTGCGCGGTCTCAGGACGTAGGTAAACTTTCAGCGCACCATCGGCAGTGCTTCCCATTTCTGTGGAGAACATGAGGTTGAACTGCCGCACATCGGTCCAGTTTCGCGTGCCACTGATAGGGCAAACGATTTCCTCGTCGATGATAATCTGGCGGAGTTCTTCCAGATTTGTGGCGTTCATGGCGTCGGAGAAGCGCTGATGCAGGGCGTCGCGTTTGGTCTGGTTTTCCAGAACACGGGCGTTTGTGGCGCGGAACTGCGCTTCATCGAAGGCATCTCCGAAACGTTTCCGGGCCTTTGCTATTTCCTTTTCGATCTTTTCGTCGTACTTCGCAATCTGATCTTCAATCAGAACGTCGGCACGATAGCGCTTTTTGCTGTCGCGGTTGTCGATGAGGGGGTCGTTAAATGCGTCAACGTGTCCGCTGGCCTTCCAAATGGTGGGGTGCATAAAGATGGCACTGTCGATGCCAACGATGTTCTCATGGAGCAGAGTCATCGCCTGCCACCAGTACTGTTTGATATTGTTTTTCAACTCAACACCGTTCTGACCGTAGTCATACACGGCACCGAGTCCGTCGTAAATGTCGCTGGATGGGAACACAAAACCGTATTCCTTGCAGTGTGATACGATTTTCTTGAAGACGTCTTCTTGAGCCATAATGTTTGAAATATGTTTCTTTTTTGTGAATATCGTGGGAATGGTCGGCGAATATCAGGGATGTTTCCTGCGGATATCGGGGGAGTTCTCAGTACGTTTCGGGGAAATTTCCTGCGGGTTTTAGGGAAAAATCCGGGGAGTTCCAAGGATGATATTCGGGTATTCTTTTGGATAACGTGCTGTAAGAACCCTATTTATCGGAGCAAATATAAGCATTTTCTTCCTATTTCACGGCATCTCCCTGTCGATAGTGCAAAAAAAAGTTGGCCCAACGAGTCACATCGTCAGGCCAACTTGCGTTTTAATCGTATGAAGCAAAGATTGTTTTCTCTTAATTTTCCTTGTTTTTCCGTTCTCTTTTCTTGTGATTTATGTGAATGAGTGTGGATTTGTTCGTGAATGGGTGTGGGATTACTCGCGAAAGATTGCGGATTATTCCGCGCCTTTCGCCTGTGCCAGCGTGTCGACGTTGATGGCGATTCTGCGGTTTTCGTCCGCCAAACGTGTCGGAGTCATCGGAGCGGACTCTATTTTTGCCGGGTCATTGACGTTTTCTGTGGCGGTGGCGTATTCGGCACGTTCAATGGGTTCGATGATGTTCGTCATATAGGCGCGGTACATACTGCTGCCGACGAGCGCCACGACCGCCACAGCGGCAGCGGCGCGTCCCAATGGTTGCAGGCGTTGGCTCAGCGTCATCTTGCGGGCCTTCACGTGCTTCGGATCGCTTTCCACGGTCATTCCGATGCGCTGCATCAGAAGTTCGTCGAAACCGTTGCTGGTCTTTTCCTCCTTTTCGGCGTCTGCGAGCATGAAAATGTCGGCAAACGGTGCCAGATGGGCGGGAATTTCATCTTGTGAGAAGAATATCCTCAGGATATTTTCCTCGGCCTTGCTGGTAGTGGCATCAAAGTATTTGTCCAGCAACTGTTCGATGTATTTATAATCCATTTGCATGTCGTTCCAAAATGATTTTCTTTAAGGCTTGCCGAGCGCGGTGAAGTGTCACCTTGACGTCCGACTCGCCGATGTCCATGATCTCGCCTATTTCCTGGTAAGAATGCTCCTCGATGTCCCGGAGTTGCAACACGGTCCGTTGTTTTTCCGGCAGAAGGTTGAGCATATCTCTGAGCCATTGCAGCCTTTCGTTGCGTTCCATCATCTGGTCGGGGCGTTCGTCGCTGTCGGCAATTTGTCGTTCCGGCATCTTTTCTCCGTCCTGGTCGGCTACGAGTCCGGCGTTTTCCAGTGTGATGTGCCGTCCTTGCCGTTGGTTTTGCCGGTCGAGCGCGAGATTCCGCACCATTGTCAGGGCGTAAGTCTCGATGTTTTTGATTTCAAGGAAGGCTGGTGTGGCGCGCATCTCCCATATTTTCACGAGCACGTCCTGCACAATATCCTCCGCCTCCGGGCGGTCGAGGACAATGCGTAGGGCAAGCCTGAAGAGATTGTCCTTCAGGGGCAGCAGGTCGCGTTGTATGTCGAGATGTATCATGCTGTTATTTTGTAGACGTTCGCGGGAGGTTAAAAGTTACACCTTCCGCGATATTTTTTTCGTTTTCCGTCAATTTCCGGTTATTTTTCTGCAGGCGATGATGTTTTTCGCGCCGTCGGCGAGGGTGGTTGCAAAGAGATAGACCTGTCCGCCCTCGCGGATTTTCAGCCGGCTGCGGAGTTCCGCTACGCTGGCGGGGAAGTTTCTTACTGCCAGATGCGCTGCCGGCTGGCCTTTGTCCTGTCCTCCGGCTTCGGATTTCAGCAGTTGCGACAGTCTTTTAAGGTCGTTTTTTGAAAAACCGTAGCGCTCGATGATTTGGAATGCCCTGCCAGGAAAGCCTTCCACCGCTGTTTGCGAGGTGTAGAGATGCGAGTTGGCATGCAGTTTCCTCAATCCGTAGCGTCGGGCAACGGTCTTGAACGCCCCCGCTTTCATCACTCCCGGGCCCGGTTCGTAGAGGAACGCCTCGGTCTCTGCGGTGAACGCGCAGTTTTCCGCCGCCTCTTCCGACATGTTGAAGGCGAAAGTCAGCCCTTCCTCGCGGCAGAATATCCTCGGTTCCCCGCTGTTTCCGTCCTGTCCCAGCACCAGTAGCAGTTCCTTGCATTCGCCTCCTGTTGCCGTGACATGCACTTCCTTGACGCAGCCTTTGCGCTTTCTCTCCAGGGTTGCCACGGCCCGGTGGATGTCGAGCATGGGAGAAAGTTTCACCATGGTCAGCCGGCTGCGTTCCAACAGCAGGTCGAGATGTGCGGCGATGTCGGGTTCGCAGTCCTCGATGAGCACGGTTTTTCCCCCATGTGCGTCGCGTCGTGCGGGGTCGATGAAGAGCAAATCGAGGTGTTCCTTCAGGTCTTTCAGCGTTTCTAGTCCGTCCCCCTCGATGAATTCCGCGTTGTCCACCCCCATCAGCGGCAGGTTGTGCCGTGCCGTTTCCACGATTTCCGCTTTCCGCTCCACGTATACCGCACCTTCGAACAATGGCGCTATGGCGCAGAAGTCCACACCCATTCCTGCTGTAATGTCCGCCATGCGGTGGCGTTCGCCGTCCTTCAGCAGGCGTTTCACCGTCTCCGCCTTGTAGTCTGCCGCTGCCTGTCCGCTGCATTGCTCCAATGCCAGTCGGGGAGGATAGATGATACCCTCCGTCTCCGCCCATTTCGGCACCTTGTGCGCCATGCGTTGCCACCCCTCAATCTGGCGTAGCACGTATGAGGAGTCGAGGTCTTTCCGCCCGGCTATCTGCAATGCCACATCCTCGATGCGGCGATGTCGGTTCTTTACGATGAAATCGTCGTTTTCTGTCATGGAATAAAGGTGAGGGGGATATCTGTCTCCACCGTTGGGGATGATTGTTGTTCCACAGTCCGGGACCCGCCGGAAAAATTTCCGCGCCGCGTTGCAGAGGCATTGTTTTTCAGATGCTTCCGCAGCGTGGCGCGGTATACGTGTGTTAAGCGTTCAGTTGTTTCTGGATGAAAGTCTCCATCTCCGCCTCGTGTTTCTCAATGGAAAGGAGGAGGTGGAACTGGTTGTTTGCCCGCACGAAATTGTGGTCGGGATACTGGCATTTCCAGTATTTGTCGCCGTTGAGATAGTCCCAAAGGAAGCGTACACACTGCATATAGGGGAAGAGTTTCACGGCGTATGGCAGGTTTTCAATCTCCGTTTCGGTAAGGAAGCACTTGGCGCTTGCCAGATAACCTTCGGTGAAAGCCTTGAAGATTTCCACGTTGAAGCATACTGCATCCATGTCGGGGCAGTCCTCAGCCACGACGTTTGCACCCGTGCGCAGGAAGTCTCCGTAGTCAGAGAATATGAAGTTGGGCATCACGGTGTCGAGGTCGATGACGCAAAGCACGCGGTCCTGGTCGTCGAACATCATGTTGTTCACCTTCGTATCGCAGTGGCATACGCGCTTGGGGAGCACACCTTCGCGTCCCATGCGTTCGGCCTTGCACATGTAGTCGGCGCGCTTGTCGATTTCCGCCAGCAGGTGTTGCACCTTCTCTTCGCCGACGCGTCCCATGGAATCCTTTGCCACCACCTCGCGGAGTTGTTGCAGGCGGAACTCCATGTTGTGGAAGTCCTTGATGGTTTCACCCAGTTCTACGGGGATGTCTGCCAGCATGGCCTGGAACCGGCCGAAGGCTTCTCCGGCGGCGCGGCTTGACTCGGCGTTGACAGCCTGCTTGGTAATGGCACCGGCGATGAAGACCATCACGCGCCAATATTCGCCGTCGACGATGGCAAAGAGTTGCTCGGCGTTCTCCTTGGCGGGGATGAAAGTGAGCACCTTGCGGTCGATGTCCGTCTCATTGGCGACCTCCAGTTTGCCGCGGATGTGTGAAGTCACGGCGTGGATGTTGCGCATCACCATTTCCACATCGGGGAAAACGTTGCGGTTTACGCGTTGCATCACATAGTCGGGGGCGTCGTCCTCAGCGGTTTTCACCAGCAGAGTGTCGTTGATAAGTCCTTCGCCGAGGGGCTTGATGTCGCATACTGTGCCGCGGATGGCAAAGTGCGAAACAATTTCAAGGTGTTTTGGATTCATGTTTTTCTATGGTATTTTTATTCAAAGTCCAAAAGGAGGGTGAAACGTGTCGCGCAAAAACGCTTGTGATTTTCGTTGGTGCTATGCTGAAGCCGCATCGTGTGTGGCGGCGATGTCCGACGGTGTGCATGCGGAATGCCGGTACGCCTTGTAAGGAGTTCCGGTGAAAGTGCTTCGAAACATACGGCAAAAATAGTGCAAAAACGCGGATTTTCCAAATCCTTGCCGCCAAATGTTCCGTTTTTTTCCGTCAATCCTCCCTTATGGGCGGGCATTGGCGTTATTCCGCATCGCTTTCGCGGTGTCGGCGTTCCGGCGGAGTGGTGTTCCAAGCCTCGGTGTCGAAGCGTTTTCCGAAACTCAAATCCATGCCGCTTTCCAGCAGTTGGCGTGCCAGTGTGGCGTTCCCGCGGAATCCGTGTACGGTCCATCTCTGCTGCGGCCGCAGTTGTTTCCGCATCGCCAGCAGGACATCGAAGGCGCGCACGCAATGGATGGTCATCGGGCGTCCGTACTCCTCGCTCATCTCCACCATCACCTCCATCACTTTCCGTTGGCATTCCAGCGCCGCGCCGCGCAGGCGGTCGATGCCGCATTCCCCCACCTGCACCACTTCCGGCAGCCGCAGCAGCGTTTCCAATCCGCCGATGTGCGCCGCAAGGTCAAAGTCTTCCGCCGCCGTCCACCAAGGATGCACGCCCGCAGCATAGAGCCCACCCTCGCGCGGACGCCATGTTCCCCCGCCGATGTTGAGGATGATGTCCTGCGAGAGGCACACAATCCCCCTCCCCGGCGCGATGTCGTGGCGGTGGGTGTGGAAGTCGAAGTCGGGGATGTCGTTTTCTGACAGCGTCATTTCCGGTCTTTCTGTCTCGATGTCCAATGAAATTCGTCAGGAACGGGGTCATAGCCGTGTCCGCCCCAGGGGTGGCAGCGCAGTATGCGGCGGATGCCCAGGTAAAGCCCCTTGACGGTCCCGTGCTTTTGCAGGGCTTCCACCATGTATTGCGAACATGTGGGGGTGAATCGGCACGATGGCGGCAGCAGGGGCGAGATGCCCCGTTGGTAGAAACGCACCAGATTTATCAGTGATTTTGCGAGAAAGTTCATGGTTGGTGTTGAGGGGTTAAACTTGGTTTCCGGAAGTTTTCCGGGGCGGTTGCGGTGTGTGTGGCGGCGGTCTTTTGGCGCCGTTTCCCGCCTGTCAGGTGTTTTGCGTGCCGTCGTCCGTCCGTTGCGTGCCGAAGTGCCGCATTTTGGCTTGAAAAGTTCCGTATTTTCGCCTTGAAAGCGCCGCATTTTCGCCTTGAAAGTTCCGCATTTTGGTTTGAAAAGTGCCGCATTTCATCGAAGAGAGTGCCGCACTTTCTCCTGGGAAGTTCCGTATGCTTTTACAGGGCTATCCGTATTTTCCTGCAGCGTCGTTTGCGGTAAGAACCAAAAAGGGCTACACAAGCCATGTCTGTGCAGCGTTTCCTTTGTGGTTGGCTGCTATGGTTTGTGTAGCCCTTTGGGGATATATCAATGTCTTTGCTCCACCTTTTCCTTGATGCGTTGCAGCAGGCAGGTCATCTTGTGCTGTATGATTCTGGTCGTCTGTTGGGCATCGCTGGTCCAGATGAAAGCCACGTGCAGGGCTTTGTCCTGCGGAATGGCTCCGCTATCGGTGAGGATTTGCTTGTTCAGTCTGTACGCTTCGCGTATCTGACGTTTGGCACGGTTGCGGTCAACCGCGTGCTTGAACTTCCTTTTCGACACACTTACCATCACCTTCACCCGTGGTGAGTGTCCGTCCCATGCCGTGGTATGCCATACGGCCCGCAGGGGAAATGCCGCTGTACTGCTTGTGCCAGCGGCGAAGATAGCCTCGATGTCGCGTTTCAGCACGAGATGTTCGGCTTTCGGGAATCCGTAGGTGCTCATCGTTATGGTGGTTTGTCGTGGTCGTTCCGCCGCCGTTATTGGCGGGAAAGTGCCGTAAGGCGCGTCACGCTTGGTTTTGTTCGCGGATGTATTGTTCCAGACTTCCGGTGATGGATCCCGTACCCTTGAGGTCGACTCTCAGTCCGGCCTCTTCCATGGCTTTGGCGGTAGCCTCGCCGAAGCACGCCAACCGGAGGTCGCCCTGCTCGAAATCGGGGAAGTTCTGTTTGAGGCTTGCCACTCCGGTGGGGGTGAAAAGCAGAATCATATCGTAGTTCTTGTACTCGTCCTGCTCGAAATGGCTGGGAACAGTGCGGTACATGACGCATTCAGTATGTGTGAGTTTCTTCTGGTCCAGCATGTCTGCAATCTCATTGCTGTGGACATCGGACAGCGGAATCAGATATTTTTCCTGTTTGTGGCGTGTCATGACGCTGATAAGTTCGGGCCAGCGTCCTGTAGAGCCGAAGAACACCTTGCGTTTGCGGTACTGAACGTACTTTTGAATGTAGAGAACAATCTTTTCTGACAGCCCAAAGTATTTCATATCTTCGGGGAGTGTCACTCGAAGTTCCTTGCAAAGTGTGAAGAAGTGGTCTATGGCGTTCGTCGAATTGAAGACTATTGCTGTGTGGTCCAGGATATTCACCCGTTGGTCGCGGAACTCTCTGGTGCTGATGCCCTCGATTTTGATGAAAGGCTTGAAGGTCAGTTCCAGGCCATTGCGCTCTGCAAGGTCGAAATAGGGTGATTTTTCTGTGGAGGGTGCGGGTTGTGAAACGAGAATCTTCTTGATCATTTCTGTTAGCAAACTAATTCAGTTCGTTCGGTGCGTTGATGCCTTGGTGTTGTGGTGCCGTGGAAAGTGGTGGGCGGTGCGGCACTTTTCCAGGTGTTTCCTGTGGCGTTCCGTGAAATTCCACCGCGGATTTCCGGCGTTTATATCATGCCAAAATTGTTGCCCATCCAATAAAGTATACCCAATAACAGGATGAAGGGACTGATTTCCAGGGCGCAAAAGTACAAAATTAAATGCGTTATGCTACTTGTGCTTTTGAAAAATATGTGATGACTCTTGTAGAGAAGCAAACTTTTGACAAGTGTCAGCAACAAAAGACCGACAATCGGGGTGTCGGTTGCCGCGATTTCGAAGAAAACCATGGCAAGAACGATGGGAAGCAGGCCACATCCGGTGGCAAGTATCGATATTAGGAAGGTGAGACTCCATTGATCGCACTTCTCCGATGGGAAGAATGTGGTGTTGACGATGCGGTAGAGGAGGATTTTCACCGTATAATAGATGGCGGCGACGGCAATTCCGGCGCCGAGGATGGCGTATGGCGACGACTGTGTGAAGACATCGGTGTGGAAAGTGCGGACATATCCGAAGAAGAGCATGCCGATCATCAGACAAGTCTGCAACACGAGGAAGAAACGCCCCTGCAAAACGTTGTCCTCGCGGTTGTTGAACAGGTTCGGACGTTCGCGGGTATGGAAGAAATCTTCCAGTTGGATTTTGAGGAACCTCCATGAACGTGCCACGACAAGTGCGATGAGCAGGAAGTTGAGCACAAGTCCCCCCGTCACGTAGTCGTCGTTTTGGAAGCGGTAGTCCAGCGGATCTCCGGCGATGCCCTGCGGTTTCCAGGGTACGGATTCGTATTTCCAGGCGATTTCGCGGACTTCGGGGTTCCACAGTGTTCGGAATCCTGCCAGGAAAACGCTGTCCTTCGGCAGCGGAAACAGGCCTTGCGCCAGTTCCGGCACCGGACTTTCAGCGGGTTGGTATGGTGCGCTTTGCCCCACGAAGTACGCCCCCAGCACGGAGTCGGGTACGGCGTCGAACGTCAGATGCTCCACATTGTGGTTGCCGGCAGCGGCACTGTCGGCTGGTAGCATCGCGTTCAGGGTGTCAATGTTTTCGAGGGGCATGGTGTGGATGTCGGCGGATGCCGGTGTATTCTATGAATGTTTTTGGTAGGATTTCCGGATGCTTATAGTAGAATTTCCTGATGCTTATAGCAGGATTTCGGGATGTCCATAATCGGTTTTCCGGATGCTTATCTTTGAATCTCCGGATTATGATGTCCGGATTTCCGGATGCTTATAGCAGGATTGCTGGAAAACTTATGGCCAGCGTAGGGGAGAATATGGGGAATTATCCGGAAGAGTTTGTAGGGGAATGGCGGATGGAACCGGGGAAAATTCGGGTGTCTTCCGTCCCGTCGGGCGTCCTACAATGCGGCGAATCGGCGTACCGAGACGTCCCAGAGCGGGGTCTCCTCACACAGACGGACGGCCTCTTCGGGTGTTTCCGCCACTTTCCAGCAGTCGAGGTGCTGGGGGCGCATGAAGTTTCCCTCCACGCAGCGTTGCAACTGTTGCAGCAGGGGGGTGAAATAGCCGTCGGTGTTGAGGATGACGATGGGTTTCAGATACAGACCCAGTTGCTTCCAGGTGATGATTTCCAACAGTTCCTCCAACGTTCCCACGCCTCCGGGACAGGCGATGCAGGCGTCGCTCATCGCAGCCATGCGTTCCTTGCGCTCATGCATGTCGTTTGTGACGATAAGTTCCGACATTCCCGTGTGTTGCCATTGCTGTTCGATCATGAATTGCGGAATGACGCCGATGGTTTTCCCGCCTTCCGCCATGACGGCATCGGTGGTTGCCGCCATAAGTCCGGTCCTTCCGGCTCCGTTGACGAGCGTATGTCCGCGTTGTGCCATGCTTTTGCCGAGCAATGCCGCAGCCTCGCGGTAGATTTCCGGCACTTGTCCGCTTGATGCGGCGTAGACGGTGATGTTCATGGTGAGTATTGTAGATGCGTAATGGCGGGCACGTCAGCCGGATGTTCTGACGTGCCCGCTGGAAAATGGGGATTTCAGTTATGCGTTCGTCCCATCAAAGGCCGAAAGCCTTGCGGATGGTGTCGATGTAATCGAGGCGTTCCCAGGTGAAGATTTCCACGTCCTCCATGGTGAGTGCCGGCTTTCCGGGGATGGTGTCGAAGGTCTTCGTGATGGTACGGTTTGTACGTCCCATGTGTCCGTAGCGTGCTGTCTCCTCGTAAATGGGGCGACGGAGGTTCAGGCGTTCCTCAATCGCGCGCGGACGCAGGTCGAAAATCTCCTTGATCTTCGCAGCAATCTCCCCGTCAGTCATGTTGACGTGGCTCCGTCCGTACGTCTCCACGCACACGCTTACCGGCTCTGCCACACCGATAGCATAGGCCAACTGCACGAGCATCTCGTCAGCGACGCCTGCCGCCACCATGTTTTTGGCGATGTGACGTGCGGCGTATGCGGCGCTGCGGTCCACCTTTGAGGGGTCCTTTCCCGAGAATGCGCCTCCGCCGTGTGCGCCTTTTCCGCCATAAGTGTCGACGATGATCTTGCGGCCGGTCAGACCTGTGTCGCCGTGAGGACCGCCGATGACGAACTTTCCGGTGGGATTGACGTGGTATTTGATGGCACCTTTCTCAAAGAGGGCCTTCACTTCGGGGGTGTTCACGCGCTCCTTTATCACTCGGGGAATGAGGATTGTGGTGACATCACGGTAGATTTGGTCGAGCATCATCTCGTCAGCCTTCTCCTGACTTCCCGCCTGTTCCGCGGTGATGAACTCGTCGTGCTGGGTGGAGACAACGATGGTGTCGATGCGTTGTGCGCGGCCATTGTCGTCGTATTCGATGGTCACCTGGCTCTTGGAGTCGGGACGCAGGTAGCGCATCACCTGACCTTCGCGGCGGATTTCCGCGAGGACGATCATGATATCATGGGCCAGCGAGAGGGGCAGGGGCATGTATCGGTCGGTCTCGTTGTTGGCATATCCGAACATCATTCCCTGGTCGCCGGCCCCCTGGTCCATAGGATTGGCGCGTTCCACGCCGCGGTTGATGTCGGGACTTTGGGAGTGCAGTGCCGAGAAGATGCCGCAACTTTCAGCGTCGAACTTGTATTCCGACTTGGTGTATCCGATGCGTGAGATGGTGTTGCGCACCACTTTCTGCAGGTCGAAGTTGGCGGTTGTGTTGAGTTCTCCCGCCAAAACCACCTGACCGGTTGTTACTAATGTCTCGCAAGCCACCTTTGCGTTGGGGTCTTGTGCAAGGATTACGTCGAGGATGGCGTCAGAAATCTGGTCCGCCACTTTGTCGGGATGACCTTCCGACACGGATTCTGAGGTGAAAAGATACATAAAACAGAATAAGTTTTTTGGGGTGGGATGCCACCTTTCAGGTTACAAACTGCGAGGACGCTGCGTTGTATACCAGTTTCCTTGCCTGACTTTCTGTGTGCGTCGTGGGCGCTTCCGGATGTATTCCTCCGATGTCGCTGCCTTACCGCAAAGCGGTACTCACTGCAAACGTACACAAAAAAACTGTCCGCCCTGGCATCTTCGACGGCTCTTTTTGCGGAGAGTCCGCCGTGCGGGGGAGAACAGCAACGTGAAACTTGCCGGCCTTGCGGGCCTGTTGGACGGAACTCTGTGGAGAGTGGCGTCCGGCGTTTTAGCATTTTTTTGCGAGGTTGCAAGCAGTCAAATCTGTCCTCTATGTGGGTTGTGCATGCAAAATTAGTCTTTTTTTCTGCAACTTACGGCACAAATTACTGAAAATTTACATATCTTTGCAGCATGAAAATCGAAATATCATCTCTAAATGACATTCAACGTGCGGCACGGGAGTTCATTTCTGCCGTGGACGTGAACCGTGTCTTTGCATTTTATGGCAAGATGGGCGCTGGAAAAACCACATTCGTCAAGGCTTTGTGCGAGGAACTCGGCGTCGACGACGTCGTCAACAGTCCAACCTTCGCCATTGTCAACGAATATCACTCCGAAGTGTTGCGGTCTCCGGTCTTTCACTTTGACTTTTACCGCATCAAACGCCTTGAAGAGGCCTACGACATCGGCATCGACGACTATTTCTACTCCGGTTCGCCTTGTTTTGTGGAGTGGCCCGAGATGGTGGAGCCCCTCCTTCCCGAGGACGCTGTCCGCGTGGACATCGAGGAACTTCCCGACGGCCGGCGCCAAATCACCATTGCCTGAATGCCGCATCGGGGCATCCGTCAGCAGACTTGTCGGGATGTCCTTCTCTCCGGTCCAGGGTTTTCTGCGCGGGAGTCCGGTAAAACGGCGAGGTGTTCCCAGACTTCCGGATGGAGTTTCTATGATGCTTTCAAAGAAATCCTCAGTCGTTTTCAAAGAAATCCTCAGTCGTTTTCAAGGAAATCCTCAGTCGTTTTCAAGGAAATCCTCAATCACTTTCAAAGAAATCTCAGTCGTTTTCAAGGACTTCTTCGAGTGCTTTTACGGGATTCCTCAGATGCTTTCTGGGCATTCCTCTTGAGTTTTCAGGGGGAAATATTGTTCTTTCAGGAGATTCCATACAATCTTTTCAAGAGATGCTTTATAATATTAATATTGTAAGATGAACAGATTCATTCTTTTTCTTGCGTTCATGGCATGCAGTCTTGCAGGTGACGCACAAATGGCGCGTTGGTTGATCCATCCCCAATATGACGCTTTGCAGATGTTGGAGAACGTTGATTTGCTGGTGGCAGATTCGGCAAAGACAAAAATATTGTGGACCTTCGACGGCGAGCGCGTGGCAACGGTCGAGGGCGACCTCCAACCTTTCAGCGACGACATTGCGGTGGTGCTCCGTCCGGAGACCGATGAAATCACGATGCTCCTCGGCACCGACGGCAAGACAACCGAACTCCGCGGTTGCCGCGTTGCCGGAAGACCCGCGCTGTTCTCCTCAAAACGCCTGCTGGTAAAGAAGGGCGAATTCTTCCGTTTCGCCGACCCCAGAGGCTGGTTGACGAGCGAAAAATACCTTAAAGCCTATCCGTTCTTCCATGGTTATGCCGTATGCAACACCTATGAGGACTTTGAGAAGCCCAAGGATACCTATACCTTTCTGACCGATACTACCGGTGTTCATGTTGAATTCTCCTTCAACGGAAAGGTCTTCAAACCCACGGATGTCGACTTTATCTCCTCGGTCAATGACGAGCAGATGGCGGTGGTTGTCATCAAAAAACGCCTCTATATCTTCGACACCGAGCAGCAGATGCTCACCCCTCTCATGAGGGATTCCGAGGAAAGCAACCTGAAATATCAGGCCAAGATTGACGGAAACATCACGGAAGCCTTCCAGGAGAATCCCGACGGTACGGGTATTCTGTCGGCACGTTGCGGCAAGGAAGACCTCGTGACCGTGCATCTCGACGCCTATCTGCGGCCTCTCTCCATCGTCCGCGGCATGGATACCACCACTTACAGCCTTGAAACTTCCGAGCCACGTAAGCAGAGTTCGCCCCTCACCGCCGTCACCGAGGGAAAATTGTGCGGCATCGCATGGGACGGCACGACGATGTTGCCGCCACAGTTCACGGAATTTCCCCTTGCCTATGGCGACCATGCCATCGTCCGTCAAGGCGAAAAATACGGATTGTTGCAGGTGTTCAAGGATGAGAGTTTCAAGGTGCGCATGAACAAGGGCGCCGACATCGCCTTCCGTCATCAGAAGTTCGAGACCACCCTCCGCGTGGATTTCCCCACCATCGTCCCCGCTCCCCTCACGACAGTCGAGATGGTGGACGTCGAAGGTTGCGAACTTGACAAGACTTCCAAGACATATCGTGAGACGGAGAGCGGCAATTTCGTCCAGTATCATTGTGTATTGAGCATTCCGCCATCGCTCCCCGACGAGTTGACCGAGGTGAATTACCCCCTGCACATCGTCTATGACGGCATCCGTTCGTGCGTCATTCCCTTCAAGGTCAACGCCTGGCATTACAAATACTTTGTGGTCGACATCGACGACGCTCAGACGTCGCTGGTGGACAATGCCCTTTCCTTTGTCTTCAACATCAAGGCCGACCGCATCGATTCCGACGACATCTACCCCACAGAGGTGACGGTGTTGACACAAAATGTGGAGAGTATGCTCGAAAAACTCTCCGAGACGCGCTACAAATGCACCATTCCCTACCTCCCGGAGGGGCTCACGGCCTTCGATATCCAGGTGGTTGAGCAGGGATGTCCCCCGGCCCTCTTCCCCCATGAGGTGGAATTCTGCGCTGAGAAGCCCAAGACGCGCACCACGCCTGCCGTGCCCCAGAGCCTCGTTGTCCGCAAGCGCGCATCGGAACCGCTGGTGGAGCCCTATGATGTCGACGCCGAAAACGGGCCAGAAGGCGAGTCTTCCTGCGAATGACACCGGCAGAGCCCCATAGAGACAGGCGTCTGTTACGGTAACATATAGCCTGCATTGCCGGAGATTTTCCGAAAGTGCAGGCTTTTTTACCCCTTAAAGCCTATAAGATTTACCTTAAAATCATATACTATGAAGAGAATTTTTGCAAGTCTTTTCCTTGCCTTCCTTTGCGGAAATGCCGTTGCCGCTCCCGCCGGCCAGCATACTTTCGCCATCAAGGACGGGCATTTCATCTACGATGGCCAGCCTACTCCCATCTATTCCGGCGAGATGCACTATGAGCGTGTCCCGGCTTCTTACTGGCGACATCGCCTGAAAATGATGAAGGCCATGGGACTTAATGCCGTGGCGACCTACGTTTTCTGGAACTTCCATGAGGTGGCTCCGGGCAAATGGGACTGGAGTACCGACGAGCATAACCTGCGGAAATTCGTGCAGACTGCGGCGGAAGAGGACATGATGGTCATCCTCCGTCCCGGACCTTACTGCTGTGCCGAGTGGGAATTCGGCGGATATCCCTGGTGGTTGCAACAGCAGGAGGGGCTCGTTATCCGCTCCTTCAACCAGCCTTTCCTTGATGCTTGCCGCACCTACATCAACCAACTTGCCGCGCAGGTCGGCGATTTGCAGGTCACCCACGGAGGTCCCGTCGTCATGGTGCAGGCGGAAAACGAGTTCGGTTCCTATGTCAGCCAGCGGCAGGACATACCTTTGGAGGAGCATAAGCGCTACAGTTCGGCCATCCGTCAGATCCTGATCGACGCCGGTTTTGACATTCCCATGTTCACCAGCGATGGTTCGTGGCTTTTTGAGGGCGGTGCCATCGAAGGAGCGTTGCCTACTGCCAACGGAGAGGACAATGTTGAGAACCTGAAAAAGGTGGTCGACGCCTATCATGGTGGCGAAGGCCCGTACATGGTGGCGGAGTTTTATCCCGGATGGCTCGACCATTGGAATGAACCCTTTGTGAGGATTCCGGCGGAAAAGATTGTACGCCAGACGCAGAAGTACCTCGACAACGGCGTGAACTTCAACTTCTATATGGTCCACGGCGGCACGAATTTCGGTTTTTGGGCGGGTGCGAACTACAACAACGACACCAATATCCAGCCCGACATCACGTCTTACGACTACGATGCTCCCATCAGCGAGGCGGGATGGGCGACGGAAAAATATATGGGTGTGCGTGAACTGATGAAGAAGTACGTGCCTTATGAGGTCCCCGACGTGCCCGAGCGCATTCCCGTTGTGGAACTTCCCGAGATTTTCTTTGAGAAATCCGTCGATGTCCTCAGCGTTCTCGAAGGCCAGACACCGGTCATTGCCGACGAACCGCTGACCTTTGAGGAACTTGGGCAGGGATTCGGCTACGTCCTTTACCGCCGTCACTTCAACCAACCCATATCCGGTATGATGCGGGTGCCGGGGATTGCTGACTTCGCCACCGTCTATGTCGACGGAAAGAAGGTGGGTGAACTCAACCGCCTGTTGGATTCCGACAGCCTGAAGGTTGACATTCCGTTCAACAGCACGCTGGATATCCTTGTGGAGAACGTAGGCCGCATCAACTATGGTGCGCGCATTGTGGAGAATCATAAGGGCATCACGCAGCCGATAACCATCGATGGCAGCCGAATTTCCGGTTCTTGGAGCATGTATGGCCTGTCCCTTTCCGAAATGCCCGACGTGAAATCCATGCCCGAGGGCTACAAAACTGGCCGCCCGGTCTACTATGCCGCTTCCTTTACTTTGGACAAGGTGGGCGACACCTTCCTCGATATGGAGAAATGGGGCAAGGGAATCGTCTATGTCAACGGGCATCATCTGGGACGTTATTGGAAGGTCGGACCGCAGCAGACGCTCTATCTTCCCGGATGTTGGCTGAAGGAGGGCAGGAATGACATTGTCGTCTTCGAGCAACTCAACGACCAGCGCAAGTATTCTCTCACGTCGGTGACGGAGCCCGTCTTGGACAAACTCCAGGCGGATGCCGCGGAATCGGAGTCGGCGGAAGAGGTCATCGCACGCCTTTTGCGCGAGAATGCCGCCCTCCGCGAGCAGATTTCCACCCTCGAAAAGCAGATGGAGGAGTTGAAAGCGCCCAAGAAACGCCGCAAATAATCCTGCAGAAAGCCCCTCGGAATTCCGCTTCCGTCACCGGCATTGACCGCGGAAAGGCGAGGGGAATTCCGTAAAACCATAAAAAATGTCCCCCGTACACCATTGTGCTGTACGGGGGACATTGTGTTTCCGTGTGGCAAATCCGTTCGCTTTTGTCGTTGGTTTTCAAGTGCTTATCCTTGAATTTGCCTCAAATGTGTTTGTGCTTCCAGTCAGTCGTTCTTGTGTTTCTTGTCGGTTCTCCTTGCACTTTCCATCGTGTTTCCCTGTGCTTGCAAACAATCATCCTTGCGTTTTCAATCCATCTTTCTTCTGCTTTCAGCGGAATCCTGTTGCATTTTCTGCAGAATGTCTCAGCGTTTTCAGCGGAACGTGTTGCGTTTTCGGGAGAAGTCATTTGGCATCGTCGGTGACGAGTGCGGCGATTTCCTCAAGATGGCGGGCATCGGTGGCGTCGAATGTCGCAAGGTCGGCACTGTCGATGTCGAGCACGCCAACGATTTCACCATCTTTCCACAGGGGAACCACGATTTCGCTCCGTGAAGACGACGAGCATGCGATGTGTCCGGGAAAGGCTTCCACGTCGGGAACCACCAGGGTTCGGCCCTCAGACCACGCCTTGCCGCAGACTCCGCGCCCATGTTTGATGCGCGTACAGGCCATCGGACCCTGAAAAGGTCCGAGAATCAGTTGGCCGCCGGCGGACTCCACGCGGTAGAAGCCCGTCCAGAGGAAGCCGAAAGTTTCGTGAATCATTGCCGCCACATTTGCCATTCGGGCGATGAGGTCCGTCTCCACTTCCACCACAGCGGCAATCTGTGGCAGCAGGGTCGCATATTTTTCGCTCTTTGTGCCGTTGGAAATGTCGAGATGTTCTGCCATAGTCTTGATAATCGGGTAAAAAATGGGGTGGGATGTGCCGTTGTTTTGTTCTGGAAGAGCCGTGAATGGATGATGGAATTTCCGCACTTTTCGGTATGGAGTGTTGCGCTCTGCGATGTCGGGTGCCATACTTTTGCCCCAAAAGAGCCGTGGTTTGAGGTGGAAAGTTCCGCACTTCCGTCCCGAAAGTGCCGCATTTTGTGCTGTAAAGTTCCGCACTTTGTGCTGGAAAGTTCCGATGTTTCCGATGCTTTTTGCGACGCATCGGTTGCAGCGTCCGTGCCGGCGGACATCGGTTGTCCGGCAGTTCACGTCATTGTCCGTCGGCCGTCCGGCATTTTTCTGCCAGATATTGCAGCGCCGTTTCCAGAATCGTGTCGATGCCGCGGTTGTAGTCCTCGCTGCTGATGTCGACGTTGATGTCGGGATCGATGCCGAATTCCGTGTGTTCTCCCGTGATGTCCGTCATCGGGCACGCTGAAAACCGCACCGACCATCCGCGCGGGAGTTCGCTACTGAAGGGCATTCCGCTACCACCTCCCGTACGGTCGCCGATAAGTGTGACACTTTCGAGGGATTTTACAAACATCACGAAGGCATTTGCCGCACTATACGTGCGACGGTTCGTAAGAATCACCGTCGGTTTCTGCCATCGCAGGCCTGAAGCGGGGGAGACGCGGATGGGTTGTGGCGCGGAAAAATCCTCATGTCCCGGTCCCGTCTTGTGCGACATAAAGCCCATGACGGTCGATTCGTTGACAAATATCCCCGCCAGAGCCTGTGCCGAGGTGAGCATGCCGCCACCATTGTTGCGGACATCAATGATCAGTCCGTCGCACGTCGCAAGATACTCCATCATATAATGGAGGTTTCCGTCGCCGATGCTGTTCTCGAACGACGGACAACGGATGTATCCGATGTTATTTGCCATGACTTTGTACTTCATCCCCGCCGTTGTGCGGTAGTCATCGCTGCTTCCGAGGTAGCGACGTAGGATGGAATCGTTGAAATTCTCGGGAAAAGCGTCGTACCACTGCGTATAATAGGAGGTGTTTCCCGCGTATGCCAGGTTCACATGTCCGTCGCGCAGTTCGTAAGTCATGCGGCTCAGTACCTGAAACAGCGCCTCGTCCGACATCTTTTCCTCCACTTGAGGCGAATAACGCCGGTAGACTTCGTCCCAATCCAGCCCGTAAGCCTGTTTCTTGTACGAGAAAAAACAATAATGACGGTCGATGACATTCCACAACGCTTCAAAGTTGTCGCGTCGGGTGTCTTCGAAACCGTCACTGGAAATGCAACTCATGGGCAACACGAGCAGCACAATAACCGATATGATGTGGAGGAGGCGGCACATAGGTGAGTGGAGGAAAGGGGTGGGGATGGCGGAGGATTAGAATGAGAGCCGGCGCGTGAAACCGATGAGAAAGCAATGGTTCCAGGCGTGACGGTCGAGGTGGTTGACGCGGCTTTGGCGGATATCGGCGCCGTAACCTGCCACAATGTAGGCCTTACGGACGGGAAAACGCAGGGTGGCGTCCAAACGTAGGGAGGGAACATTCCCGGGATAGGTGAAACGGACATTGCCGTCGTAGTGCCCTAACGAGAAGATTTCGTAGTACGACTGCCCATATTGTGGCGAAAACATCAGTCCTGCCAGCGGAGACTCTGCGGAAATGCGGGCGGAACATCCCTTCCCGAACATCCGGAATGCGTAGTCTGCCACCACCATGGCGCGGACATCGAAGGCGGCGCGCCCCTGTGCCGGGTTGTTTCCGTTGCGTGTGGAATACGTTCCTCCGGTGTTGATGCCGGCAATTCCCCCGGCGCGCAGCCGCCAGTTCGGAGAAAGTTGCCAATTATACTGCCATCCGAAGTGGAATTCAACGTTTCCATCGTAGAAATCGGCGTTCTTCGCCTGGTTTTCCGCCCATGTTCCGTCCACGTCGAGGCGCAGGAATGTGATGACGTTTCCGTTTCCCCAGCGTGCCGTGCCCTCGTTCTCCATGGAAAGTCCGGCAGAGGGACCGTTGTAGTCGAGCGGTGAGAGGTAGGAATCGTAGAGGGCGTTGCCGCCGATGCGGAAAATCCAGGTGCGTCCTACCGTCCTTCTCTGCGCGTTTTCCGTGCTTTTCCCATGTGCATTTGCCGTGCTTTCCAGCGTGTTTGCCACACTTTTCTGCGCGTTTTCAGCGTTTCCTCTCATGTTTTCCGCGCTTTTCCCATGTGCATTTGCCGTGTTTCCTGGCGTTTTTGCCGCACTTCCCAACGCATTTACTGCATTTTCCATCGCATTTGTGGCACTTTCCAACACATTTACTGCATTTTCCATCGCATTTGTCGTGCCTTTTTCCTGTGGACAGGCAGCATCCGCCAGTAAATACTTTGCATTTTCCTGCGCGTGCGCCGTGCTTGCCGGCCCGAAGAAGGGCAGGAAGAGTAGCGGAAGGGGGAGGATGCGGTGGAACATGCGGAGGTTGGAGGGGAAAAGAATGGGGAAACTGGGGAGAAACGTCAGAGACTTTCGTTGCCGAAAGCGTCCATCGCCTTGACGATGATCTTATCGTTGAGGCGCTGGGGCAGGCTCGGGACGTAGAGATAGTGGAGCGTCTTCAAATGATGTGCCAATATCTCCACCGTACCGTCCTTCTCTTCGCGGTAGATGTTGTAGACCACGGGGGTGGCATCCTTCACGGCTTCCCATGTGATGAACAGGCAATAGTCGTCGCGGCGTTGCATTTTCACCTTCGGAGTGCTGGGCGGCGTGCTGTCAATCCAGGTCATTGGCGGTGTAAGTGCCGGCTGGGCGTTGAATTCGCGGCAGAAGTCGTATATGCCTTTATGGTCATCGAGCAGGAAACGTGCGCGGAAGAAAGCCTGTCCACCGGTACGTATTTGCCGGAGAAAGTTCATTTGGCGGGTCAGGGCGTCGAGGTTCCAGTCCTTTTCCTGCGGTGAAAGCAGGTAGACTCCCAGTCCCGGCACCACAGGATGTCCGTAACTTTCCTGCTGCCAGTTGGCGGCGAAGGGGTAAAAATGTTGTCCATCGAAATACATCATCGGAAAAAGCCAGTCCATATAGCCCTCTTTCAGCCAAAGTTGGGCGTCCTGTGCTACGGCATCACGGGCATTCCAGCCCCGACTTGACGCTCTTGGCAGGTCAGAGTACTTACCTACGGGCGAGCAACTCAGTTTTATCCATGGCCGAATGGCGCGGACGGCGTCGTGAACTGCCTTGACGGTGCGCGTCACTTGCTCGCGTCGCCACTGGGTTTTCGGCGTTCCCTTGCCCCATTTCCGGTATGACACGTCGTCATTGAAGTCCATTTCGCGCTCGGGATACCGGATATAGTCGAGGTGGATGCCGTCCACGTCGTAGTTTTGTACGATCTCCTGGCATAGATTTGCAATGTATGGCGCTGTGCCCGGCGCTCCCGGGTCCATAAACCACCGGTTTCCGGCACGCTGACACAGGTCAGGATAGCGTGCGCTGACGGCTTTTTTACCCAACTGCCGCGCCTGCGAGGTGCTGCAAATGGGGTATGCCACCACGTAAGCATGGAGTTCCATGCCCCGGCGATGCGCCTCGTCGATGGCGAAGGCCAGAGGATCGTAGGGTGGAGCAACGCCGGGTGTGCCGGAAAACGCGCCGTCCCAGGGTTCGTATTCCGAAGGGTACGCCACGGTTCCGCGGATGCGGGTCTGGAAAAGCACGACATTGATGCCGGCAGCCTTCAGACGATCGAAGTCTTTACAAAGGAGTTCTTTCTGCAGTTCTGCCTTGTATTCTGTCTGGGCATATTGGCGGCCGGGCCAGTCGATGCCGCCCAACGTGCAGTACCATACGGCACGGATTTCCCGTTCGTACGGCATCAGTTGGAAAGGCTGCGGCCACATTTGGGCGGAACCTCGGAGGGAGGTCAGCAGAAAGACGAGGAGGATGAGGAAATTTTTCAAGGGAAAGGAGGGGAATGTGTGGCGGTTGGGGATGATTTCCGCCGGAGAATTCGCGAAAACTATGGTGAAAACCGATAGGATATGGGGATGGTTCCAAGAAGGAACAGAGATGTCTCTAATGTGAATTTGGGGTGGCTCCAACGGAAAACTGCATTGTTCCGAAGGGTAAATGCGATGATTGCGATACGAAGTCGCGGTGATTCCGATGTGAAACCGGGGTGAATTCGATGGAAAGTGATGAACGAAGACGGACGAAAGACGGCCTAATCCTCTTTGAGGCGTTGCATGAAGTGCTGGACCTCGTTGTCCGGAAGCCCGTGTTTTTCCGCAAGTTTGATGTCGCGGCGCGCATATCCGTGCTGTCCAAGCATGAGGTATGTCTCGGCTCTCAGCAGGTATGCCTCGGCATTTTCCGGATGTTGCGCGATGAGACTGTCGAGGATGTCGAGTGAATCGTAGACGGCACCGGAACGGTTCAGCGCGATGGCTTTGAGCAGGAGCAGATGTTCGTCGTCGGGATGTTGGAGCAACAGGTTGTCATAGTCGCGCAGGGCGAGGTCGAACATTTGCAGTTGCAGGTAGCAGGTGGCGCGGTCTTCGCGGGCTTCGCCCATGTTTGGCTGTCGTTGCAGCACCTTGTTGAGGAAATTCACGGCTTCTTTCCATCTGTTCCGCGCCATTGCGATGCGTCCAAGATTGTGTTCCACCACATAATTCCCCGGAGCGTCTGGGCGCAGACGCAGGGCACGCTCCAGCAAGTCCTGGGCTTGCAGCAGCGAATCGGCGTGAAGATAGTTGAAAGCGCGCGTCAGACAATCGATATATTCCAGGGAATCCTGCTCCAACTGCCATTTTTCGCGGGCGGCAATGTCGTAGTCCTCCTTCGTTTTGCCGCTGACCCGCCCCGTATGCATGTCGATTACGGTCTGCGCATGCAGACTTTCGGGCAGCATACACAGTAGCATCAGCAGTGAAAGGGTGGTGAACGGGCGGTGGATCATGGGAGATGGAGGGATGGGAATGTTGGGGGAAAGGGAGGAAATCCTCGGAGGAAAGCCTGGAAACAGCGGAGGATGCTAAGGGTAAACGCGGGAAAGATGCGTTGAAAACGCGACAGGTGGCGGGTAAACGTCCGGAAGACCGTGGGTGATTATTCTGCAGGTGGCGGGTAAATATACCGTCAATGGTGGGTAAACGTCCGGAAGGCAGCGGGTGGAAATGCTGGGAATCAGAGGTTCTTCAGCCGTTCGATGATGCGGAAAACCTCGTCGGCCTCGAAGCCTTTTGAGGCGGCAAAGCGCAGGAGTTTTTGTGTTGCCTTGTAGGTTTCGCCCTCGTCTTCGGGGTTGAAATCCAATGTCCGGAACTTCGCCATCAACACATTTCGCATCATTTCGCGGTAAGTCCCGTCATCGGCATCGGTCAGCGCCGCCTCGATGTCGGAGTTTCCGATGCCCTTCATCCGCAGTGCGGCGCGTATTTTCATCTTTCCCCAATGGTCGTATGCCAGTTTGTCGTGGACGAAGGCCCGTGCATAGCGTGCCTCGTTGAGGTAACCGTCCTCTTCAAGCCGGGCGATAATCGGTGCGATGCTTTGCTCCGGGAGTTGTCCCTCGCGGAGTTTTTTGATGATTTCCTGCCGGCAACATTCCCGTAGGGAGCATCTTCTTGTAGCCCAGGAAAGGGCGGTTTCATCGGTAAAAGGCTTCATTTTCTGTGGATGAGGATGCAGGTTTTCTGTGGAGAGGACGGACACTTTTGGGTGTGTGATCCGATGTCTACGTATCCGCGTTGCGAATATTCCGTCTCACCGCCACACATTCTATGTCGGACCGTCCCGCGTTTTTGTTTGACCATACCGCAGTTTCTGTCCGACCATCCCGCTTTTTCTGTTTGACCGTCCTGCAGTTTATACATAGCCGTCCCGCACCTTATATATAATTAAGACACGGTTTCATGTAAAAACGTTACGGCTTTATGGATGAAAGTTGCGTGTTTTGTCGATGAAAACGCGGAAAATCATTTGATGACGCTACGGATTACAAACCAGCAATGTTGGAAAAAGGTGCTGATTTTACCGTAATGGTGGCACATGATGTTGTAGCGTTCGAGTAGCGATTCCTTGTGGCGCTGCACGCTGACGCCGCCTTCGAGGTAGTCCGTCACGATGATATGGGTGTTCAGGAGCGGCAGTTTCAGCCGTTCCACCTCCTTCATGATGCGGATACACCAGTCGAAATCGGCGCTCAGACAATAGTTCTCACGGTCATAAGGGAACTTTCGGGCAATGTCGAGGCGCGCGAAGAATGCCTGATGACAGACGAGCATTCCCGATTTGAAGGATTTCCATGACAATTTTTCCGGAGGAGTGAGGCGGCGGTGCGCGAGAAAGTTGCCGTCGCGGTCCACGATATCGGTGTGTCCGTAGAGCACAGCCGGACGGCTTTTCCGTTCTTTCGCATCCTCCATTTGGGAGGCGATGTCGCTAAGCACGGTGGAATTGTGGAATTTGTCGCCGGCGTTGAGAAAAAGTATGTAGTCGCCGGTGGCAAGTTGCAGGGCTTTGTTCATCGCATCGTAGATACCTTCGTCGGGTTCTGAGCGACAAACGATTTCATGTTGCACACTTGCCAGGGAGTTTCGCTGCTGATAGAAGTGGATAAGCGCGAGCGTCTCGTCCTGACTGTTGCCATCGATAATCAGATGTTCCACGCCGGGATAGTCCTGTGTCTCGACGCTTTTGATGGTGCGTCCGATAAGATGGCCCGCATTGTAGCAGACTGTGGCGATGGTGAAACGGATCATAGCGGAAGGTTTCGTGAGCGTTTTTTTATCGTTTAGCAGGAAATGCCTTGTGTTAGCCGTTGGGAAACACCGGTAGGTTCCGGTATGTTCCCCTCCGTCTGTCAGGGTGTCCTGCGGTAAAGTTCCATGTAGCGTTGCGCCACCTTGGCGGTGCTGTAAGTCTCCGTCGCGTCTTTTCGGGCAGCGATGGCAAAATCCTGGCGTCGGGGGTGCAGGATGATGTCCTCCAAAGCCTGGCAGAACGCCTCGCTGTCGGCGGGCGGTACGAGGTAGCCGTCCGTGCCGTGGCTGACCATTTGTCCGATTCCGCCCACAGCGGTGGCGACAACCGGAAGCCCGCATGCCTTGGCTTCGACAATCGTGTTGGGGAGGTTTTCCATCATCGATGCCATGTTGAAGATGTCGGAGGCGCGGAAAATGTCGCGCATTGTGCCGCGGTCGGCGACGTATTCAAAGGGAATCATCTCGCATTCACAGCATTCGCGGTGGGCGGTGGCGTTCTTTCCAACGGCAACCACGCAAAGTTCCTCGCGGAATTGCGGATGTCGGGCGATGAGGCGACGGACCGCCTCGGCGAAAATTCCGAAACCTTTATTGGCGTCGTTGATGTTGTAGGCCACAAAGAGTAGGATGGTCTTCCCGAGGGGCAGCGAAAGCCGTTTGCGGAGCCCGTCCTTTTCGTCGCCGGTGCCGCATGGCGAGAAGAAATCCGTGTCAAGCGGGTTGGCAATGTCCGTGACATGCTGTCCCTGCATCAGGGGAGAGCGGCGCACCATGTCCGCCAAGTATCTGCTGCATGCCACGAAGGCGATGCCGCCTTGCCGGAAAATCCGCTGTTTGCGTTGGAAGACACGCCGTGAAATGTCGTTCGCGGAACGTCCGCAGAGCGGCAACATCCGTGTGAGTACGCTGGACTTGAGTTTCGGACATTCGCCGCATCCCGTCTTCCAACGTTGGCATTCCTCCGGAAGATGACAGACTCCCAGGGCCGGCCATGCGTCGTGGAGGGTCCATACCAGCCGCTTCTGCCGTTCCTTGCAGCGCAGAACGAGGCGTTCAAGCCCGTCCATGCTGAGCATGGCTTGGTTCACCCAGTGGAGATGGACGACGTCCGCCCACTCGAAATCCGGCAGTTGCGTGATGTCCGTGCCGCATCCGCCGTGGTCGATGCTGAAAACATTGGGGTAGTCGAAGCCGTTGTGGTAGAGTGCTTCCAGACGTTCCCACACGAATTTTAGGCGCTGGCGCGGACGGTTGCCGCGTGTCAGCATCCTGACTTCGCATCCTGCACCGCGCAAAGCCTCGGCAAGACGCCCGGCAGCGATGGAGGCACCGCCGGTGTGGAGCGTAGTGTTGACAATGAGGATGTTCATAGATGCGATGATGGGTGTGGATGGGCGGGGGAGAAAGTTCCGATGTTCCGATTGAAAAGTTCCGATGTTTCGGGCGGAAAGTTCCGATGTTTCCAGTCCGTTTTGCGGAGGTTTCCAGAAGGCTTTGCAAGCCCTGGGGAACACGCTGCAAAGATTTGCAAAGCGTGTGCAACGATTTTCAAAACACGCTGCAGAAACTTGAGGGCCGTGCCTCGGACTCTGGATGTGAATCCCGCAGGCAGAGGTGGGCTGGTGGGCAGTTGTCCAGAAAACGTCTGCCGGCGTCCGACATCCGCCTTACGGCTTTTCCACTCCGCCTTTACGCCTGTTCGGCGTGTTCCCTTACGATGGGGCGTATCTGTTCAAGGATGTCGTAGAGGTGTTCTTCCGTCTCCGCCTGCAACATGGCAATGCGTGTGTCGCGGAAATTGGGGATGCCTTTGAAAAGAGGTGACGCTGCCAGATGGCGGCGGATATGCAGAATGCCGCGATATTCATCGATTCTCTCGATGGATTCGTGGATTTGTTCTTTCAGAATGTCCAGTTTCCAGTCGGCAGACATGTCGGTGGTCGTGCCGTCGAGCACGTCGCGGATTTCGCGGAATATCCACGGTCGGCCAAAGGTGGCGCGGCCCACCATGACGGCGTCGACGCCAAAATCGTCAAAAGCACGCTTGGCTTGCTCGCCGTTTGTGATGTCTCCGTTGCCGATGATTGGGATTTTCATGCGCGGATTGCGCTTCACCTCGCCGATAAGTGTCCAATCCGCCTGTCCGGTGTACATTTGACTGCGCGTGCGACCGTGGATGGTCAGGGCTTCGGCGCCGGCATCCTGGATGTGTTCTGCAAGGTCCACGATGAAAGGAGTGCGCTTTCCGCCGTCGGGGGCATCGATGTAGAGTCCGGGAACGTCCCATCCGAGGCGCGTTTTCACGGTGACGGGCACGCGGTCTCCCACACGTCTTACCACACGTTGTATGATGTCGAGCATGAGTTCCGGCGTTTGCAGCATTCCGGCTCCCGCACCTTTGCCCGCCACACGCTTGACGGGGCATCCGAAATTCAGGTCGAGGATGTCGGGATGTGCGGTTTCGACGATGATTTCTGCCGCATCTTCCACGGCATCCGGGAAGCGTCCGTAGGTCTGGATGGCGACGGGACGCTCGTCATCGCTGACTTTCAGTTTCTGAAACGTCTTGTTTACGCTGCGAACCAGCGCATCGGCGGCCACAAACTCGGAATAAACCATCGAGGCGCCCAAGCGTCGGCAGAGCAGACGGAAGCCGATGTCGGTGACATCTTCCATAGGGGCGAGGAGCACGGGACGGGGACCGAGTTGGATGTTGCGGATGTTCATGCGGAGGAGGGTGGAGGATTCGGATGTTAAATCGGGTAAAATCCAAAAAAAATCCCCACGTCAGGGATTTTTAATGGGGGTGATGTCTTGTTTGGTGTGTTGCAATCCTTTATCCAGTGTGTTGTGACACCCTGTTTAATGCGTGGCAACATTTTACATGAATGGATGCTGCCCGGTGTATAAAGGATGGCGGTATCTTGTTTGAAGGATGGCGGAATCTTATGCCTGAGGCGGTAAGACTTTATGCCCATGTCCGCCGTTTACGGGTGGAAAACGCTTTCAGGGATACGGAAAATGGCGGTTTCATCGGGGATTTCTGATGTTCAACGGCATCATTTTCAGCATCCATAGCCCGCAGATGACCAGACATCCGCCAACGAAGGGCAGGACGTATGGCGGCCATTGTCCGGAACATTCCGTCAGTTCATGTTGGCGGAGTTCCCAGAAGCCCAGCGCATTGTTGAGGATATGTGCGGGAAGGCAGAGCCTGAGGTCGCCAGTCTGGAGATAAAGCAGGGCAAGAACGACGCCCATCACAAAGGCTGGGATGCCCTGCATCAGGTTTCCGTGGATGCAAGCAAAGGCAAAAGAACTGATGATTACGGCCCACCAACGTCCGGCGGGCAACATTCCGCGGATGATACAGTCGCGGAATACCAGTTCTTCCGCCAGGGGACCGGCAAAAATAATCAACATCGCGCACCATACACTGTGCTGCATTCCGGAGAAAATGGCGCTTACTCCAGGATTTTCTATGTCAAACGGGCTGAGAATGCCGTTCACTCCGAGACTGATGACGATGAAACCACCGATGCCCCACGCCCAATTTCGTGGTAATCCCCGCGAAAATGCCGTCAAAGCGCCCTTCCAGGAAAGGCGGGTGAGGAGCATGATGCCGATAAATGCAATGGTCGTGAACAGAAGTGCCGTGCCATAGTGTACGGCGTCAATGTTGCTCAGGACGGAGTTCAGGTCTTCGAGGGAGGCGCTTCTGATGTTTCCTGCCCGGAGTTCGTAGAGCAGGGTGAAGATGAAGGCGAGAACCTGGTTCAGAAAGAAGAGCAACAGGGATAGGATTGGGCGCCACATGGAGGTTCGGAAGGGAATTCCGGCAGGGATGCTGCCGATGTTCGGTGGGAGGAGTGTGGAGGATGGTTGCAGAAAAGGCGGTATGTTGGTGCGGCATCATCGGGACATGGTGCCCCTGACGTCTGCTCCTTGCTTAAAAAGTGTCCTCGATGGAGAAGTTGATTTCGCGGTGTTGCTCTTTGGCAATTTCGGTGTCGGCGTTGATTTGTGCGAGAAGAGCCTCGGCATTGTCAAAATCCTGCTCGTCGCGGAGCCGCTTATGGAAATAGACTTCCACGTCTTTGTCGTAGAGTGACGGGAAGTTTTCGTCAAGAAGATGCGATTCCACCGATATCTTGTCCGCTTTTTTCAGCGTCGGACAATGGCCGATATTCGTCACGGCAGGGTAGAGAACGCCGTCAAACTTCACGGATGTGACGTAGACTCCCGGCGTTGGTATCATCTTTTGCGGGTCGTCTACGGCAATGTTTGCGGTAGGAATGCCAAGTTTTTTTCCGATGCCTTGACCCTTTACCACCTTTCCGCTGAGCATGAAGGTGTGGCCAAGCAGGTTGTTGGCCTCGTCGATTTCGCCAGCGACAATGAGTTTCCGGATGCGGGACGACGAGATCTTTATCTCCGGAAGTTGCTTGGCGGCAATCACTTCTATACCGATTTCCTTACCGTATTCGCGGTAGTTGTCGATGCTTTCTCCCCAGCGTGGTCTTCCAAAATGGTGGTCATATCCCACAAGAAGATGGGTGATGCCGAAAGTACTGTGGAGATAATGGTTCATGAAGTCCTCTGCTGTCAGTCCCGCCATCCGTTGGTCGAACTCCAAAACTTCGATACGGTCGATATGACACAGCGACTTCATCAGCCGCATCTTCTCATCTGCTGTGGTAAGCAATGGGGGAGGATCCTGACGACCAAGCACTCTTTGGGGGTGTTTGGCAAAGGTCAGCACAATGGCTGTCCCATCTTCGCCAGTCACTTCGCGCAGTTGCTGACAAAGGTATTGGTGTCCGCGGTGAACACCGTCAAAGAATCCGATGGTTGCTACTCGTTTCATTTGTATGGTATATACTAAGGTTTTTATGGGAAATTCGGGATGTCCTGCCGGTATCCGTTGTCATTTTGCATCGTTAATGCAGCCCATGCGCATCGTTAATACTGCCCATGCGTAACGTTAATGCAGTCCATGCGCATCGTTAATGCTGCTTCTTTTACATCGTTAATGCAGCCCCATGTGCGCCAGGTTCGCGTCGTGCATGCGGAAACCTTTGATGAAAAGGTCAGAATTCGCTGGGGACAAGTTTATAGAGTTTGTCGGAAGGCCTTACTTTTTCCGGTACGGGGATGGCTACGCACATACCTTTCCGTGCCACTTCAACGGGGCCGTTGCTGCCATGCACGCTTTCGGGGGTGACATAGAGCGCACCTGTCGTAGGGCCGATGATGAGCAATTTGTCGCCGGCACGGAATTCTCCGGTCTCGATGTAGAACTCTGCCACACCAATCTTCGAAAAATACTTCTGCCCTTTGCCGATGTATACCTTCTTTTCCGTGGCACTGCTGCCATATTGCTTGCTCCATTCACCCAGACGTTGCCCAAGATAGTAGCCGTCCCAGAAGCCTCTGTTGAAGACAGTGGCGAGCCTTTTGTCCCATTCCTCAATCTTTTCAGCCGAGAATGTTGCGTTTTCGACGCTGGCAATGGCTTCTTTGTAGCATTTCACGACAGTATAGACGTATTCTGCACTGCGTGCGCGGCCCTCAATCTTGAAGACTTTGACGCCGGCACGCATCATTTTGTCGATGAAACCGATGGTTTTCAGGTCTTTCGGCGACATAATGTATTTGCCGTCAATGTCAAGTTCGGTGCCGGTCTCGCGGTCTCGGACGGTGTAACCCCGTCGGCAGATCTGCATACATTCGCCCCGATTGGCGGAGCGTCCCGTATTGTCGAGGGAAAGGTAGCACTTTCCGCTCACCGCCATACAGAGTGCGCCATGGCAGAACATCTCGATCCGGACACGGTTTCCCGAAGGTCCGCAAATGTTTTCGCGCTCGATGACATCGGCGATATCGCGTACCTGTTGCAGTTTCAGTTCGCGTGCGAGTACCACGACGTCGGCATATTCGGCATAGAATTTCAGCGCTTCGGCATTGGAAATGTTGAGTTGTGTGGAAAGATGTACCTCTTGTCCGATCTTTTTGCAGTATGCCAGCACGGCAACGTCCGCAGCAATGACAGCGGTGATGCCGGCCTCTTTGGCAGCATCACAGATGTCGCGCATCTGATCGAGGTCCTCTCCGTAGATGATTGTGTTGACCGTCAGGTAGGTTTTTACGCCTTGTTCGCTACATGTAGCAGCGATTTCGCGTAGGTCGGCCTTTGTAAAACGGCTGGCGGAGTGCGCGCGCATGTTCAGACTTTCGATGCCGAAATACACCGAATCCGCCCCGGCTTTGAGCGCGGCTGCCAGACATTCGCGCGAGCCTACGGGGGCCATTACTTCATATTGCTGTGCTGTTTGATGCTCTGCTGCCATGGTTCCTTATGATTCTTTGTGGACCTTTTCCTGCCATTATGCGGAAGACGGTGGAGGGAATAACCGTCCGCATGAGGGCTGTTCTCCGGGTGTTTATGGTTTTTTGCCAACGTGTTTTGGGGCCGCCTCGGCACAATTATGTGTTGTCAGCGGCACGTTTGCGTGGTAATTCCGGTCCGTTTATATTGCAAAAAGGTAACGGCAGGCAAGCAAGTGCTGATTAAATGAAACCCGTTCCAGTTCTCCGTACTCGCTGACATCGGCGTGTTTACCCTCGAAGGGTAGCGCACGGTATGGCCAGGACCGGTGTTTTTTGTCGTGGAATCGCGGGGGGACAGTTTAATCATCACTGACAACCAGCAGTTACCTCAAAGAAAAGGGTGCGCTTGAGGGGACTCGAACCCCTACGTCGCAAGACACTAGATCCTAAGTCTAGCGCGTCTACCAATTTCGCCACAAGCGCATTTCGGGTGCAAATTTAACAATAAGGTGCCAAAAACCAAAGAAATTACTATATAATTTTTGTTTTTAGGGGGTAATGTTGTATTTTTGCGGCTTGAAATTGCGCGCACTTTTGCTTTTTCTCCGCACGTCCTAAGGCTGTTTGTCCGCATTTCCCTCAATGAATATAAGATGTTTGTTCCAAAGAATAAAGATATGTCACCACGTTTTCTCTTCGTTGCTTTACTGTTTTCCCTGTGTTCCGCTGTCGGTGCGCTGACCGTTGACGACGAATATCCCAGTGTTTCGCCTGTGATGGTCTACATTGACGATGACGGACAGGAGGTCAGTGATGCCGAAAGTTACTCCGGAGGCGCTCCGTTCACGGCACGTTTCGAGGCACATCCCGAAAATTTGGGACGCTATCAGGCGCTTTACGAGTGGCGTTTCCTGGAAGACGGCAGCGAAACTCCCATCCTGACGCGCTTTGAAGAGGACACCGAGTACCGATTCATCAAGAGTGGCACCACGTATGTCACGCTCCTTGTTTCGTTTGTTGCCGACGGTGACACCTTGGAGTACGAGATGGAGACCCCCTTTACCATCAATATCGCCGAGAGCAAACTTGAGGTTCCCAACGCTTTCACCCCCAACGGCGACGGCATCAACGATGTTTTCAAGGTGAAGGAGGGGTACGAGAGCATCGTGGAATTCAAGGCTTCCGTCTTCAGCCGCAGCGGAAAGAAGATTTATGAATGGACCGATCCTGCCGATGGATGGGACGGTACGATGAACGGACAGGGAGGTCACGACGCTCCTGACGGCGCTTATTACCTTGTCATCAAGGCCCGCGGTGCTGATGGGCTGAAATACAACTACAAGAAGACCATCAATTTGCTGCGAGGCTACAAGGAGGGCGTCAACAGCGGCGGACTTTAATGTCCGACGGTACGGCGGAGCGTTCCCCCGGTGTCGGTATTCCTCTTCGGAAGCGATGCTCTTTTATATGAAAATATTCGATGAAACCGCGAGTTTTAATGTAATTTTATGGCAGAGAAACAAGAAAGGAAAGATGGAACAATAGAGGTTATGGGCGCCCGTGTCCATAATCTTAAGAATATAGACGTCAGCATTCCCCGCCGACGTCTGACCGTTGTTACCGGACTTTCGGGAAGCGGCAAGTCAAGTCTGGCTTTCGACACCCTGTATGCCGAAGGTCAGCGTCGCTATATTGAGACCTTTTCGGCCTATGCCCGCAATTTCCTCGGCAATCTTGAGCGTCCTGATGTGGACAAGATTACCGGTCTTTCGCCCGTCATCTCCATAGAACAGAAGACAACCAACAAGAATCCGCGCTCAACTGTCGGTACTGTCACCGAAGTTTATGACTTTCTCCGCCTCCTTTATGCGCGTGCCGCCACCGCTTATTCGTATAAAAGCGGTGAACGCATGGTGAAATACACCGAGGACAAGATAGTTGAGATGATCATCTCCGACTATTCCGACCGCCGAATCTTTCTGCTCGCCCCTCTTGTGCAGGGCCGCAAGGGTCATTACCGCGAGGTTTTCGAGTCGGTTCTCCGAAAAGGCTACATCAATGTCCGTGTGGACGGTGAGATGCGCATGGTGGAACGCGGCATGAAACTCGACCGTTACAAGATGCACGACATAGAAGTGGTCATCGATAAGTTGCGTGTCCAGGAGAAAGATGCGGAACGTCTGCACCAATCTGTGACGAAATGCCTCGACCAGGGCGACGGTCTGCTGCTCATCCTCGATGCCGAGACGCAGGAAATCCGCTATTTCAGCCGCAGACTTATGTGTCCGGTCACCGGAATCGCCTATCGCGAGCCCGCCCCCAACGTGTTTTCCTTCAATTCCACCATGGGAGCGTGCCCGAAGTGCAAGGGTCTGGGATTCCTTCATGCCATGGATTTGCAGAAAGTCTGCCCCGACCCTTCGAAGAGCATCCGTGAAGGCGCGCTCGAACCTTTGGGAAAATGGCGCAACAACCTGATCTTCTGGGAGGTGGAGGCGGTACTCCGCAAATATGATGCCGACCGCGACACGCCAATCAGCGAGATTCCGGAGGAGGCTCTCGATGAAATCGTCAACGGATGCAGCGAGTCGCTGTGGATTTCCGGGAAACAGACGGGTGGTGATGACGACTATTACGTCACTTTTGACGGACTTGCGAAATACGTGCAGCAGATGGCGGACATGGAAATGTCGGCTGCCGCCCAGCGATGGGCAGAACAATTCTCGAAAGAGGTGGTGTGTCCGCATTGTCATGGCGCACGTCTCAACCGCGAAGCCCTGTCCTATCGGTTTGCCGACAAGAACATCGGTGAACTGAGTGCCATGGATTTGGGCGAATTGTACGATTTTCTCGATGGAATCGAGGAAAAATTGCCTCCCCGCGAACGGGCTGTGGCTACGGAAATACTGAAGGAAATCCGTTCGCGTCTGCGTTTCCTGCTCGATGTCGGCCTTGATTACCTCAGTCTTTCCCGTGCTACGATGACGCTTTCCGGCGGTGAGAGCCAGCGAATACGCCTTGCCACGCAGATAGGTTCGCAACTTGTCAACGTCCTCTACATACTTGACGAGCCAAGCATTGGACTTCACCAGCGCGACAACGTACGTCTGATTGACAGCCTCAAACATTTGCGCGACAGCGGCAACACGGTGGTGGTGGTAGAGCACGACCGCGACATGATGCTTGCCGCAGATTACATCGTAGACATCGGTCCGCGCGCCGGCAGAAAGGGTGGAGAGGTGGTTTTCCAGGGCACTCCGAAGGATATGTTGCGGTGCGACACCCTCACATCAGCCTACCTTAACGGCCGTTGCCGCATAGAAATCCCCTCGAAACGCCGTGCCGGCAACGGGAAACACCTGACGTTGCACGGCTGCAAGGGCAACAATCTGCGCGATATCACCGTGGATTTCCCCCTCGGTACGCTCATTTGCGTCACCGGAGTGTCGGGAAGCGGCAAGTCGACCCTTGTCAACGACACGCTGTTGCCCATACTCAGCCAGCACTTCTACCGCTCCCTCCGCGAGCCTTTGGCGTATGGTTCCATCGAAGGTCTCGATAATATCGACAAGGTGGTGTCCGTCGACCAGAGTCCCATCGGGCGCATTCCCCGCTCCAATCCCGCCACCTATACGGGTGTTTTCAACGATATCCGCAATCTGTTTTCCGCACTTCCCGAGGCGAAGGTCCGTGCCTACAAGCCCGGGCGCTTCTCCTTTAACGTCAAGGGTGGGCGTTGCGAATGCTGCAAGGGCAACGGTTACCGCACCATCGAGATGAACTTCCTGCCCGATGTCTACGTTCCCTGCGAGGTCTGTCACGGCAAACGCTACAACCGAGAGACGCTTGAAGTGCGCTATAAAGGGAAAAGCATATCGGACGTTCTCGACATGACCATCAACCAGGCCGTGGAGTTCTTTGAGAATGTGCCCGCCATATTGCAGAAAATCAAGACACTTCAGGACGTAGGTCTGGGCTATATCCGCCTCGGACAGTCGTCCACCACCTTGTCGGGTGGCGAGAGTCAGCGCGTGAAACTTGCGACAGAACTGTCGAAACGCGACACCGGGCGTACCGTTTTCATCCTCGACGAGCCGACAACTGGCCTTCACTTCGAGGATATCCGCATTCTTCTCGGAGTCTTACAGCGGCTGGTGGAGAAGGGAAACACCGTCATCGTCATCGAACATAACCTTGATGTGGTGAAGGTGGCTGACCATATCATCGACATAGGTCCCGAAGGTGGACGCGGCGGTGGTCAGGTGGTGGCACAGGGCACTCCCGAGGAAGTGGTTGCGCAGGGCAAGGGCCATACCGCCCGGTTCCTGGCGGAAGAACTCCGGAATGCCGCATCTTTGGATGAAAATGCCGGTGTCGCAGGGTGAAACTTTTTAGCACCATCCTTGAGAATGCCGTCGCTTCCCCGGCGTTCCATGGCATCGGGCATCCGAAAATCCCCGGGGCCAGGATAAAATCCCCCAAATCGGAATATATTTTTTACTAACCTTTATATAATAATCACCAAAATTCTATGTTTGAAGGACAACCAAAAGGCCTTTGGGCTCTTGCGCTTGCCAACACCGGTGAGCGCTTCGGCTACTACACGATGTTGGCCGTCTTCCTCCTCTATCTCCAAGCAAACTTCGGATGGGAGCCGGGAGTTGCCACTATAGTCTACTCCACTTTCCTGATGATGGTCTACTTCCTCCCCGTCATCGGCGGTGTCGCCGCCGACAGATTCGGCTTCGGCAAGATGGTCACCACTGGTATCATCATCATGTTCCTCGGATATCTGCTGCTCTCCCTCCCCCTTGGTAGCGACGTCACTGCTGTAGCGGCCATGGGAATTGCCCTGCTTCTCGTCAGCCTTGGCACGGGATTGTTCAAGGGAAACCTGCAGGTGATGGTCGGTCGTCTGTATGACGAGGAGAAATTCTCCGACAAACGCGACAGCGGTTTCTCGCTTTTCTATATGGCCATCAACATCGGTGCCATGTTCGCTCCCACCGCTGCCATCGAAATCATGCGTTATGCCCAGGAGGAACTCCAAATCAGCGTAGCCGATTCTTACCACTTCGCCTTCGCTGTGGCGTGTGTCAGCCTGATTTTCTCCATCTTCATCTACTACATCTTCCAGAGTACGTACAAGCATGTGCTCGCGTCTGAAAAGAAGACCGTAGCGAAGGACGAGGACTCTGCCAAGGTTGCCGCCCCCGCCGCCCCCGAACTTTCCAAGGAGGAGACCAAGGAACGCATCGTTTGCCTCTGCCTTGTCTTCGCCGTTGTCATCTTCTTCTGGATGGCTTTCCACCAGAACGGCAACACTTTGACGCTCTTCGCCCGCGACTACACCCAGACCACTTCCGAGGGTATACAGAGCATGGCGTTCGACGTCACCAACCTTGTTGCGTGCATCTTCATCGTTTACGGCCTCTTTGGTCTGTTCCAGAGCACTACCGGTAGCGGCAAATCCGTGTCCGGACTCGTGATTCTGCTTGCCGCAGCCTTCCTCGGTTACAAGTATTATACCCTTGATGGCGCCGTAAACATCGAGGCTCCCATCTTCCAGCAGTTCAATCCCTGCTACGTCGTTGCCCTTACTCCTGTGAGCGTTGCCCTATTCTCGTGGCTCGGAAAGAAGGGTAAAGAGCCTTCAAGCCCCAAGAAGATAGGCCTTGGAATGCTCGTTGCCGCCTTGGCATTCTGCCTGATGGCAGCGGGTTCCATGGGACTTCTCCAGCCTATGGATCAGGCTGAGGCCATCAAGGGTGCCGCCGATCCCGCCCGCGTGAGCGCCAACTGGCTCATCAGCACCTATCTTGTCCTCACCTTTGCCGAACTCCTTCTCTCGCCCATCGGCATCAGTTTCGTCAGCAAGGTGGCTCCTCCCAAGTATGCAGGTCTGATGATGGGCCTCTGGTTTGCCGCCACCGCCATCGGAAACCAACTCGTGATGGTGCCTGGAATCCTGTGGGGTGCAAACGTAAACCTTGTCGTCATCTGGGGCGTGCTTGCCGCCATCTGCCTCGTTTCGGCACTCTTCATCTTCAGCATCCTCAAGAAACTCGAGAAGGTGGCTTAAGCCTTTCATGGCATTCCGTTGATGGAATGCGTTGGAATAAGGTGAAAAGCCCCCGCGAAAACCGATGAAACATATTTGCTGTGGCGACATGTGAATGCCACTGTGACAAATCATCCCCCGAATGGCCTGACGCTCATTCGGGGGATTTTTTCGCTCCCTGCCTGCCAGGCTTCCGGTATCTTGGCAGGAATGTACCAGCGTCTCGCTGGGAAAGTGCGGATGTTCAGGGTGGAAACCTCCGATGTTACGACTGAAAAGTGCGGCACTTTGCGGCGGGAAATGCCGATGTTCCTGAGGCATTCTCCGTTGTGCGGACCCCTGCAGCCAGGTCCGCTGCGCTGTCTTATCCGCATAAAACGACAAAAAAAACGGCAGACACGTTGTCGGTGTCTGCCGGATTATGGTAGGTTTTATGGCTGTTCCGATGTGGAACTGCCGTGAATGTCGTGTGGAATTACTGGTTGAGCAGTTCCTTCACCTTGGCACTGATGGCGCGTCCGTCGGCCTTTCCTGCAAGAGCCTTCGAGGCGGTTCCCATCACGCGTCCCATATCTTTGGGTGATGTTGCGCCAAGTTCGGTGATGATGTTTTGCAGAGCGGCGGTCAGTTCCTCGTCGGTGAGGGGCTGGGGCAGGTAGGTTTCAATGACTTTCACCTCAGCCATTTCATTCTCGGCAAGGTCAGGACGACCCTGTTCGCGGTAAAGTTGTGCGGTGTCGCGCCCTTGTTTCGCCAGTTTTGAAAGAATCTTCAAGGCGGCATCGTCCGAGAGTTCTCCGTTGCTTCCCGGAGCGGTCTTGGCCTCGATGAAGTATTTCTTGATGTTTCGTAGGGCTTGGAGACGTACGGTCTCCCGGGCTTTCATGGCCGACATGATGTCAGCGCTGATTTGTTCAAAAAGCATTTTTTCGTCTTTTGAGTGAAGTTTTGTGCGTAAAAATCTGTGGTGAATTCCCGTGATGTCGGGAACGGCGACGTCAGAATCCGTTTCTTCTGGCTTTTGACGTCTCGCGGAATCTCACCATGTCGTGTTCTGTGCGTCTAAACACATCGTTGTTTTCAAGCATCGCCACGAGTTCTTCATTATCCAAATCTTCGTCGTTGAAGATGTAAGTTCTGCGGTGTGGTTTGTGTTTCTTCAGGTTTCCATAGGCCATGTCGCGGCGCATTTCGCGTTGGCGTACCTCATCCATCTGGTCGCCGGTCAGAGGAACGGCCACGGGTTCCTCGTCTTCCATGCCCGGCATCACCTTGAATCCTGACGCCAATATGGTCACCTTTATCTCGTCCTTCAGACTTGCATCCTCAGCCATTCCCCATTTCGTGTCGACATCCTTGTGGAAGTTTTCCATGAATTTGTTCACTTGTCCGAACTCTTCCATGAGCATGGCGTCGCCAATTTCCTCGGGCGGTATGAAAAACACCATTCTCAGCGACTTGCTTTTGAAGATGTCGCGGTCGTTGAGCAGGGGGGAATTGAGGGCGTCTTCGATGGCTTTCGTCACACGGTTTGCGCCTTTTCCGTAACCGGACGACATGATTGCCACGCCTCCACCCCGCAGACAGGTCTCGACGTCGCAGAAGTCGAGGTTCATTGTGCCGTGCATGGTGATGATTTCCGCAATGGAACGTGCGGCTTTTGTCAGCGTATCGTCGGCTTTCTTGAAGGCATTCATGATGGTGAGCGTGGGATAAATCTGGCGCAGACGTTCGTTGTTGACGACGAGGAGCGCGTCCACTTCGTTTGCCATTGTCTCGACACCGTCGAGCGCAAGGTCGATGCGTTTCCACATTTCGAAGAGGAAAGGTATGGTGACAATGCCGATGGTGAGGATGTTTCGCTTCATGGCTTCCCGTGCAATTATCGGCGCGGCACCCGTTCCGGTACCGCCTCCCATACCTGCGGTGATGAATACCATCTTGGTGTTTTCATCGAACATTCCGTTAATGGCTCCGATGTCTCCCTCCGCGAGTTTCCGTCCGATTTCGGGTACTCCTCCGGCACCGAGACCTGGACCTAACTGCACTTTTGTAGGTACAGGACTGTCTTCGAGTGCCTTCTTGTCAGTGTTGCAGACGATATATCGCACACCTGGTATGCCTTCCTTGTACATATTGGCGACGGCATTGCCGCCTCCGCCACCCACACCAATGATCTTTATGATACTGGGGTCGTTGGAATCTACTGTGGGTGTTGGTATTTCGATAAGAAGATCTTCGTCCATATTTTCCTTGAGGATAAGATGTTGTAAAGACATTGTTGGGATAGGTCCGGAAATTTCACCGCCGTGGAGGATGGCATTTGCAGGCTTGCGCATGGCGTATGTTGATGTCGCTCGCGGTGTACGCAGGTGCTGCGCATAGTGTTTGCAGATGCTGAGTATAGCCTTTTCGGATGTGGCGCATGACGTTTGCGGATGTTGCGCATAGCGTTTGCAAATGCTGCGCATAGTATTTTCGGATGTGGCGCATAACAACATCGGTATGCTCCTGGAGCGGATGCGTGCTCCTTAGGAGCCGTCGCCTGCAGTTTCGTATAGAACGCACGGCAAAGTCTCCCACGCGCTATAATAATATATATAGGAGTGTTTGGCCTTATACGTAAGGACATCGTGCGTTTCTGCTGTCCGGTTACGGCGTCGGACCCCTTTGAAGAGGGCGATGAAGCCATTGAGGACAACTCTTGCAGTTTTGGAAACCGCATTCGCAGGTTATGGGGATGTGGTTTTACTGTTTGAAGGAACCGTATTCTTGCTTCTTTATGACGCTCTTCACAGTCCGCAGGAGCCATGTTTAAGACCCGTTGTGATGTTCCTTACAGTCGGCAGGAACTATGTTCCCGTTCGTAATGACGTTCTTCCACAGTCCGCAGGAGCCGCATTCCCGATATGTGATGACGATGCTCCGTGGCAGTTCGTTCGTGATTTCAGGACCTGTCTTTTGATGATTCCGGTCGTTTTTATGGTAAATCCATGCCTGTGACGGCAAGTTTGGCGGGCGTAACGACCGGAATACATCAGTCAGTCTCTCAGGCTTTGGCCTTTACGCTCTTGCTCTTGATGTCGTTAAGGATGTCTTTCGTGCGTCGACATGTCGGTACGGCATCGACGAGTGCGACAAGTTCTTCGTTGTCGCAATCCTCGGATTGGAAGATGAACGTCCGGTAAAAGTGTTTCCGTACGCCGCGGTCGTTGGAATAACCATAGAACTGTGTGCGGCGTTCTTCGTTCTCTTCCTGCTTTTCTTTCTCTTTTTGGAGGTCGGCTTCCGCTTCCGCCTTCTTCTTTTCCTGCATTCCGGCAACGGCATTGATGTCGAATCCGGTGGCAAGTATGGTGACTTTCACCTTCTTTCCCAGTTCGGGATCGGTGGAAAGTCCCCATTTCGTCTCGACGTCGTCGCGGAACTGCTCCATAAAGTCGTTCACCTCGTTCATTTCCTCCATCATCAGTTCCTGAGATGTCCCTTCTTCGCCGGTCTCGTCCTCGGAAAAACTGATACAAATGAGGATCTTCTTCGAGTTGAATATGTCATTATTGTTCAGAAGTGGGGAATGTAGCGCCTCATTTATTGCTTTTGTCACTCGACCTTCCCCTTCTCCGTAGCCGGTAGACATGAGTGCTACGCCGCCATCACGGAGAACTGTGCCGACATCTTGGAAGTCCAGATTGATAATGCCGTGCATGGTGATGATTTCCGCAATGGAACGTGCGGCGATGCTCAACGTGTTGTCGGCCTTCTGGAAGGCGGAGCGGATGGTAAGTTCGGGATAAATCTCGCGAAGTTTCTCATTATTGATCACCAACAGCGCATCAACCTCCTTGCGGATGGCGTCAACTCCGTCAAGGGCTTGGTCAATTTTTCTGTTTCCTTCGAACCTGAAGGGTATAGTGACAATGCCTACGGTGAGGATTCCCTTTTCTTTTGCCTCGTGTGCTATGACAGGTGCGGCTCCAGTGCCGGTACCTCCGCCCATTCCTGCGGTGATGAATACCATTTTTGTGCCGTCATCGAGCATGGCGCGTATGCCTTCTATGCTCTCTTCTGCGGCTGCTCTTGCCCGTGTCGGCCGGTTTCCGGCACCAAGACCTTCGCTTCCGAGTTGCAGACGTACGGGCACCGGACTGTCGGCCAGCGCCTTACTGTCGGTGTTGCAGACAACAAAATTGACATCGTGGATGCCGGTGCGATACATGTAATTGACGGCATTTCCGCCGCCGCCGCCGACACCGATTACTTTAATTATTTTGGGCGTCGTTGTGGGAACTCCCATATCGACGATAAGTTCTTCTTCCATAAACTACAAATAGGTTCTATGTTTTCGGTTATTCCCGCCGTGAAATGATGGTGGGAAGGCGGATGTTATCAGTTCTTGTCTTTATTGTTCTCGTAGTCTTCTTCGGTAGGTTCGGAGACGATGGACATAAGCGTCTTCTTGAAACCGTTCATGAATTTCTTGAATGCTCCAGGCTCCTTCGGCTTTTGGGGCGCTTTCTCCTCCTCGACGTCGGGGGTCTTTGGGGTGTCTCCTCCATCTGTTTCGGGATTTTTATCGCCATTCTGTGTGTCGGTAGGCTTCACTTCCTCTGTCGGAGTGTCGTTGTCCGAATCGAAGATGGAGAACGGTCCGCCATAGCAGTTGGTGAGATTGTTGTCAATCAGCGCCAGTCCGATGTTGTAGATGCCGCTTTCGTTGAAATTTATGTCGCTCGTGTTGACTTTAAGACGGGGAGAATTCTTCATGATACGGATAAACCAATCCTTGAAATGCGCCTTCAGGGCGTTGTCCATTCCCTTTAATTGGGCTCCACCTCCGCAAACGAAGATGCCATTTACAAGGTTTTCGTGGTTATATCCCGAGTTTTCCACCTGCGCTTTGATGTTCTGGATAATCTCTTCTACGCGGGCGTCGATGATTTCTGCAAGGTCCGCCACCTTTTTCACCCGTCCTCCATCGCGGAGATGTATCTCCTCCTTCTCGCTGATTTCCTCAAAATTGGGGTAGCCATGCTTAACTTTGAGGTTCTCAGCCTCCTCGTTTTCCACGGTAAATACGTTGGCGATGTCGTGGGTGATGGTGGAACTTCCGAGAGGAATCACACAAAGGTGGCGCAAAAGTTTGCCACGGTATACGGCAACGGTGGTGGTTTCGCTGCCCATGTCCACAAAAACGCAGCCGGACGACCGTTCCTGTTCGGTGGTCATGAGGCTTGCGAGCATTTCCGCTCCGATGAACAGGCGCCCGTCGGCAATATCTATGTTTGCTCTTCTGAAGCAATTTGAGATGGTTTCGAGGGTGTTGGTGCCGCAAACGACGTTGAGGAATCTCGTCTCTATGCGGTCTGTCATGGCACCTTTGGGGTCTTGCGTCACCTGGGCACCGGCACTTCCGAGTCGGTATTCCAAAGGAATGGCTTCAAGTATTTCGCGTTCGGCGGTACGGCCTTCCTTGTTTCGCACACCGATGGACGCGATGAGTTCCTCGGTAACGATTTCACTGCTGGGCATCTGCATCGTTACATTGTTGGCAACAGAGCGGAGACCCATGCAGTTGATTGCCACATAAAAGCATTTGATGCGGCTTTCTGTCTTGTTCTCAAGTGTGTTCTTTATGTTGGCAAGTGACGATGTCATCTTGTCGACATTCATGATTTTTCCCTTGCTGATGAAGTCAGAGGAATTGATGGAGGTATGCGCTTTCACGGTGATACTTCCGTCGTTTTCCTTGCTTCCCACAATACCTGTCAGTCGTGACGACCCGAGAACGATGGCTGCGATGAAGTTGTTGTCCATATATCTTGTATCTTTTTTTTGTCTGGAGAGGCGATGTTTTTTTGTTGTCCGGCAAAGTTTTTTGGCGGGGGAGACGGTAATTTAGGAGGTGTATGCCCTTGTTTGTGTTGGACGGTTTCCAGGATTCAGGCAGGTCAGGGCCTGAAAATGGGAGGAACCGTCAGAGATATAGAGGCATGAATCCAAGGGTGTTCTATCAGTAGACCGCAGATAAAGTTCACGGGAATTGAACTTTTGGTTCCTCTTCGGTTGCGACAGGGCTTCATCTGTGCGTCCTTTTGGCAGTTCCCTTGCGCATTGTCGTTTGTCTCTTCCGCGCTCTTTTTCCAGTAATGTTGCGCATGATGGGTCATCCCTTCCGGGTTCCACAAGGCTGTCCTTCTGCGCTTTACATACTGTCTTTTTACCTTTTATTTGCGGTCCTTAGGTGTTTTGCTTGCAGTCCTTAGGTGTTTTATTTGCAGTCCTACGGTACTTTGTTTACCGTCCTGCTGCCATTCATTTACTGTCCTTTGGTGCTTGGTTTACTGTCCTTTTGGACTGTTTTGTTGTCCCGTTGGACTTTTTGGCTGAGTTGTCTCACTGTTTTGTTGTCCCGTCTCAGCGGTTTTTTGCTCAGGTGCGGGTTTTGATTTGGCCACTTTCTGAGGTTTCTTCCGCTTACAGATGACTCTTCCGTCGTAACTTACGTTGATTTCGGAGTATTTGTGCCAGCCTACTTTGGGCATGATATCCGTATAGAAGGCACGTAGATTCCGGAACTTCTTGTTGATGTCCTCAATCTTTCCGAAGTGCACCACTTGGTCTCCGACACGCATTATGAGGTCGATGTCCTTGTTTGGCAGCACGATTATCTGCTCAACTTGGCTGTCCCAAAAGGGATCGTTCCTCAGGAAATTCCCCAGGACTTTCAGTCTTTTCCGTGCGAAGTCCGGGGTGATGATGCCGGTGACTATGGGTAAATCCGCCTCGTAGCCCATGGCTTCCATGCGTGTTCCTACCTCATCGATGTAGTAATCCTCGCCGTTGTCGGCCATGACACGCAGGAGCGGTATGCGCTGGATGACCGCCAAACGCACGCGGCTTCCGGGAGTAAGGGTGCAGATTGCGCGGCGGATGAAGGAGTCGCGTTCAATGGTCCGTTCGATATTGATGGGACTGATGGTGCTCATTGTGCGCCCGACGGGGTGGATTCCCTTGCTTCGAAGCATCTTCTCGATGCCGTCTTTTGATATGAAGGTGGCCTGTGCGCTGTCGAGAATGTCAATCTGCAATGCCGTACATACCCGCTTATCCTCGGCTCGGCTGTAGCGAACCGTGACGAAGACGATGTAGGCCAACGACAGGAAAAGCAGCAGAAGGCGTATGACATACTTCATGATGGCGGGGTAGGGATATGGGGAAGATTGTGGTTGGATTTGATGTTTTCGGGAAAAAAGGCTATGGAATTTTCCTCTCGGGCGTCAGCGGTTGAGGAGGATCTCCGTAATTTCGGGACAAAGGTTGTCGGCATCGCCGGCACCGAGTACGATGAGCACGTCGAAATCCTTTGCACGTTCACGCACGAGTTCGGTCAAATGATCCTTGGTGGTCATTGTCTTTTCCATTTCCGGCCGCAGGAGGTCGTAGATAAGTTGCGATGTCACACCGGGAATCGGCGCCTCGCGGGCGGGATAAATGTCGAGGAGGATGACCTCATCCACCAGGTTCAGAGCCTCGGCGAACTGATGATAGAAGTCACGCGTGCGGGTAAATAGATGAGGTTGGAAGACGGCTGCGACGCGGCGTCCGTCAAAAACCTCGCGGATGCTCAGAATGCTTTGGCGGATTTCTTCGGGGTGGTGGGCGTAGTCCGAGAGGAAAACCAGTTCGTCCGTTCGGATTTTGAAGTCAAATCTGCGGTCCACTCCGCTGTATGTTGCCATGGCTTTCCGTATGCTTTCGGCATCCGCTCCCGCAAGTTGCGCCAATGCGATGGCAGCGATGCTGTTGTCGATGTTGATGCTTACGGGCACTCCGAGTTCAATATCCTTGATGTTTCCGAGCGGCGATACGAGGTCATAGACGATTCGACCTCCGCCGATTCTGATGTTCTCTGCGTGGAAGTCGCCCTCGTGACGGCTGTAATCGTAGCGTCGAACACCCTGTTGCAGACGTTCCTCGATGCGGAGTCCGCGGTGTACGACCAGTGCTCCTCCGGGTTGGACAAGGCTTGTATAGTGGCTGAAACTTTCGAGGTATGCCTCTTCGGTACCGTATATGTCGAGGTGGTCGGCGTCGGCACTGGTGATGACGGTTGCAAAGGGTCTGAGGTGATGGAACGAACGGTCGAACTCGTCGGCTTCGATGACTACGAAGTCGCTTTCGGGATTCAGCAGGTAGTTCGTGCCGTAGTTTTTGGTGATTCCTCCGAGAAAGGCGTTGCATCCTACGCTGCTTTCTTTCAGCAAGTGCGCTGCCATGGCAGACGTTGTGGTCTTTCCGTGCGTTCCTGCCGCGCACAATCCGTGCTTCTCTCGCGTCAGTCGTCCAAGCACGGCGGCGCGTTTCAGTATCTCATGTCCCTGTTCCTTGAACCAAGCCAGTTCGCGTGAGTCGGCGGGAATGGCGGGGGTGTAGACAACAAGTGTGGTCTTCGGGTCGCGGCATTCGGCAGGAATCAGTTCCGGATTGTCGTCAAAATGGATGGCGATGCCCTCCTTTCCGAGGGTTTCTGTGAGTTGTGACGGTGTTTTGTCGTAGCCTGCCACAAAAAGTCCTTGTTGGTTGAAATAACGTTCCAAGGCACTCATCCCGATGCCACCGGCACCGAGGAAGTAATATGATGTAGTCATGGACTTTAATCTTCTGGGACGGGTATGCCGCAAGTCCGGTGTTGTTGCGGCGGATGGTGGTGTGGGGAATCAGCGGTCGCGGAAGGTCTCGGCCAGGGTGACGACTTCTTTCGCGATGTCGTCGGCGGCGTGCGGCTTTCCCAACTGTACTACGGCGGCGCTGATGGCGTCGAGTTTCGCGCTGTCACCCACGATTTGGATGGCGGTTTCAATGAGAGTGTCTACGGCATCCGCATCTTTGACGCAGATGGCGGCGTCCTTTGCCACGAGGGCTTGGGCATTTTTTGTCTGATGGTCCTCCGCCACGTTGGGTGAGGGTACGAGGATTGAGGGTTTTCCGAGCAGACAGATCTCGCTGATACTTGATGCTCCCGCACGGCTGACCACGAGGTCTGCTGCGGCGTATGCGCGGCTCATGTCGGCGATGAATTCCGTCACTTTCAGGTAGGGTGGCTGACCTTCCGCGCGGAGACGTTCCTGAATTTCCTGGCTGTAATACTTGCCGGTCTGCCAGATGAACTGCACATCGGGGTTGCGGCGTATGACGTCGAGGTGCCGGAGTACGCTCTCGTTGAGAGTCCGTGCGCCCAAACTGCCTCCGATGATGAGCACAGTGCGCTTCGTTCTGTCGAGTCCGAGTTCCTCAATGCTGCTTCCGCGGCTGTAAGTGTTGTTGATGAGATTCTGGCGTACGGGGTTTCCGGTAAGCACGATGCGGTCTTTCGGGAAGAAACGTTCCATACCTTCGTATGCCACGCAGATTTTCCGGGCGTGGCGTGCCAGCAGTTTGTTGGTGACTCCTGCGTAACTGTTCTGCTCTTGCAGGAGGGTGGGGATTCCCATTTGTTGGCAAACCTGCAACGTCGGTCCGCTGGCGTAACCTCCCACTCCCACAGCCACGTGGGGCCTGAACTCGCGTATGATGGCGCGGGCCTTGCGTCTCGACTGCCAGATTTTGTATATCACTTTAAGGTTCTTCCACAGATGTTTGCGGTCGAATCCTGCGATGGGCAGTCCGATAATCTTATATCCCGCAGCGGGAACGCGCTGCATTTCCATGCGGCCTTCGGCTCCGATGAAGAGAATTTTTGCCTCGGGGTGTTCTGACCGTATGGCATTGGCAATGGAAATGGCGGGGAAAATGTGTCCGCCGGTGCCGCCGCCGCTTATGATGACTCGAAGTTCGCTCATGATGGTCTTGTGCTGTTAGGTTCGGATGGTGGTTTGTCGGCGGTGTTTCCGCCGCCTGTTGTTGTGCTTTTTCCGCGCGGGTGTGCACGGGTGTACAATTATAGTAGTGAGCAAAATTAGGAAAAAAATCCGAACTTTTTCGGCTTTAAGTAAAAAAATGCAGAATATTTTGTTCTTGTTTTCTCTTTTCTCCGCTTTCTTTTCACCCGTTTTGGCAATTATGGTGGGGTTCCCGGGTTTGAATGTTCCTGTCTTGCTGTTTCGGCGTGCTGTTTTCTCCCCTCTCCGGAGCCTCTCCCTCCTTCTCGCATCGCGGCGGTTGGCGGTCCGGAACGGCGTGTGGCGTCCCCCTTCCCGCGTTTCCCGAGGCCTTGCCTGACGGTCTTCCACCGCGCTTTTTTTTCGGGGTCTTCGCCTCCTGTTCCGGGTGATGGAACAAAAAAGTACGGCACCTTTATGATGGAGGTACCGTACTTGAGGGTGGGATATGAAATGCAGTGGGCCTGCAAATTTCCGGGATTGTTACTTCACGATGATGAGGAAATACTTCTTCTTACCCTGCTGTGCCAGGATGTATTTCCCGTCGAGGAGGTCGGCATCGGTGATTTCGCGGTCAAACTGTGCCAGTTTTTCCTTGTTGATGCTCACGCCTCCGCCCTGGGTGAGTTTGCGCATCTCGCCCTTTGACGCGAAGCATTTCGTATGCTCTGCCAGCAGGTCGACGGCCTTTTGTCCGATGGCCTGTTCGCGGGACACCTCGAAATGGGGCACGCCTGCAAAGACATCGAGCAGCGTTTGCTCGTCAAGTTTGAGCAAACTCTCCTTTGTGGCCTTTCCGAAGAGGATGTTTGTGGCTTCAAGTGCCGTCTCATAGTCTGCGCGTCCGTGTACCAGGGTGGTCACTTCCTCGCCCAACCGCTTCTGGAGTACGCGGCGTGCGGGGTCGGCACGGTGCTCTTCGATGAGGGAATCGATGGTCTCGTGGTCAAGACTGGTGAAGATTTTGATGTAGCGTTCCGCCTCATCGTCACCGACGTTGAGCCAGAACTGATAGAATTGGTAGGGACTTGTGCGCTGACGGTCGAGCCATACGTTGCCCTGTTCCGTCTTTCCGAACTTCTTTCCGTCGGCCTTTGTGATGAGAGGACAGGTCAATGCGTAGGCATCGTTCTCAGAACCCAGTTTGCGACGTATGAGTTCTGTGCCCGTAGTGATGTTTCCCCACTGGTCGCTTCCGCCCATTTGCAGGCGGCAGTTCTTGGTTTCGTATAGGTGAAGGAAGTCGTATCCCTGAAGAAGTTGGTAGGTAAATTCGGTAAAGGACATACCATCGCTGCACTCACCGTTGAGACGTCGCTTGACAGAGTCCTTGGCCATCATGTAATTCACGGTGATGCACTTGCCGATTTCCCGTGCAAAGTCAAGGAAAGTGTAGTCTATCATCCAGTCATAGTTGTTCACCAGTTCGGCAGCGTTGGGAGCGTCGCTCTCAAAGTCAAGGAAACGGCCGAGTTGCTCCTTGATGCAAGCCACGTTGTGCCGCAGCGTCTCCTCGTTGAGCAGGTTCCGCTCCTGGCTTTTTCCCGAGGGGTCGCCAATCATTCCCGTGGCGCCACCCACCAATGCCAGAGGTTTGTGGCCTGCGCGTTGGAGATGGCGGAGCATCATCACGCCGCAAAGGTGACCGATATGCAGAGAATCGGCGGTAGGGTCGATGCCGACATAGGCTGTAACCATGCCTTTCTCAAAGAGTTCTTCCGTGCCCGGCATCATTTGGTGGAGCATACCGCGCCATTTCAGTTCTTCTACAAAATTCATTTTCTTGTGGTTTTATGCTGTAAGCGGGGGCAAAATTGCCAAAAAGTGTTTATTTCAGGCTGCAAATGTACGTATTTTTCCTTTATACTCAGTACATTATCTTGAAAATTGTGTACATTTGCGAAACGTTTGACCCGCATCTGCCGACTCGATGGACCATTCTTTTCCCTCTCTCCTGTTGAAGGCGATGCTTCCTTTCCTCCACGAAAACGGCGGAATCCGCGCCGGCGTCTTATGATTCCCGCCGTGAAACCGTCCTCATCCATCCACCTGAAATCATAACATTCACCCACATAACCCTATCATTCACCCACAAAATCATATTTCTTATTATGTCAGTTACAGTGATTATTGTCTTAATTGTCGTGCTGCTTGTCGTGCTTTGGCTGGTGGCTTCCTACAATACCCTGGTGCGTCTCCGCGTGTCCCGCGAGAATGCTTTTGCCAACATCGACATCCAACTCAAACAACGCTACGACCTGATTCCGCAACTCGTGTCCACCGTCAAGGGATATGCCACCCACGAACGCGAACTTCTGGAGTCGGTAACCCGCGCACGCACCGCAGCCATGAGCGCTACCACCACCAATGAGAAGATTGAGGCCGACAACGTGCTTTCCAACGCTTTGGCAGGACTTCGCGTGAGCCTTGAGGCTTATCCCGACCTGAAAGCCAACCAGAACTTCCTGCAGTTGCAGGGCGAAATCTCCGACATCGAGAACAAACTTGCCGCTGCCCGCCGCTTCTTCAACTCCACTACGCGCGAATTGAACGTCACCGTGCAGAGTTTTCCTACGAACCTTTTGGCCGGAATGTTCGGTTTCAAGACCGAACCCATGTTTGAAATCAGTGCCAACGAGCGTGCCCAGCATGAGAAGGCACCTGAAATCAAGTTCTAAAATCCCGACTTTGGAAGTATGCAATACGTAGGAATTCATGCCCAACAGGTGCGCAACAACATGCGCTCGCTGATGTTGCTCTGCTGTTTCCCGCTCATCATCCTCCTTCTGGTCTGGTTCTTCTTCCTCATCCTCGTAAGTCTGGAGCAGGATCCCCTGTCGACTGTCGACCCTGCTGTGGTGGCGCTTGCCGAAACCATCGACACTTTGCCTTGGGTGGTCGGCATTATCGGTGTATGGTTCCTCATAGCCTTCTTCTCAAACACCGCAATGGTGCGTTCGGCCACGGGAGCCCGACCCCTTGAGCGCCGTGAAAATCCGCGCGTCTACAACATTGTCGAGAATCTTTGCATTGCCGGGGGCATGAACATGCCGAAGGTCAATGTCATCGATACGCCGATGCTGAACGCTTTTGCCTCGGGAATCGATGAAAAGAGTTATACCGTGACGGTCACAACGGGCATCTGCGAGCGCCTGAATGACGAGGAATTGGCGGGAGTGATTGCACACGAACTCACCCACATCCGCAACCGCGACACGCGTCTGCTGATCATCAGCATCGTTTTCGTGGGCATCATGTCGGCCATCATGAGCATTGCCTTCCGGGCACTTTGGAACGGTATGCTTTATGGTGGCGGCAATCGTCGCAGCAACAGCCGCAACGGCAACGACGGAGGTGCGGTGTCGTTCATCGTCATCGCCGCCATCGCCGCCGTCTTGGCCGCCTTGGGCTACTTCTTCACGCTGCTCACCCGCTTCGCCATTTCCCGTAAACGCGAGTATATGGCCGATGCCGGCGGTGCCGAACTGTGCGGAAATCCGTTGGCTTTGGCGTCGGCGTTGCGCAAAATCAGCGCGGACCCCATGCCGGCTGCCAAAGGTCGTGAGGATGTGGCACAACTCTTCATCATCCATTCCTCGTTGAGTGGTGGCGGATTTTCCAATCTTTTCACCGAAATGTTTGCCACACACCCCTCCACGGAGAGCCGCATCCAGTATCTCGAACAGTTTTGAATCCGCTGACGGATGCTCGGATTCCGATGTCCGTCCGGCAGGAAAACCTACATAAGGCTATTGAAAAATTTTTGCGCCGCAGCAGGAACCCGTTTCCCGTTGCGGCGCATTTTTCGTGCCGTTTTCCTGATGTCTCCTCCCTGTTCTTCTGCCATTTCCACTCCGGATTCTGCCCTTTACCTGTTCCGCTTTACGGTGGTTCCCGGCCCGGTGTCCAGTTGCTTCCCGTCCGTATTCCCGACCTTCTCCGCTCCGGCTTTTGCCCATCCCCTAACTTTCTTCCGGCTCTTTCCTGCCTGCGTGCGCGGCTCTTTGTCAGTGGGGGGCCGTATGCCGCGTGGCGCTGTCCGCATTTCCGTGTGAAAAATATGGGGAAAGATGCGGAAATCGTGCGGAAGTTTCAGTTGGAATGTGGGTGGGAATTCGTCGGAAAGGTGCGGAAAACGCCGTTGAAATCTATGGTAAAATCCGGTGGGAAAATGCGGAGGAACCGGATGCAAACTGCGGAACTTTCCGCTGGAAAGTGCGGCACTTTTTGAGGTGAACATCGGATGTTTCCGATGGAAAATGCGGATGTTTCCACAGTCCGTTTCCGAACCGTCTGTTTCCCGTTGCCGAACCGTCTGTTTCCCGTTGCCGAACCATCTGTTTCCCGTTGCCGGCAGTCTGTTCCGTTGGTCCGCACACTCTCTTTTCAACGTGCGGAAATCTGGTTACGAAATGTCGGAAAAAGGGACGTTGGGATAGGCGTGAGGATGCTGTAAAGCGTTGGTGTACAGATATATAAAAGCGACGGCGGGTGAAGGCAAGGACGTCCTTCACCCGCTGCAATTATGGGGCTTGCTTATTTGTTGTCAATCTGTTTCAGCAGTTCGCGGACGGCAGTTTCCAGTTGCTGGTCCTGACCTTTCACCACCGTTTCCGGACGGTTGAGCACGTAGATGTCCGGTTCCAGTTGCGTGTTTTCAAGGTAGGAACCATCCGGCAACCGGTATCCGACGACGGGAACACCGAAGACGAGCGAGGGATCCTGCAAACGTTCCCAGTTCACGCTGCTCATGGTTCCGGGCACGGGAGCGCCGACAAGTTTGCCGATTCCGCGGTGCTTGTAGACCCAGGGTGTGCCGTGTGCGTTGCTGTAATTCCCCTCTGCCTGCAGCATAATGCTTGGATGGTTGTAGCGCCGGCTCGGCATATCGCAGGCCTCACGTCCGCGGATGACCTGTGTGAAATAGTGCTGTCCGGAGAACAACACCTCGATATCCTCGTGCAGACGTCCGCCTCCGTTCTGACGTGTGTCGATGACCATGCCCTCGCGTTCGTTGTATTTGCCGAGGATGTCGCTGTAAACGCTGCGGTAAGAGCCGTCGTTCATGCCCTTGATATGGACATATCCGAGGCGACCTCCCGAAAGGCTGTCGACCATCTCCTCGCAATGTTTCACCCAACGTTTGTAAAGCAGTTCGTCTTCGCGGCTTGCCGTGATGGGAAGCACCACTTCCTCCCACTTTCCGTTCTGGTCTTCGAAGCCGACAAGCGTCTTGCGTCCGGCCAGAAGATTGAGCATTTGCGCGATGTCGGTCCCGGCTTTCAGGGGCTCACCATTGATGGAAGTGATGCGGTCTCCGGCCTTCACGCGGCTTTTTGCCCGGTCAAAGGGTCCGCCTTCAAGGACATCGGTGACGGTAAGTCCGTCAGCATCCGGTGCGCTGAGGTCGTAGATCAGACCCAGACTTGCCGTGGCGTCTGCCGCCGGCAACGAGGCATAGAAGCGTCCGCCGCTGTGCGACACGTTGAGTTCGCCGAGGATTTCGGAAAGCATTTCCGCGAAATCGTAATTGTTTCCAATGTGTGGCAGGAATTTCTCGTAGTTTTCCACCATCAAAGGCCAGTCACATCCGTTGTAATCGGTGCGGAAAATCTTCTTTTCTATCTGACGTGCCATGTGGCGGAACATGTATTCGCGCTCTGCGGTAAGGTCGATTTTCATGCTCGCGGTGAAGGTTATGGGCTTCAAGGCATCGCTCTTTCCGTCGATTCTCTTCATGCCGTCGCTTCCGAGAGCGTAGAGATTGCCGTCGTTGTCCATCTCAAAGTGCGGGTTTTTGGCGTTCGTCTTCGAGATGAGTTTGGTCTCGTGTTTACGGAGGTCCATCTTCCAGAGGTCCATTCCGCTCTCGAAGGCGGCGAAATAGTAGAGGTTTTCGCCGTCTTTGCTGAGGATGGCGTCTCCGAGGTCGCTGGAATTGGGTGTAAGGCGCACGATACGCTGGCTGATTCCGTTGAAATCGATGTCAAGGGGTTCCGTAGCATTTCCCTTTTCCTCCGCCTTCGCGTCCTTCTTTCCCTTTTTGTTGTCCTTCTGCTTTCCCTTGTCCTCCTTCTTTCCTTCCTCGTCTTTCTTCTGAGTCTTCCCCTCAATCTCTTTGAGAAGGGCGTAGTCTTCGGGCGAAAGGCGGAAGCGGTCGTAGGCGTCTTGCGTAAGGAAAGCCAGGAAAGCATCGTTCTGGCTGCCCCACGATGCGTGGCTTCGCATGCCGTAACGCTCGCTTTCGAAGAGGATGGCTTTGCCGTTCATCACCCAACGTGGGTTGACACTCATGTATCCACTTTCGGTGATGGGGTGGATGGTGCCGCCCTTTGCGCTCACGATGCCTTGGTCCATGTAGGGGTCGTGGCGGTGTGCGATGTAACTGAGTACAAACCATTGGCCGTCAGGACTCCAAGCATAGTCGAAGCCACCGTCCTGAGAATACCATGTGGAACCGTCGGTCACCTCGGTAATCTCCTTAGTGGCGAGGTCGACGGTCTTGAGTTTTATGCGGTCTTCAATGAAGGCTACGTGCTTGCCGTCGGGGCTGAACTGTGGATAGTTCCGCTCAATGCTGTCGGAAGGCAGGAGGATTTCCTCCTCGATGACGGTGGCGTTGGCGAAATTCGGGTCGTCTTCGCGTGCAATCTTCGCGATGCAGAGTTGCCAGTTGCCGCTGCGTTCGGTGGCATATACCAGACTTCGGCCGTCGGGGGCGAAGTCTACGCAGGTCTCGGCGCCGGCGGTGTGGGTGATTTGCCGCGTGGTGTTGTACTCGGTAGACGTCACAAAGACCTCACCGCGTACGATGAACGCCACCTGTTTTCCGTCGTTGCTGACCGTGCTGCCCTGTGCTCCGGAGGAGAAGTTGAGGCTTGCCACCTGGCTGTCATCGTCGCGTGTGAGGGAAATGTCAAGGTGTGTGGGCTCGCCACCCTGGCGTTGAGTATAGATTTCTCCGTTCCAGGTGTAGCATAGTGTGCCGTCGGCGGCCATACTGAGGAAGCGTACGGGATGCGTTTTGAAGTGTGTGACGGCCTGGGGTTCAATGCCGTTGGACACAGGAGCGCACTTGCTGCCACGGATATGGCGGTAGACGTTCATGCTTCCTCCGTCGCGTTCGGAGAGGAAATACAGCGTCGTGCCGTCGCGACTGACCACAGGATTGCGGTCTTCTCCGGCATATCGGGTCAGATTGGTATGGTTTCCGGAGGCGGAATCATAGTACCAGATGTCGCGGGTGATGCTGGATGTGTGGTGTTTTCTCCATTCATCCTCATAGCCTTTGCGGTCCTGGTAGTAGAATCCCGCGCCGTCGTGGCAGAACGAGATTTGCTCTGCGGGTGTGGCAAGCACCTGAATGGTGCGTCCGCCATTGGCATCCACCTTGTAAAGTTCAGGCAAGGTAGATGTCGGGAACAGCACACTTTTGGCGGGATCCTGGATGCACGCCCCGAAATATACCCACTTCCCGTCGGGGGAGAACGACTGCGGCACCTCGTTGGCGCTGTTGAAGGTCAGGCGTTTTGCCGTCCCGCCGGTGGCAGGCATCACATAAACGTCGAGATTTCCGTGGCGGTCGCTGGCAAAAGCAATGTGCTTTCCGTCGGGACTCCATACGGGATTGCATTCATAACTCGGCTGTGCCGTCAGGCGTTGCGCCTCTCCTCCCCTGGAGGATACGGCATAAATGTCGCCCATGTAGCAGAATACCACCTGCTGACCGTCGGGACTGATCTGCACATCGCGGAGCCATAGCGGACTATCTGCGGCACTTGCACCCAAACTCAGGGCTGTGCTGACAGCGAAAAGGAGTGTTTTCTTCATTATTTCTCGGATGATTAGTCGGATGGGGTTTGAATTTTCGGGCAGAAACATCTGCACGTTGCGCTGGAAAATGCGGTGCAAAGGCTCTGGAAATTCGTAAAGATGCTTTCGGAAATACGGCGCATTGCCATGAGAAATGCGGAGAAAAGACGCAGTAAATGCGGCATCTTTGCGGGCAAAACATCGGCTTCCGCAGCATCTTTGCGGGCTTCCGTTGGCTATTTCTTCCAAAGCCGGTTCATTTCTTCCAGAGTTTTTCCCTTGGTTTCGGGCACAAGTCGCCATACGAAGAGCGCTGCCAGCAGGCAGAATCCGCCGTAAAGGGCGTAGACAAAGATGTGGCCGAAGTGGTCGCCGGGTTGAAGTTCCATGTTGTACATCGGCACAAAGGATGAACTTACGGCGAAGTTGGCTATCCATTGGAAGGCAACTGCGATGGCAACTGCGGCACCACGGATGGTGTTGGGGAAGATTTCGGAGATGAGAACCCAGCAGATGGGACCCCAACTGAACATGAAACTGGCGCTGTAAACCATGATGGCAGCGGCGGCGAACAGCGGATTGAGTTCCAAAAGGTTGACGGCTGCGAAGGCAAGTGCGCCGGCTGCCATGCCAAGGCTTCCGCTGATGAGCAACGGTTTGCGGCCAAGTCGCTCGACAGTGAAGATGGCGACGAGGGTGAACAATATGTTTACGATGCCCATAAATACGGTAAACAGCATGGCATTGTCAAAACCGCAGGAGGCAAAGATGCGGGGTGCGTAGTAGAGAACAGCGTTGATGCCGACGAATTGCTGGAACACCGAGAGCATGATTCCCACGAAAATCACCAGAACACCGTAGGTCAGCAGGGGCTCGGTCTCGGCTTTGATGCTGTTTTTGATGTCGTTGAAGATGCTTTCTGCCGCTTCCTTGCCGTTGATGTTCTGCAGAACGTTCCGCGCTTCCTTGTCGCGGCCGGTCATGACAAGGTATCTCGGCGTCTCGGGAACGCAGAAAAGTAGGCAGAAGAACAGGGCTGCGGGTACGGCTTCGCTGACAAACATGTAGCGCCATCCGATCTCTGTGCACCATGTTGCGGCATCGGGATTGAGAATGGCGTAAACATTCTCACCCACTTGTTCGATGATTGGGGCGATATGTTCGCCAAGAATGGCGTAATTGACAAAGTATACCACCAGTTGTCCAAAGATTATGGCAAACTGGTTCCAACTTACGAGTTTGCCACGTAGGTGAGATGGCGCGATTTCTGCAATATACATCGGGCAGATGGCCGAAGCCAGTCCTACGCCGATGCCGCCCACGATGCGGTAAATGTTGAAGGCGATGAGTACGCTGAGCCCAGGTTTCCCATGCTCAAAGAAGAGGAATTCGGGGCAATAACTTCCCAAAGCACTGAGGAAGAACAGCAGTCCTGCCACTTTTAGTGTGCTTCGGCGGCCCAAATGTGTGGCAAGAACGCCGCTAAGGAAACTGCCAATGATGCAGCCGATAAGGGCACTGGAACAGGAAATGCCGTGGTATACGTCGGAATATACAAATTCTGTTGAGCCGATGAAGAAGGCTTGCAGGCCTTTTTCCGCACCACTGATGACAGCAGTGTCGTATCCGAAGAGAAGACCTCCGATGACGGCAACGAGAACAACGCTGTAAAGGTAGAAATTGTTTGTTGTTTTGGTGTTTTTCATGTTGGGGTTAGCCGGAAATTTTGTGGCCTTTCGTCAGAAAAAATCGCTGAATCCCGTCGGAGAGAGTTCCGGTGTCAGACTTGAAATCTTCTGGTGTCTGCTGAGAAGACTGTCAGTGTCAGGCGGGAAGACTGTCAGTGCCGGTTTGGATGACTGCTGATTTTTTTTGTAAGACTTGCCGGTGTCTGAAGGGGAATTTGGCGGTGTCTGTCGGTAAGACTTCCGTGATTTCTCAGGGAATGTGCCGTGTTTTTCGTCGGAAAATGCCGGAGGTCCATCGCGAAACGGCATGAATGTTGCCGCGAAAGACGGGGATGGACCGTAAGGAAAAGAAAGTAAAAATCCCCACAGGCAAGGCACTGCGCCCCTGTCTGTGGGGAAGATTGAGCGGTGTTATGGCGTCATGCGCTGCCGGAATCAGCAGTACATGGCAACGATTGCTTCGTAAAGTTCCTGACGACCAGAGGTTTGCTTGGGCTCATTTACCGTCTTTCCGTACTCATAAGCCTCCTCAAGAGTCATCTTTCCTTCCTCGAATTTCTTGCCAAGACCGGTGTCGAAACTTGCATAGCGCTGTGCTTTCATTTCGAGATAGGGGCTTTCTTCGAGCAGACGTGCGGCATTTTCCAGTGCGCGTGCCATAGCATCCATACCCGAAATGTGGGCGATGAAGATGTCTTCAAGGTCAGTTGAGTTGCGACGTGTCTTGGCATCGAAGTTCGTTCCTCCGGTTCCGAGGCCGCCGCCACGGATGATTTCCATCCAGGCCTGCGTGAGTTCGTACTGGTCGATGGGGAATTGGTCGGTGTCCCATCCGTTCTGGTAGTCGCCACGGTTGGCATCGATGCTTCCAAGCATGCCGGCATCTACCGCGCAGGCCAGTTCATGTTCAAAGGTATGTCCGGCAAGTGTGGCGTGATTGACCTCGATATTCACCTTGAAGTCCTGGTCAAGACCGTTGGCGCGCAGGAATCCGATGACGGTTTCTGTGTCAACGTCGTACTGATGCTTGGAGGGTTCCATCGGTTTTGGCTCAATCAGGAAGGTTCCTTTGAAGCCTTTTGCGCGGGCATAGTCGCGTGCCATGCGCAACATTGTTGCCATATGAGCCTTCTCGCGCCGCATATCGGTGTTCAAAAGGCTCATATATCCTTCACGACCGCCCCAGAATACGTAATTTTCAGCGCCAAGTTTGATGCCAGCATCAATAGCATTTTTGATTTGTACAATGGCTCGGGCCACAACATCGAAGTCCGGATTGGTGGAAGCGCCGTTCATGTAGCGGGCGTTGCCAAAGACGTTGGCCGTAGACCACAGCAGTTTGATGCCCGTAGCCTCCATCTTTTCTTTCAGATAGTCGGTGATGGCTGCCAGGTTCTGCTCGTATTCCTCTACGCTTCCGCCCTCACAGATAAGGTCAACATCGTGGAAACAGAAATAAGGGATGCCGAGTTTTTCCATGATTTCAAAGCCGGCGTCGGCCTTATGTTTTGCACGTTCCAGCGCCGTCTCCCCTTCATTCCAAGGGAATGCTTTGGTGCCGCCGCCGAATTGGTCGCCACCTTCTGCGCAAAGTGTGTGCCACCATGCCATGGCAAAGCGCAACCAGTCCTTCATAGGACGGCCCATTATCACCTTTTCTGCATCGTAATAGTGGAAAGCCATCGGGTTCTTGCTCTCCTTACCCTCGAAGGGAATCTTGCCGATTTGGGGAAAGTATTCTTTCATGGTCGTAGTATTATAATATTATAGATGAGTGTTTAGAATTTTAAGGATGGAATTTTGTGGGTTTTAGTATAGGGATTTACGGTTTTCAGTACGGGTGTTTATGGTTCCCGGTATAGGGGGCTGTGGTTTTCTGTACAGGGATTTGTGGCTTTCTGTACAGGGATTTGTGGTTTTAGGGATGTTGGTTTATGTTTTTTATGACGGCGCCTTATGGCGTTAAGGTTGGTGCTTCCGTATGCTTTGTGCCGACGGTTGGCGCGTCAACATCGGCGTTCCGCGTCGGCAATGCGCGCTGATAGCCTTAGCCTTGTACGCAGCATTTGAGGTAATCTTCCCAGCGGGCGTATGCCTCGCGCGTGGCTTCCACCTCGGTGGCATTGGGCTCTATCACTTCCAGACGTGTAAGCGACTCGAAGGCCTCGCGTGCATCGCGGTAGATTCCTGCGCCGATTCCGGCACCTTTTGCGGCACCTACAGAGCCATCTGTGTCATAAAGTTCGATAACTGCGCCACTTACGTTCGCCAACGTCTGACGGAAGAGTGGCGAAAGGAAGAGGTTTGCGTGGCCGGCATGGATGCGGCTGACCTGAAGTCCCATGCTTTCCATGATGCCGATGCCATGTTGGAAGGCGAAAACAATGCCTTCCTGGGCGGCACGTAGGAGGTGGGCGCGGTCATGTACGTTGAAATTCACCCCATGGAGGCTTGCTCCGGGCTCCTGATTGCAGAGCATCCGCTCGGCACCATTGCCAAACGGCAGGAAACTTACGCCATCGCTGCCGATGGGTGCGGCACTTGCCAGCCGGTTCATGGCATTATAGTCCGTGCCTTCCGACGTCATGGTGCGGCGCACCCACGAATTGAGGCAACCGGTGCCGTTGATGCAGAGGAGAACACCCAGTCTTGGGTCCTCGGCGCTGTGGTTGACGTGTGCGAAAGTGTTGACACGGCTCTTCGGATCGTGGTTCACCTGGCCGATGATGCCGTAAACCACGCCGGAAGTTCCCGCAGTCGAGGCGATTTCTCCGGGGTTGAAGACGTTGAGACTCAGCGCATTGTTCGGCTGGTCGCCCGCTCTGTAGGTGACAGGTATGCCCTTTCGGAGTCCAAGTTCCGCAGCGGCGGCCTCAGAGGTCTCACCTTGTAAGCCGAAGGTCGGAACAATGTCTGCCATCATGCTGCGAGGAATGCCGAAATGACGGAGCAACGGTTCGCTGATGCCGTTGTTCTGGAAGTCCCAGAAGATACCTTCCGACAATCCGCTCAGTGTTGTCCGCGCCTCTCCCGTAAGTTTCATGGCGATATAGTCGCCCGGGAGCATCACTTTGTCAATGTTTTCGAAGATTTCCGGCTCATTTTCCCTCACCCATGCCAATTTTGCGGCGGTGAAATTGCCGGGACTGTTGAGCAGATGTCCGAGACAATAGTCAGAACCAAGGGTGTTGAAGGCCTGTTCTCCAAAGGGAACGGCGCGGGAGTCGCACCAAATGATGGCGGGACGCAGCACTTTCTGTTCCTTATCTACGCAAACCAGGCCGTGCATTTGGTAAGATATGCCGATGGCAGCCACATCTTCGGCCTTGATTCCCGATGTTTCCATCACATTGTGCGTCGCAAGTTTCAGATTCTCCCACCAATCGGCTGGATTCTGCTCTGCCCAGCCCTGACGGGGCGCAGCAATGGGTGCCTCAGTCTTGGGGAAAAAGTTCTGTGCCACGCATTTTCCGCTGGCGGCTTCCACCAATGCGGCCTTAATGGAAGAACTTCCGATGTCGAAACCAAGAAGATACATGTCGTAAAGTGTTTGTTGAAAATATGTGGATGACGGCAGATTCCGGGTGAATTTACCGCAAGATGAGATGTCTTTTAGAAGTCGTCGTCGTTGAAAAGGTGGCCTTGTCCGGTCAGTTCATCCATAAGGTCCTGTTCCGAGCGCTTGGGTTTTACGGGGAAATCCTCCACGGTTTCGGCGCCGTTGCCGGTGTCCTCCGCATCGTTTTCCGTACTTTCCTCCTCCTCTTCTTCGGGAGGCAGTATGGGAGTTCCCGTCACTTCCTGCACGTCGAACAGCGTTGCGCGTTTGCCTTTTGCGGCAAATCCCTTCACTTCCACAAAGTCTTCGGAGGCAATCTCCAAAGGTGCGCGCACGCTTTCCTCCTTCGCGGCCTTGCCTTTCGGCTTTGCGAACTCGAAATTGAGGAGGATGTTCTCGCCTTTCATCAGCAACAGCAGGCTATTGTCCGGACCTACGAAGTTACGGTTCGCGGCATCCTTGCTCAAAGTGGCGGGTTCGAAGCAGAAACGTTTGATGTTTACGGGTGTTCCTGCGGTGGATTTCGGCATGCGCACCACAGCCGTGTAGACGGCTTCGGGATCCAGTTTCTCGACAATCAGGATTCCTGTGGCGGGATAATGGTTGTTCGGGTCGAAATTTGTGGTGAAGAACTCGCCGTTCTCCATGACTACGAGTACGAGATCGTCAGAATGGAACTCACCGAGCAGCGTTCCCCGGCCGTCGTAGTTGAGACGTTGCACGTCGAAGTCGAACCATACCTTGCGTCCGCCCAATGTGCTCACGCCGTGACTTTTGAGGGTGATGCGCTGAACATCAAGGCGTGTGAGTATATTTCCGCGGGCCGCGCGTCCCTTTACCCCCACTTCGGCAAAGTCTTTGTCGAACATGATGCGGCGAAGTTTGGGATTCGGCTTCAGTTGTACCTTGATAATCTCGGCTTCACCGTTAGGATTGGCGCTGAAATACGCGATCCGGCTGCCGGGAGCGCCGTTTGTCATGTCGTATTCCTTGTCGCGGGTGATGCGTGTCACGTTGAAACGCTTCAGATATATCGGACCATTCTTGCCGTCGCGGTAGCAAACGTTGTAGACGGTGCGCTGGTCGTTCTTCTTGAAGACGGCGATATGGATGACCTCCGCCTTGCGTTTCTCCGCCTTTGAGCGCTCAGTCTCGCCGATAAACACCTTTTCCGCCACGCGGACCACCTTGTATGTTCCGTCGCGATAGAAGACAATCACATCGTCGATGTTGGAACAATTCTCCACGAACTCGTCCTTTTTCAGTCCGGTTCCCATGAATCCTTCCGCGCGGTTGACGTAAAGTTTCTCGTTAGCCTCAATGACTTTCGTGGCTTCTATGGTGTCGAAGGACCGGATCTCCGTCAGTCGCGGATACTGGTCGGCGTATCGGCTGCGGATAAGTTTGAACCAATCGATGGTGACGCGCACCATGTGTTTCAGGTCGTCCTCGATTTTTGCCAGTTCATCCTTGATTTTCCGGATGTTTTCATCGGCCTTATCCTTGTTGAACTTCAGGATTCGTGCCATTTTTATCTCGAGCAGTCGCAGAAGATCGTCGCGGTTGATGTCGCGGACAAAGTCCTTTTTGTAAGGTTCCAGGCGACGGTCGATGTGCGAGAGCGCGGCTTCGATGTCGGGAGCGTTCTCAAAATCCTTGTCTTTATAGATGCGTTCCTCGATGAATATCCGTTCCAGCGAGGCGAACATCAGACTTTCCAGCAACTCGGCGCGGCGGATTTCGAGTTCACGTTGGAGCAAGTGCATGGTATTGTCCACACTTGCGCTGAGAACCTCGCTGACGGTGACGAATCGGGGCGTCTTATTCTCGATGACACAGCAGTTGGGCGAGATGCTGACCTCGCAGTCCGTGAAGGCATAGAGCGCGTCGATGGTCTTGTCGCACGACACTCCGGGTGCGAGATGTACGAGGATTTCCACCTTTTCAGCGGTATAGTCCTCCACTTTCCGCACCTTTATCTTACCCTTTTCCGATGCTTTCACGATGGAATCGCAGAGTGTTCCCACGGTTTTTCCAAATGGAAGTTCGGTGATGGCCAGGGTCTTCGCGTCGCGTTTTTCAATGCGTGCCCTCACCTTCACGCTTCCTCCGCGCTGTCCGTCGTTGTATTTCGACACGTCAATCAGGCCACCTGTCTGGAAATCCGGGTACAGATTGAAGTCCTGATGCCGGAGGTATGCCACCGCGGCGTCGCAGATCTCACCGAAATTGTGCGGGAGAATCTTTGCGCTGAGTCCCACGGCAATGCCTTCGGCTCCCTGTGCCAGAAGCAGGGGATATTTGGCAGGCAGGGCGACAGGTTCCTTGTTACGGCCGTCATACGACAGTTTCCACTCCGTGGTTTTGGGGTTGAAGAGCACGTCAAGAGCGAACTTTGTCAGTCGGCCCTCAATGTATCTGGGTGCGGCAGCCTCGTCACCTGTGAGGATGTTTCCCCACGAACCCTGGCAGTCGATGAGGAGGTTCTGGCGTCCCATCTGCGTAAGAGCGTCCACGATTGACGCATCTCCGTGGGGGTGGAACTTCATGGTCTCGCCGGCAATGTTCGCCACTTTGTTGTAGCGTCCGTCGTCCATGCGCTTCATGGTGTGGAGAATGCGTCGCTGAACAGGCTTCAAGCCGTCGCCCATGTGCGGAACGGCGCGTTCGAGAATGACGTATGAGGCATAGTCGAGAAACCAGTTCTGGTACATTCCGGTCAGGGGATGCGAGCGCTCGGTGCCGTTTTCCGGGGCACCGTGAACGTCATTATCGGGCGTTTGAAGGGATTTCGTATCGTCGGTCATAAACAAATGGTATGGGGTGTCGCGCACCCGTGTATAATATTGTCCGTGCAAAGTTAGTGATTTCTGTTGTAATAGCACCTACACTTTGCAAATTTTTCGTCCCGGCGGAGCAAAAAAAATCCTCAGGAACGTCCGCGAAAAGGTGTGCGGCCCCCGTTTCCCCTTTTTCGTTTTGTGCGGATGGCCGGCAGCGGGAGCGTATGTGTCGCCGGTTTTCTTCCGGAGAACGGGTCGCGCCGCGTTGGAAAACGCTGGGTGAGCCTCCGGAAAACAAGCCTTTTCCGGTGGCGTGTGCAATTTCCGTCTGCCGCATTCCTGCAATGAAATTTTAAGGTGAAAACATGTCGGAAACGGCCCAGGAAGGCCTTCGGGACCCAGCATCGACGCCTCCGTCGCGGAAAAACGGGCGTGTCCGTTCCCGTGTTTTCCCGACTTTCTGTCGTGTATGGGGCGGAAAGTGCGGCATTTCACGCCACAAAGTGCGGCACTTTCCATTGCAAACTGTGGATGTTTCTGCCTGAAACAGCGGCACTCTCAGCATGTTTTTCCCCAGTCTTTTGCCCCGCTTCCCGTGTTTTCAGGTTCGTCTTCCGTCGTTTTCGTCCCATTTTCCGGGCGAGGCGGGTAGGGAAGTGTAGGCGAAGGCGTTCCGGAAAGCGGGGCTACCGTGCTGTGTCATCCGAAATCCATACAAAAACCTTCAAAGGTTGTTGTCAAAATCCTTTAAGGTTTCCACGGCTTTTCCCGCCATCCGGAAACCGTTCTTTCTGTGTTTGAAGGCATGGGTGTGCAGTTTTTCCATGCTTTCCGCCGTCGTTTGTGGACGTCATGCCGCATTCCGATGGCATCCCGTGCCGTGCCAATGCGCCTCAATTCCAGAAAAGGAGAAGAAAAAACGGGGAGCGGAAAATTCCACGCATGGTGGTTTTTCCGCTCCCCGTCGGTGGTTGTCGGGTGGTTTCACGGAGGACTGCCCGCAACGTTTCCGCCTTACTTCATACCGCTGTCAAGGGTCGAGGCGGGCGCAAAGCCGGCAAATTCCGGCGCGTAGGCGCAGAAGACGTGGACAAGTCCGGTGGAAAAGTGTCCGGAACGGTCCACAAAATACTCTTCGTGCAACGTATGTTTGCCCTTTGGCAGGTGTTCGATGAAGTAATCATTGCGTACATCGCGCACCATCCTGTACGTCCAGAGGCTTTCGGTACGGACGTTTCCGCTCAAGGGTTCCACGGGTTCCATGCACGCGGCGCGTCCTGCCTCCACGCAAACGTGATCGAAGTCGCGCTCCGCCACCACGGTTATCACCTGGCGCACCCGCGTTCCGGGTGTGAGCATCGCGGCCTGTGCCGCCGCGCCATCGGGCAGATCCGTCCATCCTTCCTGATGTTTCACCTGCCAACGGCGCTCCACCGAGAGTCCGGAACCGGCATATTCCGCCGCGTCGGCCCGCACACTGTACCGCGCCCGCAGGCTTCCCCATGCCAGACCGTCGTGGTCCGACGCCAAAGTGTAGCCTCCGCTGTTGACGAGTGCCTTGGTCTCTTGTGCGTCGAGCGTACGTTGCCAATGGCCTTCCGGCGTAAGGGGCTGGAAAGTGCGGCCCTCGGCATCATAACCTTGGAGAAGGGCGTAGGTGGCGTCGGCCGATGCCCGCGACGATTCCCACAGTTGCGTCCGTTTGCTCTGAAGAAGCCATAGCATCATCTCGTCCCTCAGGGCGCCAGCATCCTGTTTCGCGAGCCAGCCGTCGCGGTATTGCAGCAACTGCCGGTCGGACAACGCCTCGATGGCCGCCACTTGTGTGGGGATGCGGTACGACTTCCAGCCGCGTTCTGCCCGCGGTGTGTCGAAGTAACGTCCCATCTCCGGCGTGGAAACGCTGTGTTCCACGAGGCTTTGCATGGCAAGATCGGCGGCAACGACGCACGATGTGGAGAGATTCTTCGGCATTCCGGCCACCGCAGCCGCCTCGGCAAGCACCCGGGCTTGCAGGGCTTTGCCGTACATCGTCAGTTCTTTCCGCATCCCGGCGGCGTGCTTGAGGAGGTGTTTCTCGGAGGAACGCGGCTCAAGGTCGAGCAACGTGCGCACGTAAAGGTAGCGCATGAGGGTTTCGGAGACCGCATCGCCGAGGTGGTTGCGCTGCATTTCGAGGACGGCTTCATCGGCATTGCGCTCCATATATCCCATCGCCTTCTGCAACATCTCCGCGGCTATGTCCGACCGGGTGAGGCATTGTTGGCGTGCAAGCAGCATGCTTACGTCGACGGTGACCCAGAAGGAGGACCGGAAACCGGGCATCCATGAGAATCCTCCATCGGCGTTCTGCCGCTCTTTCAGCCGGTCGAGGGCGGAATACCGCAGGGCTTCGATGCTCGTTTGCGGGGGCAGCAGGTCGGCGGCTTCGGGAATTTGCTCCGTCAGGTAGCGTGCAATCTGCACAATGTACAGACGTAAGGCGTGGGCATTGGCGCTAATGGCGTCGTCTTTGAGGAGGTTCGGCACACAGCGTACCACACTCCACAGCGGATTGTCGGTGTAATCGACGGAAACCACGGGCTTGCAGAGGGCATCCTCGCGCATCAGGCGCTTCAAGTCCAGGGCTTTGACGTTGATGGTGCGGCTTCCGCGGCCTTGAAGGGTGAAGGGTACGGCGGTTTCCACCATGACGCGCCCACTCAAAAGCGGTATCCCGCGTTGCTCACCGTCGCTGAAACGCCGGCCGTCGCCGTCAGCGTCGGTGACAGCCACGGCTTTCACGAGCAATTGTGCCATGGCTTCGGCGAGAACATCGGAAACATCGATGGAATCGGCCGGTATTCCAAGGCGCAGAAGGTCGGCCTTTATGCTGAAACGGTACGTCTCCGAGGCACCGGATTGCAGGGCGAAGCGGGTCTTGTCGGCTTGTAAGGAACGGCCGGTGGCGGCATCGGAGAGGAAGAAACTGAGGGTTCCGGAGCGGAAGTCGGACGAAATGTTGCGGACAGTGACGGCAATCTCCGTCATATCGCCGTGACGCAGGAATCGAGGTGCGGCAATTTCCGTCATAAGTTCCTTACGTGCCACAACCGTATCGCGTAAAAAACCGAAATTCATCCGCACATCGTGGGCAAAAGCCGTGAAGTTCCACTGCGTAAGACTTTCAGGCAGGCGGAATTCCATGGTGACATTTCCCACCGAGTCCGTACGTAGTGATGGAAAGAAAAAGGCGGTTTCATCGAAGTTTTCGCGTATCGGCACATCCTCTGCCGCATTTTCCGTGGCAACCTCCTCCAATTCGTCGGTGGAAGCCCCGTTCTCCGCGATGGCTGGTGCGGCATAGTCCGCCGTCATCTTCATTTGGCTCCCTTGCGCCATTCTGGGCATTGACAGTGCTTTGTTTGAGAGCGGCTTCGCCTCGCACAGATAAAGGCTCTGGCTGAGTTCGCTGACACCGTATGAGAACATCGTGCTCTGCCACTCCGAGAATTGGAGATCGGGTATGCGAACGGGGATGCTGTGTTGGAGACGGCTGTTGAAATAGAAGGATTCCGCCAAACGGCGCACCGGATTGCTCCGGCGATGGAATCCGATATGGAAGTCCCAGTCGGCGCGGGCAACGGCATCGAGGGAGGCATCGTACAGACGTGTCATCACCAAAGCGTTGGCTGGCGTGCCGTCAGGACGGTGAACGCTGAGCGTCCAGCGCTCATTTTCGCCGGGTTGTAGCGTATTTCGGAAGGTCGACCACGAAAGAACGAGGCGCTTATCGGGGGTCGGACGCTCGACGGTTACATCACGTGTTTCCAGATTTCCCTGGGCATACCATGCCAGATGTAAGGTGGCGGATTCTCCATATTCGGGTTTCCACTCGATGTCGAGGTGCAGACTGTCCGTCACCTGCAACACTTCGGAATGGACAATTCCGCCTTTGTCGGCGGCGATATCGCAGAACACCCATGCACCGGGCTGGCGGATGACGATTGAACCGTGGGAACGGTCGTCCGAAACTTTGGTGCTGACCACAGGAACCTCGGCAGTCTGACGCGCTTCCACCGCAGAAGGATTTGTGGTGTACAGGTGTTTGGAGGCGGAAACGCTCTCACCATTGTTGGCGGTGACGGTACATTCTGTGGTGAAGTTAAGTCTGCACCAGTCGGATGCTCCCGAAAAACCGTCGGATTCATCGTTGATTCCTGTCAGCCGGAGCCCGATTTCGAAGCGGCCGTCGGCATCGGTCAGGACATTTCCTCCGGCCATTGCTTGGGCTTTATGCGCATAAATGTGGTAAAAATCCGTTGATCGTGTGGTGGTCCACTGCACTGTGGCACCGGAAATGGGGACTCCGCTATAGGTTTTCACCGTACCAGTGAGCGTAAGTGTGTCGCCCACCGCCCAATTCCGCCGTTGATAGAGACTGTCGGGTGAGGGGCTTTCGAGGCGAACGCTGAATGTCGGGCGCTTATATTCCTCAATCCGTATGCGCGACGTCCGCGAAAGTCCGTTGCCGAACAGACGAATCTGGTAGATGCCCGGCATAATGGGGTCGGGAAGGCTGAACTTTCCGCTGAAATCGCCGTATTCACCGGTGGAAACCGTTGTCTGCATGACCTCCTTGCGCGAAGGGTCGAGCAGCGTGATGCGGCCTTTCCATTGCGGAAGCGCGCGGGTCTCATCGCCATTCTGGGAATATACCACGCCGCCGAACTGAACTTCCTGTCCGGGACGGTAGATTGCGCGGTCGGTGTATACGCGGGCTTCGCTGCGGACTTCCGTAGTGGAGGAATAGCCTTCAAAGGTTACGGGGACATCGAACAATGGCAGGTAATCGTCCGTGCCGACCCTGGCATGGAGAATGACGTCCTTCATGCCGTCAAGGACAAAGGTCTCACCTTCATTCTTCTGTACCGGACGCCATGAAAGCGGCTGCTGGCCGCGCTTTCCACGGAAAACGTCGGCATATTCCAGTGTGCATTCCGTACGGAAAGGCTCGCCTGTGAGGCCGTCGATGAGGGTCAAGCGGTGGCGATATGTGGAATCCTGTCTGTAAGAAAGGAAGACAGGGATGACGCGAGTGCAGGAAACCACGGTGAAATCGCGGATTTTTCCGTCTTCGAAGACGGCAATCTTATAGATTCCAGGCTCGGAAATCTTTAGGGAAAGCGTGTCGTTCGTGCTGACATGGTCGGGGACCTGGTGTACAGGTACCTTGATTTTCTGCTTCAAGACCGGCTTCGCCTTGCTGCAAAGGCGCTTCATCTCCTGCTCATTGTAGAGGGATGAGCGGTGAAGGTCGCGGCCCGCGATGCCTTGGAGTTGCCAAACGCGCACTTCGGGACGGCGGACGTGGCGCGAAGATACGTACAGCGGGTAGGATTGGCTGGGATAAAGGATTCCGTTTTCCGGAGACTTTATCTTCAATGTCAGCAACGGAGAGGTAAGCGATGCCTTGGTCTTCTGCATGTAATTTCCTACATTCGTACCCTTTATCCGGGGCATCAGACGGTCGATTTCCGCGATGAAACCGGCTATTTCCGATGTTGTAGGGTTCTTCTGCTGCATTTCTTTGGCAAGCATCAGCAAAAGCGCCACATCATTGCCGCGTTTTGTATAGACTTCGCGCATCTTCTGCCACGCTTCATTGGCCTCGCGCCTCGAAAGTCCGAGTAATTCGGTGTTGTTCATCACGACTTCGGTGAGAAGACTCAGCAAATCGTGGTGCATCCATCGGCTGTCCTCGCCTTTTGTGAAGAGTGTGGCATAGGAATCTGTGGAGGCGTCGGCCAGAAGTTCGGGTTGTGCCACGGAAGCCAGCAGACTATCGACGTTCTGGGTCAGTTGTCCGTAGGCCGAAAGCCAGAGGGCGCGCTCAACAGGACGGTGCTCGCGGGCCATGGCTTCAAGTATCCGGCGCTCGGTCACCGCCGTACTGTCGGGCGAAAGTACGCTCGCGATGATGCTTTCCGTGACCAAAGCGCGCAGCAACTGGGCATCGTCGGCCGACGACACGGCACATCGGCGGATGGTATGCAGCACTTCGAGGGCGGAAGCGGGGAGGTCGCTGTCGTAGGCCTTGTCGAAACGCTCCCAAAGTTCCGTAAAGTTCTGGGCCTGCACCCCTTGTGCGAGGAAAAAGCACAGGAGGAGGAGAAAGTGTGACAGAAGTTTTTTCATGGTTTTCCAAAAAGTGGTTTCCTGAATAACGGAGCATTTTGCCGCATATTGCAGGAAAAGACGCAAAAAAAGACGCATTCTGCCGTAATTTTCTCAGAATGCGTCTATAAGATGTGTTAAAGTTCTTCGGCGAAACGTTCGACAAGTTTTGCTGTTTCCGTCATGGCAAACATGATAATGGCGTAACGAATGGCCTTGCCGAGGAAGATGTTGAGGATGGTAAGTGTAAAACGTGCGCGCATCAACCCCAAAGCCACGGTGATGACACTACCGAGCAACGGCACCCAAGCCAGCCAACCTGCCCAGAAACCATAGCGCTCCACGAAGTGCAGACCACGGTCCATTTGCTCGGGAGTCACGTGTCCCCATTTCTCAATCCACCGTGGATTGCCCAGGCGTCCCAGCCAATAGTTGAAGACAGAACCGAGGGTGTTTCCAACGGTTCCCCAAATAAAGAGTCCGACGGGGTCGACTCCGGCGGTGATGAGTGCGATCATCACGACCTCAGAGGAAAAGGGAATGAAACTGCCGGCAAGGAAGGTGGCGATGAAAAAGCCAAAGACGCCGTAGTCAATCATCAACTGATAAAAGATTTCCATAGGGATGTTTTGTAGGGAATGTAGGAAAGAACGGGGGCGAAAACTCGGGATGGAGAAGCGAAAAACGGCGTATTCATCGCGTTTTTCACGTGTTTCGTCATAATGGAGATACGGATGGTGAAGGGGTTACCAAGGCCAGAAACCGAAGGAAACATCGGGCAAAATGCCCCGGAACCACTCCGCGATGGAGGCAATGAACGTGGCGGTGTCGGGGAAGCCGCGGCCTATCGCCAGGAAAACTGCGGCAACCACCAGCGCAAGCAGGGTGACGGCGAAGCAGAAATCCACGGAACGGCCACGTGCAAGGACGAAGTAATGGGCGATGAATGGCGAGGTATTGAGCAGGAGCATCGGCAACGTGATTGATGCAGCCTCGGGATACCATGCGACAATGAAGAGGATTGGGAACTGAAGTGCAAGGATGGTGTAGAAAAACTGTCGCGTGCGGATCTTGTCGTTATAGGATGTCCGCACGAAATGCACGATGCTTATCAGTCCCAACACCGCCAACATGGTGAAGAGGGTCCACTGCCAGGACTGGACGACGCCGTAGTCCGGCAGGTGGAAGTCGAGGGTAACCGACCATATCCGCTGATGAAAGGTCAGCGTCCACTTCGTTGTGAGGCAGAGAATGCCGTATGTCCAGTAGGGAAATGCAATACCCAGGAGCGAGGCTACGACACTTTTGCCGGAAAGTACGCGTAATTGGTGGCTGAAGGCGAAGTACATGAACGGAATCAGCAGGAGAATGGGCGGGAAAATGACGCTTGCCACGCTGGCAAACAGGAAAGAATAGAACACCCACCCCTGTGGTTTCAACTGGCCGTACCCCTTAAACGCTACGAAATACAGCAACAGGAGGCACAAAGCAGGGAGCCAGCACCAGGAAATCACCTGCAATCTGGGAAAGACTGCCACAAATGCCAGCAGCGTCACCGACACCATGCGTGAGCGAACACGGAGCAACTGGCACTGACTGTTCCATTCCATCATCCCATAGGTGAGAAGTCCGACCGCGAAAAGCGTTATCCACAGATAAAAACTGTCGAAAGCATGCTGCAAAAAGCACGAAAGCAGCGTGACAAAGACCATAAACGGCAATGTCAAACTGCTCTCTCCAACCTTGTTTCTAAAGCGTTTTTGTCTCATAGATGCAGGTGTTTAGGTTTGGAAGATGGGATGATTTTAATGGAGTATTCCGTTTTCCGGAAGAAAAATGTCTGTGGTTCGGCGATATAGGTCTGCAGACGGAAAGGGAAACTGCCGTATTTCACGAAAATAAGTGTCGCATTTTGACGAAGAAACTGCGGCATTCTGAAGGCAAATCTGCGGCATTTTGAAGGCTGATCTGCGGCACTTCAAGCGAGAAACTGCCGAACTTCGGAAGAAATGGAGCAAAACTTTTTGAAAAACATAACCGAAATCCGGTGGCTTCGATAAAAGGCACAAAGCGAATCTTTCGCGTCGTTCCACCCGGAAAGATGGGACAACCACGAAAAATTCGCTCAACATTTTTACAGGAAATCCTTAGAGATCCTGGCCGATATCACGGCGGAAATACTTCTTTTCAAACTGGATTTGCTGCGCTCCTGCCATGGATTTTGCCAAAGCCTCCGCCTTGTCCTTGCCATAGGAACTGACAGCGATGACGCGACCTCCCGATGTTACCAACTGCCCATCGCGCATGGCGGTACCGGCATGGAAGACAACGCTGCCCTCAACCTCGGCATTCGTGATGGGAAAGCCCTTTTCATAGGCCTGAGGATACCCACCACTGACACACATTACGCAGACTGCGGCACGGGAATCAAAGAGGATTTCACGCTCATTAAGGTTGTTTTCGGCGACACCTTCAAAGAGATCGACGATGTCGCTTTGGAGTCGGAGCATGACACTCTCGGTTTCGGGGTCGCCCATACGGCAGTTGTACTCGATAACCTTGGGCTGGCCGTCGCAGTTGATGAGTCCGAAGAAGATGAAACCCTTATAAACGATGCCCTCTTCGCGGAGTCCGTCAACGGTAGGAGCGATGATCTCGCGCTCAACGCGGGACATCCACTCGGGAGTTGCAAAGGAAACGGGGCTAACGCTCCCCATTCCGCCCGTATTCAGCCCAGTATCTCCCTCGCCAATGCGCTTGTAATCCTTGGCTTCAGGGAGGATTTTGTAGTTTTTGCCGTCAGTCAGGACGAAAACACTGCACTCTATACCGGAAAGGAACTCCTCAATGACAACGCGGGATGAGGCGTTTCCGAACATTCCTCCAAGCATTTCGCGGAGTTCGCGCTGGGCTTCGGCAAGATTGTCAATGATCAACACACCCTTTCCTGCGCACAAACCGTCGGCTTTCAGCACATAAGGCGGCTGTAAGGTTTCGAGGAACCGGCATCCTTCCTCCACCTGCGTGCCGTCGAAGGTTTGGTATGCGGCGGTGGGAATGTTGTGGCGCTTCATGAAAGCCTTTGCAAAATCCTTGCTGCCTTCAAGCACCGCACCGGCCTTTGACGGACCAATGACCGGAATGTGCGCCACTTCCTGATGAGCTTGGAAGTAATCGTAGATGCCTTTTACCAAAGGATCTTCGGGACCGACGACGACCATGTCTACCTTTTTTTCCGTGACGAAGGCGGCAATGGCGTCAAAATCGTCGGCCTTGATGGGCACATTCTCACCCACAAGTCGGGTTCCGGCGTTTCCGGGAGCGATGAAAAGATGCTCAACCTTTGGACTCTGTGCGATTTTCCATGCAAGGGCGTGTTCACGGCCGCCCGAACCGAGGAGTAAAATTTTCATATATCAATGGGATATTGTGGGCAGATGAAGGCGCTGCCCATGATGGTTTAGGTGGTTCTTGTCGGATGCCACCGTAAATTCTTGTTGTTTTCCGAGGGTCGCTTTATGGTAAGGATGGTTTGTGTTTGCTGTCCTTTTCTCCTGGATTGTCGGGAATTCTACCGTCGCTTTTTGGCAAGGATGGTTTGTGGCTCCCCATCATTCCCGGAATGAATGCTGTTATTTGGCACTGAGAATGCGGTGATATTCCTCTGGCTGGCAGATGATGTCGATGGCTTTATCAATGGATTTGTCCGCCTTGATCGAGTATGCCATCATGCCTTTTTCGTAGTAGTAGGCACCGATTATTGCGATTTCGAGGTATTCCCTCACTTCTTTCTCCCAACGTTGCAGGTCATCGGAAAGGTTTCTTACGAGTTTGGCCTCCAAAGCGTCGAACTCCGCCTTCGCTTCATCGGCATATCCTTCCTGTTTTGCCAGGTTCCGCACGAGGTCAAGCGCGTTCTTCGCGCGGTTGTCATACGTGAAATTGCTCTCTACCATGTATGCTTTGAACTCCTCGAATTCGCTGTCGGTGATTCGGAATGCCTCAGGTCCGGCGATTTTCTCGTGCGAATTGCGGTAATTTACCCAGAAGTCGAAGAACTCATCTGAGAGTTCAAGGTAGGTCAACATCGTAGGAAGGGAGTCGAGAGAGGTGATGATGTCGGGTGTGATTCCGCCACCGTCCTTCACGGGTCGCCCTGCTTTGGTGTAGAAAGTGTGGCAAAGCGAGTCGGGAAGATGGAGGGGTTGACCGTCAGCACCGCGATGTTTGAAGTCGCGGGCCTGCACACAGCGTCCCGAAGGTATGTAGTATTTCGATGAAGTGAACTTCATCATCGTGTTATAAGGCAACGCTTTCGGCGTCTGTACCAGACCTTTACCATAGGTTCGTTGGCCGATGATGACGGCACGGTCGTAGTCCTGGAGGGCTCCGGACGTGATTTCCGATGCGGAAGCCGTGCCATAATCCACGAGAACGACAATGGGAATTTCGGTGTCCAACGGCTGTGTCATGGTCTTCAGCACGTGGTTGTCGCTGCCTTCGCGGCCCTTGGTCTCCACAATCTTTGAACCTCGGGGCAGAAAGTTCGACACTACCTCCACCGCCTGTTGCATAACGCCTCCGCCGTTCCCACGAAGGTCGAGGAGAAGTCCGTCCGCGCCTTGCGTTTTAAGGGACTTTAAGGCGGAAACAAAGTCGTTTCCCGTCTCTTCCGTGAAACTTTCGAGGGAGATGTAGCCTACTTTCCGTCCTTTTGTGCGGACGGTGTCGAGGATTGTGGTGTAAACGATGGAGGGACGTTTGATGTTCTCGCGTCGGATTTCCATGTCAATCAGTCCGTTGTGCCCCGGTCTTTTCACCGTCAGGTGCAGAATGGTGCCGGCCTCTCCGCGCAAGCGGGCGGAAATGTCGGAGGTATAGTCCGCCGGACGCTTGTCTCCGCACTTGCCAACGTCCTTTCCGTCGATCTTCATGATGATGTCTCCGCTCCTGACTCCCGCTTTGTCGGCGGGCATGTTCTGATACGGGGAATTGAAAACGCAGCGGTCGCAGGCTTTTCTCCAGAATATCGGACTTCCGATGCCGGCATATTTTCCTGTCGTCATCGTCTTCAATTCATTGGTGTCCTGCTCTTTGTAGAACTCCGTGTAGGGGTCGAGTTCGTTGAGCATGGCATTGATGGCCGTTTCCATCAGGAATTGGGCGTCGAGGGTGTCGACATAGTAGAGGTCGAGGTCACGATAAAGGCTGTTGAAGATCTCGAGAACCTGTGCCGTTGTGAAGTTGTGGTTCTGGCTTTGTGCCCGTGTTTGGAGTGCAAAGCCGCACACCATTATATATATATATAGGAGTAAACGTCTCATTTGTCCTGTTGTTATTTTTCGGGAGCCGCGTCTTTCAGGCGTTTCCATGCGTCCTCTGCGAGGCGTGTTCCCACAACTTGAATGACTTCTGCGGAGCATTGCGCTCCCATCTTCAAGGCTTCGTCAAGCGAAGTCCCGCGTCCGAGTGCTGTAAGGAAGCCTGCGGCGAAGAAATCTCCCGCAGCGGTGGTGTCGACAACTTGGGGAACCTTGACGGCAGGCACCGTGGCTTTTTCCGTGTCGCGCCGAGCCATCGCCCCTTCGGCACCGACCTTCACGACCACCGTGCGGCACACTTTGGCCATGGCGTCCAACGCATCCTCGGGTGAAAGCCCCGTCATGGCACGGCTTTCCTCCTCGTTCGCCATCACAATGTCGGTCTTTTCGAGCAGATGCGTGAAGAAATCGTGCTCGGCGGCAACGATGTTGTAGGAGGCAAGGTCGAGACAAACCTCCGCGCCTGCGGCATGAGCCAGGTCGATGGCGCGTTCTATGAGGCTGTGGTCCTGGACCAAATAGCCCTCGACAAAGACGTATCGCACATCCTTGAACCAAGTTTCATCGAGTTCTTCGGCGCGCAATGTGGCTCCGGCTCCGAGATACGTGGCGAAAGTCCGCTGTCCGTCGGGGGTGATGAACGTTGATGCGACACCCATTGGTAGGGCGTTGGTGAGGGGTGCCACGGCAACTCCATTCCGAGACATCGCCGTTCGGAATAGGCGGGAATTGTCATCTTCACCTGTCTTTCCGCAAAAAAATGTATTTTCTCCCAAACGTGCGGCGCAAAGTGTCACATTTCCTGCCGAGCCTCCGGTGCGGATTTCGCATTTTCCAGCGCTCATTATCTTCGAAACTTCGGCATATCGTTCAAAATCAACGAGTTGCATTGCACCTTTTTGCAGATGTAAGGCTTCAAGCATTCCGTCGTTTTCCACCTTTTGCAGGGCGTCGAGCAGGGCATTTCCTATGCCAAGAATGTCGGTCATTGTATTTTTTTGAAAAAAAATTTGTGCAAATATAGTGATTATTTCGAAAAGATGTCGTACCTTTGCAGCGCAAATGCAGAAAAAACGTGGTGAAAGCGTAATGTTTAACACCATTTGCATAGCAAATAACCCGCTTCAGTAGCTCAGTTGGTTAGAGCACCTGACTGTTAATCAGGGGGTCGTTGGT
>CAMAFY010000006.1 GCA_945833885.1 uncultured Bacteroidales bacterium
GTTGCTCAGGAACTTATAAATAAAGTTAAATTATAGTGTTGCGGAATTAAGGGTTTACAAATAAAATCACGGCACTTTCGGGAAGAATGTGCCGTGGTTTCCGACGGGAGAGCCGTAGTTTTTCATCCGTTTTGCGGATGTGGAGAGGTTTTTTCCCGCTTTCTTCAAATATATTTTCTCCTCACTGGATATTTTTTCTCGATTTTTACCTACACATCCTACACCATTTATAGAAATAGTCAACGTACATTGGGGATTTCCGGGTGTAGGATGGCGTGTGAGATGCTGCTGAAGGTGTAGGATAATTCTACATCTTTCCGGGGAAGTGCCGATGTTTTGGAGTGAAAGACGGTGTTTTGTTTTGCAGAATTACGTGATGAGAATGCAAAATTTTACCGAATGAGGTGTAAGAGTGTCAGTTTTCGGTCTGTCGATGCCGAAAAGAGCGGTGAAATGGACAGGGGGTGAGTGCAATTTTGGATGGTATAATCACGAAATAGATCAGGACTCTTGCGCAATTTTGGACTGTATGATCACGAAATTGATCAGGACTCTTGCGCGAATTTGGGCGATATGATTATGAATTTGGACAGGATTCTTGCGCGAGTTTAGATGGTTTAATCACGAAATTGATCAGGATTCTTGCAAGATTTTGGATGGTATGATTATGAAATTGGACAGGGTTCTTGTACGAATTTGGGCGGTATGATTATGAAATTGGATGGTTTTGGGTGGGTTACCATCCGCATTTCAGGGGTCCGTTTCCGTGACCGATGTGGTGGTCCTTCCCCATTCTGATACATTGCGCCACGAATTGTTGTGCTTTTTCTACCGCCTTTTCCATCGTGAAACCTTGCGCCAGCAGTGTGGCGATGGCGCTTGAAAGGGTGCAACCTGTGCCGTGCAGGTTGGAAGTCTTGATGCGGGGCATGGAGAATGCCGTGTTTGTGCCGTCAGTCATAAAGAGCCGGTCGCACAACACGGGAGAATCCTCGGCATGGCCTCCCTTGATGAGGAAGTTTGTGCGGAACTGTTGTACGAGCGTGTTGCCCGCCAGGCAGATATCCTCGGATGTCCGCAGGTTGTTGCCCCACAGGCATGCCGCTTCCGGCAGGTTGGGCGTCACGAGTGTGCAGAGGGGGAAGAGGTGTTGTGTGATGAACTTCATGGCGTCTTCCGCCATCAGCCGCCGTCCGCTTGTGGAAATCATCACGGAATCGTAGACGATGTCCATCGCCCTTCCCATACATCTAGCCTGCTGTTCGCGCAGGATGTCGCAGATGACGGCGGCAACGCGTACGTTCGGCACCATACCTATCTTCACGGAGCGTACGTCAAGGTCGTCGAAGACCGAAAGAATCTGCGTCCTGACCGTGTCTTCCGGCACGTCCATGACCGCCTGCACCCCCAGCGTGTTCTGCGATGTGAGTGCGGTGATGGCGGTGGCGCCGTAGCCTCCGAGGGCGCAAATGGTTTTAAGGTCCTGCTGAATGCCTGCGCCTGCTGAGGGGTCGCTGCCGGCAATGCTGAGTACGATGGGTGTATCTGCAAGTTTCATGGTGGGTCTTCTCAAATGTCTTTCCAGGCATCGCCCAAAATCATCGCCCCTCCGAATCCCATTTCCCTGACGTCTTCGAGGCGTTCGAAGGTGACGCCTCCGAGGGCCATCACGCGGTGGTCGATGATTCCGCCCTTCCGCGCCTGTTCCAGCACCTCGTTTGTAAAGGCGGCCTTGTAGCCTTCCTTTGAGATGCTGTCGAAAATGGGCGACAGGCTGACATAGTCGCAGCGTGCTTTCCACTCCTCCACCTCCTGCAGGCTGTGGCAACTTCTGCTGACCGAGCCCTGCCAATCTTCGGGTGGAGAAGGGTTCCGACGGTTCAGATGCACCCCGAGAAGATTGTATTTCCGTGCCAGTTCAAAGTGGTCGTGGATGACGAGATGCCGGTGAAGGTCGGTGGGAATGCGGCGGATGAGCGCCTCCATCTCGGAACACGTTGCCGAGGGTTTCCGCAAATGGATGGTGTGCGCCACACCTTTGCGGAGGAAATCCTCGATTTTCAGGGCCTCACTCTCAAAGAATGTGGGCAATGTGATTACGATTACCTTCATGGAAATCTTCCGTTATCAGCGTTTTTCACCGAAGAGGTCGAACGATGCGTCCCAGTCCTTCCACACCGGTTGCCGTCCGAGGTCCATCAGACGTTTGTAGACTTCGAGGGCTTTCCGCTCATCGCTCACCGAGAACTGTTCCAGGGCCTGTGGATAAGTATGGTATCCGCCGGGATTGACATGGCTTTCCGCCGACATGGTCGTCACGCCAAGCGTACACATATTGTCGCGGATGAATGCCGATTCGCGGGTGGAAAACGAGATGTCTACGTCATGGTCGAATATGCGCATCGCGAAAGTTACCTGCGCAAGTTCGCGATCGCTCATGATATAGTTGGGTTTGAAGCCCTCGTTTTGCGCCGGCCGCATGCGGGGGAAGTTGATGGAGTACTTCGTTTTCCAGTAGTTCTTTTGCAGATACCTCAGATGTCTGGCCATCATGACGACGTCCGTGCGCCAGTCTTTCTCCAGTCCGATGAGCACTCCCATCCCAATGGAGTGTACACCGGCTTGGCCCATTCGGTCGAAACCGTCGCATCTCCATTCGAAAATGCTCTTCATTCCCCGTGGATGATAGTCCTTGTAGTGTTCGCGGTTGTAGGTCTCCTGAAAGCAGATGACGCCGTTCATGCCGTGTTTGCACAATGTCCGGTAATCCTCGGTCTTGAGGGGCATCACCTCGATTTTGATGTTCGAGAAGTATTTTTTTGCCAGGTCGATGGCGGTTGCAAGATATTCCACGCCCGCCTTCGCGGGATTTTCTCCGGTGACGAGGAGAATGTTCTCGAAAGGTGCGAGTTTCTTGATGGCGCGAAACTCGTTTTCTATCTGTTCGGGCGTAAGAATGATACGCTCCATGTGGTTCTCGCGGTGAAAACCACAGTATACGCATGAGTTGCTGCACGAGTTTGTGAGGTAGAGCGGAATGAACATCGACATGGTCTTTCCAAATCTCTCCTCGGTATATTTCCGTGAAAGTTGCGCCATTCTTTCGAGGTAAGGCTCGGCCGCCGGCGATATCAGCGCCATAAAGTCGTCGACGTTGCAATGGCTTTTGCCCAGGGCGCGGAGGACATCGGCGTCGGTCTTCGAGGCTATCTGCCGCGTTGTTTCCTCCCAATCATAGTTTTTCAGTTCGTCAGAAAACATGTTTTATGCGATGCTTTGGGATGTCTTTTGGTGGAGAATCCGAAGTCTTTTTTTAAGAGGTAGGTTCTACAACTCAGATTTGTCAGGTTTAGAGTCTTTTTTTTCGAGGCGAAATTTCCTGTTTATAAAAGAGAATAGCGGGCTGTATGACAGGATGAACAGGGATTTTCAGCCGAAAAAGGAGCGGAAGACGGCAAGACGTAGCCTACCATAGGTCAATGATGAAACTCTGCATGTTGCGCAGGTCGATGGTCCAAAGCCGGTCAATCAGCGGTTGTCCGCAGCCACAAATCAGTTGGATGACCTGTGCCGCCTCCACGCTTCCCACCACTCCTGGCGTCATTCCTACGACACCTTTGGCGACAGGCTGCGCCGATGCGGGCGGAAAGTCTTCGGGAAAGAGGGTGCGGTATGTGGCCCTTCCGGCGCAAAGCACGGCAACCTGTCCCTCAAATCCGCAGATGGCGCCATAGACATACGGCTTTCCCAACGCCTGACACGCGTCGCTCATGAGGTAACGTGCGGCACCGTTGTCCGTGCCGTCCACGATGATGTCGTAGTCCGCCATCCTTTCCGTGGCATTCTGCGGCGTAAGTTTTTCGGGATATGTCACAATCCGTACGTCGGAATTGAGTTTCCGCAGCCTTTCCCCGGCACATTTTGCCTTTGGCATCCCCAGAAGGTCCTCGCCATACAGCACTTGCCGTTGCAGATTGGTGAGCGACACCACGTCGTCGTCCATGATTCCGATGGTGCCAACGCCACATCCGGTAAGATAGAGCGCGATGGGGGATCCGAGGCCTCCCGCTCCTACAATCAGCACCTTGGCACCGGCGAGCCTTTTCTGCCCGTCTTCGCCAATTTCCGGCAGCATGATCTGTCTTTGATAACGGTTTTCCATGATGGTTTCATCGGGTGCTTTCCCGCCAATGGTCAGGTTGCAGTGTTGTGCAACGCTGGCAACCTCCGTTTGCGGATTCCACCTTGTGGTGACTATTTCTTGATTTTCCGCAGGTCGTGCGTGAGTTTTGCCGCACAGAAGTTCGGTCCGCACATGGTGCAGTATTCGCCGTCGGTGTGTCCGGCTTCCTCGAAATATTGCAGTGCGCGCTCAGGATCGAGCGAGAGATGGAACTGGTCTCTCCATCTGAAATCGAATCTTGCCTTCGAAAGGGCGTTGTCTCTGACCTGCGCTCCTGGGTGACCTTTCGCCAAATCTGCGGCATGTGCCGCAATCTTGTACGTGATGACACCCACTCTGACGTCCTCCCTGTTGGGGAGCGCCAGGTGCTCTTTCGGGGTCACATAGCAGAGCATTGCTGTGCCGAGCCAGGCAATCTGTGCGCCTCCGATGGCTGAAGTGATGTGGTCATATCCGGGTGCGATGTCCGTAACAATGGGTCCGAGGGTATAGAACGGCGCCTCGTGGCAGTGGGAGATCTGACGTTCCATGTTCTCCTTTATCTTGTGCATGGGCACATGTCCGGGACCTTCGATGAAGGCCTGCACGTTTTTCGCCCAAGCCCTCGTCACAAGTTCACCCATAGTGTCGAGTTCGGCGAACTGTGCGGCGTCGTTCGCGTCGGCCGTGCAGCCCGGTCGGAGTCCGTCTCCCAGTGAAAGTGCCACGTCGTATTGTGCCACGATGTCGCAAATGTCGTCAAAATGCTCGTAAAGGAATGATTCGCGGTCATGGATCAGGCACCATTTGCTCATGATAGAGCCGCCTCGGCTGACGATTCCGCAGAGTCGCGAGTCGGCGAGATGGACGTTCTGGCGGCGGATGCCGGCGTGTATGGTGAAATAGTCCACACCCTGCTCGCATTGTTCGATGAGCGTGTCCTTGTAGATCTCCCATGTGAGGTCCTCCACGCGGCCGTTCACCTTTTCAAGTGCCTGATAAATGGGCACGGTTCCCACGGGTACGGGGCAGTTGCGCACAATCCATTCGCGGGTTTCGTGGATGTTTGCGCCGGTAGACAGGTCCATCAGGGTGTCGCCTCCCCACTTGCAACTCCACGTTGCTTTGTCCACTTCCTCCTCGATGCTGGATGTTGTGGCGGAGTTTCCAATGTTCGTGTTGATTTTCACCAGGAAGTTCCGTCCGATAATCATGGGCTCCGCCTCGGGGTGGTTGATGTTTGCGGGCAGTACCGCGCGTCCGCAGGCAATCTCGTCGCGCACGAATTCCGGCGTGATGTGGGTGTCGATGCCCATTTCCTTGCAGTTCATGTTCTCGCGGATGGCGACATACTCCATTTCCGGCGTGATGATTCCCGCCTTGGCATACGCCATCTGCGTGATGTTCTTCCCCGCTTTTGCCCGTCGGGGCAGTTGGATGTGTTCGAATCTCAGGGCATCGAGCGAGTGGTCGTTCAGCCGCATCTTGCCGTATTCGCTGCTGACTTCCGGGAGTTGTTCTGTGTCGTTTCTGTCCAGAATCCAGGGTTCGCGCAGGCGTGGCAGGCCTTTTTTCAGGTCAACCTCGATGTTCGGGTCGGAAAACGGGCCGCTTGTGTCGTAAATCAGCACAGGATCGTTCTGTTCCATGTGAGGAATGCCGTTTTCATCTTTGGTGACGGTGGGTGTAAGGTTGACCTTTGTCATGCCGACACGGATGAAGGGGAACAGCACTCCCGGCATATAGTATTTTTCGCGTTTGGCGTAGGCTTGGTGATCGTTTGGCATAGTATCAGGGAATGAGGGTAAAACTTTTGGGGATATCCCATAAAACAGCGATAGCCGTTATGGTGGAAAAGATGGTGATGATGGCTGTATTCCGCCTTACATGTTGAGGAATGCTGTGAGCGGGCTGCTGGCTTCGGCACAATCTGAGGTGGCTCCGAGTCCGGCCTCGTATGCTCTGCGTCCGGCAATGACGGCCTCTTTGAAGGCAACTGCCATGTTTACGGGGTCGCCTGCCACAGCAATGGCGGTATTTACAAGGCAACAGTCGGCTCCCATCTCCATGGCTTCGGCGGCATGACTGGGTGCTCCGATGCCGGCATCCACAACAACGGGCACATTTGCCTGTTCAATGATGATTTGGAGGAAGTCCTTCATGCGCAAACCCTTGTTGGTTCCGATGGGTGCCGCCAAAGGCATGACGGTGGCAGCGCCGGCTTCTTCAAGATGTTTGCAGAGCGTCGGGTCGGCCTGGCAGTAAGGCAGCACCACAAATCCCAGTCTTACGAGTTCTTCCGTCGCCTTCAGCGTCTCCACAGAGTCGGGGAGCAGGTATCGGGGGTCGGGATGAATCTCCAGTTTCAGCCAGTTTGTGCCGAACGCCTCGCGCGCCATTTGGGCGGCAAACACGGCTTCTTCGGCATTCCGCACCCCGCTGGTGTTGGGCAGAAGTTGGATGTTCGGGTATTGGGTGACGTGTGTCAGCAGGTCGTCTTGCTGGTCTTGCAGTTCAATACGCTTCATCGCCACGGTCACCATTTCCGTTCCCGATGCCTCGATGGCGCGTGCCATGATGTCGTTATTATAGAATTTTCCCGTTCCAAGGAAGAGACGTGAGTTGAATTCACGCCCTGCAATGACTAATTTTTTCATAGGGTTTGATAGGGTTGTTGTCGTATTTTCTGATGGGGGACGCCGTGTCGCGGCAGTGGTTCCCCCGTCTGTCGTGTCGTTCTTTTCAGTCCTTCCGCCGTCGGTCATCCGGCATTCGCCTCGGTCAGCGCAACCAACCGCCGCGTTTCCTCCACAGGATCTGCAGCCCGCAGTATGGTTCCGGAGAGGGCGATGCCGTCGATTCCGGTCTGAAGTATGGCGGGAATGTCGTCGGCCGTGATGCCTCCGATGGCGACGATGGGGAGTCCGATGCCCCGTTCGCGCATCTTCTCCACGATATGGCCGTATCCTTCAAGCCCCAAGACGGGCGAAAGGTTGGTCTTGGTGGTGGTAAACCGGAAGGGTCCGCACCCGATATAGTCGGCTCCGGCGCGGTAATGCCGCTCGACATCCTCAAAGGTATTTGCCGTGCCGCCGATGATGAATCCGCTGCCAAGTACGCGTCGTGCCTCGCCAATCGGCATATCATTCTTGCCGAGATGCACGCCATCGGCATGCAGTTCCTTGACCAATTCCACGTGATCGTCGATGATGAACGTTGCCCCTGCCGCCTTGCAGAGCCTCTGGGCTTCGATGGCGACGGGGAGGATTTCGCCGACGGGCGTGGACTTCATCCGCAACTGCACCCACCGGCAGCCGCCTTCGAGGGCAATTTTCACGGAGTCGAGATAGCCGATGTCTCTGTGATAGTGTGTGATGAATTGAAGCATGTTCAGTGTGTTTCCTGTGTTTTCAGCCTCCGAATGCCGCCTTGATGATGACGATGTTCGCCCCTTCGCAGAGGGATGTTGCCGTCCATTCGGTGCGGGGAACCATCTTGTTGTCGACCGCTACCGCCACTCCGCGTTCGGGCAGTCCCATTTCTGTGGCGAGTTCTGCAAGGTTTCCGGCAGTGGTCTGCGTGGCTTTACCGTTGATGTTGACTTCCATGGTATAAAAAAGTTTTGGTGACCGCAGCGCGGCCAGCGGATTAGTAAAGTGATGTCTTGCGGACATCCATAAGGGGTGCTCTGAAAGTTCTGGCGGCATCTCCGAAATGGAACGGTCGAAAGTTCCGGCATTGGTGGTTGACAGCCCCGTCATAGGCATGGGTTTCCCGGCAGAAATGCAGCGGAAATGCGGCGTTTGGAAGAGTGAAAAACAAAAAAATGCCCCTATTGCACGGTATCCTCGCCTACGGGATGGCGTGCAATAGGGGGTGTATGGGGGGAACATCTCCCCCGTTTTCCTTGATTTCTCTAATTCCCTGCGACAGCATTACCTGCATCAGGTTCAATGGGTATAATCTCAGCCTGCCCCAGATGATGTGTGGAAACAGGCACCCCCTTAGGTTGTTTCTGCGTGCAAATATACGCAATAAATTCTGTTCTTCCGGAATTTCCTCCGAAAACTTCGGCGTTTTTTCCAAAATATCGTCCCTCGGAGTGCTGTGGGGGAGGAGGAAATGGCAGATGTTGCCGCCTCGGGTGCCTGGCATTTCGGGAGGCGGACCGGGCACCCGCAGCGAGAGCCTTCAGCACCTTCATGCGGAAAATTGCACACTCGTCCGTTTTCCGCTCTGGAAATGCCGGAACGAAGGTCGGCGGAAAGGCGGAAAACCTTCAAAAATCTTGACACGCCACTGCACCTCTAAAAAATGAAATTTCCGATGTCCCCGATGGCATTTACGCCTCTTTCCCTTGGCTTTTACGCCCCTTTCCCTTGGCTTCGATGCTGCCGAGGGGAAGAAAATCCCGCAGTTTCAGCCCCGAAGGGCCGGAAAACGGGCGAAAAGAGTGGGCAGAGGGCCTCGGAAAGTGCCGTAGTTTGAACGGAAAACATCGGAACTTTGCCTTACAAACCTCGGTACTTTCGGGCACAAAGTGCGGATGTTTTGAGGCCATAGCCTGGAAGTCGCGGCCAGCCTTGCGGAAATAGCCGGGAAAAAGCCGCGTTCCTGATTTTGCGATATTTTGCACCGGGGATGATGATGGTCGGTTCCGTGCCCCTTCCTGGCGCGTTTATGCCGGATTTCTGTGCCCTCGAAAGGGGTAGGAAACGGGAGTCTCCAAGATTGCACACTCCGTTTTCGCGTCGCCTTCTTTCCGACGTTTTCTCCTGCTTTTCCGCCTGACGGCGCGGGCAGCACGGGCACGAAAAAGCGCAACCTGCCGTGGGGGAAGCGGAGATCCCCGATGGTTGGTTGCGCGGAAAAGGGTATGGTGGCCGGCGATTGCCGCACGTTGGCACTGAGGTGCGTGGCGGCGGCTGGCGGAAAGTGCGGAAAATCGGGCGGAAAGGAGTGGACGATGGCGGTGCTGGCACTGCCTTTTAGCCCCGTCTTCTGCCGGACATCACTTCACGATGATGCGTTCGGTCCATACGTTGCCCTCGTGGTCCTCCATGCGTACGACGTAGCATCCGGGCAGGGCTGCGGCACTTGACGTGGAGGATACAAGGCGTCCCTCAGCATTGTAGAGGCTTACGGACTTAAAATCGCCGTCGATGTGCATGCGGCCATCCTTGACGGTGATGACAGGACGCTTGGGAAGCACGGCGAGATTGCGGATGCCGGCGATGTCATGCAGGTCAACGACGTAGGATAAAGGCATGTACGATCCGGACCAGACGTCGTAGAGGAATGAGGAGAAGAGCGAGCCTTCGGTGTTCATGTGTGCGGTTCCGGTGACGAGACTGTCCTCAACAATGGTGGAGGTTTCCTCGTAAGTCTCGGGGTCGTAGTCGTATTCGATGACGGTAAAGCGGAGGTTCTCGTTCATCCAGTCGGCCAGTTCATCGTTGAAACGGCTTACAAAGTCCACGAGGTTCTTGGGCTCTGCCTCGGCGTTCTCAAAGACAAACGATGTGCGGGTGTACTCTGTGGCGGGCGATGCAGCGACAACCATACCATCGTTCGTGACGCTTGTGGTGAGCATGTCCTCGCCTTTGAGATTGACGATGTTGACATCGTCGTCGGAAATCTCCATACGCACGGGCAACACCGTGCCGATTCCGTAGCCCGTGAGGGGGCGTTCCGTAAGTTCGGTGGCGGCATATTTTCCGTTTCCTGACAGTGCCACGCTGTTCCAATTGTAGGTTCTTCCGGTGACGGCCTCCGAAAGTTTCTTCTGGTACTCGGCATAACTTTCCCAGTAAGCGTCGCTGTCGGCGTAGTATTGGTTCAGGGCTTCCTGATAAGCCGCGGCAGCCTCTTCGCTGAGATAGTCCGTTTGATTGGGATAAGATTGGGGGAATTCGTCGGTAATGCCGGCATAATAGTCGTCGATAGCCTTGTTATAGGCTTCAACTGCGGCATTATAAGCCTCGCGGCCCTCGTCATCCATATAGGAAGTTGCGTCGGGATAGCGCGGCGTGTCGCCTGGGGGCTCGGGAAGTGTTGCAATGGCTTCCGCATCATAGATGAGTTCGGGATGGGGAATGCTGTATGTCCACTTGCCGTCGTCGCCCTTTCGGTAGAGCAACGTCATGGTATAGAATCCGCTGTTGTCGACCAATTGTCCGATAACCGTGCGTCCGTCGTCGCTGATGTCAATGGCTGTGGCGTATTGTGGCGTCTTTCCGAGAAAGTCCTTTTGGGGACATGGCAGGAATTCATACATGCCGTACTCCCCGTTTTCCTGGAGTGTCCATACGGCAGGCGTGAGGTTGAGCGACTCTTCGTTGGCAAGATAGTTTCCGGTGGCGATGGAACCGCAGATGTATTTGCCGTCGGGGGTGATGCTGTTGGCAAGCGAACCGAAGAGAATGTCCTGCTCGCTCGTGGGAAGTTCCTTCCATTCTTTTGTGCCGGCGTTCCAGTAACCGGGCTTCATGCTCGGCATGCAGCCTACCAATGTTCCGGCGTTGTTCACGCAGTTGCCGAGTCCGGCGATGTAGGAGTCGAAGTCATCTCCGTAGGCGTATGCGGTTCCTGTGGCGGTTTCGTAGACAGTCAGGAGGCCGTTGGTCTCCTCAATGAGCCATTTTCCATCGGGGGAATTCTTGGAAAAGGCGTAACCTTCATAAGGGGTGATGGTTTGTGCATTGGCGGAAAGTCCCAATGCCGCTGCGAAAAGTATAAGTCCTTTCATAGGCTTTTGTATATGGGTTTGGGATTATTGTAGGTGGCAAATGTACAAAACTATGCGGGTTATTCAAAGGAAATGCGCGGGAAATAGGTGAAAGCATGGGCATTTCCGGGAAAAAGGTATGAAAAAAGTACGGTATCTCCCAAATGGAATACCGTACTTGTCGGATGAACAGCCAGCGGACGCCAGCGTCTTATGCCGTGTTTCACGGTGCTACGCGCCTTGATGCGTAAGGTTCGTGCGCCGGTTTTGCGGAGTCTCAACCGTGGAGTTTTGGATTGTCGAGATGCCGGTGGCTGTCGCGCAGGGTCTTCTTGCGGATGTTGCGCTGCAAGGCCTCGGTAAGGTCGGTGCCGGTTTGGTTAGCCAGGCAGAGCAGCACCCAAAGAATGTCGGCCATTTCGTCGTCGGGCTCGGTGGGTTCGCCGGGCTTGAACGACTGGTCGCCGTATTTCCTGGCCATAATCCGCGCCAATTCGCCCACTTCTTCGGAAAGAATGGCCATGTTGGTCAGTTCCGAGAAATAGCGCACACCGTAGGTGCGGATCCATTCGTCGACCATCTGTTGCGCTTGGCGCAGGGTAATGTCGTTGTTTTCCATGGGGGATAGGTGGGGATTATCAATTACCACCTTCAAGTTTATAGTAATTTCTTAGGTTTACGTTTTGCCATCTTTTGGCCTTTTCCCGGAAAAACCTGACGGTCAGATGGGGCGTGTCGCCTCGTCAAGCCAAAGACGGTCGGCGGCATCGTCGAGCAAAGGCATGATGACCTCCCGCACATGGGCATGGTAATCGTTGATCCACTGCCGTTCCTGATGGGTAAGCATGTCGAGGACCACGGGTTTCAGGTCGTAGGGACAGAGGGTGAGGTCGTCGAATTTCAGGAACTTTCCGTAGGGCGTCACAGGACCTTCGACGGCAAGCAGGAGGTTTTCGATGCGCACACCGAAGTTTCCCTCGATGTAAATGCCGGGTTCGTCGGTGATGGTCTGTCCGGCGTGGAAGGGAAGTGTGGTGCATGCCCGCAGATTCTTCCGTATTTGCAGCGGACCTTCGTGGACCCCAAGGCGGTGTCCTACGCCATGTCCGGTGCCATGACCATAGTCGAATCCCTCGCGCCACATGGCAGAACGGGCATAAGTGTCGAGTTGAAGTCCGGTGGTACCATCGGGGAATACGGCATGCGACAGTTGGAGATGGCCTTTGAGGACGAGGGTATAGACGCGGCATTCCTCGGGGGTGAGGTCGCCGAAAGCAATGGTTCGGGTGATGTCGGTCGTACCGCAGACATACTGTCCGCCGCTGTCGAGGAGGAGGAGTCCGTGGTTTTCCAGACGGACATCGGTCTCGGGCGACGCCTCGTAGTGGACAATGGCACCGTGAGGTCCGTAGGCGGCAATGGTTTCAAAGGAGAGACCGAGGAAATCGGGCTGCTCTGCACGCAGGGCAGTCAGGCGACGGTCGACCTCCATCTCCGTGATTTCGGTGGCACCTTCCGCCATGCTCCGCTTCAGCCATGCGATGAATTTGACCATTGCTACGCCATCCTGCACGTGGGCACGGCGCATTCCCTCGCGCTCGGCATGGTTCTTCAGGGCTCGCCATGCGGCGACGGGGCTTTCCGACACAGGTTCCTGAAGGGCGGCGAGTTGCAGTTTCAGACCCTCTTCGTAGGGGAACACGTCGATATGAAGGGCTTTCAGGTAGTCCGCCACCTCGGCATTGACCTTCGCACTGTGGATGAACAGGCGGTGGGGACCGGAAGTGTTGACCTCGAGGAAGGCAATGACGAAGGGATTGTAGGGAATGTCGCTGCCACGGAGATTGAGCATCCAGCAGATTTCGGAGAGTTCGGTGATGAAAAGTCTTGATGTCTGGTGCTCAAGCATCCATTCCGTGAGGTCCTTCAGTTTGTCGCCGGCAGAGCGTCCTGCCACGTTTTCGGGCATCATCTCGGCAGGCGCCATGGAAAGTGCGGGACGGTCGTCCCACAACAGCGTGAAGGGGTCGGCACCGAAGACGAACTGCGAGGCAGGAAGTCCGAGGGATGCGAAGAGACTGGTGAAGACTTCGGGGGTCATCATGTCGGGGGCGAAACCGATTTTCGCGGTGGGTTCGGCGTTGACTCGCTGTGCTATCCATGCGGAAATGTCGGTGTCTTCACCTTCGCGCATAAGGGAGAAAGGGGTGGCGCCCAGTTGTTCGGTGGCCTGGAGCCAATATCTGGAGTCGGTCCATAGGAAGGCTTCGGTGGCAGTGACAACGGCTGTACCGGCACTTCCCGTGAATCCTGTGAGCCACTGCCGGCATTTCCAGTATTCCGGCACGTATTCGCTGTTATGAGGGTCGAGTGTGGGGACGACAAAGATGCCGATATCGTAGGTCTGCATCCATTGTCTGAGGGCTTCAACGCGGTTGATGATGTTCATGGAGAAGGAGGTTTTGCTAAAGGGTTTTGAAGGAATCCGGCAGGGGAATGCGGCAACAGGGAAGGAACATGGCGGTGAAGGGGTGCGGAATGTTCCGGTGTTTCCCTGTTGCCGGTCGCCAGTCTCCTCGCGGTTTCATCGGAAATCATGGTGGGTTTTGTTGGAAAACGCAGCGGTTTTCATGGAAATCTGTAGCAGAATTCGCTGAAATCCGTGACTGTGCCGACGGATGTTGGTGCCGGACTGCGCCATGCCTTGACGGGAAAACGAGGGGAGATGCCGGATGAGGGTTGGGAATGCTGACCGGTATCAGAGGGCAACGGGGATGCCTTTGTAGAAGAGTTTGACGGTCTTTCCGCTGCCGGCGACACCGCTTCCCCAGGTAGAAGGATAGAAATCCTGCACTTCGAGGCGTATCTCGTACTCGCCCGTCTCGGCATCATGGTTGATGGTCAGCGTACCATTGTTCGGAACCGGCATGTATTCGTTGTCGGGAGAATAGAGTTGAATGCCGGAAAAATCGAACTTCCAGGTGTTGGCTTCGAGTTCGAGAAGACTGATCTCTCCGACGTTTTCCATGGTGGGGCTGAAAATCATCTGCGGAGTCAGGAACTTGTCGGTCAGCGAATTCTCCTCGTCGGTGAGGAAGTAGATGCGGTGGTTGCCGTTCGTCTCGTCGGAAATCTTTGCCAGAACGATGGGCATGTCGTGCGTTGTGGTCAGTCCGTCGGCGTCGAAGACCTGGATGTTGCTGGTCTCGCGCTCGGGAGGCGTCATCTGTAGGAGTGATTCCTCGGAGGTTTCGGTGGTTTTTCCAAAGAAATCGAATAGGATGTGCAGGCCTCCGGTGGTGGTGGCGTCGAGTTTGAAGAGCGTTCCTGCGCTTGTGGCGCGGGTTTCGAGGGAGCCTTTGGTGAATTCGTCGCTATAAACGGTGGTTGCAGCGGCATAGTCGTAGATGATGATGCGGAGATTTTCGCTGTTTTCCTGGAGGTCGATGCAGCCCTTTCCGAAGAGTGCCGCCGCCATCTCCACCTTCACGCCGTAAGTTGCCGATGTGGGATAGTCGGAAGGCTGTGTCACGTCGGCGGTTCCCATGGCAAAATGGTAGGCGCCACCGGTGGGAAGGTTGTAGCGGAAGAGGGTGTTCATGCTGCCGGCAGCCACCATTGCGCCACCATCTTCCACGGAATAGGAGCAACTGCTGGCATATCCCTCGGCGGAAGTGCCGGTCCAGGAGCCGCAGATGAAGTGGTTTCCGCCGGCGGCACAGATGTTCAGGCTGGTCAGTCCCGTCTTTCCCTTCTGCACTTTGAGGTTACCCATGGAGATGCCCTCGACATCGAGGCCGGCTTCGGTGGATGTCGCCAGGTTGGCCTCGCCGGAAAAGTCGGAGGGAATCCAGAAGGAGAGGAGAGGTTCGGCGGCATCAGGACGGTCGATGTTCTTGTCGGCGAAGATATAATAGCGGGTGACATCGTCGGAATGCCATTCGAGAACGCTGCCGATGGGCGTCTCAACATTGTCGGACAACAGGGCGTTTACCGGTGTTTCGGTGGTGGTGAAGGAAACCTCGTTCAGGGCATCGGTGAGGAATTCCTGCTGTTCGCCGTTGGCGAGTGTGACCGTCATGCGCTTGACTTGTGCCTGAACCGTGCTTGCCGATGCGAGGATCAGGACGGCGGTGATGATTTTTCTGAGTATCATATTGTGTGTTTGCTTTGAAAAGGTGGAATGGTCCTTGAACGGATATTTTGGTGCTTTCAGCGGATGACCTTCATGGTCTTGCCCTGACTGCGCACGATTTGAATGCCTGGCTGCGCCTGTCGGGAGTGTAGACGACGGCCATAGAGGTCGTAGACATCGGTGGCGGCAGCGGAGGGAAGGGTGGTCGGGGCAACACCCTCGGGAATTTCGGTCATCAACTGCACGGGACCTTGCCAGGAACCGCTGATGGAGAATCCGGCATCATCGATGAAATCCATGACGAAGGTCTTTGTGCCGTCGGCCTCGGTGCGGATAATCACGTTGCCATCGACGGCAGGCGCGAGGAGATCCATGACAAGATAGCGCCCTTCTTCAAAATGTTGGTAGCAGGTTCCCGTCAGTTCGCCGCCGTTATAGAAGTATCCGGGCATGAGACTTCCGGAGATGAGGCTGTTTTCATAGCGGTTGGGGAGCACATTGTACGTGCCGTCGGGGATATCCGCGTAGAGTTGCTTGTCGGTAAGCAGTTCCATGCGGATGATGTCGCCGCCATTGTCGACAATACACTGGTCAAGTCCGCCGCGGGAACCGATGTCGAGGGTCCAGCGTCCCAGGTCATTGATGTCGTCCATACGGTAGAGACGGGCCACAGGAATCTGCTTCAGGTCGAGGACAACGTTGTCCTCGAGGTTGGAAATATGCACGGTAGGCTCGTCCTCGCTGTCGTCAAAGATGGGAATACGTCCGACGTATGTGCCGCGGACCACGTGTCCGTCGGCTGTGGTCATGTTGATGGCGACGGTGTAGGTTCCGTCAGGATTCTCCTCGATGTCCGCACTTCCCCCAGTAATGCAGGCGTAGGAGAAGTTGTCGTTGGCGTCGTGGTGCTGGGCGAGACAGCCAATGATGCCCGTAATGCCGCTGTATGTCACCTCAACACCGGGATAATAGGAGAATTTGCTGAAATTTGTCTGGCGGGAATACAGGCCCGGAATGATCTGTGCTGCCGAGGATTCGGCGAAAAGACGGTTGAAAAGGCAGAGTTGTACGCAATATCCTGTGCCCGTGTGCGCACCGGTCTCATGGTTATAGTCGCAGTTGTAGAACGAGATGATCATGTTTCCCGTGTTCGCGCCGAAGAGATTTCCACGATAGGAGGCGCGGGCTCCCGTGAAATCGGTGATGATGTCGGCTCCGATTTGGGGAAGTATGCTTCCGGACTGCCCACCTTCTGTGTTGGCGTACGTGATTTTCGTGGGAGATGTTTGGAAATGGACCGTCTCACCATAGCCCTCGCAGTCGCAGATGATGGTGTACAGCCCGTTATCATCGCAGGAAACCGTGACTTCTCCCTCAACGGGATAGGTGAGCATGTTGCCTTCGTCGTCGACTTTTACGGCATAGGAGTAGTCATTGCTGTAGGTCATGTCGGCGGTACCGTTGCCTTTGGTGTAGATACCATCGGGAAGGACGTACTCAACATCGGCGGTAGGGACGTTGGTGGCATAGAGATCGAGGAAGAGAACCCAGCCAGCCTGGGAGATAGTGATGGACTGGTCGGTGTCGTCGTACTTGACTTCGACATCGGAAAAGGTGAGGAAAAAGTTGTCGCGCAGCGTGCCGTCGGTGGCGTAGAACAGAGAACGCGGATTGTAGTTCAGATTGACGGTCTGCGGACTGCGGAAAGCGAAGAGCCGGCTGACGGCGGCATCGGGGCAGGACGCCGGAGACTGTGCGTGGAGGGGGGAGGCGAACAGACTGAAAACTGTTGCAAGAAGGAGGGTGATGATATGCTGTCTCATAATCATTTTGCGGTTTCTTCCGCTTGAAGTTGGCGTAATGCGCGTGCAAGTTGGTCGGGACAACTGGTGGGTTTCATGCCACATTGAATGCCTTCGACACGATCAATGACATCCTGATACTTCATTCCTTTGACAAGGGATGCGATACCTTGGAGATTGCCATGGCAACCTCCGAGGAATTCCACGCTGACGATGCGTCCCCCATCGCCGACAAGACGGATGAGTTTGCTGCAGGTTCCCTGGGTCTGGTATACGATTTCTTTCATGTGAAAAACGGATATTTTGCGTAGAAAAAGGCGTGTGAGAAAAGAAGACCCTCCCCCTCTGAGGCGTGGGGGGAGGGTGTCCTTAATGGTTTCTTGCCGCATATCGGGCAAGGTAGTCAGGTTTCAAGAGCCGTCAATCAGTGGCGGATGATGCGCTGTGTGCCGTTCTTGCCCTTGATGATGTAGATGCCGTGGGGCTGTCCCTCGAGGGAAGGCAGGCGTACACCACCGAGGTTGTAGATGGCTTCGGTGGCATCTTCCACCTCAGTCTTGGGAGCCGTGATGCCGACTTCGGTGGCCTTTCCGGCGACGATGCTCAACTTTTGGTTGTAGGTTCCGCTGGTGGGGCAATAGTAAGTGTCGATGGTGCCGGGGCCGCATGAGCCGTTTCCGAGGCCGCGCTGCATATAATCGAAGGTGGCGAACACCTCGTCGTGGCGCTCGAGTTCCCAGTTGTGGGTGATGGACTTCAGGAAGTCCGCCTGATTGTAGTGGGAAAGGGAGAAGTTGGTGCTGTAATCCGTTTCGTCGCCCTCGGCCATACTCTCGATGATGATTACATCGTTGGTGACGGTGTTTTTGAGTTCGATGCTGTGGGCATTCATGCGGTTACCGTTGCTTTGCGGATGAATGTAGGGCTCGTACAGGTCATCGACGGTGGTAGTGTAGTAACCCATGTAGGCGGCATCGTGACGGTCGATGTAGTTTTCCCAGGGTCCGAGTCCGTAGTACGACACTTCTTCGAATCCTGCGGGGAACTTCATGTCGATACCTATGCGGCGCAGACCGCTTGTGCAGGGGGTGTACTCGATAAGCATGGTGAGACGGCCCTTGTTGGTCAGCGTATAGTCGATGACATAGTTGCACTGGTCATCGGTGACCTTGGTGCGGAAGGTGACGGTGTGCTTGTCGTCGCTGACGGTGGGTTTGGTCAATACCGTGCTGGTGACGCCGGCGCTGCTGTTGCCGAACTGGTGTCCGCCATAGGGAGACTCGTTCTCTATCCAGCGGATGTTGGAGTAGATGGGCTGGTCGATGGGGGATTGGTCGGCAAGGACATTGACGTTGTTGCTGACAAACTCCTTGATGAAGCCATCGTAGCCGATGACAAGTTTCACGTTGTCTCCGGTGATGGTGTAGATAGACTCGGCAAGGTTGCGCGTAACCGTGAGTTCCGTATTGTCGGTTTCCTGTCTTGAAGGTTGCGAACCTCCGTCAATGGTCAGTCTTACCTGCTCGCTTGCGATGGGATATCCGGCATCGGCATAGGAATTGTCCTGCTTCAGGCGGAATTCGAGCGTGAGGTAGCCCTTCGAATCCGTGAGGATGTCGGCGGGAATTTCCACGGTTCCGATGGTTCCGGGCGCGATTTCGGGGAGTTCGACATCCATTTCTTCGGCGATTTTTCCGTCGACGAGGCCTTCGATGTGGAGGTAGCAGATGTCGTTGAGGTTGGTAAAGTTCAGTTTGTTTTGGATAACGAAGTACTTTTCCTTGTCATCGAGGCGGACGGACACGGGCTGATAGATCTTCTTCACCTCAGCAAGTTTGGGTGTCCATGCGCGGTCGGGGGAGATGATGCCGTTGTTGAGGAAGTTTCCCTGGTGAGGTCCGGGCATGTCGTAGCCCGAAATGTAGCGGGGGAATCCGTTGGTGGAGAGTGCGGGATCGAGGTTCTCGGGGTCGAGACCTACGCCCGGAACGTGCAGACTGTGGGGAATGACGGCGGGGTCATAGACAGACTGGTCCACCCAGTCCCATATACAGCCTCCGATGCCCGAAGGACTGTCCTCGATGATGTCCCAATATTCTTTGAGGTTACCGATGGCGTTACCCATGGCATGGGCATATTCGCACATGAAGTACGGACGGCTGTTGTTTTTGCATGCGCTCTTGACGCTGGAAAGGCTGGGATACATGTGGGAATGCAGGTCAGTATACGATGCTCCTCCGCGTGTGGCGCCCTCATAATGCACGGGTCGGTCGTCGAGTTCTTTGCATCTGTTGTAGGTGGCTGCAAAGTTCTGGCCGGTTCCACTCTCGTTTCCGAGGCTCCAGAAGATGACGGAGGGATGGTTGCGGTGCCCGTAAACCATGCGCTCGGTGCGGTCGATGTACTGCGGTTGCCATGATTCTTGGTTGGAGATGCCCTTACCATCTTCCCACGCCTTGTGGCATTCCACGTCGGCTTCGTCCATGACGTAGAGGCCATAGTAGTCGAACATGGCATACATTTTGGGCTGTCGGGGATAGTGCGATGTGCGGACGGTGTTGACATTGGCCTGCTTCATCATGGTGATGTCACGGAGCATGGTCTCGATGTCTATGGTACGTCCGAGGAGGGGATGCGTATCCTGGGTGTTGACACCACGGAAGTAGATGCGCTGACCGTTGATGTAAACGAGGTTGTTCTTTATGGTTATATCGCGGAAACCATACTTGGTCTGGAATGCCATCTCCTCATTTCCGTCGGCGTCCTTTTGGCTGAAGATGAGCGTATAGAGGACAGGATTCTCGGCGTTCCACGGTTCAATGCCGGTGAATGTCGCGGTGGTGTATTTGGAAGTCTTGGTGGTTTCACCCTCGGCGAACGAGAAATTGCGGGTCCATGTTCCGACTTCTTCGCCGTTGGGGTCAAGCAAAGTGATGTCGATGCTCTTCGCTGTGGCCTTGGCGTCGCGGTTGTCCATTTCGAGCGCAAAGGTCATTGTGCCGCGCTTGTATCCGGCTTGTGCGGTCAAAGATGAGGTGACATAGTGGTCGCGGAGGAAGGTTCGCGGGGTGGAATACAGATAGACGTCGCGATGAAGACCGCTCATGTGGAACATGTCCTGGCCTTCGAGATACGAGCCGTCCGTCCATCGCAGCACCTGAACGCTGACGTTGTTGTCGCCTTTACGGACATATTGCGTGATGTCGAACTCAGCATCGTTGTTGCCACCTTGGGTATATCCTACCTCCTGGCCGTTCACCCAGACGAAGGCTCCGGAATAAAGGCCATCGAAATGCAGGAAAACGCGCTGCTCCTCCCACCCTTCGGGGAGGGTGAAGTTCCGACGGTAGGAGCCCACAGGATTGTCTCCTACGCCGCTGACCTTGTTACGTATGAAGGGAGGATTGTCGGCAAACGGATAGTTGACATTGATGTACATTGGCTTGTCGTACCCGAACATTTCCCAGCAACCGGGGACATTGATGTCGTCCCATGCCGAGGGGTCGACGTTGTCACCGTAGAATTCTTCACCGGGACGCTCGTCTGTGTTGTCGACAAACAGGAATTTCCACTGTCCGCAGAGCGTAAGATAGGATGCGTTCTTCTCGGGTGTCAGCCAGGGATAGTTGTAGGTATCGGCATCGGCCTTGAGTTCGGCGGTGGAGGGATACGGTATAAACGTGGCATGTGCGGCCTCCTTGTTGATGCCGAATATGGTCTCGTCCTCCCAAATGTTCTCGCTCACCTCTACCGAAGGTGGGGTGACCTTCGAGGGATCGATGGCGACAAATTTCCATTTGCTGGTGATGGCGCTGGCGTCCTCCGTCATTACGAGCGACGTTCCGTTGGCACCGATGCAGCGGCTACGAGCATTGTAGGCGTTGTTTTCCGGCTTTTCGTTGTTGTAAATCACCCAAAGGTCGGCATCAGCGTCTGTCTGTGTGATGAAGAAGCGCTGGTTGCTGCCGCTTGAACCTTGGGAATAATCCCATTGAAGCACTATTCCATTGTTATGAGGATTCTGGTCAATGGCCTTTTTACAATAGGGGTTTACGAGGTAAAACACGTCATCGCTGTATTTGCGTGCCTCCCAAACCTGTCCCCATTTGCTTTCATTTTCTTTGATAAGCGTGATGTACTGGTTGTTGTCGCCGAACTCCTTGTTCGTCATTGTCTGTCCATTGTTGGCGTTGACAATGTGATAATAGGTTCCATCGACGATTTCCGCTCCTGATGTTGCCGCGAAAAGGCACAGGAGAAGCGAAAAAAGGAATCTGATTTTGTTGGTCATGGTAGAAAAAGTATGGAATAATGTTATGAAATGCTTGGGTGTTTCTCTGGGCGGACGCGGCGGAAGATGCCGGGATGCTCAGTCCGCGTGCTGGATATTGAGCAGCCTTCGCGAGAGGATGTGTACGGGATACCATACACTGATGACGCCGATGATGACGGAGGTGGCGAAGACGATGATGACGTCCATCGCATGAACGGCTACGGGATAACTGTCGACGATGAAGCCGCTGCCGTTGCCCATTTTGATGAAACCGAAGTTTTGTTGCAGGGAACACAGGATGACGCCGAGGAGAATGCCGGTTGCGGCGCCGAAAATGCTGATGAGGCGGCCTTCGGTAAGGAAGATTGCCCTGACTTTTCCCGGAGACATCCCCAGATGTTGCAGGGTAAGGACGTCGTCACGCTTCTCGATGATGAGCATCGAAAGGGAAGAAATGATGTTGAAGCACGCCACAAGGATGATGAAAGTGAGGAAAAGGTAGGCGATGAGTTTCTCAATATTCATGATGTTGAACACGTCCGCCTGCTGTTCCATCCGGTCTTTGACGGCGAATTTCCCGTTGCCGATGTCTGCGATTTCCGCTTTCGTGCGGCTGATGTCCGCTTCGGGTTTGAGTTTCAGTTCGAGTGTGGAGATTCTTCCTTCCTTCTCGAAGAGTTGTTGTGCGAATCCCAGGTCGGTGATGAGCAGATGTTCGTCGTATTTCCTTTGGTTTACGTCGAAGACGATGCCGGGACTTTCGATGTCTTCTACGGAGAATGACTCTATGGGGTTTGCAAGATTGATGCGTTCTCCCTGTCTTGGCGCGCAGATTTGCAGCGATCCGTAGTCGGCACCTCCCATCTTCGGGGCAAGTCCTATGCCTGGAATGCCGTAAAACACGTCGCCGCTGCGCAGACGGTAGGAGCCTTCGCCATAAATGATCTGACGAATGCCGGTGACTTCATCGAAGTTCTCGTCGACACCTTTGACAGTGATGACGAGAGGATGGCCTCTGAAGAGGAACATGGCGTTGTCTTCGAGGCATTTTGCGGCATATTCCACGTCAGGGTGCTGCATTATTTTCCGTACCTCCGGTGAATTTTCGTCGAACGTCTTACCTTGTAGCGCTGAAACCTGTATTTCGGGGTCGAAATTGCAGTAGAGCGTGGCGATAAGGTCGTGAAATCCGTTGAAGACGGAGAGGATGCACACCATGGCAGCGGTGGCTATGGCGATGCCTGCGGCAGCAATGGCGCTGATAATGTTGATGGCGTTGTGGCTTTTCTTGGAGAAAAGATAACGCCGTGCAATGAAATAGGGGAGATACATATATAATATATAAGGAGGACACCTATAATATATATGGTGGATGTTTGTAATATATTATGGGAGTATGCCTAATATATGTGGAGATATACCGTGTTCTTACGTGAGGCATATCGTACGGGTGTACAGGGTACGCCGTACGGAGAGGCGTAGTATGCCGTATGTTGATGCAGGCTATACTGTATGTTGATGCGCGGCATGCCGTGCCGATACATGGGAATCATCGCATCCGTATGCTGAACAGCCCGTAAAAAATGGTGAGGCGGCCGTTGTTTCGGTCGGCGTTCACGGTGTTTCCGCCTGCTTATTTCTTGAGCAGTTCGTCGATGTGTTCGAGGTAGTCCATCGAATCATCAATGAAGAATTTCAATTCCGGGATGATTCGCAACTGGAAGCGCACGCGTGTGCCCAGTTCATAGCGGATGCGGGCGTTCTGTTTGTTGATGGCGTCGAGGATTTCCTCCGCACGTTCAGAGGGGAAGACGCTGATGTATGCTCGGCAGACACTCATATCCGGACTGATGTAGGTCTTGGTAATGCTTACGATTACTCCGTGCATTGCCTTGGCATCCTTCTGGAAAATGTCGCTGAGTTCCTTTTGTATGAGTCGTGATATTTTCTGTTGTCTTGTTGTTTCCATTCGGTTTTATTGTTGTTTCACTTGGTCTGGATAAGTGTAAGTCCGTCTCGAAGGTCGAGGATATTGACGTCTATGTCGCCGCGTTTCGCCTCTTCAGCGATGAAATCGTTGAAGGCTCTGATGGCGATGGTTTGCGCATCGCGGTCGTAAGCGGGGTCGGTGACGTGTCCGTCCCACAGTGTATTGTCGGCAATCATCCATCCTCCTTGCCGCATCATGGGGCGCAAGAGGCGGTAATAGTCGATATAATCGCGCTTGTTGGCATCGATGAACACGAGGTCGAGCGGCGGAAGATTCATTTCGGGGAGCAGGGTATTGACATCTCCGATGACCATGCTTATCTGCTCCGCCCACGGCGAATGCTCTATCCAAGGTCGGGTGAAATCCTCCTGTTCATCGTTGATTTCGAAGGTGAAGATATGCCCTTCCTTGTCCATTCCGCTTGCCATTGCCATGGCGGAATATCCGCTGAAAGTGCCGATTTCCACGACAGTTTTCGGGCGTATCATCTGGCAAATCATCTTCAGGAGCAGACCTTGCTGGTGTCCGCTCGCCATTCTGGGACGCAGAAGATGGATGTTTGTGGCGCGATAGAGGCGATAGAGATATGGATGTTCCGGCGAAATGTGTTCCTGGATATAGTCGTCGATGGTCATGTTCCCGGTGGTCTTAGTCCACTTCCCCCACGCGCTTCAGGCCTTGCCCCAAAGTTTTGCGGCGGTATTCCTCCATATCTTCGGGCTTGACTTCAAAGGCGTAGACGTTCGTTTCGCGGCGGATGAATCCTTCTTCCTGATACAGACGGTTGGCGGCCACGCGTACGGGGCGCGAGGTGAGCATGATCTTCTTGATGCCGAGTTCGGCGGCCTTGCACTTCATGCACGCGATGAGGCGGTGGCTCAGTCCGCGTCCGCGGAAGGGTTGGTCAATGACAACGTCCTCCACCCACGCCTTGCTTCCGGTGGGAGAGTGGGTGACGCAGAGCGTAGCCATTCCAATTCTGCGCTTTACATCCTCGACATAGTCGGAAAGGAAAACGAGGAAGGTGTCTTTGCTTTCAAAGAGTTTCTGGTAGTCAGGCCATGATATGCTTTTGCCTTCTGAGAGTTGTTTGAGCAGAAAGTTCACAGCCCGCCAGTCAGTGGTCAGGGGTTCTGTGGGAATGGTCAATTCTGCGGTGTCCAAATCGTTGAGCATTTGTTCGAAAGTGTTGTAGGGAGGTGATGAGAAATTGTGGTCTTTTGCGATTTCCACCAAAGGTTCCAGCACGAATTTCCGGTTTGGCACGAGGGGATGCGGCAGTGTGAGTTCTGCGGTTTCGAAGTTGCAGTCGCCATATTGGAGCAGGTCGATGTCGATGGTCCGGTCATAGTGCCGTCCATCGCTTTTTATTTCCCGTCCAAGTTCGCGTTCTATCTGTTGTGTGATGGCAAGAATCTCATGGGCGTCCAGTTCTGTCTCGAAGATTGCCGCGGCATTCAGAAACATGTTGTCGCTTTTCATGTCCACGGGTGCCGACTCGTAGAGCGATGAACATTTGACAAGTTTGCCCACACGTTCGGAGATGAGTTTTACGGCGAGGCGTATGTTTTCCGCGCGTTCGCCGATGTTTGAACCTAATCCAATGTAAAGCAGCATAGTGATGTTCGGCTAAAAGGTGTGGAATTCATGGATGGTGGATGTGGATGTCGGGGATGTGCCGGTGTCACGTTCCTGAGGTCCGTGATGTCTTCTGCGGCGTCCCTTTCCACGTATTGTCAGTCAACGATGAGCATAGCATCGCCGTAGGGTCCGAATTTGTAGCCCTGCTTGATGGCTTCCTTGTAGGCTTTCATGGTAAACTCGAAGCCTCCGAATGCGGCGGCGCTCATCAGCATGGTGCTTTCCGGGAGGTGGAAGTTGGTAATCATTGAGTCTGCGACGCTGAAAGGATAGGGCGGGAAGATGAATTTGTTGGTCCATCCTTCAAATTCCTTGATTTCTCCGCCGGTGCTGACGCAGGTTTCGAGTGCGCGTTGTACGGTGGTTCCGACAGCACAGATGTGCTTTCCCTTGCGCTTCGCGTCATTGACGAGGCTGCAACATTCGGGACTTACGCGCATTTCCTCGCTGTCCATCTTGTGTTTCGTGAGGTCTTCGACGTCCGTCTGCCGGAAATTTCCCAGTCCGCAGTGGAGTGTGACGAAGGCTTGTCGGATACCTTTGATCTCAAGACGCTTAAGCATCGACTTGCTGAAGTGCAGTCCTGCTGCGGGAGCCGTGACCGCTCCTTCGTATTTGGCGTAGATGCACTGGAAATCCTCCAAATCCTGAGGCTCAGCCTTCCGCTTGATGATGTGGCTTGGCAGGGGTGCTTCGCCCAAAGCATAGAGTTGCTCCTTGAAATCGTCGTGGTCGCCGTCGTAGAGGAATCGCAGGGTACGTCCGCGGCTGGTGGTGTTGTCGATGACTTCCGCCACGATGGAGTTGTCCTCGCCGAAATAAAGTTTGTTGCCGATGCGGATTTTCCGTGCGGGTTCCACAAGCACATCCCACAGGCGGAGTTCGGGATTCAGTTCTCTGAGGAGGAACACCTCGATGCTGGCTCCCGTCTTTTCCTTGTTGCCGTACAGGCGTGCGGGGAATACTTTTGTGTCGTTGAAGATGAAGACATCCTCATCGTCGAAGTATTCGAGCAGGTCGATGAAGTTGCGATGTTCGATGCTGCCGTCCTTGCGGTGGAGTACAAGCAGTCTGCATTCGTCGCGATGGGGTGCAGGATGTTCGGCAATATGGTCTTTGGGGAGTGTGAATTTGAATTGCGAGAGTTTCATATAACTGCTGTTCTTTGGGTGGGTTCTATAAATAAGGTAGGTGGACAAAATAAAGCGATATGATACTTAGAGTGATTCAGAACCAATCTTTTACACTACAAACTTAATCTCGACCATTCTTCCGCTCGGCAGAGTAAACAAGTTTCCTCTGCCCTCGCTTACCCGAATGGTTGACTTTTCGGCGGCTTTTGTACGGTCTTTCATTTACATGGTACGCTATGCCCGTTCATGACATGCATAGGGTACGCTCGGAAACAACGGTGTTTGGAGTGTGGGTTCGTTTTGTTCACTTACCTGTTACCGTAGATTTTTGGTTGTTTTTGGGGTATAAATAAGTGGGCAAAATCCGCTTGAAGATAACAGCGTTATTGGTATAAAACCATTTTGTACACTTACTTGGAACCCGCCTTTATTGTCCTCTTGTGATGCTTTCTTTGTTGTCGTCGAGCCATTTTTCAAAGGCTTCGATATCTGGGAATGCGTTATCGACGTTGAAGTCCCCGACTTTTGTGCGTCGCAGTGCCGTCAGATGGGCTCCGGAGTGCAGCGCCTGCCCGATGTCGCGTGCCAGTGAACGGATGTATGTTCCTTTGGAACACCGCACGCGGAGTTGCAGACTCATGGTCGCGGGGTTGAAGTCGAGGATTTCGAGTTCGTGTATGGTGATGGGTTTCGCTTTTAGTTCCACCTCTTTTCCTTTGCGTGCCAGGTCGTAGGCACGCTTGCCGTCAATCTTGCAGGCGGAGAATGCCGGCGGAACCTGTTCGATGTCGCCGCGGAATGTTCCGAGCACTTCCTCTATAAGTGCGGCGTTGATGTGGTCGGTGGGGAATGTTTCGTCCACTTCGTGCTCAAGGTCGAAACTGGGAGTCGTGGCTCCGAGTTGTAAAGTGGCGATGTATTCCTTCTCACCCTTCTGCAATTCCTCGATGCGCTTTGTTGATTTTCCCGTACACACCACCATTACGCCTGTCGCCAGCGGGTCGAGCGTACCGGCATGTCCCACTTTCAGTTTCTTTTCCCCGATGGCCCGGCATAGCAACCACCGCACTTTTCCCACGAGTTGGAAGGATGTCCAGTGCAAAGGTTTGTCGAAAACGAGTATTTGTCCGGCTTTGAAGTCAGTTTGCATGCTTTTACATGAGTGAATATATGATGACGCCTGTGCCGAGGATGGCGCAATAGATGGCGAATCCGATGAGAGAGCACCGTTTGACGAGGGCGATCATACCCTTGCATGCCAGGCATCCGCTGAGGAATGCCGCGATGAATCCGGCAACGAGTGCGGGAGTTCCGACGCTTACCTCCGCTGTATGTGTGGCAAGATACTCCGCCGACGGTGCAATCATGTGCTTGACGTCGAGGAGAGCCTGGCCGAGGATGGGTGGAATGACCATGAGGAATGAGAACTGTGCCAATGTCTTCCGGCTGTTTCCCAGGAGGAGTCCGGTGGCGATGGTCGACCCTGAGCGGCTCAGTCCCGGCAGGATGGCGCAGGCTTGCGCGATGCCGATGATGAAAGCGTTGGAGATGGAGATGGTGGCACGCTCTTTCGGATGGTAGAAATGCGTCAGGGTGAGGAGCAGGGCGGTGACGCACAGGCAGACACCCACGATGAGTGTGCCCTCAAAGAGCGCCTCTACCTCATCCTTAAAGAAGAGTCCGACGATGCCGATGGGAATCATTGAGACGATGATGTTCGCAGTATAGCGTGTCTCATCGTTCCATTCGAACTTGAGGAGTCCGCGGAAAATCCATTCGATTTCCTTCCAGAGGATGACAAGGGTTGAGAGTACTGTGGCGACATGCACGGTGATGTCGAACTGCAATCCCCCGGGAAACGGTTCCCCGTTGTTGAGCAGAATCTGGCCGATCTGGAGGTGTCCGCTCGAAGATACGGGCAAATACTCCGTCAATCCCTGTATAAAGCCGAGAATGAGTCCTTCTATCCAGTTCATTCCTTAGTCCTCTTTGGTTTCTTTGCCGTAGTTGTCTTCCTTTTTCTCCGTCTTTGGGCGGTAAAGTATGGCGACGATCATCAGAAGGTAGCCGAAAAGGCAGGTGATGGGCGCCAAAGTGGTGTGGCGGAAGTCGAAAATGCTTTCGTTGAAGTGGTCGTTTGTGGTGCCTTCTCCGCTCATCAGTATGTAACCTACAATGACGATGGCCATGCTCACGGCAAGAAGGATGAAGTTGATGCGTGCAAACGCAAAATTCTGTTTCATGTTCCGAATCGTATGGATGTGTTATTGCTATGTTTATTCTGTACTTTTTTGGATGCCGCCCGGCTGTCCGGCTGTGGCTTTGCGGTTGTTTCCGTCGGTTTTCCCTGTGGTTTCCGTCGGCCTTCTCGGCGATTTCCGCCGGCTTCCTCGGTGGCCTCCGTCGGTCTTTTCGGCGAACGCCCGCTCCGGTGTCCGTGGAGCCTTGCCCGTCAAGCCTAATAGAGGTTGGCTTCGTCGCGCGACATGTAGAGGTGTCTGTTGACCGAGAAATAGGCGCAGACCAGCGTCAGTATCAGTCCGGTCAGGATGACGCTTCCCAAAGTGAGGGCGATGACGGGAAAGGATATGAGGCTTGCGAAGCCCTCGTCCCACGACATGAGTGCCGAAATGCAACCGAAGATGACGCTGTCGGCGAGGATTCCCGCCAAAAGTCCCATACCCATGGCGTTAAGTAGGAAGGGTCGGCGGATGAATCCCCAACGTGCGCCGATGAGTTTCATGATTTGGATGGAGTGACGTCGGCGCGCGATGGACAGACGCATGGTGTTGTTGATCAGCGACAGGCTGACAATGCTCAGGAGTGCCGCGATGACGAGGAGGACAATGGAGATTTGCCGGAAATTATGATTGACCTTCGCCACAAGATCTTTGGGATAGATGACGTCCGTCACGCCGGAAGCGTTGCGAAGGTTCGGAGCAAACTTGTCGATAGAGTCGTTACAGGCGTAGTCGGCGCGGAGTTGCACCTCGAAAGAAGCGGGGATTGGGCTGTAGCCGATGAATTCCGAGGGGTCGCTGCCCATGGTTTCGGCCTGGATGCGCGTGGCTTTTTCCTTGGAGATGTAGCATACGCTTTTGGCGTAAGGCATGTTTCTGAGGTCGGTCTGCAAGGCATAGGCCTGTTTGTTGCTGACCTCGTCGTCAAGAAGCAGGGTGATGGTGAAGTTTTCCTTCAATGTACGTTCAAGTTCTGTCGCCATTGAGCCTCCGAATACGATGATGCCGATGAGGATCAGCACCATGGTCGTGCTGATGCAGGCGGTGATGCTGCTCATGATGTGCCGCGAATGCTTCCTGTTCTTCTTTTTTGTCATGATTGTCTTTTCGTGTAATTTGAGGCAAATATACAACATTTACTGAGGGTTTTCCAAATATTTGGGTCGAAAACTATCCGTCGCGCGTCGTGTGCGCGTGATTTTGCATTATGAATGTCACGTTTTTATGGTTGAAGGGTGCCGCGTTCCCCTGTCCGGAGGTCGCCGTTTGGGTTGTTTTTCCTTTGCCGATCATTCCGGATGCGCCGCATCCCGCTGTTCCGCCGTCCGTGTTTCTGCCGTTTTGTCAATGGATTTTTATGTTGTTTGTGCGGCCATTGTCGGACAAATGGCGGCGGATTCCTGCCGTTCTGCTGCAAAACGGTGGGATGATGTTCCAGGCATCGGGGAGGGGATGCCGCTGTTTGGGGTGGAAAGTGCGGATGTTCCTGATGAAAACATCGGAACTTTCAAGTGATGATTGCTGATGTTTGAGTGGAGAACCTTTGATCTTATCCGTGTATTTTCCGCGTTTTCCGTCTGCGGAACGCCGTGAAATTTCGGTAATCATGCGTTATGTACCGAAATTTCCACTGAGCAGCGTATTGCTGTCCGCCGTTTTTCGCCTCCCGTCATTCCGTTCCGGATGACGGCAAGTTGGGTATGGTGCGCGTTACTGAGCACTAAATGTCAAAAATATTTAAGGAAAACGCTGAGGATATCCGTTGTTGTAAATGATGCCTTTTACGGAATCCGATTCTGAAAACTATGGGAAAGCCCGTCATGTCCGATTGTACCATCCGCCATGTGTCGTCGTGAATAGACGGGAACATGGCAAAACCTGCCCCGCAGCGCAAGGGTAAAATTCGGGGATGACATTTATATAACATACCTTAGCAATACGTCCGCAACAATTTGGAATATCGGACAAAAAGCGCAAATTATAAACAGAAAATAAGTAAAAATTGCTGGAAATTTCATAAATTTGCCCATCATCTCGCATCGAAGGTCAGCACTTCCCGCATCTCGCTTGCGCCCTTGATTGTAGATTCCGCCCCTGCCTTATGACAGAAGCGCGGAACTCCGCTTCAACATCCACCGCCATCCCCGCCTGGATAATCCCCCACTAACAGATATGAAACAGATTCTCTTCCTTTTGATGACGCTGTGCAGCATCCCCCTTTTCGGTGCTACGGACGAAATTGTCGGACTTGCCGGCCGCGTGGAGTCCGCAGAGGGCAAGGACCTCTACAAACTTTGCCATCAGATCTTCATCAAACTTTACGAGGCGAAAAGCACGGAAACCCTCATTTCCTTCCCTGCCGACGTGCCGGAAGATACGCTCCGCAAGAAGGTGAATATGGAGGTGGCGTATTATTTGCTCGCCCTTCCCGACTATGTCGAGGCCATCCGTTATGGTGAAGCGTCGTTGGATTATCTGCGTCGTCCTGCGGATAAGGCCGACAGGGCGGATATCGAGAACCTCATCGCCATATCCTATTTCCGCAGAGGACAGTATGACGAGGCGCTCCCCCACGCCGAAACCTCCTACAACCTCCGCGAGGAACTCCACGACAACGGCGGTGCCAGCAGCACTTTGGCGACGATGGCGGCCATTCTCCTGACATCGCGGCAGCCCGAAAAGGCACTCGGATACATCAACCGCGCCATTGAGAAAAGCACGGAGGCGAAGGATTCTGTGAGAATGGCGATACAATACGGCATGCAGTCTGAAATCTATGGTGCGATGGACCGCAACGGCGAGGCGTTGAAGTCGGCGGAAAAGGCATACAGGTTGGACTATGCCACCAAAAACACGAAGCGCCTGGGCACAAGATTGGCACAAATGGGCACAATCCTCATGAAACAGGACAAACTTGACGCCGCCCGCGACACATTGTACCGCGCCATCGAACTCCTGGAGCAGGCGGAGAACTCGCATTCTTTGGCGATCACCTGCACGCAGATGGGAAATGTCCTCAACCGTCAGGGCGATAAGCGTGCCGCAATCGCGTACTTTACCCGTGCCCTCACGTTCTTTTCCATCCATCACGACCTCTATAACGAGTGCAATGCCTGCTATGGTCTTTACAAAGCCTTGAAGGACAGCGACCCGAAGGCCGCCATGCGCCATCTGGAACACTATGCCGAACTGCGCGACAGCCTGTATACCCAGGACGTACAGCGGGAGATGAGCAATGCCAACGCGCGGTTCGAGGTGGCGAAGGCCGAGGCGGAGAGTGTGGCGAAGGACAGGAATTTCTGGATTCTCACGGCATCGGCGCTCGCCGTCATCCTTGTCCTCGTCGTCATTCTCGGCATCGTCGCCGGCATCAGCCGCCATCGCAAGCAGCGGGCGCGGCGTCTGCTGGACGAACGCAAGCAGTTGAGGGCGAATGTGCAGCAAATCCGCGAGGAACAACGGCGGAAAGACCATTTCTATACCGTACTGACGCACGACATCCGCACACCCCTCACCATACTTCTCGGCTGTAGCGCAAGTCTGCGGCGCGGGATGGAGTCGGGCGCCAGCGTGGATGCCGAGATGCCGGACCGCATCGAACGGCAGGTGGACGGACTTCTGCAACTCGTCACGCAACTTCTCGACCTGGCATGTTGCCAGCATCTCTCGCCAGTCACCAAATACAGCCATGGCAATGTGCTGCCCGTGGTGGAGATGCTTGCGGAAGGTTTCAAGGACATTGCCCAGCAGCGCCGTCTCGAAATACGGGTGGAGGCCGATGCCGGAACGGTGGAAATGGACTTCTCGCCCGACCATTTGCAGAAAATGCTCCTCAACCTCCTGTCGAACGCCGTGAAGTATGCCCTGCCGGAGACGGAGGTGAGGGTGGATATCGCCCACGGCGCCGACGGAATGGCGGTATTTCGCGTGACGAACGTCGGACCCGGCATCAGCGAGGACGACCTTCCCCACCTGTTCGACATGTTCTATTGCCGTCCGAAAGCCGATAGCATGTATTCGAGTGGCGTAGGATTGTCCATCGTCGACCGGCTGGCGAAGGCGTGCGGAGGCCGTGTGGAGGTGGAGAGTGCCGAACCTTCCGCCACCATCTTCCGCCTCACGCTGCCGATGAGGCAGAGGGACGTGGAGATTGTGCCGATGGTGCCGGAGGATATCGACGGGATGGCGGAGGTGCTGCGTTCATACCCCCTGAAACCGAATGTGGAGGATGTGGCGGAAAGTGCGGAGCAGGAGCCGGCAGAGACGGGGAAAGACCTTTTGGGTACGGGGGATGAGGAGGACGAACAGCGGCCGATTGTGCTCGTCGTTGAGGACAACCCCGAGATTTTCCGCCTGCTCGACGATGCGCTCGGCGCGGAGTTCCGGATGATCTATGCCGCCAATGGCGACGAGGGTCTCCGCTTGGCGCAGCAGGTTGTGCCCAATGTGGTGATGACGGACCTGGTGATGCCGCAGACCGACGGCTTTGAAATCTGCCGCCAGTTGAAGATGTCTGACGTGACAAGCCACATACCCGTTTTCGTCATTACCGGGCGTGCCGACCATGAAACCCGCATGAAGGTGCTGCAACTTGGGGCGGAAGCCGTATTGACAAAGCCCTTCAAGGTGGAGGAGGTTGCCGTACATTTGAGGCAGACACTCCGCCAGCGCCGCATACTTTATAACTGCTACAAGGCGCGGCAGTCCAAGGAAGTCCGCCACCGTCAACCCATGCTTTCGCAGGCAGACTACGAGTTTATGGAGCGCGTCGACTCGTTGTCGTTGACGCTGATGGCGGCATGCCAGTTGTCGGTTGAGGAACTTTCGCGGCGGTTAGGCATGAGTTCGCGGCAGTTCGGGCGCAAGATCAACGCGCTGACAGGCTGCAGCGCCATCGTCTACATCACGCAAATCCGTATGGGGCGTGCCATGAAACTGCTGAAGGATACGGAACTTCCCGTGAACGAGATCATGCTGAAATGCGGCTATGATTCGGCCTCCAATTTCAGTAATGCCTTCAAAATCGCCGTAGGTTGCAGCCCTACCGCCTACCGCCGCAAGAAACAAAGCGAAGGTAAGGAGAAAGAATAAAAAAAGTCCGCAAGGGGATTGCGGACAAAGATTGGAATGAAAACAGAAAAAGACGGGCAGAATCACAGTTATCACGGAAGGGAAAGACGATGAGAGACAGGGGGGAGCCGGGGGAACAGGGAAGGAATTGTAAGGGAAATTCCGGAAGCCGCCACGAGCATACCGGCATACCGACAAGTCCGTCCCCCGTTCGTGTGCAATACGGTTCCCGGGAATGAAGGCGGTGGTAGCCGCACATTCCACCACAATAAGCCATGCTCCGCACCCGATGTCGCGGCAACGGACACCTCCGTCAGGGCATAAACCACGTAATGTGTTTGATGAATATCAATTTTTTTGCCGTTGCCCACCCCTTGTTGTTGCAATAAATCGCGTATATGTGCGTTAATAAACAAGGAAAATTCCGAGGTTTCGTACGCCTTGTCGCGTGAAATCTTGCAAACGGAGAGCGCGGGCTGGGGAAATGATTGTGCGGTTTCCGCATGAAAACCTCTGCCAATTCCAATTATAGAATCCGCCAAAACACTACAATTTGTCGACAGAAAAAAAAGATAAGGAAGCCAGTATCGCCCGTGTACTCAAATACACGGGCATGTTGGGCGGCGTACAAGGGCTGTATGTCCTGCTGAGCATTGTGCGTAATAAACTCACATCCATCCTTCTCGGTGTCGGCGGTGTGGGACTCATTGATATGTACAACCGTACGGCCGACCTGATATGCAGCAGCACGAATCTCGGAATATCCTTCTGTGCCGTGCAGCATATCGCCGAACTTTATGACAAGGGAAAGGATGCCGGAGGTGCGCCCGTTCCTGCCCGCGAAAACCCGGAATTGGTGGAATATATCCGTCTTGTGCGGTCGTGGGTGGCGTGTACCGCCCTCGCAGGTTTCCTGCTTACGTTGCTCCTTGCCCCGGTTTGGGCCTACATCTCCCTCGGTTCGGCGCGGCATTCCAGCATGGTTGTCGTGCTTTCTCCCCTTGTAGCCATCCTCATCCTTTCAGGTGGCGAGATGGCCATCCTGCGTGCCTTGCGGCAACTGCGGACCATCGCCCTCATAACCATTGTCGGGGCCTTCACCACACTCCTGATAACCCTGCCGGTATATTGGGTGATGGGGACCACGGGCATCGCTCCGGCGCTGGTGGCGGCGGCAGGAATGCTGTTGCTGATGCAATGGTATGCCGCACAACGTGTGGTGCCCTATCGCCTCACGCTCGGGTCGTGGCGCTTCCTCAAACGCGGATGCTGGATGTTGCGGTTGGGAGTAGGATATGTGCTTACCGGCATCGTCTGTTCGGGATGCGAACTGTTCGTGCGCTCCTATATCGTGTATTATGGCAGCATGGCCGATGCCGGACTCTTCGCGGCAGGACTGACATTGACCGTAACCTACACACGGCTGGTGTTCACCTCCATGGATTCCGACTATTTCCCACGCCTTTCGGCAACGACGGGTGACGTACAACGGCAGAACATCGCCATCAACAGGCAGATAGATGTGCTGGTGTTGCTGATGGCACCTATGTTGATGGCTTTCAGCCTTTTCCTGCCCATCATCGTCCCGCTGCTGTACACCCGCGACTTTATGGAGACCATCCCCATGGTCTATGCCGCCCTTTTCTATATGTTCTTCAAGGCAATATCCTCGCCGGTGGCGTATCTTTCCCTTGCCCGAAACCGCAGTAGGCTGTATTTCTTCGTCGAGGTGAGTTACAGCCTGACGTTCCTCCTGACGGCCATCATCGGTTTCCGCCTGTGGAGTGTCGTAGGTGTGGGCATCGCCCTTTCGATAAGCAACTTCGTATACCTTGCGGTCGTGTGGATTGTCTACGGAAAATCTTTCGGTTTCCGCATGAACGGTGCCACCCTTCGCCGGTGTTTCCTTTACTTCTGCATCCTTGTTGTGGGCATCGGTTCCTGCGCTCTTGGTGGCGGAACGTGGCAGTCCTATGCCGTGGCGTCGGCGGCCACCATCGCTTCGGCGGGACTTTCGGCGCTGTTGCTCAAAAAAGAGGTGCCGATGCCCAAACGTTGGCGCAGGTTTCTCAGCAGGAAATGACGGGAAAAACGGAAGTGGGGAAGAAAAATGCGGACGAATGTAAGAAAGAGTGCGCAAAAATCGCGTGAAAATATAAAATTTTCGTAAAAAAACAACGGAAAAACTTGTATGCGCGTATAGAAGATGTTAATTTTGCAATCGAATAAGTTCGTGAGGGGCTCGTGAGACGCTCCTCACTTCTTTTTAATAGTTAGAAATGATCAGCAAAGAACTTGTCAAGAAACTTGTCGACCAATGGCTGGACGATAAAGAGTATTTCCTTACCGACCTTACGGTCAGTGCCGATAACCGCATCGTGGTTGAGATTGACCACGAGGAGGGAGTGTGGATAGAAGATTGCGTCAATCTCTCACGATTCATTGAGGACGGCCTTGACCGCGATGCGGAAGATTTTGAACTCGAAGTGGGCTCTGCGGGCATCGGACAGCCGTTCAAGGTGCGTCGCCAGTACGATATCCATATCGGAGACGACGTGGAGGTCCTTACCGCCGAAGGGAAGAAATTGGTGGGAGTGCTCGATAATGTGGATGAAACAGGCTTCACTGTCGTCATCGAAGAGAAGGTGAAACGCGAGGGAGAAAAGCGTCCGCATATCGAAGAAGTGGAGCATCGTCTCGATTTTGACAAAATAAAGTGGACGAAACTGCACATCGACTTCAAGTAAGAAAAAAAGAAACACAATATAATGGCAAAGAAAGCAACCCAAGAACCCGTTCAGTCACTCATTGAGACCTTCAGGGAGTTCAATGAGACGAAACAGATTGACGAGACCACCTTGCTGGGTGTTCTCGAAGAAAGTTTCCGTAGCGTCATTATCAAACTCTTCGGTGGCGACGAGAATTACAACGTTATCGTCAATCCCGACAAGGGAGATCTTGAAATCACACGCAGCCGTGAAGTAGTGGCAGACGACGAAATCGTCGACAACAACCGGCAGATTCCCCTCTCCGAAGCCAAAGAAATCGAAAGCGACTTCGAAATCGGTGAGGAAGTTACCGAACAAGTGAACTTCGAAAGTTTCGGACGCCGCGCCATTTTGACGCTTCGCCAGACACTGGCAAGCAAGATCCTTGAACTGGAACACGAAACCCTTTACAACAAGTACAAGGACCGCGTCGGAGAACTTGTGACCGCTGAGGTCTATCAGGTGTGGAAAAGCGAGACACTTCTCGTTGATGCCGACCACAATGACCTGCTCCTCCCGAAAAATCAACAGATTCCCCGCGACTTCTATCGCAAGGGGGAGAACATCCGTGCCGTTATCTACAATGTGGACAACGCCAACGGTAACCCCAAAATCTACGTAAGCCGAACCTCTCCCTCCTTCCTTCGCTGCCTGCTTGAACTGGAGATTCCCGAAATTGCCGAGGGTGTCATCCGTCTGGTCGACGTAGCACGCATCCCCGGAGAGCGGGCAAAGGTCAGCGTCGCCACCAACGATGCCAACATCGATCCCGTAGGAGCCTGTGTCGGTGTCGGAGGTTCCCGCATCAACAGCATTGTAAAAGAACTTCACAACGAGAGCATCGATGTGATTCCTTACAGTGAAAATACCGAACTTTATATCCAACGTGCGCTCAATCCTGCACGTATCCTTGAAATAAATGTCGACACCGAGAAGAAAAAAGCCGAGGTGTTCCTTGAACCTGACCAGGTAAGTCTGGCCATCGGAAAGGGAGGTCAGAACATCAAACTCGCCTCCATGCTCACAGGTTATACCATCGATGTCTTCCGAGATATGAATGCCGGACAGGTATCTGACGACATCAATCTCGATGAATTCAGCGATGAGGTGGACCAATGGGTGATTGATGCTATCAAGGAACTCGGATTCTCGACCGCGAAGGATGTGCTCAAGGCTCCCAGAAACATGCTTATCACAAAGGCTGACCTCGAAGAGGAGACGGTAGATCATCTGCTCTCTGTCCTCCGAAAGGAATTCAAGGAGTTTGAAAACAAGGAATAAGCCCAGCACTTCTTCCCTGCTTACTGTCGCAGTATAAAACAGATTTTCCTTCAAAGTTCAACGAAAATCCCCCGGAATAACGCTCCGTACGGATGCCACGGGCGGAATTTTCATGCAACTTTGTCTTTCAGCAGGCTCAGAGCCTCCGCGGAACGAGGATGAAAGGTCCGAACTTCTGCACGGCAAATGGGCCGATGACTCATCAAACTCCACCTTTCCACCTAAAATATTATTAAATGCGTCTAAGCAAAGTTACAAAAGATTATAACGTAAGCCTTCAGCGTGTGGTTGACGTTCTTCTTGAGAACGGCGTCACAGTTGAGCCTAACCTCAATAGCAAGATCGACGATAAGTACTCAGAACTATTCGCCGAAAAGTTTGGTGCCGACAAGGCACGTAAAGACCAGGCCGACAAACAATTCCAAAGTCGTCGGGAAAAGCCCCAGCAGCATTCCGCACATGTGGAGAAGCCTGCAACAGTCCAGGCTGCGCCTGCGGAGGAACCCGTCGAAAAGACGGAGACTCCCGTAGAGAACGGTGCCAAAGAAAAGGGTCAAAGCGTGGAGAACGTGGTTGATGCCGATGAGAGAGAGAAGGAAATCCCTGAGCAGATTCAGGAAACGGTTTCCAAGAAAAAGGAGGATATTGGCTCGGTAAGCGAGGACGGAGTGTTCAAACTCCACTCCACACCCTCCCTTGACGGACCGAAAGTCCTCGGAACCATCGACCTCTCTTCTTTGAATCCCAATACGCGTCCTGCAAAGAAAAAGGAAAAGAAGAAGGCTGGCGGACAGCAGCAGAACGGCGGAAATGCCGCCAATGGCGAGAAGAAGAAGCGCAACCGCGTCGGTCGCGAACGCGTGGACATCGCCGCAGAAAGCCGCAATGTGCAGGGTAACGCACAGGGCGAGAAGAAGAAAAAGAACCAAGGCAATGGTGGAGGTGGTGCCAACAATCAGGGCAACCGCCAGCAGAATGCGAATGCCCAGAACGGAAAGAAGCGCGGAAAGAACCAGCCCAAGCAGGAACCTCAGCAGATCAGCGACGAGGATGTTGCAAAGCAGGTAAAGGAAACGCTGGCCCGTTTGCAGGGAAAAACCAAGGGCGCCAAGGGTGCAAAGTACCGCAAAGAGAAGCGTGAGGCCGCTCGTGAAAGGGCAGAAGAGGAAATCATGCAGCACAATGCTGAGGCCAAAGTGCTGAAACTTACCGAGTTCGTCACCGCCAATGAGTTGGCGACCATGATGGATGTTCCTGTCACAAAGGTCATTGCCACCTGCATGAGCATCGGCATTATGGTCAGCATCAACCAGCGTCTCGACCAGGAAACCATTGACCTCGTTGCCGAAGAGTTCGGCTTTTCCACCGAATTTGTCAGCGCGGAAGTCAGTGAGGCCATCGTAGAGGCTGAGGACCGTGAGGAGGACCTTGTGGAGCGCGCTCCCATTGTTACCGTCATGGGTCACGTCGACCATGGTAAGACTTCTCTGCTCGACCATATCCGCAATGCCAATGTCATTGCCGGTGAGGCCGGAGGTATCACCCAGCATATCGGTGCTTACAACGTCCGTTTGAAGAATGGTCGCGAGATCACTTTCCTGGACACTCCCGGACACGAAGCGTTCACTGCCATGCGTGCCCGCGGTGCTCAGGTGACGGATATCGCCATCATCATCATCGCTGCTGACGACAATGTCATGCCCCAGACCAAAGAAGCCATCAACCATGCTGTGGCAGCCGGTGTGCCAATCGTCTTTGCCATCAACAAAATCGACAAGCCCGGAGCCAATCCCGACGCCATCAAGACGACGTTGGCATCCATGAATTTCCTCGTAGAGGAGTGGGGTGGAAAGTACCAAAGCCAGGACATTTCCGCAAAAAAGGGGGTTGGAGTATACGAACTCCTTGAGAAAGTCCTCCTCGAGGCCGATATGTTGGAACTCAAAGCCAATCCTAACCGTAACGCAACGGGAACAGTCATCGAGTCATCCCTCGACAAAGGCCGTGGTTATGTCGCCACCGTCCTTGTCAGCAACGGAACGTTGCGCCAGGGCGACATAGTGGTTGCCGGTACAAACTACGGACGTGTGAAGGCCCTCTTCAATGAGCGTGGACAGCGTATTACGGAAGTAGGACCGGCACATGCCGCAACCTTGCTCGGCTTTAACGGCGCACCGCAGGCCGGAGACCAGTTCCATGTCATGAGCACGGAGCAGGAGGCACGCGATATTGCCGGAAAACGTCTGCAACTCCAGCGTGAACAGAACTTCCGTACTGCGAAGATGCTGACGCTCGACGAGATCGGACGCCGTCTGAAGATTGGAGATTACCAGGAACTCAACATCGTTGTCAAGGGCGACGTCGACGGTTCCGTACAGGCACTTTCGGACTCCTTCATCCGTCTCTCCACAGACAACATCCAGGTGAACGTCATCCATAAGGGCGTAGGCCAGATTAGTGAGAACGATGTCACGCTTGCCGCCGCCTCAAAGGCCGTAATCATCGGCTTCCAGGTCCGTCCTTCTGTCGGCGCACGCAAACTTGCTGACCGCGAAGGCGTAGATATTCGCCAGTACTCCATCATTTACGATGCCATTGAGGAGGTGAAGGAGGCGATGGAAGGCATGCTTAAGCCCATTGTCAAGGAAGAAATCACCGCAATGGTCGAGGTTCGTCAGGTCTATCATATCTCCAAAGTGGGATATGTTGCCGGAGCCTACGTTGTGGATGGTAAGGTCAGCCGCTCCAACAAGGCGCGCATCATCCGCGAAGGTGTGGTCATCTACACCGGAGAAATCGACGCCCTCAAGCGTTTCAAGGACGATGTGAAGGAGGTTACTACGAACTTCGAGTGCGGTATCTCCCTCAAAGGTTGCCAGGATATCAAGGAAGGCGACATCATCGAGACCTTCACCGAGGTGGAAATCAAGCAGAAATTGTCGTAAGGGAAGGGCTGCATACAATCCATAATGCAGCGATATAAAGCCAGAATACAGCAATGTAGAAGGCTGAATGCAGCGATGTAAAGCCAGAATACGGCATTGATGGTTCTTGGTGGTGCCACATCCATCATAAACCATTCTTTGCTGATGCCTCATTCAGCGGACATCGCTTCTCCCTTTGGAGCGCATGTGCGTCTCAAAGTCGCGTACTTTTTTCCATGATTTCAGGTGGGTTCTATGAATCTCCACCATAAATTATAGGGTCATTGTAGAGGTTTCGCTATACCATCTTTCGGCCTTTTCCGGCTGTAAACAGATTAACGCCCTCGACAAGTCTGATTTATGGAACCCACCTTTAATGCTTGTGGAATGAAGGGAATCGGATGATTTCCGTTCATCCTGCGAGCAAGAAGCAAAAAACAGGCCAATAAACAATAGCAATGAAAAAATTATTCTTTCCTGTATGTCTCGCTGTCGTGAGCCTTTCCATGACAAGTTGTCTCACCTCGGGCAATGGTTCCTTGTCTTCTCTCCTCTCATCTCAGGGAAGTTCCGCATCGACCATCGCCAGCAGTGTTGCAGGAGCCGTGGCAAACACCGGCACTCTTGAAAACATCCTCAGTTCTTTCCTTGGAAACACAACGCTCAACGAAGCCTCCCTTTACGGAACTTGGACCTATCGTGGCGTGGACGTTGCTTTCGAGTCTGACAATCTTTTGGCCCAGGCTGGCGGTGCTGTCGTTGCCGGACAACTTGAAAGCAAACTCGACAGTCAACTCTCCAAGGTTGGTCTCAAGCCCGGAAGTTGCACATTCACCTTCAATTCCGACAAGACTTTCCAGGCAAACATTGGCGGAAAGGCCATCAACGGCACCTACGTCTACGACGCTTCTACGCGCAAAATCACGCTGACCGCCGCGCTCGGACTCTTCAATCAGATGGCAACCGTGGGTACTACCGCCACCGGTGTCAGCCTTCTCTTCGAGGCCGACAAACTCCTTTCGCTCGTCAATGCCGGAAGTTCCCTCCTCGGAGGCGGCAACAGCATGCTTTCAAGCCTTTCTGGTCTGGTCAGCAACTACAAGGGTATGAAGGTCGGACTTGGACTTTCCAAGTAAAATCTCCGGAAAGATTTCCACAAAAGTCCCGGACAGTTTCCACGTGTTTCACGGGGGCTTCCGCCGGCCCCGCTTTAGCATTCCGCCGGCCCCGCTTTAGCATTCCTGTCGGCATCGCTTTAGCATTCCGCCGGTACTGCTTTAGCATTCCTGCCGGTACTGCGCCGGAATACCGCCGATATCGCGGAGTTTACCGCGGATATGGGGGAAAGTTCCTGCCGATACCGTTGAAGTTCCTGCCGACATCGTGGAGATATACCTATTAATATTATAATATATGTGGTGGGTTCTATAAATTACCACCACTGAAAATTCTGTGAGCAAAACGGGTTACGTTTAGGCATTTTCAGGAAGTTTTCCGCCAGATGGGCGGTCCGGCGCGGCATTTGCCAGCGCATTGCGCGTATGGACCCTGCCGTCGGTCGCTGGAAAATCTCCGGTATTTCCAAACTAATTTATAGAACCCACCTTTTTTATAGCCATGCAAGATACGAAGAAGATAAAGACGGCACTTGTTTCCGTTTTCCACAAGGACGGTCTTGACGAACTCCTTGCCGAACTCCACGCTCAGGGCGTGCAGTTCCTTTCCACCGGTGGAACCCAGAGTTTCATCGAAAGTCTCGGTTATCCCTGTCAGAAGGTAGAGGATGTCACCACCTATCCCTCCATCCTTGGCGGTCGTGTGAAGACCCTTCATCCCAAGGTGTTCGGAGGAATCCTCGGCCGTCGCGGTCTTGAAAGCGACCGTGAGCAGATGGCGCAGTACGAAATCCCCGAAATTGACCTCGTCATCGTTGACCTCTACCCCTTCGAGCAGACCGTTGCCAGCGGCGCTGACGATGCTGCCATCATCGAAAAGATAGACATCGGCGGCATCAGTCTCATCCGTGCCGGTGCAAAGAACTTCAATGATGTAGTCATTGTTCCCTCCAAGGCAGAGTATTCTGCCCTGCTTGACATCGTAAAGCAGCAGGGAGCGGCCACTACACTCGAGCAGCGCAAGTGGTTTGCCGCCCAGGCTTTCGGCGTAAGCAGCCATTATGACACTGCCATCCACGGCTGGTTCACCAAGTAACATCGCAGCAGGGACACCGCGAAAGGGCTTTCCGCGATGAAACCGTAGGGGACGAGCAGCAGTCTTCTGCCGCACTTTTCCGCTCATTTTCCAGCACTTTCCCCCTCCTTTTCCCGCCCATTTCCGTCCTTTCGCCGGAAGTTCTCACCCCAAGCAAACAAAAAATCTTTATCCTCTTCCAATCAACAGCAACAAATGGGAATGTTCTCGAACTTCTTTTCCTTCAAACGTTTCTTCTCGATGAAGCGCGAGCTGGCAATGGACCTCGGAACCGCCAATACCATCATCATCGCCGATGGTGAGATTGCCGTCAACGAACCGTCGGTGGTGGCCCTCGACCCCCATACCGAGAAGACCATAGCCGTTGGCGAGCGTGCTAAACTCATGTACGAGAAGACCAACGATAAGATCCACGTAGTGCGTCCGTTGCGCGATGGAGTCATTGCAGACTTCAACGCTTGTGAACTGATGATGCGCGGACTTATCCAAATGGTGAGCACGGGCCGCCATCTTTTCACCCCCACACTCCGCATGGTCATCGGTGTTCCTTCCGGTTCCACCGAGGTGGAACTCCGTGCCGTCCGCGACTCTGCCGAGCATGCCGGCGGTAGGGATGTGTATCTCATCTTCGAACCCATGGCGGCCGCCATCGGTATCGGCCTTGATGTCAATGCTCCTGAGGGGCAGATGGTGGTCGATATTGGCGGTGGTACCACCGAGATTGCCGTTATCTCCATGGGAGGTATCGTCAGCAACAACTCCATAAAGATGGCCGGTGACGACTTCACCGCCGACATCCGCGAGTACATGGCACGCCAGCACAATGTCAATGTGTCGGAGCGTATGGCCGAACGTATCAAGATCAACGTCGGTTCCGCCCTTTCCGAACTTCCTGCCGACGAGGCTCCTGAGGACTTCACCGTGCATGGTCCTAACCGTATCACGGCATATCCTATGGAGGTTCCCGTATGTTATCAGGAAATCGCCCACTGTCTGGAGCGTTCCATCGCGCGTATCGAGACGGCAGTCCTCAATGCCCTTTCCAATACTCCCCCCGAACTCTATGCCGATATCGTCAAGAACGGCATCTACCTCACGGGTGGAGGTGCCCTGCTCCGTGGTCTTGGCAAGCGTTTGACCGACAAGATCAACATTCCTTTCCACGTTGCCAAGGATCCTCTCCTCTGTGTGGCCCGTGGAACAGGCAAGGCGCTTGAGAACATCGACGACTATCCCTGTCTGATGCGCTGATGTCCGTGACGGCACACTCCCTGCGGGTGTTCTCGAAAGAGGCCTGTTTCCGTAGGGGTGTTCCGCTTTTCGGCCGCCTTCGGACAAAGGATGATGATGGGTGCTGCAAACGACGTCCATCATTCTCATCGTCATTCCGTGCTTCATGTTTTGTCCTTTTCCGTCCTTTTTCGGATAAAGGTTTCCGTACATTCTCTCATATAGCGTGCTATATTACTGAATGAACAGTGACTTTCTGCCGGAAAAAGAGCGTAAGACGGCAATCCCCAGCCCGCAATACAACAGAAGTGTCAGCGGTGAAGAACCCTACTTATCATACATTCGGCTTCGCTTTCTTTTTGTGAAAGGCGAAGCCGTTTTGGCACGCTACCGGGCAATACCCCGCTTTTCTCCACTTTCCCACATGCCGTATAAGGAGGTTTTTGTAGCCTTTACCCTCCAAATTTTCCCCCAAGACAACAGAATATGCAAGTGTTTCTCGACTTCCTGCGTCGATACAATTATCTTTTCCTTTTCCTGATTCTGGAGATTCTCAGCATTCTCATGCTTGTTCGCTTCAACCGTTATCAGGGATACGTGTGGCTTACCGGCGCCAATGCCGTTACAGCCTCCGTCAATGGTGTGTATACTGACGCTGTCGCCTTTACCGAACTTCGCGAGGTGAACCGCGACCTTACGGATGTCAACATCCGTCTTCAGCAGGAAAACCGTGCCCTGCGCGAGGCACTTGCCGATGCGAAGTACGACACCACCTATACCCACCGCCGTGTTCTCGACGAACTTCAAGGCTACCGGTTGATACCGGCGCGCGTGGTTGGCAACAAAATCCGCGTGGGGGCCGACAACTATCTCGTCATCAATCGGGGGTCGAAGGACGGTGTGACGGCAGAGATGGGTGTGGTCAGCGGCGGTGGAGTAGTGGGAATCGTCTACCTCACCAACCGCCACCATTCGTTGGTGATGCCCATCACCCACAGCAAGTCGAGCATATCCTGCAGCGTGCGTGGACAGAACTATTTCGGCTATTTGCAGTGGGATGGCGCCAACACCCGCACGGCTTACGTTTCTGATGTTCCGCGATATGCCAAGGCCCGCAAGGGACAAGTCATCGAGACCTCCGGATATTCCAGCGTCTTCCCTCCCGGCATCTTCGTCGGACGCATCCATAAAGTCAGCAACGCTTCCGACGGACAGAGTTACCGCCTCGACGTGGTTCTCGGCAACGATTTCGCCTCTCTCCGCGACGTCAGCGTCGTGGCTACACCCTATAAGGCGGAGGTCGACACCCTCAAACGCCGTGCGGAGTTCATCGATATGAACAACGATAACTGACGCTCTCCCGCCATTCTTCCCCCCTTTCTCCCAAGTTTCCTCCTGTCCATCCCATGTTTCCCGTTTCCATCCAATACTTTTTCTTTGCCGTAGTCCTGATGTTGTCCCAGGTGTTGGTCTTCAACCACATCCACATCCTCGGCTATGCCATCCCCATGCCCTTCGTATATCTTGTGCTGATGCTCCACAGCAGCACCTCGCGATGGATGTATGTCCTGTGGGGTTTCATCGTGGGATTGGTCATCGACATCTTCAGCAACACCCTCGGCGAGAACGCTGCGGCGATGACGTTCCTCGGACTTATAGCGCCGCGTCTGCTCGATGTCTTCTCCCCTGCCGACCGTGGTGACGACGGTTTCATCCCATCGCCCCATACCATGCAGTGGGGCGGTTACGTGCGATATGCCACGGCGGCCACGCTCATCTTCACCACTTTGTTCTTCCTGATGGAGAGTTTCTCCCTCTTCGATGTCGTGCGCCTGTGCATCCACATCGCATCCTCCTCCTTCCTGACTCTCCTCATCATCTTCGCCATCGAGCATCTCCGGCAGAACATGGCCCGGGTTTAACCCCCTCTTTTTTTTGGCTTTACGCCAATACTGCCTGAGGTTCTCATGCCGTTGTCCCGTTAATGAATTGTAGCGTCCTCTTCCATTCCTCCCCCATCCTCGGACGCTCGGGACAGGTCCGTCGGACGCCGCGTTTCCCGCTGTGGCGGCCATGGCGGAAACGTACGGAACTTCCGGCAGCAAACATCCGCATTTCTTGATGCGAAGTGCGGAACTTTCCGACGCAAACTTCCGAGGTTTCTTCCCAACCGTTCGAAAACGATAAACTCCCATGCCCAAGGATTACAGTTTTGAAAAGCGCAAATACATCATCGGTGCGGTGGCTGTGGCCATCGTCACCCTGTACCTCGTGCGCATTTTCACCCTGCAAATCCTCAGCGACGACTATCGTCAGCGTGCCGACTCCAATGCTTTCCGCAAGGAAGTGCTGTTCCCCTCGCGCGGACTTATCCTCGACCGCAAGGGACGTCTGATGGTTTACAACGAACCGTCCTACAACATCAACGTCGTCATGCTCGACCAGCACGGCATCGACACCCTGGATTTCTGCAAGACCGTGGGCATTACCCGCGAGGAGTACATCGCCCGCATGGCGGACATCAAGGATTCCAAGAAGCATCCCAACTATTCGCGCAACACGCCCCAACTCTTCATGAGCCAGATTCCCGCCGAGGAGTTCTCGAAAATCCGCGAAAAACTCTTCCGCTTCAACGGTTTCTCTGCCGAAAAGCGCTCCGTCCGCTGTTATGCCGGCCCGTGGGCAGCCCACGTCCTCGGCGATGTCGGCGAGGTGAATCAGGCCGACATCGATTCCGATGCCTATTATAAGAGCGGCGACTACATCGGAAAACTCGGCATCGAGCGGTCTTACGAGAAAGTACTGCGCGGCGAGAAGGGCAAACGCATCATGCTTCGCGACGTTCACGGCCGCACGAAGGGGCATTATATGGACGGCAAATACGATGTGGCTCCCAAGCCCGGACGCAATCTTACCCTGGGCATCGACCTCGAATTGCAGGCCCTTGCCGAGCGCCTGTTGGAGGGCAAACTCGGTTCCATCGTTGCCATCGAGCCTTCTACCGGCGAAATCCTCTGCATGGCTTCGGCCCCCAGTTACGACCCCCGCCAGATGGTGGGCCGCGACCGCGGACTTCACCATACCGAACTTCAGAACGACCCCATGCGACCTCTGCTGAACCGTGCCATCATGGGTTGCTATCCCCCCGGTTCAACCTTCAAGCCTACGCAGGGACTCATCGGTCTTCAGGAGGGTGCCATCCACCCCAACACGGCGTTCCCCTGTGCCCACGGCTTCAACTACAAGGGATTGCATCTCGGATGTCATGCCCATGCCTCCCCCATGCCCCTCATTCCCGCCCTCGGAACCTCCTGCAACGCCTTCTTCTGTTGGAATCTGATGCGAATGTTCGGCAACCGTGGCAAGTATGGTTCCGTACAGGGCGCCATGACCCGTTGGAAGGACCATCTCGTCAGCATGGGCTTCGGCTATAAACTCGGCATCGACCTTCCCGGCGAACGCCGTGGAATGATACCCAATGCCCAGTACTACGACAAGGCTTATCGCGGGTCGTGGAACGCGCTGACCGTCATTTCCATCTCCATCGGGCAGGGCGAGGTCACCGCCACTCCCTTGCAGATTGCCAATCTCTGCGCCACAATCGCAAACCGTGGCTACTACTATATCCCCCATGTCGTCCATTCCGTCCAGGGCGAAAGCATCGATACGCTCTACACCCGGCGGCATTATACCATGGTCGACCCCAAATGGTATGCCTACGTTGTCGCAGGAATGCGCAAGGCTGTCCTCAGCGGAACCTGCGTGGGAGCCAACATTCCCGGCTACGAGGTCTGCGGAAAGACGGGAACGGCACAGAACCGTGGCGCCGACCACTCGGCGTTCATGGGATTCGCACCTATGGACAAGCCGCGCATCGCCGTGGCGGTCTACGTGGAGAACGGAGGTTTCGGTGCATACTACGGCGTTCCCATCGGCAAACTCATCATGGAACAGTATCTCAACGGCGCCCTTTCGCCGGAATCCGAGCAGAAAGCCGAGGAATTCCAGCACAAAAGAATCAACTACGGTACGCGGGTCCGCTGATCAGGCTCCGCCCGTCTTTCCCCCTCCGGTGGCAAAAGTGTCGGATCGCATCCTTCGTTTTCTCGTCATGGCATAGCGCAAACAGTTTCCTACTGCTTCCGCTCTGCTCATCTGGCTTAACGAAGACGTGCCGCGAAGAGCGGCGTTCCTAATGGTGATGTTCTGCGGAAACCACCTTCAATCCCTCACATACCGGTATGAAACTCCTGCAGGTGCTCTGCCGGCTTTTGCGGCAAACAGGTGCTGCCCACCACCCGCACCGATAAGAATCCCCACAAATCCATATCACAACCAACGTATTCCGATGCGCGAAAAATCCATAAATCCAATCTTCCGAACCGACGGCTGGGTGCTCCTCCTCTATGTGCTGCTCCTCGTCTGCGGATGGCTCAGTGTGTGCGGAGCGAGCCACAACATCGGCGATGTCGATTTCTTCTCCTTCGATTCGCGCACGGGCAAGCAGTTGGTGTGGATAGGATGTTCCTTCGGACTTGGAGCATTCCTGCTGATGATTGAGGACCGCTACTACGAAATCCTTGCCGATGTCTTCTATTGGTTCATGATGTTGCTGCTCTTCATCACGCCCTTCATCGCCCACGATGTCAAAGGTTCACGCTCGTGGATACCGTTGGGTCCGCTAAGTCTGCAGCCCGCCGAGTTCGCCAAGTGCGCCACGGCGCTCGCTCTTGCCAAACTTATCAACCAGTATGGCTTCACGCTCAACAAGCGTCGTTGCCTTGTCCGTGCCGCGGCATTGGTGTTGCTCCCGTTTCTTCTCATTGTCATGCAGAAGGAGACGGGTTCCGCGCTGGTCTATTGCGCCTTCAGCCTGATGTTCTACCGCGAGGGCATGCCCGGTTGCATCCTGTTCTGTGCCGTCGCCGCCGTCGTTTATTTCGTCGTCGGCCTGGGATATAGCATCACTCCCCTCCCCGGAACCCTCGGCGACGTCGGTGAATTTCTGGTCCTCAATCTCATCTGGATCTTCTGCATCGCCATGGTCCGCATCTACATTCCCCGCCAGCCTGAGCATATCCGCCGTCTCCTTTTGGCGGGACTTGCCGTCAACGTGGTGGCGTGGAGCGTCTCTGCCATCATCGTTCCCTTCGACATCTCGTGGGCGATACTCGCCTTCGACGTCTTCGTTGCCGCCTATCTGGGATGGATGTGGGCGGGCCAGCGCCTGACGCAATGGTTCCTGATCTCCATCTTCGCCATCAGCAGCATGGGATTCTTCTATCTTTCCGACTTCACCCTCAACCATGTGATGAAGGGATATCAGCGTACGCGCATCTGTGTGCTGCTGGGAATCGAGGAAGACCGCGACGCCGCCTACAACGTCAACCAGTCGAAAATCGCCATCGGTTCGGGAGGTCTCACCGGCAAAGGCTTCATGAACGGCACGCAGACCAAGTTGGATTACGTGCCGGAACAGGACACCGACTTCATCTTCTGCACCGTCGGCGAGGAGGAAGGTTTCGTGGGTGCCGCCTTCGTCCTCGGACTTTTCCTTGCCCTCATCCTGCGTCTGCTGGTGCTTGCCGAGCGGCAGGTGACGACTTTCGGGCGCGTTTTCGGCTATTCCGTGCTGAGCATTCTCCTGTTCCATGTGTTCATCAACATCGGCATGGTCACAGGTCTTGCCCCCGTCATCGGCATTCCGCTGCCCTTCTTCTCCTATGGCGGCTCGTCGTTGTGGGGATTCACCCTCCTCCTCTTCATCTTCCTCCGTATCGATGCCGGGCGCAAACGCCGGTAAACATCGCTGCTCCTGGGAGATGATGCCCATCGGCATCCTGCGGAACTCTCCGTCTTTGAATTACCATACACCATAAAGGTGGCGAAATACATCCCGCCTTCAATTTACAGAACCCTTCATAAGTTCTTTTATGTCATCACAGCATAATTCCACATCGTCCGATACCACAACGCTCATCCGCGCTGTGATGTTGCTCATTGTTCTGGTGTCAACCGTCTGTGCCGTTGTCTATCTCAAACGTTCGTCCGATGTTCCTCTGACACCTGAGGGGCTTGCCGCCCGCGATTCTCTGCGCCGTATCGCACATCCCGATACCACCGCCGTCCCCGGCAGTATCCCCGCTGATGCCACTGAAACCCGTTCCGTTCCTTCCGATTCTGTGACGATGGACCTGCGTGTGCCTTCAGATGCCGGTTACGAGGACGGTTATTATGCCGGCATTACTGATGGGGTCGTCGGTGAAGAACGGGCATCGTACGACGAGTCGTCGCAATTCCCCGAGGCAGCGCAGCGCAGGAACTATGCCGAAGCCTACCGTCGAGGATATGCGCAGGGCTATGCCGATGGTCTCGAAGGCAAGGAGTTTGGCATGACACCCCATAGCCAGGAGGACGAGGAAATCCTTGAAGAGGAGGAAACCTATGAGCAGCAGGGAACACCTTAACCTCCCTTGGTTCAATGCTGTAAGAATACTTTATGGATATGCGCGACAGAACATTGGCGTGGTGCTTGTTGTAGGATTCTGCATATTCTGTATCGTCACTTCCGTTCTTGTTCCTATGCATAGTCTCTTCTACTTTTTGTACGGAACAGCATGGACAATTCAGGTTTTGTGCTCCGATGTTGAAAGCATTGGTGAAATATCATCACAAGAGGGTGTGTCAAAAGTTACTGACACACCCTCAAATTTTTCTCATAATTGGCGACCTTATCCCAAGTTTGACAGTCGAAAGGCTGTATTGATTGCTGCTCAGCCCGTTTTTCCCAATAAAGGCAGTTAGATTATCAAATGAAATTGTGGTCTCATTTGAAAAACTGCGAAAGTTTTATTTGCTAATTGATTTATTTTCAAACTCTAAATTGTTTCAATTTACACTCTATCAACAATATTCTCCAAGTTCTTCAACTTGACCAGCATGAATGCCATACGTTCGTTTCCCCAATACTTATTAGGGATGTCTTTGACATCGAATAGTAACTTTTGCAATTCCGCATCAGTATCACTTGGTTTCTTTATTCGAATCATGAAGTAAGCTGAATGGTTTGGAGATTCAGGATAGCCTTCTTTTCCCAACTTTTCCTTTGTCCAAACATCATGTTTCGTGCGGACAATTTTACAGAGATTGCCTACATACTTCTCTCCCTTGACATATAGGAGTAGATATTTCGCCTGATTCCATGGAGAGTCGGCAATTTTATCCAATGGTATGTTGTACCAAAGATTGTCATATGTCCATTGACGTTTCTTTTCACTACCAGCAACAGCCACCATCACCAAATCATCAGACAGCATGCCTGCCTTTTCCTCCTCGGTGACATAGGCCAATGTGCGTTGTGGCTTGGCTTTCGCCACATGGGTATCTACTGCCGTATACTTCATCAAGATATCATTCAAATGTTCTCTCAACAAGGAATCGCTATTGGGTAGCAGAGGGAAAGCACCAATGTTTACGCTATCCACACTCGCGCTGTAATAACGCTTCTTGATGTATTCGTCGCTGCCACGACCGGGAAAAAGAATGTAGCCACCGATTATTTCCTTTGAACGGTACGGCTCATGTTCCTTGCTATAGTAAATGGCATCACGGTAACGGTGCATTTGGTTGATAGCTTCTGTTGGCGGATAGTCACCGCCAGGCATGTTGGCGTTTTCGACAAAGTCTTGTTCCTCAAAATCCTTGTCAAGTTTCTTGTCGTTGATGACACGATACTTTGCATCATACAAGTATGTCAAGACCACTTCTCCTGATGCCTTACGAATATTAAGAACAATGTCTGGACGCTGCTCTGTTGTTGCTGTATTTATGCCCATACCATATTCGTCCTTGCCACTTGTGCGGTTGAACGTATGCTGGTAGTGAAGAGTTACCACGTCCCCTTCATGTGCAGCAAGTCGTTCCTTGCGTTCATCCGTATCACTCTCCTCTGCCTTCGGGTAATGGTATTCTACAATATGTTCCAGGGAGGAATTGGTAAAGGGGTTGAGCAGAGTTCCTTTGGGTTCTGTTATCAATTGCTCGTGTGACGGCTTGTTATGGTCAATGCCCATGGCGTCGGCCACCAGTTTCTTCATCTTGATGAAGCACCACAGCTCGTAGATTTCCCATATCTGCAAAGTGCCGATGTTCGCAGCTCCATTATAGAGGTCAATACCTCTTTTCAGTTTCAACCAGTCTTTGTATATCTGTTGATACCCCAATCGGCTTTGCAGCACAAGGCTTTCTTGTTTCATTCCGTCGAAGCGTCCCACAATCTTGAAGAATGGGTGTTTCGACAATCTTCTCAGAGAATCCTGATAGCCTATCCACATCTGCCGATGGCGTTCAGAAAGCTCCTGCGAAGAACTGAGCACGGTGGCTATTATCGAGGAAAGCCTTCGTCCGATGCTCTGAAGGGTATATTTCACGAAACGGTTCTCCATCGTGTCGTGTGTAGAGCGAATCTCATTATAGCCGAAGTAATACTCCTCCAGCTTTCCTTCCTTCTCCACTTCTCCATAGCGTTCTTCCATAGCAGGAGTCCAGAACTTAATCTGCTCCGCTTTTCTTGATGTGCGGAAGTTCACAATCTGTGAATGAGGATTCTGTATCACACGCTTTACGTTCTTCACGTAATCATCCACAACGCTTTGGAATGCCGCCATCCATGTGGCATCGGTGTTGATCCGTCCTCGACTGAATTGTTGAAGCGTGATGCTCAGATAGCGATAGATGACATTCTCGTATTCCTCGTTAACCTCTCGCAGGAGTGACTTGTAATCGTTCTTTGTATCAAGTTTCGGCGATACTACGTCAAACGTCACATAACTGTCCTTGCGGATTCCATTCTTCTGATAGGTGAAATCGAGCTTGAACACTCCAGGCTCGTTCAGGAAATCCAACTCTCCCGTAAGTGATTTTTCCTCCCGTCCATTCTGTTCCTCATCCAAAAAGAAGCTATCCTCAACATCTTTGCGCACATGGCGTATTTCCGGTACAGAGTCTTTATCTACGCCATGGAAGAGCAAACGAACCTGATATTTGCACGTTTCATAGATGACTGGCCACAGCCCTTCCCACGCCTTGCCACCTTCGAGTCTTGTATCCTCATCATCGTCCGTTTTCTTTCCTGTTATTGGACTATATAGGCAAAGCCTGCATTCATCTTTCGAGGTATAACGACAATATGCCTCTGGCGCATCAATACTGGGATTGTCTCTCCTTGTATAATTGATGCGTCCCTTGAAGCGTTCCCAAGAATAGCAGATGTCCTGTGTGCGGACAATCACCTCGTAGTCGGGATGTATGAATCTTAAAACCTCTGTCTGCATAAGCCTATTCTATACGATTATGGCCAGAAACGAGTGAACTCCTGATTGTCCAGTCGGTCAATCATTTCCTGTATCTTCTCCTTTGCCGTTTGTTGGTGCTCTTTGACAACGTCTGTCTTTTCTTCTGTGTCGTCATTCTCTGATTCTGCATCAGCCGATGATTCTTTGATGTCTGGTGCAATAGCCATCAACCATTCCAATCGGTTATCATACGCCACGCCAACTTTTGCCTTGTACTCTCTTGACAAAGCAAACATTTCTGCATCGCCTTCAATACGCGGCAAAATCTTCATCAGCATGATGTTGTTGACGGATTGGGCGATGGCTTCGGTCAAGTCCTTGCCCTCGTCGAGCATCACACCCACCATAATGGTCAGTTCGTTCAGCACACGGTAGCTCACCTCAAAAGGAGTTCCTTTCAACGCCTTGTTAATTTCCTCCAACTGTGCAGGAAGTTTTTCTATCAACTCTTCTGCAACATCTGGATGTGCCTCCAGCACCTCGTCAGCAGTCACATATCGACGAGCGAACGCATTCTGCCATTTCTCTTGCTCTGCCTCAGGCAGGTACTCCAGGTTCTTGCTTCCACCGAACATATTTCGCAGGTTACCGCCATTCATTTCGATGGTCATGGCTCGGTCAATCACTTTACGGGAGAATTGATGCGTTGTGTCATCCATATTGACCGTACCGATGATTACCACATTGTCGGGAAGAGTTAGGCCTTCAGTGGTTAAATCTGTACGCCCTCCCACCTCTTCATCTATATCGTTTTCTGTATCAATGCCAAAGAGTTTAAGGTAGATATCTCTATCTGTCAGATTACTGCAGAAAGGCTCTCCCGTTTGAGCATTCTTTGTGTGGGGCATTTCTGATAACTCACGGAAATACTGTGCATCGATTATTGGTTCTGTCTTGACCTTAGTCATATCCACCACTCCTGTTTCCTTATCTTTCGGATGCTTGCGAGTTTCCAATATGCTCAGAAGCTCTGCAAAGTACTGTTCCACTGGCGCAAGATTCATTTCATCGAGACAAACAAAGAATGGCACCTTAGGGAACATCTTAGCCTTCACCAAGAATTTGACAAACTTCGTAAACTGATAACCAGGTTTACTACCGAGACGACTATAGTAGCCCAACAATTCGGTTGAGTCATGCCAATTCGGTTTCACCTCTATCATGCAGTAGTTACCAGGTGTAGTACCTGCCTTGTCTTGCAAATACTTTGGGCATGACTTAAAGGCGAACTCACGAACTATGCGGCTCTTGCCTGTACCAGAAATTCCTGCGAGAAGCAAGAATGGCTTTGACTTGATAGCTGTGACAAAATGTTTGTACAAAAATTGTTGGGGCGAGTATGAGACGAATGCTTCATCAACTTCTTCATATTGACTTTCTTTCCCATCATCTTTGTACTCAAATGTGTTTGTGACCCACACGTCAAAGACTCCATTGTCTGCTTTTTTAATGTGAAGGTCAGAATAACCTCCTGCAAGATAATTACGAATTGTAAACTTTGTAGTCTTATGTTCTCCTTTATTATTTATGTAGGAAACTTCCTCCAAGAGACCATTGAAATAGAAACGATTATCTATTTCACCATTCTTTTTCTTTACATCTTTTCTTGGATTCCAAGTCTGGGTGCGAGATTCCACTTTAATCCCATCTATGGTAAAGAATGCATCCAATAAAGCCAATTGGTCGAAAACGAATGCCGAAGAGAAAGGCTCTGTTCTATGAATGGCAGAATTGTCATACTTGCGAGGCAGAATAGAGGCTATGAACAAAATGGCCTTTTGGAGGTTTTCTTTGTTATACCTTACCGTGATTTGTTCTCCTGCATCGCGGAATAACTCATAATGTTCATTGTCAAGAAACAAGTCTGTATTCTTGGCGTCACCTGCATTTGGAGTGCGATAGCTCGCATTGGTGTCATTGATATGTTTTGCAATTTCATCCATATTATTCATGTATTATATGGTTTACGATAAGATAATAGAGAACTGCATATATTGTATTTACACTTACTGCATTACCAGCTTGTTTGTAAAGAGAACCATTTGCCACTCCTGCATTTTGACCATTAGTGGCAAACTCTGGAGGAAACCCTTGAAGCATAAATGCTTCTTGTGGAGTCAATTTTCTAATGTCGAGTTTTGCTAATTGCTCTTTCGTATAATCTTCAACATGATTTATTGCTCCATGAGATTCTATAAAGTCTTGACTATAGTAATTGTCTTGACATGCCCTATGCATTTTGTGCATAGAAGCAGTAAGTGTCCTTGCTATCAATTGGTTTATATCCGAACGCGACTTAAAATTAGCTGATCCATCAGCCAAAATCGTAGGTTTCAATCGCTCCGACAAAAAGTATCTTGCATCGACATGTTCCTCCAACAAATCCAGAGTGGTATTATAATTCTGTACTCCAAGTTGCTGATAATGTTCATCAAAAAGAGCCTTTACATTACCTGGTGTATATTGTGCCACAAAATCGTCAGGAATATTTTCTGTGGTGGCAAAGATTAGAACTCTGCTTCGTTTCTGAGGAAGATGAAAATCAACGGTATTGAAAATGTTCGGAAAGACATGATACCCTAAGCGTTCAAGTTCCTGTTGAATGCGTGCATAAGTGTTCCCATTATCATGTCTAGTTAGGTTTTTTACATTTTCCAGTAAGACATATCGAGGATGTTTGACTTGCAAGATGTCCATTATCCTAAAGAACATTTGACCACGGTCTTCGTTGAAGCCTGCTTGACCACCCATTACGCTGAAGGTTTGACAAGGGAAGCCTCCTGTCAATAAATCAAAATTTGGTAACCCTTCTATGTTGTCGGGATTGGCTGTAAAGGCAACTATATCTCCCATATCTACTTCGCCCTCTACATTGTAGTTTGATTGATATGTGAGTTTGGCTTTTGAGTCTATTTCTGAATATCCGATACACTCAAAAGGCATTATTCCGTCTTGCGTAAGAAGATCTAATGCGCGACGAAATCCACCAATACCAGAGAATAACTCTAAGTGTCTCATGTTACCTTATAAATTTCATTATGCCATCACCTATAGCTTTGGCGAGTTTTACAGGGACTGCATTGCCGACTTGGGCATACCACATGTTTTGAGCACCAGTTATAACATAATCATCAGGAAATGTCTGGATTCTGGCAGCTTCTCGAGGACTCAACCCTCTTGATTCCCAAGGATGAATATACATATTACAATCAAACTTCATGTGTGAGGTAATTGTTTTACATATCTGTGTTTCATCCAATTTGAAATATTTGTCCTTGAATATGCCATTACGACTTTTATAAGGCATAATATCTGCAATTGATGGATGAAGGGAATTCGCACCTTGTGGTAATCTTCGATAAATCTCTATGTCGCGAGGATTATTGTAACGATTCTTGTGATTATAAAGTTTCGTTAGCTTTTTGTCACCATTTATAAAATGATAAAAATCAGTTTCTGGATATGTAAAATCACATATTGTAAAACCAGATTCTGCATTCTCGATATCTTTTGCCCCTTTTTCTTTTCTTGCTTCAAGGTGTGGAAGGCCTTCTAGTGCATCTTTTAAAACGAATGGTTTTCTCTTGTTTTCAAATATTGCTTCGAAAATATCTGACGGCTCTATCCCAAGTCGATTACCAATCATAATGAACCGTTCTCTGTTCTGAGGCACACCAAAATCTTGTGCACGCAACAGACGATAGTCAAACAGATATTCTTCTCCAAGGAAATCCTTGAAGTTCTGTTTAATCTCGTCTATCTTATTTGACATGCCCTTGACATTCTCCATGACAAAGAACATTGGACGCACTTTGCTAAGGAATGTCAAGTACGCCTTGTACAGTTGATTTCTTGGATCATCAAGAATTCTTTGTCTATTTGCCATTGAGAAGCCTTGACAAGGAGGTCCTCCACAAACTAATGTTATATCGGAGAGATACTCATTGTATTCATCTAAATGCATATTCAGTTCGTTAATATCTCCAACATAATAATGTTCATCACTTAGTTGGTGATTGGCTTTATATGTATTACAAAATGTCTCGACTATTTCGTTTACGAACCACGGCGTAAACCCAGCCTGTTCCATTCCTAGACTAAGTCCACCACAACCTGCAAACAGGTCAACCATTTTGTATAGTTTTTTCGGCATATTATCTCTTATGCTTTATTTGATTCAACTTCTTTAATGCCAGGATTTGCTCCTTCCACTTTATTTGTTTAAATCTTACCTACCTTGTTCATCAAACTTTTTGTCTCCCGCAATTCCTTTTGCAAGAGGCGTACGTGTTCTGCCAATTGTTCTTGGCTTGGGACATTATGACATGATTAACAGCAAACAGCATTTCTCCACCACATTGGTGGAGTTTTGAAGTCATCAATTCTGCACCAACTTGGTGCATTTTCTCTGCGCCAATTACTGAAACAAGTTGTTTCAGTTTTTCTATATTCTTGGCACTGAATAGATGGCGATGCTTAGTGCCTGCTATCCAATCCGCGCAGTCCGCATCGATGTGAATGTCATGCGACTTCACGATATATGGCTCAGCCTGTGGCTGTATGTTTCTATTTTTCTGTGTCATTGCTCAAATGGTTCTTTTTGTTTCACTTCCCAATGCCCTGTCTTATTGCTACCTACATACTTTATGAAATTCAAATCACGAAGAACGTAGAGGTCTCGTTTGATAGTCTTCTCGGAAACATTAAACATTGTTGCAAGACCTGAAACGTTTATCGGGACATTTGTCGGGACATTTGTCGGGACATTTACCGTGCTACTTTTTATTATCTCGTAAATTTTTCGCTGTCTTTCAGTAAGTTGCGATAATTTTACCATGTTATTTACAGGGACATTTACCGTGTCATTATCTTGGTCGGTGCTTGGTCGGTCAAACTCCTTCTCAGTTGTCCATTCTGCCATCAAAGTTGCCTTCAAAATGAAGGCATCGGCATGGAATGATGGAATGGCGCAACCCTTAGTTTCCAGTTCACTACAGATTCTGTCGATACCTTCGCCAAACTCTTTCACGTATTTGTATGCCTTTAGATATTGGGCTATCTTGGGATTACGAGAGAAATGGGTGTGACGGATGTTGTCTGGTCGCACCAGTCCAGGAAGATTACCAGGAGTCTCGAAGACAATACGGTCATCAAACATCTTTATCTGTATCTCTTCTATTGTCATCGTTTAGGCTTATTTCTCTTGACTAAACTCTTCTTGTCTAACCAACTCCTGTACTGGTACCTCTAGAGCATTAGCGATAGCGATAAGTGCCTCAAGGCTTGGTTGCGTGGTATTGGTCACCCACTTGGAAACAGTAGCAGGATCCTTACCGAGTTTGTCAGACAGCCATTTGTTGTTCAAATCGCGTTCAGCAAGAACAACTCTTATACGATTTAACTTTGCCATAATGGATTCCTCTTATTTGAGGGCAAAGATACAAATAAATAATTGTTAAAATGTGAAACAATCAAAAAGCTGGAATATTTCAGCTAAAATTTGATTAAAAAACCAATCTTTTGATGTCAATATGACAAATACACACATACTATAATATAGTATGTAATAGGCATGCGGTTCGGAAAGCTGTATGGTAACTGATTCGGGATCAACCGTAGAAAGTACGGTAACATCCACGCAATAGTAACAAACGAAAAAACGGCTTATTAAAATTATAAATTCACATTATGAGTCGCACCTTTTCCGGAAAACAAAAACATCGGACTTCTTTGAGGCAAACATCCGTACTTTCGATGCAAAACATCCGTACTTTTGCTCAAAGAAGTCCGATGTTTTGCAACTTCCGGACACCATTGTTCTGCATCTTCCCGACCGCTATCCCTCTCCCTCCACAAAAAAAGTTTTTGGAAAATCTCCTACATTTCCTACACCACACCACTAATCATCCTGTATTTACTGACGATTTCGGGTGAAGGATAGGGTGTAGGATGCGTCCAAAGGTGTAGGACTATCCTACATCTTTCATCTGTTCGTCCTGTCTTCCTCCCCATGTTTTCGTTCTGGAAGCGTTCTATAAGGCGTGGCTTCGTGCAAGATGAAGAAGAAAAATGCAAGAATGATGCAAGAATCGGCCGGAAAACCTGCATAATCCTACACCAATCCTACATCCTACGCCTTATCCTACACCCTATCCTTCACCCGAAATCCCTTGTAAACACTACAGGTTTCTCCGACGGGTGTAGGAAATGTAGGAGATTTTCCAAAAACTTTTTTTTGTAGAGAGAGCGTACTACAATAGACGAGAGATGAACTTGAAGACAAACGCCTTGATGCGGCTTGTTGCCTTGAGTCCGAACTTCTTTGCATCAAGCTTCTCCATGATGAATTTATAGAAGTTTCGTATGAGTGCCGTAAGCAGAAGAAATACCGTGTTTTCTCCCATGAAGGATTTTGGAAGCCTGTTCCAGCCGAATCTGTTGTTCATGTCATCGAAGATGCGTTCGCTTCGCGCACCTTTTCTCGCCATGGCATAACTCGAGCAAGCTCGGTTCTGCTCATCTGGCTTAACGAAAACGTTCCTTCCCTCCACGGAGGTTGTAGAATTCGGCTATCTCTCTTTCGGAAGACTTGTGGTCATTTGTAAGGATGCAGTTGTAGGTGTATTCTCCTTCCCACAGGTCAAGCTCACCGTCCATCCGCTTCTGTCTTTGAATCACAAGACGGTATGCCATCCCTTTCCATTTCTCAACAAGGACGGAGTTCTGTTCATACTCAACCCAAGTTTGACTAAAAAAATTTTTTATGGTCAAACTTGGGCTAAAGGCAAGGTGAAACATAATAAATATATAAAGAAATGGCATGTGCATTTTGCATAATACCGCTTTTTTTTACCCAAACAGCCTGCTATTTTCTGAAATGCCAGAAGAAATCCGGACGATTATGTGGGGATAAAGGTAAGAAATTCCTATATTTGCGCACAGGACATCAGGGCAGAGCCTGTCCTCTTTCCTGCCGGTGTCCGTTCCGTTGCCGAACCTCTCGCATGAATGAATGTCCCGTGATAACAGTCAAAGGGTATTTCTTGTACCTTGCATCTTGTGCGTGGGGTGGTGATGATGCATGCAGAGAATATCCTATAATCATATTGTTCTACTAAAATCCCTTAGAGTTATGAAAAGACATTTACCCTTACTTCTTTGTTTCGCCTGCCTTGGTGTGCAGGCCCAGGATTTTGCCTTCGATTTCTTCCGTCAGGTCCAGACCGGCAGCAGCAATGTCGTTGTATCGCCTATCAGTGCCGAAGTGGCCCTCTCCATGCTTGCCGAAGGAACGGAGGGCGAAGGGGGCAAGCAGATTCTTGATGCGCTGGGCGTTTCGTCTTCCGAAGAGCTCGGAAACCGCTATGCCGGCTTGCTTAAGGCCTTCCCCGGAATGGGGGAGAATGTGGTGTTTGAGAGCGCAAATTCCATATGGAGCAATATAGGTTTTGACATCAACGATGCCTATCGCCAGACGATTGGCGACATTTACGGCGCTGACGCCTTCTCTACCAACCTTTCTTCGGAGGAGGGAATAAAGGAGATTGACTTGTGGACATCCAAGAAGACACATGGTATCATTCCTTCGCTCGGGCTCCAGCCTAAACCCGAGCTGCAAATGGCCTTGGTGAATACCATTTACCTCAAAGGAAGCTTTGCCTATCCTTTCGATGAACAGTGCACCAGGGATGAGCGCTTCACCAATGCCAACGGCGATGTGGTGATGGTACCTACCATGACCACTTCGGATGTCCGTTACGCCCATCTTGAAGAACTGGGTTTCGATGCAGTGGACCTTCCGCTCGGTGTTGATGGGGAATGCACCACTTGCAGTCTGATTCTCTTCAAGCCCCTCCGCGAAGGTGCAACGCTTTCGTCCGAGGTGGTGGATGCCTATTTCAAGAATGCGAGTTTCAATGTTCCTGTCTTCCTGAAAATGCCACGGTTCGCCATTCACAATCAGGACTACAATCTTAAGGAGATACTTCCGTCCTTGGGTATTACGGACATCTTCAGCCATGCCGATTTCAGCAAGATTGCTTCCGGTTTGGAGTATGTGAGCGAGATGAAGCAAAAGACCGATTTCAGTGTCGACGAGAACGGTATTGAGGGTGCTGCCGCAACCTTTATTGCATTGAGTAACGGTATGCCCCAAGAGTATAAGGAAGTGGCACTCAATCACCCCTTCCAGTTTGCCGTTGCCGAACAAACTACAGGAGCCATCCTCTTTTTGGGTGCGGTCAACACCCTTGATGGCCCCAGCGCCATTTCCGAAATCGGTGCCGACAAGATGCCGGCAGCCCGTTGTTACGACCTGCAGGGCCGCAGTCTCGGCGGGCGACAGGGTAATGGCATCCTTATCGAAAACGGACGAAAGGTACTGAAATAGGTTGCAGAGCGCGGAATGACGCCTGCAAGGATGAGACGCCTGTCGACAATCTTTTTTGAGCGGTACGAAGTCTGCCTTCCGGTGGATTTCATACCGCTTTTTCGTCGTTCTATAGGGTGTGCGAGGTTCCTGCTTTGCTTACGGTCGCAAGACGTTTTCCGTGCTGTCCGTCAATAACGGCCGACCATCTGCGGACTCCCTCAATTTGCTGTAAATGAATGACCTGTGGAATGGGGTTGAAGTTCTTCTTCAACAAAAACATCTATTTTGCATACGGAGTAGGAAATTTCCAAAACAATCATACATTATAAATGGTATATTTTGAAAAGTTTCCCGAAAAAATTTCCAATAATCTGATTATCAGTGTTTTGAAATTTTGTGAATTGTAAAAAGTTTTCCAAAAGAAAAAAGTTCGAAAAAAGGAAGTTGTTTTCTTGGTCATAAAAAATGTTTTCCGTATGGAGCGGGAAAATATCCAAAACAAACGTTTGCGGATAACGAAAACCTTTGTAATTTTGCACTCGAAAAACCGCTCTTACGACTTCTGTATACCGATTTTATGGACAAAAGGAGAGGTGTGAGGACAGACACGAAACGCGCTCTTGACTAACAGGCACTGGACATTTCTTTTTTGGGTGTGCGTTCGATAAACCGGCGTTTGCCAGAACGTAACCTGCAAAAGGTCAAAAAGATTGCGGTGGACATTTGCAGACTCCACCCCTTACGGACGGGATTCCGCCGGATGTTGCTTTTGAAGGGAAGCCGGCGGAGGCGAAGGAAAGCCCCGGAAACATCGGGACAACACCACAGTCCGGACGGTTCGCCGCCACAATCCCATCCCCCTCCTCCCTCTCAGAAACCATAAGGCCGTTGCCGCATTGTCCGGCGCGCGTCGGAAAACGTTCCGCCGTCCGGTGGACACCATTCCGCCGTTCCGCTGGAAATGTTCCGCAATACTGCATACCATATAGGCAACACCGGCGGTCAGGCACCGGCTCTGTGCGGTCGGAAAAACCTGCATGTTTTTCCCGTTCTTCCCTCACCTTGCCCAACCGCACTCCTTGTTTCACAGACAAAATCCGCCTGAAAGCATCACCGGTTGAAGCAAGAATCCATACCTGTCCATATATATAGAATAGGAGTCCCTGCGAAAGAGCGCGGGCTTTTCCAGACATTTTCATTCCCTCTTTCTCCACTTTTATCCTCAACAATCCCCCATGAGCACCGAGAACTTCATCATCACCAAGCGCGACGGTAGCACCGAATCCTTCTCTCTCGACAAGATCAAGAGCGCTATCATCAAGGCTTGCGCCGCCGTAGGCGACAGTTTACAGGCCGACGAACTGCAGGCCGTTGTCAATCACCTGATGTTCTGCAACCGGATGAGCGTAGAAGACATCCAGAACCAGGTGGAGGTGGCACTGATGGCAGAGCGCCATTTCAAGGCCGCCAAGGCATTTATCGTTTACCGTCACCGTCATAACGAGGACCGCGAGACGGCTGCGAAACTCCGTTTCCTCACGGATTACTGCAATGCGAACAATGCTGCGTCGGGCTCAAAGTTCGATGCCAACGCGAATGTGGAGAACAAAAACCTGGCAACACTCATTGGTGAGATTCCCAAGGGCGACTTTATCCGCCTGAACCGCCGTCTGCTCTGCGACCGCATCAAGAAGATGTATGGCCGCGAGACCGCAGAACGCTATCTCTATCTGCTCAAGAACCATTTCATCTACAAGAACGATGAGACATCGCTCGCCAACTATTGCGCCAGCATCACCATGTATCCCTGGCTCAACGAGGGAACAAAGAGCATCGGTGGCAACAGCACCGCTCCCACCAATCTGAAGAGTTTCTGTGGAGGATTCGTGAATATGGTGTTCATCGTCAGTTCAATGCTCAGCGGAGCCTGCGCTACGCCCGAGTTCCTGATGTACATGAACTACTTCCTCGGCAAGGAATACGGCGAGGACTATTGGAAGCGTCCTGACGACCAGGCCGACCTGTCGATCCGCCGCCGCACCATCGACAAGGTCATCACCGACTGTTTCGAGCAGATTGTCTACTCCATCAACCAGCCTACCGGCGCACGCAATTTCCAAAGTGTCTTCTGGAACATCTCGTACTACGACCGTTTCTACTTCGAAAGCATCTTCGGCAACTTCTATTTCCCCGACGGTTCGCGTCCCGACTGGAACGGTTTGAACTGGTTGCAGAAGCGCTTCATGACCTGGTTCAACGCCGAACGTACGAAGACTGTCCTCACCTTCCCCGTGGAAACCATGGCGCTCCTTACCGAAAACAACGAGTGCAAGGACAAGGAATACGGCGACTGGACCGCTGAAATGTACTCCAAGGGCCACAGTTTCTTCACCTATATGAGCGACAATGCCGACTCGCTGGCAAGTTGCTGCCGTCTGCGCAACGAAATTCAGGACAACGGCTTCTCCTATACTTTGGGAGCCGGAGGTGTAAGCACGGGTTCCAAGAGCGTGCTCACCATCAACATCAACCGCTGTGTCCAGCAGGCCACCCGCGAAGGCCGCAACTATGTGGATTATCTTGAGGACATCATCGACCTTGTCCACAAGGTGCAGATGGCATACAACGAGAATCTCGACGAACTTCGTGCCAAAGGGCTCCTGCCGCTCTTCGATGCCGGATACATCGACATCGCACGTCAGTACCTCACCGTGGGCGTCAATGGTATCGTCGAGGCCGCGGAAAGCCTCGGTCTGACCATCAGCGACAACGACGAATACGCGCAGTTCGTGCAGAACATCCTCGGTGCCGTAGAGAAATACAACAAACTCTACCGTACGAAGCAACTGCTTTTCAACTGCGAAATGATACCTGCCGAGAACGTAGGTGTGAAGCATGCCCGCTGGGACCGCGAGGACGGTTACTACGTTCCGCGCGACTGCTACAACAGTTATTTCTATGTTGTCGAGGACACCAACGTCGACCCCATCGAGAAGTTCCGCCTCCACGGCCGCAAATACATCGAGCATCTCACCGGAGGTTCCGCGCTCCACATGAACCTCGACGAGCATCTGTCCAAGGCACAGTACGCCCAACTCCTCCGCATTGCCGCAAAAGAGGGATGCAACTACTTCACCTTCAACATCCCCAACACGCTCTGCAACAAGTGTGGAACCATCGACAAGCGCTATCTGCACAAGTGTCCGAAATGCGGAAGTGAGGACCTTGACTATCTGACACGCATCATCGGATACCTCAAGCGCGTGAGCAACTTCTCGCTCGACCGCCAGAAGGAGGCCGCACGCCGCTATTACGCGCACGCTGCGGGATAATTCCTCAGGCGGAAAACCCGTAAAAGGTGGGGAAGCGCTTTGCGGAATCCACCTGAAATGGCGGTGACGATTCACTTGTCCATCCCCGAGAACAGTCCGGAAGAAGGAGTAAAGGCCCCGTGAAGGCTTCTGCTCCTTCTTCCTTTTTTACGGCCTTTCGCTGACGTTTCCCCGAGCATTCCCCTTGGAGTCTTTGACTCCATTTTCTCCATCCTTTGGAAACACCATTGATGTCCGCGAAAGATTTTTTTGTGCTTTTCCGCCAACATCTTTGCCGTTCTACGGCAGAAATTGTACATTTGTACGCAATATTCCGTCACAATGTGGCCATCGGTGCCACGACCCTACCCCCATAATTATGCTCAAATACGTCAATCACGATATCGTTTTCCAGGAATTCCCCGACGAGGTTACCCTTGCCGTCAACCTTTCACAGTGCCCGAACGCATGCCCGGGATGCCATAGTCCGTACCTTTGGGGCGATGAAGGCGAGGTGCTGAGTCTGACACGCCTGAAGGCTTTGGCGGCACAATACGAGGGCGAAATCACATGTGTCTCCCTTATGGGAGGGGACAACGACCCGGAAAGTGTGCTCCTCATCCTCAGCGAACTGAGGAAATCCATGCCCGGCATCCGCACGGGATGGTATTCCGGACACCCTTCGCTCCCCAAATGCTTTGAGGATTATCCCGCTCCGGACTATGTCAAGATAGGACCATGGCGCGAAGAGTGCGGACCTTTGTCGTCGCCCGATACCAACCAACGCCTTTATCGCTACCACAAGGACGGCACGCGCGACGACATCACCTACAGATTCTGGAAAAACGCGCGGAGAACATCCTGAAAATCATCCGCATCTTCAACAACCGGAATTCATGGTGGCCGTCGACAGCGTCCACCTTCGACATTTTCACATCCGAACAGAACATGCAACAAAACCGATATATCACCGAAGACATGATGGCCCGGCAGGATGCCGCCGACACACCCCGGCTGGGAGACGCCGACGTAAAGACCATCCAAGAGCGCAAACATCAGGTGGCGGTGACCATCGCCAACTGCGAACAGCGCATTGAAAGCGTCAAGGCCATGTTGCGTTGGCACGAGGAAAACCGCAGGGCCACCGAGCAGTTGGAGGACGCCACCCACCATCATGCTTTGGTCAACAAGCAGTATCTTGCCCTTCGCAGCGACGAAATGAAACTCGAACTCTCGGACAGCGTCCAGGAGTTGCGCCCCTTTTACGAGCGCATTGCCGAGCGGAGGGTCGTCATCGAGAACATCAAGGAGCAGGAATCGGCGTTGGCGGAGCGCATAGAGACGGCGCGCCGCGAGGCCGATGACATCCGCAAGCGCTGCAATGTCGCCCAGGAACGTCTGGCAGAATCCGAGGCTCAGTACGAAAAGCAGCAGGAAATCATTGTCAACGGTCTTGCGCTTAACGGCGAAATCCGCCAATTGACCTCTGATTTGATCAAGGCGGAGGACCAGTTGACGGAGAGTCAGCGGCTTGCTGCGGAGGCGGAAGCCGACATGAGGTCGAGACTTAACGAGACGGACCATGAGAAAAAGCGCCTCGAATCGCTCAATCTCAAGCGACAGTCGCTGGCCGTTCACCAGCAACTTTTTGAGCAGTTCCAGGCTGTCAACGACAAACTGCAACTCTTCAACGCCGAATCAAAGGTGAACGATGAGGTCCACCAGCAGTTCACCTCCAACAATCTGCGGCACAGCGAGATCGTTCTGCACCACGAAAAGTTGAAAAAGGAGTTCCAGAACGCCCGTGAACGCCTCGATGCCTTGCGCACAGACCTGAAGGTGCATGAGAAAGCCATTGACGAAGTGGACAGCGCACGCCTTTATCACAGTTACGCCGACCGCCAAAGCCGGCTCGCACAGTTGCTCTCGGCGAGAAAGGCATGGCAGAACATCATGATGGGATACAATGCCATCGAGGCACAGCGCGCCACCATCGAGCGCCTTTCGCGGCAGTATGAGCAGCGATGCACGGAACTTGAAGTGGCGGAGCGCGACATCAAGCGCCTCCATGAACGCAACACCCGTCTCAACAAGGCGTTTATCCTCCTGCAGATTGAGCAGACAAGGAAACTCCGCGAGAGCCTGAAAGAGGGTCTTCCTTGCCCGGTTTGCGGCAGCGCGCACCATCCTTACCATACCGAAGTGGAGCAGGAACTCGGCGAAACGCAGACTCAGTTGGAGAAGGATTACCTGCAAGCCCGCAAGGAATACCAGGAACAGCGGGAGAAGACCAACGAGGTCGCCGCCGAAGCGCAGCACTTCGCCGGACGTCTGGAGGCGGAAAAACTCATGTTGCAGCGCATGCAGGAACTGCAACTCGGCACCGTCGAGGAGTGGAAGCGCTTCGAGACCCTCGATGCTTCGTTTGCCGGATGCTCACCTTCCGTCAATCGTGAGGCGCGACGCACGACAATCGAGATGATCATCGACTCCGAGAACCGGAATATTGAGGAACTGGAGCAGAAAATCCGTACCTTCGACTTCCATTCCGCGAAACTCCGCGACGTCAGCGTGGAAGTTGACGGCGCGGAAAAACGGGTGGAGGAACTACAACGGCAGTTCTGGAACATCGATACTGAACTGAAACTCGTGCACGAAAGGGTGGAAACCTACCGTGCGGCAATGGCGAAGAGCGATGCAAGACTTGAACATCTCTACAAGGACCTCGATGATGTGGTGACTTTGAGCGGATGGCGCGATGACAATCTTGACGAGTTTTCAAAGAACATTGCGGAACTTTACAACGACTGGACGCAGACAAACAAGCAGTTGGTGCTCTGCGAACACCAGTACGCCATGCTGCAACTCCGTGCGCAGATTGCGGGGCAGCAGGTGGCGACACGGCAGCAACAGGTGGGCATCGACCGCGAGGAGCGCGACCGTTTGCGCGAGATGCTGACGTCGAAACGCGAACAACTGCGCAAGGCTTTCGGACCGGAGAGCCCGCTTGAGCACGCGGCAACCCTCAACGACACCCTCAACAATGTCCGGACGGCTGTGCAGAACGCCATGGAGGAACGCCAGAAATCGGACGAGGCCCTCGCGGCATTGCAGGGAGAACAGGCGTGCCTCGTCAGGAGCCGTATGGAACAGGAGGAGAAACTTCGCGAAACTTCCACCACCATGGACCATGCCATCGCACGCTACAACCTCACGCACAGTGCCATACAAACATCGGAACTTGCCACCCTCTATACCGACACCCGCGACTGGATGCTCCTGCGGCAGACGGTCGAAGAGTGCCGCCATGCGCTGACTGTCGCCACCGAACGCATGAAAATGGCGGAGGAACGCTTCATGGCTTTGCAGAACGATGTCCGCCGGCCCGACGCGAAAAACGCGAACGAGACCCCGGAAGCCTTAAAGCAACAACTGGGCGAAATCATCGTGGAGATGGAGGCTTTGCGCGCGGAGCAGGCCGATATCCGTCACATCCTCAAAAGGCACGAACACGCTCTGTGACGCCTGCCGGAAGCATCCTCAAAGGACGGCGTCGGAAACTCCCGATGTATCCGCTGGAAAGTTCCGATGTTTCCGTCAAAAACTTCCGATGTTTCCACCGCGAACTTCCGATGTTTCCACCGCCGACATCGAACGACCGTTTTCAGGACGGTTGGATTGAAAGTTTCCGTCCAATGTCCCTTGATGAGTGTAAAGTGGAATCCTATAAGCATAAAGAGGATTGCACTAAGCAAAAAGCGCGTTCCATGAATGGGCTTTGCCAAAACGTAGTCCACGAAACCACAACCCTATACTGAGGAGTGGTTTGTAGAATCCACCATAAATCCCCGATTCCGATTAAATCTTCTTCACTGACTTACCATGAAAATCAGACTTTTCTTGACCGCCGTTTTCTGTCTTTGCACGAAAATCCTACCGGCCTCCGAGCCCATATCCCTCATCCCCCTTCCGACTTCTGTCCAGCAGGGCGAAGGCACCTTCCGCTTTTCCAAGAAGGTGAAGGTCGCTGTCGATGCCTATCCCGGCGACAGTATCCTGCAAGTCTTCAGCCGTTTTGCCGACGGTTTCACCGCCACGACGGGCGTGAAGTTCAGCAACGGCAAGGCCACGAAGGCACAAATCCGTCTGAAGCACAACGCTTCCATGGCTCCCGAGGCGTACAGTCTGAAGGTGACGACGGAACATGTCGTCATCGAGGCCGCGCGTCCTGCCGGATTCTTCTACGCTTTGCAGACCCTCAAGCAACTCCTGCCCTCGCGTGCCGCCATGGCCGGTGTCCGCCTTTCCGCCGCCGACCGTCGTCCCGAGGCGTGGACGCTGCCCGTCGTCACCATTGATGATGCGCCGCGCTTTGCATGGCGAGGCTTCATGCTCGACGAAGGCCGGCATTTTTACGGGAAGGAAGAGGTGAAGAAAATCATCGATGTCATGGCGGCATACAAGATGAACCGCTTCCATTGGCACCTGACCGAGGACCAGGGATGGCGTCTTGAAATCAAGAAATACCCCAAACTCACCGAGGTGGGGGCGTGGCGCGACAGCAAAGTGTTGGGATGGGGCGACACCAAGCCCGACGGTGAGCGCTACGGAGGCTTCTATACCCAGGCCGACGCCCGCGAGGTTGTGGAGTATGCCCGCGAACGTTTCGTGGAGATCGTACCCGAGGTTGATATCCCCGGACACTCGCAAGCGGCGGTGGCATCCTACCCGGAATTCCTCAGTTGTGACCCTGAAATCCAGCACGAAGTGTGGCTCTGGCAGGGTGTATCCACGGATGTCATCAACGTCTCCAACCCCAGGGCCGTACAGTTTGCCAAAGATGTCATCGACGAACTGACGGACATCTTCCCCTTCCCCTACATACATCTCGGCGGAGACGAGTGTCCTACCGACAAATGGAAGGGCAATGCGGCATGCAATGAGGAACTGAAACAGATAGGAAGCACCAACTTCCGCGACCTGCAAATCAACTTCTACCACCAGTTGCGGCAGCATATCGCGCGAAAGCCTGCGGAGCAACAGCGTAGCCTGATCTTCTGGAACGAGGTCCTCCACGGCAATACCGAGGCGTTGGGACAGGACATCACCATCATGGCATGGGTGGGCGCCGACGCCGCTGCAAAGGATGCCGCCGCAAGAGGCATGAAAACCATCCTCTCTCCCCAAATTCCCTACTACATCAACCGACGTCAGAGCACGCTGCCTACGGAACCGCGCTCGCAAGGACACGGAACGGAGACCGTGGAAGCCGTCTATAACTATGTCCCGATGAAGGATGTCGACGCGAACCTCCGCGAAAAATATATGGGAGTGCAGGCAAATTTCTGGACAGAGTGGGTGGAGGACGCCAAGACTGTGCAATATCTCATGTTCCCGCGCCTTGCCGCCGTGGCGGAGGCCGGATGGACGCCCCAGGAACTTCGCAGTTATCCCGACTTTCTGAAACGCTTGCAGGCAGAACCCGCGTATTACGACCTGCGCGGGGTGGACTTCGCCAAGCACGTCTTCGGCACCCGTTGACGGAAACTGCGGCAGACGGGAAGGCACTTGCCCTTTCCCTTGCCGACACCCTGCAAACCTGTACCCTTATAAATTCTTTATTCCGATATTATGGCAAAAGAGGAACTCACCCCAATGATGAGGCAGTTTCAGGAGATGAAGCAGCAACACCCCGATGCTATCCTGCTTTTCCGTTGTGGCGACTTCTATGAAACTTATAACGAGGATGCCGTGACCGCATCCCAGGTGCTGGGCATTACCCTTACGCGACGCAACCAAAAGGGCGCGGCCAAGGACATCGAGATGGCAGGATTCCCCTATCATGCCCTCGAAACCTACCTGCCACGGTTGATTCGTTCGGGCTATCGTGTGGCCATTTGCGACCAACTCGAAGACCCTAAACTGACGAAAAAACTGGTAAAGCGCGGCATCACCGAACTGGTGACACCGGGTGTGGCGTTGGGCGACAACGTCCTCAACAGCCGCGAGAGCAACTTTCTGGCGGCCGTACACTTCGGACAGGCGGAGATAGGCATTGCATTCCTCGACATCTCTACGGGAGAATTCCTCACGGCACAGGGCGGTGTGGAGTATATCGACAAACTCATTACGGGCTTCGCACCGAAGGAAATGCTGGTGGAACGCGGACAAAAGGGCCGTTTCCAGCAATTCTTCAACGGCAAGCAGTTCATCTTTGAACTTGAAGACTGGGCGTTTGCCGAGATTGCCGCACGGGACCGTGTGAGGCGGCAGTTCGGAGTAAAGAACCTCAAAGGTTTCGGCATCGAGCATCTTTCCTCGGCGGTCACCGCTGCCGGAGCCACGCTCGCCTACCTCGATATTACGCAACATACCCACACCGAACACATTGCTTCCATACGCCGGATTGAGGAGGAAAGTTATGTGCGCCTCGACAAGTTTACCATCAGAAATCTGGAGTTGGTGGCGTCGAACTACGTCGGTGAGGGGGCATCGCTCTGCCAAGTGCTCGACAAGACCCGCACTCCCATGGGCGCACGTCAACTGAAGCGCTGGATTCTCTTCCCACTTCGCAGTGTGACTGCCGTCAATAACCGCCTCGACTGCGTAGAACATTTCTTCAGGTACCCTGAATTCCGCGAACTTTGCGACATGGAGTTGGGGAAAGTTGGCGACATGCAGCGTGTGGTCTCCAAGGTTTCGACGGCGCGCATCAATCCCCGCGAGATGGAACAGTTGCGCCTTGCTCTGGAAACCGTGGTGATCTTGAAGAACGCCTGCACCACCGCCGCCCAGCAGAGTATACGCAACATCGGTGAGAAACTGGACAACTGTACGGAACTCCGCCAACGAATCGAGCGCGAACTTTTGCCGAATCCCCCATTGATGGTTGCAAAAGGCGGCGTGATTGCCGCGGGTGTGAACGCCGAACTTGATGAATACCGCGAGATCCAGCGTTCCGGAAAGGATTATCTGCTGCACATTCAGCAAAGGGAGATTGAACGTACGGGCATCGCCAGCCTCAAAATCGGTTTCAACAACGTATTCGGCTACTACATTGAGGTGCGGAACACCTACCGCGATGCCGTTCCGAAGGAGTGGATCCGCAAACAAACCCTGGTGAATGCCGAGCGATACATCACCCAGGAGTTGAAGGAATACGAGGACAAGATCATGAGTGCCGAGGAGCGCATCACCATGCTTGAGGCCCGCCTCTACGCCAATCTTGTCGACGCTGCCATGGGTTGCATGAGGCAACTGCAGGAGAACGCGCAACTTCTTGCCGACCTCGACTGCTATTATGCCCTTGCTACGGTGGCGCGTGCGGGAAAATACGTCCGGCCTGTGGTGGATGAGAGCGACATCATCGACATTCGCGGCGGACGTCACCCCGTTATCGAGACCATGATGCCGGCCGGCGAGAGTTATGTGGCGAACGATGTGCAACTCGATACCACACATCAGCAGATTATCATCGTCACCGGACCGAACATGGCCGGTAAATCCGCCCTGCTTCGTCAGACCGCCCTCATCACGCTTATGGCACAAATGGGTAGTTTCGTGCCTGCCGAGTCGGCACACATTGGTGTTGTCGACAAAATCTTCACACGTGTCGGCGCCAGCGACAACATCAGCGTGGGCGAATCTACGTTCATGGTGGAGATGTCTGAGGCAGCGAACATCATGAACAACATCACTTCCCGCTCATTGGTCCTCTTTGACGAACTCGGACGCGGCACTTCCACCTACGATGGTATCTCCATTGCGTGGAGCATTGTGGAGCATCTCCACGAAAATCCCCGCGCCCACGCCCGAACCCTCTTCGCTACGCACTACCATGAGTTGAACGAGATGGAGCATCTTTACCAGAGAATCAGGAATTTCAACGTCTCTGTGCTTGAGAAGGACGGCCGAATCGTCTTCCTCCGCAAACTTATGCCGGGAGGCTCGGAGCATTCCTTCGGTATTCATGTGGCGCGTCTGGCGGGAATGCCCGGCTCCATCGTCAAGCGTGCTGAGGAAGTGTTGCGGCAGTTGGAGGCGGAAAAGCAGACCGAGGTCAAACGTGCCGACCCCACGGCACGGGATGGAGGCGCATCGGGGAGCGGCACACAGATGAGTTTCTTCCAACTGGATGACCCCGTGCTCTCGCAAATCCGTGACGAAATCCTCGGCCTCGACCTCAACAATCTTACGCCGATTGAGTGTCTGAACAAGTTGTCGGACATCAGAAAAATCCTCACCGGGAAATAAGTTTTGCAAGAAAAAAACTATAGTTTCGCGAGGAAAAATGAATAGACTCGCTACTGAATTAAATAAGTTCACGGTCGAAATTAAATTAGTTCGCGGTCGATATTAAATTAGTTCGCAGCCGATATAATACAGGTCTGCAGCCGATAATAATGGAAAGTGCAGACGGTATTCAATAAATCTGCGGGCAAAGTCAGATAAGCCTGCCCGTCTTTCCGCACGTATAAATTGATTCTTCCGTACGTATAAATTGATTCTTCCGTACGTAAAAAGCGGGTCTTCAGTACATCAAAACAGGGTTTCCCGTAAGTCTAAATCGAATATTCCGCACACCATCCCCGTCCTATGTCATCCTTTTTCTCTTTTCCGGTCAATCTTTTCTTGGGCTTTGGCATCCTGGTTCTGCTGTGGGTGGTGGAGTCGGAATGGGGACAACACCGCATTGTCCGCAGGCTGCGTAGTGCCGCCGTGGCGTGCTGGCTGCTCGGAATCACCGTGGTATGGAGCATCATCGGCGGACTCGTTCCACCGCAATGGGCCGTCGACGGCAGTCTTTGGCAGGCATTGGGCTTTGGCTTCTTCCCATCTTCATGGGGATTCAGGTTGCTCATCGGTTGCCTGCTTGCCCATCTTTCCCTCGTCATCATCCATCGTTTCCGCCTCCGACAGTACCGTCGCGATGCCTCCTTCCTGCTGCTTCACACCGGACTATGGTTGGCATTGGTTGCCGGTAGCGTCGGCACTTTTGACCGCGTAGAGGGCAGGGCGGTAGTCACAAGTGAGGCGGAATGCACCACCATGTTCCTGCGCGACGGCAGGATATTGCCGTTGGGCTATGGCATTCATCTTGATGCTTTCGATGTGGAACGCAGTCCTGCCGATGGCAGTGTGGTGCAGTATACCGCCACCATCGTGGTGGACAGTGTCGGAAAGCACGACATTTCCGTCAACAATCCCTTTGGAATCCGCTGGTATGAGGACCTCTATCTCACCGGTTTCGACCATCGTCATGATGTGGAAAGACAGCCCGTCGCCATCATCATGGTGGTGCGCGAACCCTGGAAACCCGTCACCATGGCCGGCATTCTGTTGCTTGCCGCCGGTATGTTGTCTTATGCCTTCCGCCGTTCCTCCCGCATTTCCCGTCAGTCCCCTCATCATCCTCACCCATGATTTCCTGGTCTGATTTCCCCTATTTTGCCCTCCCTGCCCTGGCATTCTGGGCTGTTGGTGCGGCATTTTCCGCCCGCGACAATGTCCGACATCCGCGTACGTCGGGCGCGGCACTCCTGTTCACGTTGTGCGGCATTGTCGTTTACGGCGCGTTCATCGCAGCCTTCTGGCACACTCTCGGACGTCCGCCGCTGCGGACCATGGGCGAGACACGCCTTTGGTACAGTCTTTTCATGATGCTTTCCGGTGCCGTCGTCTACCGATGCTGGCACTATCGCTGGATTCTCGGCGTCTCGCTCATTGTGGCCGCCGTGTTCATCCTCGTCAACATCCTGCGTCCCGAAATCCATGACCAGTCCTTGATGCCGGCACTCCAAAGTCTTTGGTTCGTGCCCCACGTCACGGTCTACATCTTTTCATACAGCATTTTCGGCTGTGCCGCCCTGATGGGAGTGGCAGGCCTTTGCAAACGCAGCGGCAGTTATCTGCCTTCCGCCGACCCTTTGGTGCGCATCGGACTGCTCTTTCTTACGCTCGGCATGCTCTCGGGTTGCGTATGGGCGAAGCAGGCATGGGGAAGTTTCTGGAACTGGGACCCCAAGGAGACGTGGGCTGCCGCAACATGGTGCGCCGCATTGCTCTACATCCATCTGCGGTTGCGCCATGCCGACCGCTGGCGATGGCCATATATCTGGCTCATCATCACCTTTGCCTTGTTGCAGATGTGCTGGTACGGCGTCAATCTGTTGCCGTCGGCGGCTGCGAGCATGCACGCCTACAACTGATGTTCCGCCAATCTTCCCCTTCGGAACATTCCGCCCGCACCGTGCGAACACCGAAGCCTCTCCGCCGTCTGCCCGACTGCCGCGCTTACGTTATGCCATGACGAGAAAACGAAGGATGAAATCCAACCACCTTAAAGTCTGAAAAAGCGAGTATAAAAATACAATTATCCCTTATCCCTAAAACATTTATGTCTATGAAAAAGACCAGTGTTTTCCTACTGACAGCAGCCGTTGCCCTTGCCGGAACGGCCATTGTCTACCGTGCAGTGAACCAGGCTCCCGACGCCAACCTCTCTGCCGATGAGGCCACCGCTCAGATCTTTGACGACGGCGGTTGCGTATTCTGCCACACGGCAAGCCCCGAATTGCCCTTCTATGCTACGTTCCCTCTGGCAGAAACCCTCATCACCAAGGACATTGAAGATGGGTACAAGGCCTTCGACATTGCCCCGATGCTTCAGGCACTTGGCGAAGGAACGGCTCCCAATGAGGTCGACCTTGCCAAGGTGGAGAAGTGCATTCAGGACGGCACGATGCCGTTGATGCAGTACTATCTGGTGCATTGGGGTTCCTCCATCACCAGTGCCAAGCAGGAAATGCTCCTGTCCTGGGTCAAGGAACAGCGGGAGAAGTTCTTCCCGAATCCCCTTGCTGCCGAGGCTTTCAAGAACGAACCCGTGCGTCCTATCCGCGATTCCATCAGCGTAGACCCGCGTAAGGTGGCTCTCGGCGAGGCACTTTATCATGACGTCCGCCTCTCCGGCGACGGTACAATCTCCTGTGCCACATGCCACGGCATCGGTACTGCGGGAGTCGACAACAAGCAGTATTCCGAAGGAATTGACGGACAAAAGGGTGGAGTGAACGCCCCAACGTCGTTCAATGCCGCCTTCAACTTCGTACAATTCTGGGACGGTCGTGCCGCAACCCTCGCCGCTCAGGCCGGTGGACCTCCCCTCAATCCCGTGGAGATGGGCTCCGCTTCGTTCGAGGAAATATCGGAACGTCTGGCAGCCGATGCCGCATTCTCCAAGGCTTTCTGCCAGGTTTATCCCGAGGGTCTCAGCGAAGCCACCATCACCGACGCCATTGCTGAATACGAAAAGACGCTCCTTACCCCCAATTCTCCCTTTGACCGTTACCTGAAGGGCGAGGCCGATGCCCTCACAGCCGAGGAACAGGAAGGCTATTCCCTCTTCAAATCCTATAATTGTGCCACATGTCATGCCGGAGAAAACATGGGTGGACTCTCGTATGAGTTGATGGGACAGCGTGCAGACTACTTCAAAGACCGCGAAATCAACGCGAAGTCGGGACTCACAGATGCGGACAACGGACGTTGGGCACAGACGAATGTGGAGCGCGACCGCTATCGTTTCAAGACCCCGACGTTGCGTAACGTGGCGCTTACGTGGCCCTATTACCACGATGGTAGCGTGCAGACCCTCGACGAGGCCGTCACTATGATGGCACGTTATCAGACCGGTCGTGAGATGAAGCCTGAGGAAGTGACGAAGGTCGTAGGCTTCCTCCAGACGCTCACCGGTGAATACAAAGGCCAGCCTTTGACAAATACCAACAAGAGATAAGATCTTCCCCTGCCGTTTTCCGGCATGGGGCATTGCAAAGTCCTGCATTTCCCGTTCGAAAGTCCGGAAGATGCAGGACTTTTTTTCGGCACCTCGCTGTTCATCCTTCCGCACTTTTCCATTCTTTTTTCCGAAGGTCTCCATTCCTTCTTCCGCACCTCGTCGTCAAAACCTCGGAACTTTCGATGTAAAAGTTCCGCACTTTCCGCCTCAAACATCCGCACTTTCCGCCTCAAACTTCCGATGATTTTGAAGCGGATATAAATAAAAAGATGAGTCCTATATTACAAAAGTAATTTATAGGACCCATCTTTATAACATCAACATTCCGTTAATGCCTGTTTGTTTCGGTGGATTTTATCCTTCGTTTTCTCGCCATGGCATACCGTAAGCGCGTTGCACTTGCTTCCGTTCTGCTCATTTGGCTTGTCGAAAACGTCGGTTTACAGGACCTTTCCCGCTGGATTCCGGTCCGTAATTTCATGTTTCGGCAAGGCGCCGGCTCAGCGTTTCGGGGCTGACACCGATGTATGCCGCGATGTCTTTCATATTGATGCGTTGGAAAATTCCCGGCACCCGCTGCTGCAATTCCTCGAGGATTTCCCATGGAGAACAGCATGCCAGCGATACGACTTTCCGCAGATGATTGTAGGCAAGTGCCTCAATAAAGGGCCGGACGTATTCGTGTCTGTCGATGCGACGCATGAGGAAATCGAAGTGTTCCGCCAGATTGAGGACGTAGATTACCGAGGGTTCGATGGCCACGATGTCGAACAACGAGGGAACTTTCATGCGGGTTGTGAGGAAATTTCCCATCAGTTCGTTTTCGAAAGCAAGGGCGATGATGCGTTCCCGTCCGCGATGGTCGGTACGCACACATTTGAAGGCTCCGCGGCGAATGAGGAAGATGCTGCCGGACTCTTCTCCGGTACGCACGACGTAATCATTGCGTTTCACGTTTGTCCGTTCGCCGTGTTGCAGGATGTAACCTACAACTTCTTCTATGTCGGATTCGGGGGTGTAGATGGCAATGTCTGACATATACTATGGGCTTTCCCGAAAAGAGAGGCGGGACAGTAGGAACCGCCCCGCCCGAATGATGGATGCTATGCGTTGGCACCGCAAATCTCTGTCTGCCGTTTTGCGGGTAGCGTGTTGCCGCCTTTCGGTTTTATTTCCGGCAAAGGTAAAATGTTTGCCCCGTCGGGTTTCAGTATTTGAAGGCACTCTGCCCCATGAATTCGCGCAGGAGTGAGGTGGGCGGGATGGCTTCGAGGGGCATGGGGACGAAATAGTTGAGGAACTTCCGCAGACGGGTTGCGGTGGCATATTCCGCCGCCGACTCAGGAACCATGCCGAGCAATGGGAGCGCTTGGGCACGCAGTGCGGCAAGTTCGTAGAGCAACGACGTGTTGATCATCACGTCGGCTTCCTCTTGGAAGGGGAAAATCCACTTCTCTTCGCCGGCGCTTACCGAGGGACAACGGCGGATGACCTCCTGTGGTTGGAAGCCACGGTACTTGTAATCGCGGCAGATACGGCGGAGAAGCCGGCAGTCGGTGGTGGGAATGTAGTTGTGATCATCAAGCATGATGGTCGTCAATGCCGAGGCATAGATCTTATACTTCGCCTCTGCCGGCACCTTTTCGCTCATCCTCGGGTTGAGGGCATGGTTGCCTTCGAGCACAAGTACGGTCTCTTCCTGGAGTTTCAGGTGCTTTCCGCTTGGCACGTTGCGGCCTGTCGTGAAGTCGTAGAAGGGAAGTTCTATCTCCTCTCCCGCGAGTAACTGCTCCATGTGCCGGTTGAAGAGTTCGAGATTTACGGCCTCGATGTGCTCAAAGTCGTAGTCGCCCTTTTCGTCGCGCGGGGAAAGCACGCGGTCCACAAAGTAGTTGTCGAGGGAAATCTGGTAGGGAATCTTTCCGCAAGCCATCAGTTGCACACACAGACGTTTGGCAAATGTGGTCTTTCCTGAGGATGACGGACCTGCGATGAGCACCACCTTGATGCCGGGATGTGCGGCGATGTGGTCGGCGATGCGCGATATTTTCTTCTCCTGGAGCGCCTCGGAGACGGCGACGATGTCGTTGGTGTGGTCGGAAAGGATGGCGCGGTTGAGTTCGCCGACGGTGGAAACGCCGAGAATGTCCTGCCATCGGTGCTCCTCGCGGAAGATGTCGAACATCATTCCTTGGCGGTACATCGGGCGGAGTTGCCGCGGATTCTTCTGGTCGGGGACGCGCAGGAGGAGTCCGTCACCGAAGGGAATGATGTCAAACATCCGCAACTGTCCCGTCCGGAGCAGAAGTGAGCCGTAGAAAAAGTCGCTCAACGATTCGCCGTCAGGCTCTTCGAGGGTGTAATAATGGGTATAAAGGTCGCCGATGCTCTCCAGAAGTTTCACTTTCTGCATCAGTCCCTGCTGCCGGAAAAGGGCGATTGCGTCGACAGTGTGGCAAGTGACGCGGTGGAAACTCAGGTTCGCGTCGATGAGGCGTTGCATTTCGGCCTTGAGGTTCTCCACCACCTGTGGCGTTACGCCGCCTTCGATGTCGAGCGAGCAGAAGAATCCGCCGGAAAGTGGGGTGCCGATGCGCAGACGTGCGCCGGGAAAATGGTTGTGTACGGCTTTGTAGAGGACGAAGAACAGGCTTCGCGTGTAGGTTCGCAGACCGGAGTCGCTGGTAATGTCGAGAAATTCGATGTCGCGGCTGTCGTTGAGGGTATAATGCAGACCCTCGGAACGGTTGTTCACCAGGCAGTTGGTGGTGCCGAAGGGCAGATTCAGTTCAAGGTTGTTGTAAACTTCTTCCAGAGTGGAGCCTTTCGGCACCTCCACCCACGACTGTGTGTTGCGGCAAAAGACGTTGATTTTCCTCATGCTGGCATAGAAAAAGTCGGAGTCTGCGCAGCCGGCAGACTCCGCTAAGGTGATGTTTTCAGGTGGGAACTATCGTGTCTCACCTTTGGAATTCAACAGTTTATCGGTTGTTCCGTTGTGCAACCGCCTATTCTTCGGGAGTGAAGAGGGGGTCCCAGGCGGGAAGTTTCACGGGTTTCATCTTAAGAAGTTTCAGCGTTTCCTCGGGAACGAAGCGGCGTTCCACGACAAGCCGGAACATATATTCGTCAAACCATTCGTCGGTCATCACAAGATGTCCCTGCACACCATAGGTTGCGCCCCAGGAATTCTCGACCTTCCACTTGCGGGTGTTGCCGTCGGCGTCGATATCCACGGCACAAAGTGTCATGGCGTGGCTCGATGCGCTGGCGAAGGTCTGTATGCGTTCGGCCTTTGTCATGGGGAATGTGGTGCCGAACACCGACTCATAGTCATAGTTGTCGAGGGAAAGAATGCCGGTCTTGCGGTTGAGGAACTTGCCGACATCGCAACTGAAATACATGCGTGTGCTGTCGGCGATGGATGCAACGGCCATCTTCTTGATCTCGTCCATTGGAAGATTGATGTACGTCCAGTCGTGTCCGTCGTAGGCATGGCGGTCAAGGTCGATGGTGTAGGTCTGATGATAGGGGCGCGTGGGGTCGTTCATCAGCAGCACGTAGTTGTTCTCGAGGTCCCAACCAACAAACTCCTTGTAGAAGGATTTCGGGGTATAGTGCTTCTTTTCGCCGAGGGGTTTTCCGGAAGCGTCCTTCCATTGGTAGTCGAACTCTGCGGGAGGCGTTCCGAGACAGAGGGAAAGAATGTGGTAAACCTCGCCGAGCATCTCCTCCTTACGGCTCTGAATGGCAGCGGTTTTCGTGCCGTCGGCCACCATCTTGCGGAGTTCGAGACCCCACTGACGGAGTTTCAGGCTGAGGATTGACGCCATTTTCGAGGTATTGTTGGCGTTGTAACTTTCGGGCATCACCTCAGCAGGAACCACTCCATACTTGGTGACGATGTCCTGAACTCCGGTGAACGTGCCGCCATCGCTGAGGGGATTCTTGAAAAGCCACTCCACGGTCTTGTCGTCCATCGGGAGGTTGGCCTTGTCGATGATGGATTGGAGGAAGAGGTTTGCCTTTTCAAGTTGGTCGTAGAATGAGCAGAAACTCTGTGAGAATTCAAAACTTCCGAGTCCCTGTTCGGCAATCACCTTGGCACGCATGACGTTGAGTCCGGTGAAAAGCCAGCATCGTCCGCTCGACTGTTGGTCGGTGATGCCTTTCGAAGGTGCCTCATGGCTGAAGTAAAGGTCGGTATTTGCAGGGTTGACGGCTTTGGTGGCGATGGCATCGATGCCGTTTGCAGCGAGTGCGTTGCGGAGTGCCACATCCTGGCGGGTCAAGGCATTGTTGGTGCTGATGCGCTGAAGAACAGCGGGAGTGAGGGTCTGTGCGGCAGCCGAAAGGGGCGCGGCAAGCAGGATTCCGAGAAGAATTTGCTTCATGCTATGGTAAATTTTCCTAAGTATGTGAACAAAATATGATGAGAAGTAGGGTCAAACAATTGGTTTAACACGGGTTTTGCGGTATCAGGATGCGGATGCCGACGGGCACGGGAGTAGGGCATTCAGGCCACCGTCGCGGGGCATTTGGTCACCGTCGCGGGGCATTTGGTCACCGTCGTGCGGCATTCTGGTCACCGTCGCAGGGCATTATCGCCCGATGTGCCGCTTACTTGCGGCCTTTTGCCAGCCTTTTCCCGGGCGATTTGAGTTTCTTTTCGCCTTTACGGCCTTTCTTGTCGGCGGGTTTCTCCTTCAAAGTGCTGATGGCGGGCAAGGCATCTTCCTCCACAAGTCCGAAGTCGAGCAACCTACGTTCAAGGTTTGCGCGCTCAACACGGAAGCGAACCTTGTCGCCAAGGTTGTAAACGCGGTGATAACGACGGCCCACGAGGCGGTAATTGTCCTCATCGAACTCGTAATAGTCGCCAGTAAGGTTGCGGAGAGGCACCATTCCCTCGCACTTCGATACGCATTCCTCCACGTAAAGTCCGAACTCCGAGATGCCGCTTACGACACCTTCGAACTCTTGTCCGATGCGGTCGCCCATGAATTCCACCTGCTTATACTTGATGGATGCGCGTTCGGCGGTGGTGGCGAGTTGCTCCTGTTGGCTGCAATGTTCGCAGAGGTCTTCGTATTTCGTTGCGGAAACGCTGCGGCCTCCCTCATGATAGCGTTTGAGAAGGCGGTGAACCATCAGGTCGGGATAGCGTCGGATGGGTGAGGTGAAGTGAGTATAATGGCGGAACATCAGACCATAGTGGCCGATATTGTGGATGGAATACTTTGCCTTCATCATGGCTCTGAGCGCCACCATCTCCACCACGGCCTCCTCCTTGCGGCCCTTGACGTCGGAAAGCATGTGGTTCAGGCTCTTCGACACATCGGTCTTCGTGCCTTCGGTGCGGAGTTTATAGCCGAAACGTGCCACGAATCCGCGCAGACGTTCCAGTTTTTCGGGGTCCGGAACATCGTGGATGCGGTAGGGAAGCACCTTGGGATTCTTGCCTTTCGGCACGATTGCGACGCTTTCCGCCACGGCACGGTTGGCGATGAGCATAAATTCCTCCACCAGTTTGTTGGCGTCGCGTGCGACTTTCACGTAAGTGCTGACGGGGTGTCCCTTATCATCGATTTCGAACCTCACTTCCGGACGGTCGAAACCTATGGAACCTCCCTGGAAACGCTTGGCGCGGAGTTGCTTGGCAATGCGGTCGAGGAGGAGGATTTCCCGTGCCCATTCACCCTTAGGGTTGTCGAAACTGCCGTCAACCTGCGGATGTGTGCCGGGCAGGGCCAGGTCTTCGGGTGAGGCACAGCCATTGCGTTCGATGATTTCCTGGGCCTCCTCGTAGGCGAAGCGGCGGTCGGAGCGGATGACTGTGCGTGCGATGCGGCTTTTCAGGATTTCTCCCTTGCCGTTGAACGTAAAGATGACGGAGAAAGTGAGTTTCTCCTCGTCCGGACGCAGGGAGCAAATGAAGTTGCAGAGGTGCTCGGGGAGCATGGGAATGGTGCGGTCTACGAGGTAAACACTTGTGGCACGCTTCTGGGCTTCGCGGTCGATGATGTCGCCTTCCTGCACATAGTGGCTGACATCGGCGATGTGTACGCCCACTTCCCACTTGTTGCCCATGGGGCGGATGGAGAGAGCGTCGTCGAAATCCTTGGCATCGCGCGGGTCGATGGTGAAGGTCGGCACGTCGCGGAAGTCTTCTCTGGATGCGATTTCCTCGGGTGTGATGCCCGAATCTATTTTGTCGGCGGCGCGTTCGATGGGTTTCGGGTAGTCGTAGGGCAGTCCGTACTCTGCGAGAATGGCGTGCATTTCGGTGTCGTTCTCGCCTTCGTTGCCGAGGATGTCCACCACTTTACCCGTAGGACATTTGGCTTGTTCGGGCCAGTCGGTGATTTTCACCACCACCTTCTGCCCGTTCTTCGCGCCCTTGACGCCGCTTTTGGGGATGAAGATGTCGGTGGCGAGGGAGCGGTCAGTGAGGACGAAGGCATAATCGCGCTCCACTTGTATCTTGCCGACAAAGGTGTCTTTGGCGCGTTCCACAATCTCTATGACCTCAGCCTCGCGGGTATGGGTGCGGCGTCGCGCCAACATGGTCACGCGGACACGGTCGCCGTCGAGGGCATGGCGCGAGTTTCGCTCGCTGACCAGGATTTCCTTGCCGCCATCGTCGGGTACAAAGACGTTGTGTCCGTTGCGTTTCTTGCGGAAGACGCCCTCGATGACCTGGCTGCCACGGGGCTGGTGGATGTAGGTTCCTTTGCCGTCGGTGGTGAGATAGTCGTCGAACACGAGGTCCGTGAGGCACTCTATGACAAGCATTCGGCTGGGATGCTTGACGGCACTGATGGCGGAAAAGATGTCTTTTACGTTCAAAGGTTGGTTCTCGCTCTTCTCAAAGAGGCAGAGCAGACGGTTCATCATCTCTCGTTTGCTCTGGCGGTTGTTTTTCTTTGCCATAACAATTCATGATTTTTTGTGGCAGTTTGGGGGAGGTTCCTCCAATACTGACAGGGTGTGTGCAGAGTTCTGGTTCTGGATGTGCCGGGATTGAAGGTGGAGGATGCTTGTCCGCCAATGCTGAAAAGCCGACAGTTCCGGCAGGCATGGTGATATGCCCATGGCAAAGATATGGAAAAAATGCGAGAATCCCTCCCGTTTTCCCTTTTATAATATGTTTTTTTACCCAAAACACTCCGCTTTTCTCCAAAAAGGTAGCGTGGATTGCCGTTTGTGCCTTGGAGGAATCCTGCCGGACGTTGGCGCCCTGATGGCCTACGATGGACGGTTGACGCAGGAAACCTTCCAACAATGCGTGCTGCACGCCCCGAACCGTTCGCGCACGAAGCCTTGTCCTTATCGCCCGATATTCTTGTGGATGCCCCGTCCTGCGCCCCAGAAAGCGTGCGTCCTGCGGCCGGTTCCATACCTGAAATCCGCAGTACGGGATAATGTTTCCCGATGGGGAAGGATGGGATGTCGGAGGATGGGTGGTCCGGGGTGCGTTCGGAAAGAGGACGTGCGGAATGCTTCGCCCCGTAAAGTGCCGCATTCCGCTTCGTGAAGTGCCGCACTTTACCCCTCAAAGTTCCGCACTTTATCGTGAAAAGTTCGGCACTTTTCCTCGCGGGTTTCAGGCGTCAGCGTTTTCCAATGCCCTCGGTGCGTCGGAATGTTCGGGCGATTCGGGAAAACATATATCGGCGGCGTTTATGGAAACCACCAATAAACGTTATGGATTTTTCGGGGTGTTGAGTTTCTTTATGACCTTCGCCGGATTTCCTGCCGCCACGGAATCGGCGGGGATGTCGTGTACCACCACGCTTCCGGCACCGATGGTCACGTTGTCGCCGATGGTGACTCCGGGGAGGATGGTGACGCTTCCGCCAATCCAACAGTTGTGTCCGATGTTGACAGGCTTTGCCCATTCCCGTCGTGTGTTGCGTTCGGCGGGGTCGGTGCTGTGGCATGCGGTGTAGATGCTCACGTTAGGTCCGATGAAGCAATCGTCGCCGATTGTCACGAAAGCCTCGTCGAGAACCGTAAGGTTGAAGTTGGCAAAGAATCGCTTTCCCACGCGGATATGCTTGCCGTAGTCGCAGAAAAAGGGCTGGTTGATGAAGGTATCGTCGTCGGCTTTGCCGAGAATCTGTTGCAGGAGTGCGTTGCGCTCCCTCAGAAGGGTGGGGCGCAGGCTGTTGTATTCCCAGCAGAGGTCCTTCACTTCGTTGAGTTCGCGGATGAGTTCCTTGTCGTCGGCCTGGTATTCAATGCCGTTTATCATTTTCTCTTTTTCGGTCATGATGGGGTATATGGTTTGTGTGTAGAGTAAGGAAAAGTGGGTGACAAAGGTACAGAAAAAGCATCTTTCGGAGGGAATTCGGCATCGTTTTTTCGCGATGGTCCTGAACGGATTCCGCTCCGTTGTCGTCTTTTTGTGTAAAAAAGCCGTTGCGCTGGAAGAAACACCACCGTTGCGCCAGTTGGGAAATACGAGTACATCGTGTAAGAAATGCGGTCGTTCCACGCTGTCGGCGTTGGCGATGCACCGTAAAGACACAAAAAAAGGCGTGCCGGGAGCCGTTGTGATGTGGGCTCGGGGCACGCCGTTGATAGATGCTACTTCACGCCCTTCCGGGCTATCAGTCTATGGAATTTAGAAACTGTAGCGGAGGTTGAAGAGGATGTTCCACGTAGAAGCGGTGCTGATGTAGTCCTGAGTGGTGGAGGTATGACGGGCACCGTTCATGAGGTTATAGGTGAAGGTTGCGGGCTTCGACGGATCACTGGATGTGGTAGCCGTGAGGAGTGCGTTGCCCACTACCTGCTTGTAAGTTCCCCAGCAGGGATCAAGCGCGTTGAGGAGGTTGTTGACGTCCATACCAACGGTGAGGACGTGCTTCATACCACCCTTGCGGTTGAGGTTGAAGTCCTGGGCGAACTTCAGGTTAAGTTGGTGATGCCAGGGCATTTTTGCTCCACCGCGCTCGGCATACTTGCCCATACGGCTCTTGAGATAGTCGTTCTGCTGGATGTAAGTCCAGAAGTCATCGCGCTGATTGTCAGCGGTGTAGACATGCTTTTCGCCGTTTCTGTCGGTGTAAGTTCCGTTGTCCTTGAAATTCCAACTGTCGAGTTCCTCGCGGCTTGCAGGAACGTAGATGAGGTTTCCGGGAGCGGAAGCGTCGTTGTTGATGTTCTTGCTATAGATGTAACTGTAGCGTGTGTAACTGTAACTTCCGAGGTATCCGGCCTCACCACCCTCATATTGGAGGCTGAACGTGGACTTTCCGAAGTTGCCTTCTTTGAGGATGTATGATGCGGTAGCGAGCACACGGTTGGGCTGAACGTAGGTAGCGTAGCCGAGTTCGTGGTCGTTTACACCATTGATGCTGTTGCGATAGTTGGTGTAAGCCGAGGAAACCTGGTCGCCGATACCCTCACTGTAACTCTTGGCAAGCGAGTGGGTGTAAGATGCACTGAGGTCGAATCCGCAGTCGAAACGCTTGTGCAGGCTTGCGGTAATGCTGTAGTAGTAAGCCTTCTTACCGGCATTTTCGATGACGTAGGCCTGGTTCGACTTGGTGTAAGTGCTCATCTTGTGACGTACGTCGTTGGGGCTGAGCATAACAGTGGAACTGCCATCCCAGTAGACGTTGGCGTTGGTGATGATGCAGGGGTTGATGTCCTTGTTGTAGATACCTTCGAGCGAGAAGTCTACATCGCCGGGGAGTTTGAAGTCAGCGGCGAGGCTTGCCTTCCAGGTTGTGGGCATCTTGAGGTCGTCGCTCAGGATGGTGGCTCCGGTAGGTACGCTGGTGGAACTGGTGGCCTTGATCTGCTGGAGGAGTTCGGCCTGGGAGGTTACGAACTGAACGCCCTGACAATCATCGCCGGTGAGCACCTTGGAGGTCTGTCCCATACCGCTGTTTCCGACAGCGCTGACAAGCCATACGTAAGGCATGCGTCCGACGAAGAGACCGGTACCTCCGCGGAGAACCACCTTACGGTTGCCGGTAACGTCCCAGTTGAAGCCTACACGGGGGCTGAAAGTGGGGTTGGCGTCGGGAACATTGTCGGTGCGGAAGCGGCGCTCGCCCACAGCAATGTTCGTGCCGGCGTTGGCAGGAGCCTGGGCAAGAGCGTAGTTGCACTGGTCGTAGTACGCCTGGTTGAAGTTGTTTTCCAGAGTGGGATAGAAGGGAAGTTCGACGCGCAGACCGAAACTGAGTTTGAAACGGTTGCTGATGTCGAAGTTATCCTGTGCATACCACGACAGTTGGTGGGTGGTCATGCGGGCCGTGAACATGGAATGGTCCTCACCGTTGCCATAGGTCATACCGAACACGCGGGGAGCGGCGCCGAACACGCTTGCCCAATCGCCGGCAGCCACCTGCTCGGGTGTAGCCTCGTAGGCATAGTATCCGCCGGCAGCCTGTGCGAAACCGTTGGCGGCCTTGTTCATCTCATACTGCATACCGGCAATGATGTTGTGCTTGCCGAAGTTCATGTTCACCTCATCGGTCACGACGAGGGTCTTGGTCTGCGAGAGGTTGCCCTGTGTGAAGACGTCGCCGGTGAGTGCCCATGTGGGATAGTGTCCCTGTCCGTCGTTCATCACAACCTCGATGATGGGCTGGTCGCCGTACTCGGTGCTGCGGGGCTGGTCCTGGAAGGAGTAGGTGGCACGGAGGGTGTTCTGAACGCGCTTTGTCAGACGGCTGTTCAACTCTCCCGCAACACTGGTGAAGTCGAAGTTGCTGTAGTAGCGGCTGGAGAGGGAACTCATACCATAGTAGGAGCCACTTCCGTAGGTGCTGTTCGAACCGTTGTAGATGTTGTTGCTCTGGTTTACACCGATAGTACGGCTGGAACTTGCTGAACTTGAACTCTTACGGCCCGACTTGGTGAAGCGAACGTTGAGTTTGTTGGCGTCGTTGATGTTCCAGTCTACGCGGGCCATGATGCGCCATGCGGGAGCGGAGAGCCCGTAGTCCTGCCAGGGACCAGTGGTATAGCCGTAGTTCTGGCTGAGGTAGTTGCTCAGGCTGGTGAGTTGGTCGAGGGTAGGACGGCGGTTGGTGTTGGAGTACTTGCCGTTTTCGCCGCCTCCGGCCTTAGCGGTGGGCGATGCTACGGAGTTCCATTCGTATTCTCCGTTGATGAAGAAGAAGAGTTTGTCCTTGATGATGCGGCCTCCGAAACTTGCACCAAGGGTGCGCTTGTAGGCATCGTCAAGATCGAGTTCGTTGTCGCAAATCTTTTCGCCACGGAGTTTGTTGCCGGTCAGGTAACTGTATGCGCTGGCATGGAAGTCGTTGGTACCGGACTTGGTGACGGCGTTGATGGCGGCGCCGTTGAATCCGCTCTGACGAACATCATAAGGAGTGATGCTGACACTCACCTGTTCGATGGCGTCGAGTGAGATTGGAGTGCCTCCACCGGGGAGGATGTTGCTGCCAAGTCCGAAGGCGTTGTTGAACTGGGCACCATCGATGGTGATGTTGCTCTGGCGGTAGTTACCACCTCCGACAGCATAACCTCCGGCAGCGGTGCTTCCCTGAGGCGACTGGATGAGCATGGAGGTGAGGTCGCGGCTGGCGGTGGGCACAAGGCTCATGCGCTCGGCGTCGACGGTGGTGATGGCGCCGGAACGGCTCATGCTCATGTTGCTGCGGCCACCGGTGGCAACGATGACAGCCTCGTCGAGGTCGTTGCTGCTCACTTCCATCGAAGTTTCGATGGTGAGGGGCGAACCGAGTTGGAGAACAACGTTCTTGTAGGTCTTGCTCTTGTAACCGATGTACGAGATGGTGATGTCGTAAGGACCACCGGAACGCAGACCGTTGAGGTTGAAACTACCGTTGTTGTTCGTCATTCCGCCATAGCGGGTGCCGGAAGGAGTGTGGACAGCAACGATGTTGGCACCGATAACGGCTTCGCCGTTCTGGTCGGTGATGCGTCCTACGACGCTTGAACTCGTCACCTGGGCTGATGCCATTGTGGCAACGACAGCCATGGGAGCGAGAATCGTAAATCTTTTAAGCATATAGATAAGAGTTAATAGATTTTGTAGGTGTTATCCTACAAATGTTTTTTTCGGGTTGGAGATATTGCGACGGAGTGGGGGAGAATCAGGAAGTTCAAGCCTTTTCCTCCGCGGAAAATGGGGAAAATCCCGTAGATGATGTGGGATAAATCCGGGCATAAGGCATGGAGGGTGCGTTTTTTATGGTCACGTTTCCTGCCTTTGGCGATTCCACCGTCGGATGTAGAAAATGAAGAAACCCTCTTTCCTACTTTTCGTGGAAAGGGGGCTTATCTGTCAAGTGGGGTTAGCGGGCAATGAACTTTTTGCCATCCCGGATGTAAATTTGGCCGGAATTGATGTGGTTTACGCGACGTCCGCTGATGTCGTAGATGGCTTTGTTGCTGGAATTGTCGGTAGTGATTTCGCTGATACCGGCAGTGCAGGATTCGTCGTAGACGAGATGCAGTTCGTAAGTGTCGCTCTTTCCGTTAGATTCGACGGTGAACGTCACCTTATAAGTGCCGTAACTTTCAGGGCCGCCTGCGAAAGAACCCTCAATCTGGATGGGAGATTCTTCACCTGCAGCGATGCTTCCTTCACGGACTTCCGTATCACTGAACATCGGACCACACTGGTTGATGAGGCCACACCACATGATGTTTTTCCAGTCGTCGCTCTTGATCGTAACCTTAACGTGGGCCTTAGAACTGCCTTCGTTTTTCAGAACGGGCTGTTGTGTTCCGCATTCCACGCGGTAGAAAAAGGTTCCGTCTTCAAGTTCAAAGGCTTCTTCTACGGCTTTGACAACGATAGGTTCTTTGGTGTTGCAGACAACGCCGTCGTTGACTACAACAATTTGTGCGCTGGCACTGATGGTTGCCATGGCAGCAATGATGAAAGCGTAGAGTTTTTTCATATTTTGGAGAATGTTTTTTGGTTAGTTTTTATGGATTTTCCTGTCCACACGCCTAAAAGGGGCGGAGGTTATAAAAGCATTGGAGACAGATGGCACAAAGGTTAGAGCCGGGAAAAGTGTAGAGACGATTGTTCCGCATCCATCATATATGGTGGGGCCTGAACGTTTTCGGCGGTAATCTATACCCCTCCTTAATATATATAGGAGTGTGGACAGGAAAGGTTTGAAAGGAAAATCATTCGGTTGCGGGTGCAAGAGTGGCGTCCTCCACTTGCAGGACTTCGCCTTCTGCACCGTCGGTGACGAAGACTACGACGTTCATATTACCGACTTCGCTTTTGGAACCCCGGCCGTAAACCTTGGGAACATCGTAGGTGATGGTCTTTGTGGCGCGACCTTCGGCATCGAAATTGACGGTTTCGCCATAGGTTTCGGTCAGGACGTCGCGGAGAACATGGTTGTGTATGTAGTCAGTCTTGTTGCTGCCGTCGGGCTGGAGTTGCATGGCAACGATGTCATTTTCGGTAATCCACACGTTGAGATAAGCGTTTTCAAGTGCGCTTTCTGCATTATCTGTAAGATTCACCGTGATGATGGCTTTGCCCCAATGCTCGTCGGTGGCGTTTCCATCGTATTCGGTATGGATATTGATGTCCACTTTGGGCTCAATGGTAAGGCGTTGTGCTATGGATGTTTCCCATTGTGTGAACTCCTGCAGCCCGCCCTTGCGGTCCACCATACCGTTGGGCCATGTCTTTACGCCCCAATGGTTGTTGTATTCCTCGCCATAGGAGGTGGCAAGGCCGAAGGGTATTTTGTCGACACTGTAACTCATGCTTCCGCCATGAATGCTGACTGCGATGATGTTTTCGCCGATTTTACCCTCCTGAAGCGTGTGGATGAGATTGGCGGCGGTGGGGCAGTTGACGCATTTTTGGCCGGTAAAGTCCTCAATGAGCACATTCTTCTTGATTTCCACCGGAACTTTCTCGTTCCAACGCTCGTTCTCGTCGATGTTGTCGCAAGCGGTGAGTGCAAAGGCTGTCGCGATGGGCAGTATGAATGCAAGATTTTTCATATAACGTTCTTTCGGTGGCGGTGATTAGAAGTTGTAGGTATAGGATGCGGTTACGCCCTTTTGTGCGGGGACATAGCGGCATACGCCACCCGAACAATTATATCCGGCTCGCGTTTTGCCGTATCCTACACAGAGGCGGTGGGACTTTTGCGTGAAGGTGACGAGAGCCTGATAATAGTGTACCTTGTTTTCGTTGCCGGATGCGTCGACAACATGGGCGTTATACTGGTCGCTGAGGGTGAACATGAAGTGGGGGAGCATGGAGAACTCAATGAGTCCGAACCACCAGTCCTTCTGGTCCTCTTCGGTATGCAGGTACTGTGCCTCGGCACGGACGGCAAGTTTGCGGTTGATGTTCCATTTTCCCTCGGCAATGGCGATGTTGGCTTTTATCATTCCGCCTTCACCTTCCACGACAGTCTTGTTGTATTGCTGGTGCAGATACTTGAGATTGAGTTTGAAAGATTTGGAAATCTTCTTTTCAAGGTCTACGCTGAACTCCTGATAGTACTTCTCATCGCCCACTTTCCAGAAGTTTCCGTTCTTGAAACCTTGGGTTCCGTAGAGCGAGGTCTTGTCGGATTTCAGGAAATCGTAGTAGTTTCCTTCAGGGGCAATTTGGGGGTCGATGGGCGTTTCTCCTGAACGTACGTGGCTGAATGCCGCCTTGATGGTGGTGCCATATTTGCCTCCGAGAGGGGTTTTGCGCTTGAAGGTGTAACTTCCTTCAGCCTGGAATGCCCATTCTCCGGGAACATTCTGCGTGGCATAGGGATAGATGGTTGCCAGCGAGTAGGTCTGCTGCTGGGTGAAGGCGGGCAGATGGTTGATGAAACTCGATGTAAGCGTCATCGAACGACGTGAGCGGAAGGCCATATCCTCGGAACGCTTCACCTGAGCCAGGAAACTCATTCCGCGTTTAGAGTAACTTCCGGAGAGCAGGAGTGCGCGGCCGTTGCGGTAGATGTAGCCATTGTCGTACGAGGGGTCCTGACTCTTCTGCGCATATTCGGCGAGGAAAGAGTAATTACCCTTGCGGAGGTTGGCACGGACATCAAAACTTCCTACCTTTTCAGGCAGATTAAGGCTTTGGGTATACATCATCGGCATATTGTTCTCATCGTACTCCGTGATGGTTTTTCCGATGGTTTCGGCCTCTTCCTGCTTCGTCACCCAACTTGCACCAAGGGTCAGTGCTGTGTTATGGTCCTGCATGCGGGGGAACCAGTCGTGGAGACTGAATTCGGCATCAGCGCCGTAGACCCATGAGTCGTTGAGATCCCAATACCGGCGTTGCTTTCCTCCGAGAGCCTTGATGCGGACACCTTTGATGGCATCAATGGTAAGGCGTCCACCAAGGAGGCTGTTGTCGATGCCGAGCGATCGCTCTTCGTAGGTGCGGAAGATGAGTCCTGAACCGAATTGGTCGTAGAAAGTTCCGCCGGTGAGTTCAAATCCTTTGTAGTTTCCTTTGATATAATAGAAAGGAACTCCCCATCCTTTGAAATCAGGTTCAAATCCGGGGAGGGGATATTCGTTGAATTCCAAGCGTGCTCCCGCCTCAATGTACTTGTTGATGGCGCCAAGTTGCACATAGGTGTTGGTAAGTGCCCAGTTGTCGGTCTCCTCTGTTCCGATGGTTTTGTCGTCCTGGGGTACGAGGACATCGCTCTGGACAGAGCCTGTGATGCGCCATTTCTTCCATTCGTTGTCGGAATCGGCGTTGAAACTCTGTGCCGATGCCGTCAGCGTAGTGCCCAGAATCAAGGCAAGCGCGGCGGTTTTGCTGTATTTCATGCTGTCTTTTGTCGTCGTGGTTGTAGTGATAGCCGTTTGGGGGTACTGTTCTGTAAGTCTGTTTCCCCTGACCCGTATGCCGTGGAGGCTGGATTATTCAGTCTTGGCGTCAGCGGGTGCTGTGGCTTTGCCTTCAAGGATTTCGCGAACTTTCTCGATGATGTGTCCTTCTGAACCTTCAGTATATCCCGAGCGGCTTTCGACAATCTTGCCGTTTCCGTCGATGATGAACACGTGAGGTATCATGGCTACGCCGAGTGCGCGGCGGAAATCGCTGTTGGGATCCAGCAGAACGTCGTATTCCCATCCGTGGTTGTCGACCAAAGGCTTTACCTTTTGGGCGTTTTGTGCCTCGTCGATGCTGATGGCATAGAGTTTTACGCCAGTCTCGTCCTTCCAGTCTTCGTAGACTTCTGCGATGTTGGAGAGTTCGCGGTTGCAGGGCTTGCACCAGGTGGCAAAGAAACTGATGATGAAGGGTTTGCCATCGTTGTTGAGGGTGGCGGTATCTACCGTCTTGCCGTCAATGGTACGGAGGTTGACGGAGGGGAGTTGGGCAAAGGCACTGCCTGCGGAAAGCATGAACAATGCGATGGCTGCGGAAAGGAATTTCTTCATTGTGAGTGTTTTTGTATAAGGGTGAGTTCTTTATCCGGCAGGTGTAGGAGATTTTTTGCGATAGTTTTTTATGGGGAATTTCAGGCTGATCAGCCGAATATCTTTTTTTGTTGCACCTGCTTATCTTGATTGTTTAGGGACAAAAGCCTTCGGGATGGTTTGTGGGTGGACCGGTATTGCCGTGAATGTTCAGCGGGAACCGGTGTGTATATGCCGAGGTCTTTAACCTATTTTACGTTGCAAAAATACGTTAATCCTCAGGGGTTTGCAAAATTTTTGTGGCATTTCGTCATTTCTTGATGCGTATGACGTATGGTTTGCTATCTTTCTTCCTCAAAATTAGGGGTGTTCTGTCGATAAAATGGTTGATGTGTTTCAGACTTTTTTCTAAGGTTGCGCTGTTTTCTCCTCCGTCTTCTTCGTTTCTTCATCTTTTGTTTGCGGTGAGATGTACGTTGTGTTTTCTGACAGAAAGAAATTTATGAGGGTTGCTGTGCCGGGAGTTATGTTCCAAGAGACGTGGACGTTACCAGAAGTCAACAGGGAATCTTGATGTTGATGGAAACAAAAAAGCACTGATTCAGCAGAAACTGTAATCAGTGCTTTATGTGATGTCGGGGTGACTGGACTCGAACCAGCGACCACACGCCCCCCAGACGCGTACGCTAACCAACTGCGCCACACCCCGAATCATTTGATGTTGAGGGCTTTCGAGAACATCGTTTGAAACGGCATGTTCCCGAAATGCGAGTGCAAAGGTAGGATGAATTCTGCGTGCCCGCAAGTTTTTTTGAAGAAAAATGAGTGAAGGATGCGTTTTTTGTGTCGTAGATGGGCGAATTTTGTTTCTTTTGCTTTGTAAAGAAGACAAAAATAATGGTCGTTTTTATTGAATTCCTCAAAAAGGTTGTCGCTAATTCATTCTGTTGCTGAGCCCCTTTTTTCGTTTAGTCCGGGTGTTACATTCTGGCTCCATGTCCAAAAAAACAAAATTGCTGGTGTTGGGTTTTTCGTTGGTTGATTCCGTTTTCCTCCTTCGTGTTTCCGCCAATCAAATCGGTATGATGGCCTTCGATTCGACGATGTTCTTCGTTATGGAAAATTCAATCAGTTAAATCATTTCTCTTTTTTTCAGTAAGTCTTGTGAATGCGTTTGAATTTGCAATGCTGTATCCCTGAATTCTTGACAAATTTAATATGTCCCCTTTTTACAAACGTTTGAATTTGGAATAATCTTTTGCGCATATTATAAATATTGTGTACCTTCGCAAAAACTTTCCTCTTTGAATCTTTGGAACAGTTTATATCGCTTTCCAATCCCCAAATTTTCGACATTATGAAATACCCCATTGGCATTCAGACATTCAGCGAGATTATCAACGACGGCTATGTTTACGTGGATAAGACCGCCCTTATCCACCGTCTCGTGACGCAAGGTAAGGTCTATTTCCTGAGCCGTCCGCGCCGGTTCGGAAAAAGTCTGCTGCTTTCCACCCTGAAGGCTTATTTTCTGGGGCAGAAAGACCTGTTCAAAGGGCTCGCCATCGAGAGTCTGGAGCAGGAATGGGCGGAACATCCCGTGTTCCACATCTCTTTCGGAACGGGAAAATTCAGCACTCCGGGATTCCTGGAACAGGTGCTCCACAAGGCGGTTTCGGATTTTGAGAAGATCTATGGAGCCGACACCAATGTGACGGATGTGGCATTGCGCTTCCAAAGTGTCATCGAGGCCGCCCACGAGAAGACGGGGCGGAGGGTCGTAGTGTTGATTGACGAGTACGACAAACCCATCCTCGACGTCCTCGATTCCGGAGAGACCGTGCAGACATCGCCGGGAAATTCCAAGAGGTTGGAGGACCATAACCGCGAAATCCTCAAAGGATTCTACGGCGTCTTCAAGGATGCCGACCCGCATCTGCGCTTCGTTTTCCTCACGGGTGTGACGAAATTCTCACAAGTGAGCGTGTTCAGCGGCTTCAACCAGCCCGACGACATCAGTCTTGACTCGCGGTATGACACCCTGTGTGGCGTCACCACGGACGAACTTCTCAGTGTCTTCAACGAGTCCATCCACGAATTGGCGGACTATCTCCGCCTCAGTTTCGACGAGACCGTGGAGAAACTCAAGGAACGCTACGATGGTTACCATTTCAGCAAGCGGCTGTGCGATGTCTATAATCCGTTCAGCATCCTGAATTGCTTCGCTAAAAGTGAACTCCGAAACTACTGGTTCGCATCGGGAACACCGACCTATCTCGTACGACTTCTTGCGCATTG
>CAMAFY010000007.1 GCA_945833885.1 uncultured Bacteroidales bacterium
TTCGAAAATATCCTACATTTCCTACACCCGTGCCCCAAACGTCCAGTATTTATTGACGATTTCGGATGTAGGATTGGGTGTAGGATAAGGTGTAGGATGTAGGATTGGTGTAGTTTTTTTGGACCGTAATTCCGCTTTTCTTTGCATTTCGCTCATGCATATTGGATGAGCACGCCCCATAGGTTGTCTTTGTTGCCTTTTATATCAGTTCAAATCAGTAAAATCCGTATTCAATTTTTCGCCCGAGGCCATGATTTCAAGAATCCGGATTGATCTGATTTTACGGATTTTACGATGCGGATGACATATACGCCGTAGGAAGAGCACGCCCCATAGATTGTCTTTGTTACCTTTTATATCAGTTTAAATCAGTAAAATCTGAATTTATTTTTGTCCACGAGGCCATGATTTCAAGAATCCGGATTAATCTGATTTTACGGATTTTACGATGCGGATGACATATACGCCGTAGGTTGAGCACGCCCCATCGGTTGTTTTATATCAGTTTAAATCAGCAAAATCCGTATTCAATTTTTCGCCCGAGGCCATGTTTTAGGAATCCGGATTAATCTGATTTTACGGATTTTACGGATTTTACGATGCGTATGATGTTAATGCCATTATCCATGCACATTTCGCAGTTGTCATTGTTGTCCCTGTTGTCCAAGTTGTCGTAAATCCACACACCTCACATGGAGAAATGCATTTAGGCATGCTCACACTTCCGTATTCTCCCACACATTTGAAGAAAACTGATTTGAATCGTGCAGTTCCCTTATGCATTTTGCCTCTTATTTGTGCATTTTTACAAGAAAAACGAGGCTATCCTACACCCGAAAACGCAATCCTACACCCAATCCTACATCCGAAATCGTCAATAAATACTGGACGTTTGGGGCACGGGTGTAGGAAATGTAGGATATTTTTCCAAAACTTTTTTCGGGGGGAGAGAAGAGACATTGGTCCGGGGGTTAAGGAGGGAGGTTTACCAAGCTAATTTATAGAACACCCCTTAAAAACATCGGACTTCTTTGGGCAAAAGTACGGATGTTTTGCATCGAAAGTACGGATGTTTGCCTCAAAGAAGTCCGATGTTTTTGATTTCCGAAAAGGGGGAAGTATTGAATCCGGATTAATCTGATTTTACAGATTTTACCCTGCGGACGTAATAAACACCGTTGGACATGTACGCCCCAAAGGTTGTTTATATCAGTTCAAATCAGTATAATCCGGATTCATTTTTGTCCCCGAGGCCATGTTTTAGGAATCCGGATTTATCTGATTTTACGGATTTACGATGAGGATTTATACGTCGTTGGACGAGCACGCCCCGAAGGGGCAAGAGGAACCTAGCCCAGGGCAGAGCGAGTACAACGAGCGGCACCCTGGGTACCGGACCACCCACATACCCTGCGCCCTAAAAGCGGCAGCAGGGAACAATGGAGGTTTCATCCGGATTTACATTTCGAACGTTTCCTCTTGCCCCTGCTATCGATTGTTTATATCAGTTCAAATCAGCTTAATCCGAATTCATTTTCGCTGGATTCATTTTCGCCCGAGGACATGTTTTAGGAATACGAATTTATCTGATTTAACCGATTTGACCTCGCGGAAGACATATACGCTGTTGGACGAGCACGGGCTGAAGGCCCAAGAGGAACCTAGCCCAGGGCAGAGCGAGTACAACGAGCGGCACCCTGGGTACCGGACCACCCACATACCCTGCGCCCTGAAAGTGGCAGCAGGGAACATTGGAAGTTCCATCCGGAAATACATTTCGAACGTTTCCTCTTGCCCCTGTAGGGCGCGGACCATCCGGATACATCTTACCCAGGGTGTCATTCGCTACGCTCATTCTGCCCTGAGCTAGGTTCCTTTTGGGCTTTCAGCCCGTACAAGTCCTATAAAGTTTCCTTGTTGTCCGTCGTCTACTTGCAGGCAGGTTGTCGTTAATCATATACAATAAGGACTAAATCTCCCGGACAGCTCCCCTCTCCGCCATCCTCTTCCGGAAATACAAGTCTGTGAAATCGGGAGAAGAGGTGGCGCGAGGGGGAAGGGAACACAATCGGTTATGAAGAACAAAGGTGTGTGTCAGGAATGCTCTTATTTCCTCGCTCATTTTTTGTGGGACGGCACCTTCAGCCAGACTGGAATCAGATGCTCATGCCAAGTTTCAGATAAATTCCGCCGTAATCGTCGATGACAGAGTTTTTTGTGAAGTTGTACTGATAGCCAACGCCGAAAAACAGCATGCCTGGGTGGTAATTCAGTTCTCCTCGGACAATTGTGGCCTTGGGCATGGTATGTCCCACGGTGTGCCCTGCTCCTGCACGGAGTTCCAGCGGGGATTTTTTCCACAACTTGGTGCCCACGAGGCCCATAAGTTCGTGGCTGCTGCGGGTGCCGAGGGGAGTGCTGAGCATACCATAGTTGTAACCGAAGGAGATGTGCATACACTTGACGAGAAAATAGCCGAACTCGAGGTGCAGGCGCATGGCCTGGCAGTGGTCCATCTTAAAGCCAACTTCCGTGGCTGCCTCATAGTGAAGTCTTGACACTTGTGTGGCAATTTTTACGATGCGCAGGGAGTCCTTCTCGGGTATGGGGACTTCCGACTGCGCGTTTGCCATTTGCGGGACAAGCATGGCCAACAGGCCGATAAGCAAAGAAAGAAATTTTTTCATGGTATACAGGTTATTTAAGGTGTAACTTCAAAATTCCAAAGTCTTATGCTTGCGTTGCTTATAGAAAGTATTGTTTCCAAACGGTTCTTCACTTCTGTTGGTACGTTTGCATTGCCTATGACATAAGTTGCTTCTGCAGCAAAATCACCGTTATCCTCATCAAAGTCTATCTCTTCCAAGCGCTCAAAGATTGCCTTTATCACTTGGAATTCCGAAGACATTTCCGGATATGTTTGAATAAACGTCTGGATGCATTGGTCCAAGGTTTCTGAGTTCATACATACGTCAGTAACAAAATTGACTGCCACCGTATCGCAACTCTCTGTGTTATACTGCAATCCCGTGTGCTCGTTGTAATACTCTATTTTTAGTGATATCAATGAATCCAGTTCTACAGCAGGCATGTCCAGCATGCTATTGCCGTACTCATTATATAAATCTGTAATAATCTGGTTATGGTAATATCCTGCCAAATGCGCTGTTGCATCGCTGGAGCTACCGGGATATGTACCGAAATCTGTTCCGGACTTCCAATATGTGGAGTCATTGAGGATTGGCGTTGGTCCCCCGGAATTTGCAGAAGTAACTCTCTGGGGCTTAAAGTTTTCCAGCTTTGCTTCTTCTTCTCTTCTCTTAAATTCTTTATAGGTGCAGATTGAAGTAGATATCGATATACCTATGCAAAAGCTGTTATTTGTAAATTTGGTGTTTTTGACTCCCCCCAACGCATCTGACATCACAACACGAAACCATTTCCAGAATACTTTCCAACCTGGCCCTCTGGTTTCAGCAGACTCTTGAAGTCCCAAGCTCTTATTTTTGCAGTTTTCCGGTATCTGAATGGAATAGATTTTCATAGTCATGTCCTCGTAAGGATCTGATATGGCTGTCTCTATTACTGCATTTGTTTCTTCCTCGCAGTTTGCACATGATACAAAGGAAAGAACGATTCCCAAGAGAAGAATAATGGGATAAAAGAAATGTTTTCTCATAGTATGGATTTTGTTTTGTGAGTACTGTTGTTTCTGCACTGTAAAGAGTGCCTTATCCTGTTACATTTTAATTACTTTTCGCATAGGCATCAATTTAGTTATTCCTACTCTTTTCTGGCTTTTCGGTTTCTGCCATCTAATGTATTCTTTTGGTCTCCCCCCCTCCGCCATCCTGTTCTTGAATTACAAGTCTGTGAAATCGGGAGAAGAGGTGGCGGGAGAGAGAAGGGAAATACAATCAGTGATGAAGAACTATGTTGTGTGGCGTTGTCACAGCCTATTTCAGCACCTTCCGGCCGTTCTCGATGAAGATGTCGCGAGCGTTGCCGTCGGCACTGCGGACGTCCGGATCGTGATGAGATACGTCCTGTGAGGTACTATGGCCTACTCTGGGGGTGCGAAGAGCCCATAAAGACAGAATCTTTGCCGTTTACTGTTTGCAGAACGTTGCACCATAATATCCGCTATGGACAAGTACAAAAGTGTAATACCCGGAATAGAGTTCAGAGACATCAATATAGAAGGGTGCGTATGGAGAAAGATAGCCTTCGCCGGTGAGGACGGTTTCGCGTTCTTCGTTGACAATGCAATAGGAGAAGTTGCCGAACTCTGTGCTTGCCGTCAGACTTATCTGTCCATTCCCATACGTACATACGGGCAAGGTGCATCCCTTGCCGGGAATACGATGGATTGGCAGGTTACCTCTTTGGAAACTGTCACCTATATCCCCCGGAGAGACCGGAACGAGGTTGAGTGTGTCAGGTACCACGCACTGCGCCATACCTGCGAGGGGTGCCATGCATCCCAAAAGGAAAAGAAGGAGTTGTTTCATGGTTCGTCGGTTTTTGTGCCGCAAATATAGTGACACCCTCTCTGAACTTCCAAATTTTTTATGTTCGATTTTGTTGGGGTCTGAAAAAAAGTGAGGGAGCGAAGTGTGCAATTTTGTTGCGATGGCTGATAATCAACGTGTTACAAAACCGTCCAAAATTCATGTTTTTCAGCCTCAAATCCCGATTTCTGTGGTGTTTCGTCGGTTGTTGCCGTGGGTGTCTCCGACGGAGTTCCGTGCGTTTCCGGCGGTCCATACCTTTCTGCTTTCCGTATGCAAGGCACATTTTTCGGCAGAAAAGGATGGGTATGTGCAGATTTCCACGTCATCGGGTTTGGAATGTCACGGATTTTATATAAATTTGTGGACCCAAACAGAAAGGCATGAAATCACAGACCACACTCATTTTTCTGCTGTTTATTATTTTATATGGTCTACCGGCATGTAGGGAAGACCGCAGTATCCGCCCCGAAATCCTCGAGGTGGAGTCGATTGTAGATTCCCTGCCGGAAAAGGCGCTTGAGATGTTGAAGACAGAACCTTTGGCCACGGGTGCGGCTTCGGAGGCGGAACGCATGAAGATGGCGCTCCTGAAGAACAAGGCGGAGGACAAACTGTATGTGGAGCATAAGAACGACAGCACGATGAAGGCTGTGGTAGCATATTATAAGGAAAACGGTACGCCGGCAGAACAGATGGAGGCCTATTACCAGCTGGGCGGGACATACCGCGACAAGCACGATGGGCCGAAGGCCATCGAATGCTACACCCAGGCCATGATTATCGGTGAGGAGCACCCTGAAGCCACTTCCAGGAAACTGCTTTCGCGCGTCTATGGACAGCTTGCATGGTTGGTCAATAACCAGAGAAACACCAAGCTGGCGTTGGAAATTGCCCGTAAGAAAAGCCGGCTCTATGGCGACAAAGACTATTACAGCCTCCAGGAACTGGGCTGCGCATTTATGGAGGACAACCAGTATGACTCGGCAGTATATTACATGAGGACTGCGTGCCAGGCAGTGGACCGGCTGCAACCTGTCGACACGGCGGAGATGCTCCTTGTCTATGGTTCGGCGCTGGTGCATGGAGCAAAGATGAAGAACGAGGCACTGGTGGAGGACTGCTACGAGAGGCTGCGCCATTTCAGGAACGATGTCCTTCCGGACATTGCCCTTGACGGAAAGCACTATTATTTCAGACGCGTCAATACCGATTCCGCCATCAAATATCTGGAAATGGCCTACAGGAAGGACACCGTGCTCGAACGGCGTATGGGCGAGGCGGTCTCCCTCTGCCACCTTCATTACAAAGTCGGCAACCAGCTGATGGCCTTGAGGTATTCCCTGGAGCGGGACTCGATGTATGCCATATTCGCCGACGAACTGCAATACCAGCAGGCGGCAAACGCCTACAACCAATACGTCTATGAACGGGACATGCAGAAGGAACTGCAGATGGCGCAGGCGCGCTTCAACGCTGAGAGGAAACTGAACATTGCGTTGCTTTTGCTTGTTGTGTGCAGCATTGCCGGAGTGGTTCTGTTCAAGCGTTTCCGGAGAGCGCGGAAAAGCTGGGCGGACGAAACGGAGCGGCTGATGAAGGACTCGGAAGCATTGCGCAAGGACCTCAAGCAACATCAGCAACTTCACAGGCGGATAAACCGCGAGCAGTTGTGCGTCAGACTCCACCAACAGGCCCGGAAACCGGAACGCGAGGCACGGGCAACGCCTGAACTGATTCGGGATGTGGTAGAGACCATTGCCGCCGAAAATCCCGAACTTGTGGCAAGGACGGAAGCCTGCAATCCGAAACTCAAGGAGTTGGACCTGCTGATGCTCTACCTCCGTGCATTGGGAATGAACCAGAGCGAGACGGCGAAACTACTCGGACGCTCGCGCTCGACGGTGAGTCACCGCATGAGTGACCTGCAAGCGGACTTCCCGGAACTTGAGGTGGAAGAAGACTGAGGAGCGGCAGCACCCATCCGAGGAATTCCTGCTGCATGGTTGCCGGCTCATGACATCCGCACCTTGCATCCCTGACAGGCACTGCTGACCCGATATGCTGTGCAGACGATGCGGCAGTTCACCCCTAAAGACAAAGGAGACAGGGTGTGTGGCACATTGAAGGCCACACACCCTGTCTGGTGTATACGGGGCGCCCGAAAAACGCCGTTAATTTATGCAGGCGAAACGGTTGCGAGGTGGAAGGCGGAACGTTGCCGATGCTCCACCCGCCGGCATTACCCTGCAAGAATCTTCTCGATGAAGTACGGGGCCTGTTGGCGCCAGTATGGCCAGTCGTGTGCGACATCGTGTCCCCAATAGTCGAACCATGCCGGCACACCTTTTTCCTTGAGGATGCGGTCCATGATGCGCGTGCTCCAGAGCAACTGCTCCTCCCATGCTCCCTGTCCCACGCAGAAGATGATTCTGCGCTGGCGGTAGGTCTGCATCCATGGATGGTCGGAGGGCATGTTCGGGAGGAAGTCCTGCGGAGAGTTGGCGTAGACCAGTTCGTCCGTGTAGTCGTCGAAGCCGTATGATGCATGGAACAGTCCGCTCAGCGCCAGCATGCCGTTGAAGAGGTCGGGACGTCGGAAGAAGAAGTTTGCCGCATGGAATCCGCCCATGGAGCATCCGATGGTGAAGAACATCTGCCGTTCGTTGCAGCGGACGTTGGGGAGCAGTTCGTCAACGACGTAGTAGAACCACCGTTCCTGCTGTTCGATGCGCCAGCGCTTGTCGCCTCCCTTGTTTGACCATGTCTCCTGGTCGATGCTGTCAACACAGATGATGCGTATGCGTCCGCTCTCGATGAAGGGCGCGAGGACAGCAATCATCCCGTAGTCCTCCCAGTCGAAGAAGCGCCCGTCCTGGCATGCAAAGGCGAGAAAAGCCTGCCCGTCGTGGCCGTAGACCTTATATTCCATGTCGCGGCAGAGGTTATGGCTCCACCATTTATGATATTCAATGTGCATAGTGCTTTCGGGTTAAAGGTCAGATTCTGTGGCAGGCATCCGCAAGGAAGGCGTCGCGCTCCTCCTCGGTTCTGAAGCGTGCGATGTAGGCCTGTTCGCCGATGGCTCCGGCAAGTGCCTTGTCGATGTGCGGCGTCATAATCATGGCGTAACGGTATTTGTCAATCAGAGCCTCGTGGTCGTAGACATAACGTACGCTGTCGCGCCGTCCGACGTAGGTGCAGAAGTAGTCATCGTGCGGGTCGGGCGTGGTGCGATGGTCGAAGGCTACCATGTCCGCCCAAATCTTAAAGGTGGAGATGTTGTGGGCATAGTTGATGATGTCCGGGGTGTATCCGCCTCCGGGACGCATGTTCACTTCCAGCGCTACGAAGTCGCCGACCTCGCCCAGTCCGCGGTGTGGCTTGTCGAGACGGAAGAATTCCAGGTGGATGAACCGCGATTTCACCCCGAAAGCCTCCACCGTGCGGCGGCCCCAGAAGCGCAGGTTTTCCGACATGTGCCGCTCTACATAATAGGTGCAGTCGAGATTCTGGTTGACAATGTCGGCAATGCTTGGCGGGAAGACGCACATCGACTCTGCCAGGGGCTCGCCTTTGGAGTTGATGATGGCGTCGTAGGTGCAGATGTTGCCGGTGACGTACTCTTCGATGACGTAGTTCCCCACATCGGGTGTGCAGTGGAAGAACTGTTCGAGTTGGCCCTCGTCCTCCAGTTTGTGCGCTCCGCCGGCGCCGACGCCCACATCGGGTTTGGCAAAGAGCGGGTATCCGGCGTCTTTCGAGAAGCGTTTTGCCGCCTCCAATCCCTCGCAAGCCTTTATCTGTCGCGCTGTTCGTATGCCGCCTTTCGCGTAATATCGTTTCATTTCCGACTTTTCCTTGAAGGCTTCTATGCCGTCGAGTTTCACTCCGGTCTGCACATTGAAGTCGGTTCGCAGGCGTGCGTCGGTCTCGAGCCAGCATTCGTTGTTCGACTCAATCCAATCGATGCGGCCGTATTTCCAGGCAAAGTAGCCTACGGCGCGGTACATCTGGTCGTAGTCCGCAAGATTGCCGACCATATAGTATTCGGTCAGCGAATTCTTCAATTCAGCGGAAAGCGACTCATAGGGCGCGTCGCCGATACCTAAAACTCTGATTCCGTTCTTCTGCAATTCGTCGCAGAACTGCCAATACTTCTCGGGGAAGTTTGGTGAAACAAAGATAAAGTTAACCATAATGAATCGATAATTTTGTGAGTTAAGTCTATGATGTGATGCTTTTTGTTGCGGAATGTTTTTGCAAAAATAGGAAGAAACGCTAATTTTGCAAAGTTTTTTTCACAAATTATCCTTTGAAATTTCGTCAACGATGATATATTTTCTCACCAGTAGCCCCAGTGTTTGCATGGATGGACCCATCAATCCCGCCAACGGTTTTCTCGATCGTCTGCGGGCTTTTTTGGGCGACAGACCCCTTCATGCCCTGTTCGTCACCACCTATCCCGATGACATTCCTTGGAGCGAGCATTGTTCCGGGTGCATGCGTCAGGCGTTTGAGGATGTGGGTTTCAGGTTTGCCTCGTACGTCTTGCTCGACCGTCGTACGGCACCGCAGGTGAGGAAATTGCTGAAACAATGCGACTTCCTGATACTGGGTGGCGGACATCTGCCCTCGCAGAACACATTCTTGCACGAGTTGGGCATGCCGAAGTTGATCAAGAAGTTCAAAGGTGTGGTGATGGGCATTTCGGCGGGCACCATGAACAGTGCGCGCATGGCGTATGCCCTGCCCGAGGAGTCGGGGGAGCCGGGTGATGAGGATTTTGCCCGTTTGCGCCCGGGATTGGGACTTACAGAATGGCGGATTCTGCCCCATTACTACCATTATAAGGACCTTTTGGTGGATGGTCTGAGGATGTATGACGACATTGCCATCCCCGACAGCCGGAAATTGAACATCCCCTTCTTCTTCTTCCCCGACGGAACCTACCTGCTGGGGGAGAACGGCACCGAGACTATCCATGGCGAATTTCTGATGTTGAAGGACGGGGTGGTGCGCCGTGTGGCGGAAGACGGCCAGCAAACGCGCCTGCCTTTGGCATAAGTCTCCGCCTTTTGGACGGATGAGTGCGGCAGCATATCCGCAGAAAACAACAACGGAAAGCAAGCCCGCGCGGATAAGACCTACCCGTTATCCAACTTATAAATATAGATGTGCCGCGCTGTTCTTTGCTGAAAAACGACCAACACGTATTGATCTCTTCCCATGAATGTGGCGGATGGGTGGCAGGGTTCTCCAGAAAATCTGTGAGGAAATGGAGGAAGGCTTATCGTAGGCCGTGGAGCGACGGTTGGAAACTGCGGCATTTTGGGGTGGAAAGTTCGGAACTTCCCGACCGAAAGTGCCGATGTTTTGCCGCACGAATGCCGATGTTTCCGGGAGGTGATTCCACATGAGGGTTTAGGAGGTACGCTTCTTTTCAACACTGCCGCTAAACCTGCTGCTTATCAGTATCACGTTTATCATTGAAATGTCCTCCACAATCTGATGAGGAGAACGGAAGATTCCCGTCTGAATTTTTGACAATTCTATAAAAAACGCACAATCCCAGGGCCTTTCGGTCTTGGGATTGTGCTGTGATGTGCGGGGCAGGGTGTTTGCTGCATGCCCGATATCGGGGAGGCGTCTTATGGAAGAAGGTGGAAGAAGTAGGCGCGCGAACCGTCGGGGCGCGTGGCGGGCTGGGTGTATTTTTGCAGGAGTTCGGCAGCGATGGTGTAGGAGTCGCCTACGGGTTCCGGTGAGTAATAGCGGCGTTTTTCCGCCTTTCCGCTCTCGCCCTTGCGGTCGGTGCCGGCTCCGGTTTCGTGTGCCCAGTTCCATTCCGTGGCGAACCATCCCCCCTGCGGAGCGTTCATGCCGTGGTCGAACCAGTATTTCCAGCGTGGATAATAGAAATCGCGTAGCATACCCTCCCATTCGCGGTAGGAATAGTCGCGCAGTCCGCCATATTCACACGGCCCCTCGTCGCCCCATGTTGTGATGAGGGTGCGGGCATTGTCCAGTTCCATCCAGTCCTGGGTTGCGGTGTCGAAGCCGCGGACCTCGGTGGCGGCCTGCCGTGCGGTTTGTGTCCAGTTGCCCAAACGGAAGATGCGGTTTGTGCCGAGCAGGCGGTCGAGGTCGAGAATCAGTTGCAGGAAGGCATCGCGACGGCGTTGGAAGATGGGTGAGGACACGGTGTCGGCGCTGGCGGTGGCAATGCCTTCGAGCAGGCTTTTCCCATAGTCGGTCAGCACCTGGCGGGTGATGTCCACAAGGTCGTAGGAATAGTTCGCCATCGCCACGGGTGATGCCGATGCCTTCACGGCGTCGTGGGCGTCGAGGAGTTGCCATGCCGCATCGGTGAAACGTTGGCGGTCGTAGAAGATGTTGCAGCCTCCCCAGGTGCTGACGCTCCCCACATGGAGCGACGGACGGGCGCAGAGCACGGCCTCATGCGGACCTTGCAGGGTGGTGGTGTTGTCGAGGGCAGTGTGGAGCAGGGCGTTCCATGCCTTGTCGACGGCACCTGCCGGTGTGGCGGCGGACTTTCCGTAGCGTGCGGCGGCGTATTCCCGCATCCATGCGTCCACATCGGGCTTCTTCCCCATCCAGGGAAGTTCAAAGAGGAGGTCGTAGACCACGGGTGTCTGTTCGATGGCTTCGGGTGCCGCCCCCACGCCGCGGACGTTGGAATACTTTGCCTTATAGGCGAAATAGTTGTCCGCCATTTTGGGCAGACGTCCGAAGAATCCGGTGCGTCCTCCGAAGTTCGGGATGGCGCAGTACACCGCCCATTGTGGCCGGTAGCCGTTGAAACGGTCGAACTGCGGGTTGCCGTCGGAGAAAAGGTCGAGCACGATGAGGCGCTGTTCGGGGACGGCGGTCAGCGATTTTGCCTGGTTGGCGTTCCATTGCCATTGCTGGATGACCCATTTCGTGCCGCTTCCGCAGCAGTCATTCATGGCATTGAAGATGGCGCTGTACCCCTCGGCGTACTTCCCGCTGCTGATGCTTCCGCCCTCATGGAAGGGGTCCATGGAGTAGTAGAGCGACGTTCCCATGACGTCCTCAAGGCGTTTGTAATAGTTTCTTGCCACGTTCCGGAAGTCCTCCGTCGTGGGGTCCATGATGAAGGGCCGCTGGAACATGCACCATCCTCCCTGGTCCTCGCAGGCGATGCCGGTGCGGCTGTTGAAATCGGCGGGCACCATGCCGCTGAATCCCGGCAGCACGGGCTGCATACCCAGTTCGCGTTCGCGCGAAAGTATGCGTTTCGCCAGAATTTCCTGACGTTCGTACCAGGCATCCTCCTTAACTCCGGTGGCAGGTGCGCCTTTGTCGCCGCCCCATCCTTGCAGATTGTTCATGCCCCACCACGCTGTGTATGCGGGACCGGGGATGAAGGCTTCGGCATCGGCCTCGTCGTAGCCGTAATCCTCCATAAGAAGCGTGCGCCATACGCCTTCGAGACCCACAATCTGCAATGGCATGTTGATGCCGTGCAGCGCCATCCAGTCGATTTCCTGCTGCCAGCGTTCCCAAGTCCAAGTGGTCATGGAGTAGCCGAAGGTGCAGTAGTTGAGGTAATATCGGAAATCGGCGTCGCTGCTGTGGCGTTCGGGTGTGGCAGGCAGGGGAAGTCGCACGCCCGAAAGGTCGGTCGTCGGCTGGTTCCACGACAGATTGATGTGGGCATGGTGGTTGAGGTACCATCCGATGCCGGTGGTGATGGCGGAGATGGTGGAGCCTTTGATGGCGGGCTTGCCGTTCTGGCTGGTGATGATGAAGACCTCGCCGCCGGTGTTTTCGGCAGCATCGTTGAGCGAGGGGTCGAGCAGGGTGACGAAACGTTGCGCCGTTCCCTTGCCGCCGATGCGTTCAAGCAGGCCGGCGACTGCCGGCGGATTCGTGGTGGCTGCGCGGAGATGGACGGAGAAGGTCAGCAGATACAGCAGAAGAGTAAGGAAAAGGAGGGGGCGTTTCATGGGGAAAGAAGGGGGATAAGGGAGAGGAATCTCTGAAAAAGAAAAACATCCCCCACCCAACCAACGTGTGGGCCGGGTGAGGGATGTGGCTTTCTGTGGTCAGACGGGCCGGTATGCCGGTATCAGCACCGGCTCGTCACCACCATTAGTATCCGGCATTTTGCTTCAATTGGCCGTTGGATTCGGTAATCACCTCGCTGGGATAGGGGAATACGAGGAGATGATCGCTGTACTTCTTCAGACGTACGCCTTGGTATTCTCCGCCTGCAGCCTCAACACGGTTGTCGGCGTAGTAGCCAATGGTGAATTTGCTGTCGGGATCAGCACGGTCTTCGTAGTTGCGGACGCGGGGCTGTGTCGTAAGGGCTGCCTCGGTAACAGACTTGAGTTCTTCACAACTCAGGTGCCAACGCTTGAGGTCGAAGAGGGCATCGGCGAACTCAAAGGCGAATTCGCAGCGGCGCTCGTGGTAGATGTCCAGCATTGTGGGCGTGTGGTCGAGTGCCTTCAATTCCGAACGGAGGCGGACATCGTTGATATCGTCCGTTGCCTTTCCCGCATTTCCGGTCATGATGTAAGCCTCGGCACGGAGGAGTTTCATGTCGGCAAAGCGGAGGAGGGGGAAGTTCACGCGCACTGTGGGCCAGTCGCCGTTGGCGCTGACCATGCCTTTGCTGATACATTCGGCGTCGGCGAAGGGCTGCAGGTACTTGGCACACATGAATCCGCTCTCCACGTCGGAGGTGGAATAGAAGCGGCGTGTCTCGCCGAAGAACTGGAATTCCTGGCCATATTCGAGCACGGTGTTGCGCAGACGGACGTTGTCGGCACCGTCCTTTGCCAGTTCTTCATAGAGGTTGTACGAGGGTTTGTTCTGTCCCCATCCGTTGTACAATCCCCATCCCTTGTTCTCAAGGATGACGCCAGGGAACTCCGATCCGCCCGGAGTCTCACCACCGTAGCCGGGGATTGACCATACATATTCGGGACCGAAGAACTTGTTTGTATCGGGAGTGAAGAGTCCGGCAAAGGTGGGTTCGAGGCCGCGGCCGTAGTTCTTTTCCATATCATCGACGGTGGAAATGACGTTTTGCCACTGTGTCTTGTCCCACATTGCCCAGTAGGCATAGGTCTTTGCGATGTATCCGAGGCAGGCTGCCTTGTGCGCGCGTCCGATATTGGCGGCGTCGTAGTCCTCAACCTTGGGCAGATACTGCATGGCCTCCTGCATGTCCTCGATGATCAGTTTGTAGTCGTCGATGACGCTTGCCTGCTGTGGAGGGATGGTGAAGTTGTAACCGCCGTCCACCTTTTCGTACTGAATGAAGGGAACACCCTGGTCTTTCGTACCGTAACGGTAGGCTACATAGTAGTGTGCAAGGGCACGGAGGAAGTAGGCTTCGCCGAGGCTGCGGGTCTCCACTGCGGTGAGTTCGCGCTCAGCCTTGCGGTCGAGCAGTGCGGAGATGACCCAGTTGGCGCGTGCCATGGTGTTGTAGAATTGGGTGAAAGTGTCGCGCAAAGGACTCTCATCACCGGTATAGGTGAGTTGTGCCAGCGACTTGTATCCGCGGGTACGTCCCCAAACGACATCCTGGCCTCCGCCCTGTTCCCAGAAGAATTCGCGTCCGAAAACGTTTTCCTGCTGCAGACGGGCATAGAGGGCATCGATGGCGTCGATGGCTTGCTGGTCGTTGCTGAAATAGTTGTTGGTGGTGGACTCACCCTCAGGCTGGACATCCAGGAAGTCGGAGCACGAGGTGAGGGACATCAGACCGGCCACCGCAAGAACTGAAAGAATATGCTTTTTCATGACAATTATCAGTGTGTATTCGTTAATAGGTGAGTTTCACGCCAAAGGAGAAGACGCGCGAGAGGGGATACTTCATGGTGTCGAAGCCTCCGCACTCGGGGTCCATACCGCTATAATTGGTGATGGTGAAGAGATTCTCGCCACTCAGATAGAGGTAGAGCGAACTTGCGCGCGAAGCGAAGTGGTTGGCGCGGCGCAGTTGCGACGTGAGGTCGTAGCCGATGGTGAGGTTCTTCAGACGCAGATATGAGGAGTTCTCGAGGTAGTAGGTCGAAGATGTGGTGAAGTTTCCGTTGGCATCGCTCTTGGAGATGCGGGGGATGTCGCTGTCGGCATTGGTCTCTGACCATGCATCGAGAATCTTGTTCCAGCGGTTGAAGTTGCCTTCGGTGTCGTCGAGGGTGAGGCATTTACCTACGAAGAGGGCATGTGCGCCACCCACACCCTGGAACTGTGCGGAAACGGTGAGGTTCTTCCAGGTGAAGCCTGCCGAGAGGTTGAAGGTGGTCTTCGGCGATGCGCTGCCACAATACTGGCGGTCCTTGTCGTTGATCTGGCCGTCGCCGTTGTAGTCCTCAAAGTAAAGGTCGCCGAGTTGTGCGTTGGGCTGTGCCTTGCGTGCCTGGTCAAGAGTGGCCTGGTCCTTGATGACGCCGTTGCTCTTGATGAGGTAGAAGGTGTTGAGGGCTTGGCCTTGGGTGGTCTGATAGAGGTTGGTGAGTTGCTTGAAGTTGGTGTTTCCATAGACGTCACCCACCCATACGCCAGCTTCACCGTTGTCGTCGGTGGTGCCGATTTCGGTAACTTCGTTGTTGAGATATGCGAAGTTGGCGTTCACATAGTATGACCAGTCGCCTACGCGGTCGCTCCATCCGAGTTCAAGTTCCACACCTTGGTTGCGGACTTCTCCGAGGTTCACGAGCATGGCTTCAACACCCATGGTGGCGGGCCAGTTGACACTCTGGTACTGAATCAGGTTGAATGTGCGCTTGTTGAAGTAGTCAGCGCTGAAGGTGAGGCGGTTGTTGAAGGCGGAAAGGTCAAGACCGAGGTCCCACTGTTCGGAAGTCTCCCAGGTGAGTTCGTGGTTGACGGCGGTGGAGAAGTAGGTCATGTTGTTCCACAGCGTGTTGCTTCCCACACCATACTGTGCCTGTTCTGCCCACGACTTGTTGGACAGCGTACCGGTCTTGTAGCAGTAAGGAACGGATTCCACGTTACCGACACGTCCCCAAGATCCGCGGAGTTTGAGGAGATTGAGTTGTTGTGTCTTGGGGAACCAGGGTTCACTTGAGATCTTCCATCCGGCGGTCACTGCGGGGAAGTCGCCATGGTTGTGGTCGGGATCAAGACGTCCGGCATAGTCGCGGCGCCAACTTGCGGTGGCGAAGTAGCGGTCGTTGTAGGAATATGCGGCACGTGCGATGATGGCCACGTTGGAATCCACGTTGTAGAGGGCGTCAGTGGCGGAGGTGGTGCCGGCGTAACTCAGGTATTGCAGGGCTTCGCTCTCGTCGCTCAAGCCTTTACCCTCCACGAGAAGGCTGCGGCCTTTCTGCTTGTCGGCGGTGGTGGAGAGGAGAAGACCGAGGGTGTGGACATCCTTGAACGTCTTGTCGTAGGTCAAAGTGTTCTCCGTCAGCCACTTGCTGTAGCGGTAAGCCGAGACGTCGAGCGTGTTGAAGTCGCGGGGTTTACCCTGTTCGGGACGGCGGGGAGAGAAGTTCTTGTAGTAGCTGTTCTCGTAGAAATAGGAGAATCTGCTGACGAATTTCAGTCCGGGAACGATGTCGTGGAGTTCAAGGCTTGTGGTGCTCCATGCGTTGTTCGTACTGTTGTATTGGTTGTCGCCTTCAAGGATGCGGACGGGGTTGATGGCGTCGCCGTGGATGTCGGGATATTTACCGTCAACGGTGATACCTCCGTAGGTGTTGTCGGCGTTATATACAGCGGCGCTGGAGGGCATGTGGAGTGCATTCATGATGGCTCCGTTCTCCGGACTGGTGGTGTTTGCGCCGCGGGAACTGCTGTTACGCCAGGTGAAGTCTTCGGTGATGCGCACCCATTTGTTGAGGTCTACGATACCGTTGTAGTGGAAGGTATGCTTCTTGTTGAAGGTGCTGATGAGAGTACCTTGGTCATCGTCGTATGCGTAACTGAGGCGGTGGCGAGCAAGGTCGTTGCCGGTGTTGACAACTACGTTATGACGCTGGAAGAAAGCCGTACGGAAGATTTCGTCCATCCAGTCGGTACGCTGAACGCCGATGCTGGGATTGAGGCTGGTGTTCCAACCTTGTGGCAGGTCAAGTCCGGCATTGGCGTAACTTGTCTTTGCCACTTCAATCTGCTGCTCTGCGGTAAGAGCGTGGGGGATGTTGGATGCCATGCGTGCACCAAAGACACCTTCGTAGGAAACGGTGGGGGCACCGGCCTTAGCCTTCTTGGTGGTGACGAGGACAACGCCGCCGGCTCCGGACTGGGCACCGTAGATGGCGGCAGAAGCAGCATCCTTCAGCACGGCGATGGTTTCGATATCATACATGGAGGGGATGGGAGCGCCGGGCACACCGTCCACAACCCACAGGACATTGTCGCCGTTGGGAGAACCTTGGCCGCGGATGATGACGTTTGGCGTGGAGGTGGGGTCACCGCCGTTGGCCTGAACCGTCACACCGGCAATCTGGCCCTGGAGCATGGCTTCGGTGGAACTTACCGGGCGTGCTGCCAATTCTTCGGCATTGTTGATGACGCCGACGCTGGCGGAAAGGTCCTGCTTGCGTGTCTGGGCACCATAACCGAGAACCACTACTTCACCAAGACTTTCGGTGTTTTCTTCCAGCGTGACGACCATGGAGGCGGTGGCGGGAAGTTCCTGTGCGCGGTATCCTACATAACTGATGACGATGGTGGCGCCGGGCTTCACCGTGAGGGTGAAGTCGCCTTTACCGTCTGTAAGTGTTACATTGCGGGTGCCTTTTTCCAAAACTGTCGCACCGACTACGGGTTCGCCGTAGGCGTCGGTTACATGACCTTTGGCTACAACGTTCTGTTGTACGACAGCCACGTTGCCGATGGTTTCGGAAGCAGCCTGTGCAGCAAGGGGACTTAGCATTCCTGCTGCCAAGACTCCTGCCAAATAAACGAAACTTTTCTTCATAAATCGGGCTATTGAAGGTTTTGTTGATTGTTTTTCTTGATTTAAGGTTGGGGCTATAAATTAGCGCTATGGATTTTTCCATGACAATCTGTCGGGGGAAAAATCGATGGAATTGCGTAATTCCGAGGCAAAGATACATATATTTTGTAAACTATAGGAATGAAAATCGTTTATTTTTACATAATTTGACTGAATATTCACGTAATTGATATAAAATGTCTTTGCAGGAATGATAAGATAAAGGCGGCAAAACGCGCTCCACAATACAACAGACATGATTTGCGGTGGCGATTTACAGCATCCACCTTGACAAAAAGCGCCGGAACCTTTGTCGCAGGATGATTTCTTCTCATGTTGCAACAAAGGTTCCGGTGTATGGAAGTCTGCCTTGATGACAATGCCGGGTGGGGAGCCGGCGGGTCGGGAAAAAACAGAGGGGTGTCGGAAGACGGTGTGGCGAAGACTTGTGGAAGGTTGCTCTTCTGCCGTGCCCTAATGGCTTGGGTCTGCGTGGCGCTATGCCCTGTGCAGCGTTTTGGGGTAGGTTTTGCGGAGATTACTCCGACCATATCTTGACACTCTCGTTACCGAAATTGACAATGAGGGCGGTTTGGCGGGGAATATGGTGGAAGAATGCCGTACCGCTGACGCTCGTTGCTGTAGCCACAAGTCGTCCTTCCGGTGTGTAGAGGCGTAGGGGGGTGCCGTCGGGCACACCTTCCACAAGCAGTATTCCTCCCTGGGCCCTGAAGGTGACGGCGGTTTTGTCGGCTGTCGGGCATGTTCCGGTGGGGAGTTCGTCCTCCTTGTACAGGGCTCCGGCGCAGTTCGCCCACGAAATTGTGACGCTCACCTTGTCGGAGGGCTGAAGTTCGGGGGCGCTGCTGACGACTTCCACAAGATAACTTGCCGTAAGTTGCTGGTCGGTGACGGGGCATAATCCGCTGCCGTCGTCGAGGGAATGGATGGTATAGGAGACGCTCTCCACGTTGTCGCAGTGCGAAAGGTTGGTGTCGGAATAGAATTGCAGGTTTCCGTTTTCGCAATATACGTAGGGTTCAGTGCATTTCAGCGGCAGTATTTCCGGACAGTCGCCCCATGCCATACTGATGGCATATTTCTCTATGTAGTTGTTGTCGACGTGTATGCGGGGTTTGTTTGAATAACTGAATGAGTTTGTGTTGGCACTCACGAGACGCGGTGCGAGGATGTATACCTCGGTAAGGACACTACAACTGTTAAATGCCTGTGCGTAAAGTTTGCGTATGCCTTTCCCCAGTTGGATTCTCTTCAGTGCCGTACAGCCATAGAACGCCTGTTCGCTAATCTCTGAAAGGGAGTCGGGAAAGACAACTTCTGTTATTGACGTGCAGTTGTAGAAGGCTTTCATTCCGATTGTTCGGAGAGAGTCGGAGAATGTGATGCTTTTCAGTCCGGAACCGTTGAAAGCATTGTCAGAAATCGTGCGGAGACCTGAAGGGAGGACGAGTTCCTTCAGTGCAGAACATCCGTAAAAGGCAGTGTTGGAAATCTCGGTGAGGGTGGTTGGAAGGACAATCTCTGTCAGTTTCACGCAATTGTTGAAGGTGCAGGTGGGTATAATGTCAATGCCGTCGGGCAGTTGACACTTTGTAAGACCTTTGCAGTTGTTGAAGAGATAGGTGCCTATATTGGTGATGGTAGCGGGAAAAACAATGGAAGTCAGTTTGTCGCATGAGGCAAAGGTGCGGCTGTCAACAGCAGTGACGGTGTACACTACATCGTTGACCGTGATGGTTTCTGGCACGATGATGTCACCGATGAAGGCTTCGGCATTGGTTGAGTAGCTGGTACTCTTTGCGGTAAGGGTTGCAGTGTTCGTCTTGGTGTCGAGGTTGTAGTACAATCCGTCCACCTCAACATCGTATGCCGAGGCGAAAAGTGCGGTAAAAAAGAGGAGGAAAAGGGAAAGGGTCTGTTTCATTTTCTTGAAAGGTGGGAAATTTTGCCCCCACCTTAAACTTATCAAGTAGGTTTCAACACTCACAAAACATGGCTGTAATTTTGTGGGTGACTGAACAAAATTAGGCGATAGTTATATGTTGGTTTTGTAAAACGGAATGTTGAAACCTACTTAAGACCTGCTTACATCTTTCCAAGACGGAGTTTGAAGCCACCGTTTTGGAGGAGGTCATTATGGGAAATGCGGAAGGACTTATAGGGACGTCCGCCCACGGTGATACCCTTGATGCGGGTATTGTCTGCTGCGCCCGGTGCTTCGATGACGAGGTGGTCGTGTCCGTTGACGGGTTGCTCCAGCCGGATGGTGACTTTGTCAAACACGGGTGTGGTGATGGTATAGGAAGCGTCGGCAGGATTGTCGGGATAGATGCCCATCATGCTGAACACCGCCCATGCGCTCATCGTGCCGGTATCGTCGTTTCCGGGGATGCCGTTGGGGGCATTGTGGAAATAGCGGTCGAGGCATTGGCGGGTGAGGAGTTGCGTGCGCCACTCTTCGCCCTTGAAATAACTGAAAAGATAGGGGTAGGCGATGTCAGGTTCGTTGGCGGGGTCGTAGTTCCCGTCGTCGAATATCCGCTGGAGTTTGTTCACGAACTGCTTCTGTCCACCCATCAGTCGGGCAAGTCCCTTGACATCATGGGGAACATAGAAGGTGTAGTTCCAGGCATTCCCCTCGTGGAAGCCGGGGCTGGGCTCGAAGTTCTCGCCTTGCTTGGGATCAAATGGCGTAAGGAATTTTCCGTCGGGCGTGATTGGGCGGAGCGTTCCGAAGTCTTTGCAGAAGTAATGTTTGTATCCCATGGAGCGTTCGTGGTAGCGTCGCTGCGCTTCGCTGTCTCCGATGGCCTCTCCGGCAAAGCGGCTGAGGGCATAGTCTGCGATGTAGTATTCGAGCGCGTGGCTCACGCTGTTGTCGAATTGGCTTTCAAGGGGGCAATATCCCCGTTTTACGTATTCGTCGTTGTCGGGACGCAGGGGATTGTCCTTGCCGGGGGTGTCGGCTCCGCGCCGCATCGCCTCATAGGCAAGTTTGACGTCGAAGTCGCGAAGTCCCTTTGCCCAGGTGTCATAGATGACGGGAATGGCAGGGTCGCCTTCCATGGTGAACGTCTCGCGGCCGAAGAGTTCCCATTTGGGAAGCCATCCGCTCTCACGGTACATGTCGAGCATGGTGCGCACCATGTTGAGTTGGCGGCTCGGGAAGAGCAGGGTGTTGAGTTGGTGTGTGCAGCGGTAGGTGTCCCAAAGGCTGAACACCGTGTAGCGGTCGTGGTTGGTATGGAGGATATCCTCGCCCTCCATGGCAGGATATTGTCCGTTGACGTCCTGCAGGATGTTGGGATGGATCTGCAAATGATAGAGGGCAGTATAGAAGATGGTGCGCTGGTCTTCGGTTCCTCCTTCAACGGTTACGGTGGACAAAGCCTTCTCCCACGCCTGACGGGCACGGAGGGCAATGTCGTCGAAATGCGTGCCGGCGGGCTGTTCGGCTTCAAGATTCTCGCGGGCATTGGCGATGCTGACGAAACTTACGCCCATGCGGACCTCCACTTCCTCGCCATCCGCGCAGTCGAAGGTCCAATAAGCGCCGATGTCATCGCCGCCAAGGTCGCGGCGATAGTTCTCATAAAGTTTGTATTTTCCGGCTTCCGGATTCCATTCCTTCTCCACTCCGTAGGCGTCGCGCTGGTGTTTCCAGAATCCACGGCTCTGAGGTTTCTTGCTCACACGGAGGACGAAGTAGCAGGGATACCATGCTCTCGGACTGTTATAGCAGAATCCTCCGAGCATTTTCTGGCCCTCCACCTCGCAGTCGTTGACATATCTGACGAAGGCTCCGCTTTCATTCGTAAGACCCTCGCCGAGGTTGAGGAGGACATTGCCCTGACCTTTGGGGTACACGAAGCGTGCGATGGCGGTGCGTGGGGTGGCGCTCACCTCGGTTTTGATGCCATATTTTGTCAGCAGGTTGGAGTAGCGTCCCGGTGTCGCCTTCTCATCGGTATAGGTGGAGCCGTAGTTGTGGTAATCCACATCCAGTGTTCCGCTTGTGGGCATGAGCAACAGGCTGGAAAGGTCGGGACATCCCACACCGCTCAGGTTGACATGGCTGTATCCTGTAAAGAAGGAATTGGTCTCCTCGTAGGGCGTCGACCACCACCGGGCGTCTTTGTCGAAGGCGTTAAGGTCGCTGCCCATGACGTTGAATGGGACAACGCTCATCAGTCCGGCCGGCATGACGGCACCGGGATTGCAGGTGCCGAAGTTGGTGGTGCCGATAAAGGGGTTGACATAGTCGACGGGCGACTTTTGGGCATGGAGGATTGCCGGCAGTAAAGCAAGGAGTAGAAGCAGGCGTTTCATGGTGGTTTTTCTTTTCTGTTGGGGCGGGATAATGCCTATTTAGGGGGGGGAGTCTGTCATCTGGATTGGAAAACACAATCCATAATACAGCAGTAAGGATTCTCGGTGGTGATTTTCAGCGTCCACCTTTAAGGGGTGTGGTGTGGCAAAGGGTCAGTTGTCGCCACGGTATTTTCCCTCATCCTTGTCGTTGAGCATGGAGAGGTACGATTGGTATCTTGAAGGTGCTATCCGGTGTTCTTCGATAGCCTGTAGCACAGCACAGCCAGGTTCGTGGGTGTGTGTGCAGTTGTCGAAGCGGCATTCGCGGCCGGTTTGGAAGATTTCGCGGAAATAATGTGCGATTTCTTCGGGTTCCATGTCGAAGGTTCCGAAACCTTTGATGCCGGGTATGTCGATGACGCTGCCGCCTTCCGGGAGGTCGTAGAGGGCGGAGAATGTGGTGGTGTGCATGCCCGTGCCGTGGGCTTCGGAGATTTCTGCCGTGCGGACGTTGAGGCCGGGGATGAGATGGTTGATGAGGGTGCTCTTCCCCACGCCGCTATGTCCGGCAAGCAGGGTGACTTTTCCCGTCATCCGCCTTCTGAGTTCCTCTGTTCCCGTGCCCTGTGTGGCGGAAATGTGGAGGACATCATAGCCGATGTGTCCGTAGAGCAGCGTCAGATAATCCACCATCTCCCGTTCTTCGTCGCTGAGGTCGTCCATCTTGTTGAAGACGATGACGACGGGAACGCTGTAGGCTTCGGCGCTGGCGAGGAAACGGTCGATGAAGGTGGTGGAGGTTTCCGGTCTTGCCGCTGTGACCACCAGCAACGCCACGTCGATGTTTGCGGCAAGGATGTGGCTTTGTTTGGAAAGGTTCGACGCTTTTCGGATGATGTAGTTGCGTCGGGGGTCGATGGCTGTGATCCATTCGCCGTCGTCGCGCACGGTAACGCCGTCACCCACCGCCACAGGATTGGTGGTGCGGATGCCTTTCAGGCGGAAATTGCCTTTGACACGGCATTCCACCATCTGTCCGTCATCGGTGCGGACAATGTAACTGCTGCCGGTATTTCTTACTACGGTTCCGTGCATGCTGGAGTCAGGTGTTGTGGAGGGGAGGGTAAAGGTTTGGGCGTTCGTGCGGGCGTGTAGAAAATTTCCCGTCGTCGAGCAAGGATATGTTCCTCACCTTCGGGCGGGTTTATGGAAATGACGGTGCTGAGGGCTGTGCCGAATGTTGCAGAGGTGTCGGAACATCCCCTGCAAACCCCTTTTTCCAGCCCTCGAAAATACCGCCTATACGGTCATGATTTCCTTGCTCTTTGCGGCAAGGAGCGCATCGACATCCTTGATCTTCTTGTCGTGAATCTTCTGGAGTTCTGCTTCCGCATCCTTCTCGACATCCTCGGGAACACCGTCCTTCACGCTCTTTTTGAGTTTGTCGATGCCGTCGCGGCGTGCGTTTCGGATGGCAATCTTCGTCTCTTCGCCCTCCTGGTTGCACTGCTTGGTGAGTGCGCGGCGGCGCTCTTCGGTGAGAGGAGGTATGGCCAGACGGATGACTTCGCCGTTGTTTTCGGGCATGATACCGATGGTGCTGTCGATGAGTGCCTTTTCAATTACGCGGAACATCGACTTGTCCCAGGGCTTGATGGCAATGGTTCTTGCGTCGGGAGTGGTGATGGCGGCACAGTTGTTGATGGGTACCATCGAGCCGTAACTGTTGACGCGGATGGGGTCGAGGATGTGTATGTTTGCCTTGCCGGCGCGGATGTGGCCAAGCGTTTCTTCAAGGTGCATGACGCTCATGTCCATGCGTTCTTCGCAGTCGGAGAGGAGTTGTTTGACGTCTAACATAGGATTATATGTGTGATAAAGGTTATTTGTTTATGCCGGTGTGGATGTGTGGATGGAAAGTGCGGAGGTTCCGGGAAGAGAATGCGGAACTTTCGGGCAGAAAGTGCGGAGGTTTTTGGCAAAAACTTCGGAACTTTCCAGGAGAAAACTTCGGATGCTTTCCGCGGCTTTCCGCTGCAAATATACGTTTTAATTTCCGAAATCATAACGGGTCAACGTCAAAAAAGACGAGAATACCTTTGAATGCGGGTGTTTTCAGCAGTTGGTCGCGTGCTGCAAGCAGGGTGTTGCGTATGCTTTGCGGCGTGAAGCGGTGGTCGGTTTTCAGCATAATCTTCCGGATGTGTTGCATCTGCACCCTCGAAACGCCGGGGCGGTCGGGGCCGAGCAGGTCGTCCTTGAAGTAGGGGCGCAGGAGTCCCGCCATGGCATCGGCGGCATGTTTTACGACATCCTCGTTGCGGTGCTTGAAATAGATGGCGATGAGGTGGACCTCGGGTGGGAAACGGAATTGCCGGCGGTCCGCCATCTGCATGTCGTACATGGCGCGGTAATCGTTGTCCACCACGTGTTGGATGGTTGGCGATTGGGGTTGCTGCGTCTGTAGTATCACCATTCCGCGCTTCCCCCTCCGTCCGGCGCGTCCCGCCACCTGCGACATCATCTGGAAGGCGCGTTCGTGTGCGCGGAAATCGCTGGCGTTGAGCATCTGGTCGGCGTTGAGGATGCCCACGATGTTCACGTGGTCGAAGTCGAGCCCTTTGGTGACCATCTGCGTGCCGACGAGCAGGTTGGAGCGCCGTTGTTGGAAGTTTCCGATGAGTCTCTCGTAGGCTGACCGGCTTCGTGTGGTGTCGAGGTCCATACGTGCCGTTCTCGCTTCGGGGAAGCAGGCTTCAACGGCCGACTCAATCTTCTCCGTACCGTAGCCGATGTCGCGCAATTCGGTGTTCTGGCATTGCGGACAGCATGTGGGAATGTCGTAAATGCTGCCGCAGTAGTGGCATACCAGACGGTTGATGCGCTGGTGGAAGGTCAGCGCCACGTCACATCTTGTGCAATGTGGCGTCCAACTGCATTTCGTACACGACAGTTGCGGGCTGTAACCCCGTCGGTTCAGGAAGAGGATGGCTTGTCCGCCTTCCGCGAGGCTTTCGTGTACGGCATCCATAAGCCTTGGGGCGAACGGGGTGGTCATCTGTTTTTTCCGGCGGAGTTCCTTGACGTCCTCCACCCTGATTTCCGGCAGTTGCACGTCGCCGAAGCGCGTGGTGAGTTCCACAAGTCCGAATTTCCCTTTCAGGGCGTTGGTGTAGGTCTCTAAGGCAGGGGTGGCTGTGCCGAGAAGCACCTTCGCATCATATTGTTTTGCCAGCACGATGGCGGCATCCCGTGCGTTGTAGCGTGGGGCGGGGTCCTGTTGCTTGTAGGAAGTCTCGTGCTCTTCGTCGACGATGACCAATCCCAGGTTGCGGAAGGGCAGGAAGACGGCGCTGCGGACGCCGAGAATCAGCGGGAAAGGACGGTCGGAAAGTTGGCGGTGCCAAAGTTCCACACGTTCATTGTCGGGAAATTTCGAGTGGTAGATGCCAAGTTTGTCGCCGAAGACCCGTCCGAGACGTGTGGTGATCTGTGTCGTCAGCGCGATTTCCGGAAGAAGGTAGAGCACCTGACGGCCCTTGGCGATGGTTTCCTCAATGAGTTTGGTGTATACCTCGGTCTTTCCGCTCGATGTCACGCCGTGCAGCAGCACGGTGTCGTGGGTGCCGAAGGCCTCGTTGATGCTGTCCTTTGCCCTTTGTTGCGCCTCGCTGAGGGGGCGTGCAAGGAGTTCGGGCAGGGCTTTGTGGGTTTTCAGGCGTCCTACCTCCACGTTGTAGGTTTCGAGGATGCCCTTTTTCTTCAGTGAAGCCAATGCCGATGCTGCTCCGTTGCCGGCTTTCTCGATGAGGACGCTGTGTTTTACGGGCACCGTCAGGCTCTCGTTCTTCAGGGTGAGGGCAGTTGCGGTATGGCTGATGTCGAGAAAGGTGGTGAGAAGATGGAACTGGTTTTGCGTCCGGCGGCTCTGTTCGAGCAGGTTGCAGAGCATTTGCAGCGATTCTTCCGTCCTGTAGTCCGCGGCAAGGCGTATGTGGGTTTCCGTCCGCGACTTGAACGACTGGCTGACGCGCTCCATCACCTCGATGATGCCGCGTTCCAGGAGGTCGCGTAGGGTGCTTATCAGTCCGATGCCCGGAATTTGCTTTTGAAGGGTGGCGATGTTCTGCGGTTTTGTGTTGAGCATGGCAAGGATTTGCCGCGCTCTCTGCGATTCGTCGCCAGCCGTTTCCTCATCGTAGATGTAGCCTTCCGCCAGAGAATATACGGTTTCGCTTTCCAGTTTCAGCCCGCTTGGCAACGCCGCCTTCATCACTTCGCCGGGAAAGCACATGTAATAGTTTGCCATCCACCGCCAGAAGTCAATCTGTTGTGGCAACAGCAGCGGTCGGCTGTCCACGATTTCCTCCACCTCCTTGTAGGAGATGTTCGTGGCGTTTTCGTGGAGGCGGATGACGATGCCCGTATATCGCTTGCTTTTCCCGAGGGGTACCACCACGCGGGTGCCGACAACCGTCTTGGCCACCATGGCGTCTGGTAGCAGATAGGTGTAGGCACCGGGTACGGCAAGGGGGAGGACAACGTCTGCAAACATGTTGGAAATGTCAATGTTTTTCGTGGAGGAAATGCCTGATGCCTACGGCATGTTTACTGGTCGAAGAGCGTCTTTTCGTGTATTTCTGCCAGATTTCCGAAGGTCAGACGGTGGTGGGGAGTGATGCCGTGTTCGGCAATTCCCAGTTGGTGTTCGCGGGTGGGGTAGCCAGCGTTGTGGTCCCATCCGTAAAAAGGATACTGCCGGTGCAGTTCCATCATGCGGTCATCGCGGTAGGTTTTCGCGAGAATCGATGCTGCGGCGATGCTGAGATATTTTCCGTCGCCTTTGACAATCGTGGTGTAGGGGACGGAGGGTGCCGTCGGCTTTCCTGTGGTCGCCACTCCCGGGAAGTAGGGTTTGAAGCGGTTGCCGTCAACGATTACGAACTGTGGCCGCAGCGCGAGTTGGTCGAGTGCCCGGTGCATGGCGAGTATTGAAGCGTTGAGGATGTTGATGCGGTCTATCTCTTCGTTGCTGACAATGCCCACGGCCCATGCCAGGGCATCGTGCTCAATCTCCTTCCGAAGTTCGTAACGTCTTTTCGCCGTCAATTGCTTCGAGTCGTTCAAAGCCTCGTTCTCGTAGTCCGGGGGCAGGATGACTGCAGCGGCATATACCGGTCCTGCCAGGCACCCGCGGCCGGCTTCGTCGCATCCGGCCTCCACAAGACGGTCGTTGTTATAAGTGTTGAGAAGCATGTTTGATGGTGTTTTCTTTCGGGCGGTATGGGATATGGTGTTGCCGATAGCAGTCTTTTCCGGCTGCGGTCTGTTCTGTTGGGGATGGTTGACCCCCCGCCGTTATTCGATGACAACGGCGGTTCCGGACGCCGCAACCATCAGGATGCTGCCTCTTTCGCCGACTGTTTCGTAGTCGATGTCGATGCCGACGATGGCGTTCGCCCCCATTTCCAGCGCTTTCTCTTCCAATTCGCACATGGCTTGTTCGCGTGCCTCTGTCAGCACCTTCTCATAGCCTTTTGTACGTCCTCCGAAGAAGTCGCGGATCTGTGCGCCAAAATCGCGGAAGGCGTTCGCACCGATGATGGCTTCGGAAGAGACAATGCCGATGTATTTCTTTATGGTATGCCCCTCAATGTTGGGCGTTGTGGTGAGTATCATGGTATGTGGGGTATGTGTTCAGTTGGGGGAATGGTGAAAGGATCTCTTCCTTTTTTTCAGAACATTCGGACCACGCGCTGCAGTGCGGCCACGAATGCGTCGATTTCTTCTTTTGTATTGTAGAGTGCGAACGAAGCCCGTGCCATGCCTTCCACTCCGCAACGTGCCATCAGCGGTTGGGCGCAGTGATGGCCTGTACGGATGGCTATGCCGAGGCGGTCGAGCAAGGTTCCGAGGTCCATGGGATGGATGTCCGCCACGTTGAACGCCACCACCGATGTCTTTTCTGCGGCGGTACCGAAGAATTTCATACCTTCGATGGCTGCCATCTTCTCCATGGCGTATTGCGTCAGTTGGCGTTCGTGCTCGGCGATGCGGTCCATTCCGATAGCGCTGACGTAGTCGAGCGCCACTCCCAGGGCGTGGCTGCTGACATAGTCGGGGGTTCCTGCCTCGAACTTGTAAGGGAGTCTCTCGAATGTCGTCTTTTCAAAGGTCACACGGCTGATCATTTCCCCTCCACCCTGGTAGGGCGGCATCTTTTCAAGAAGTTCTTCCTTGCCGTACATGACGCCGATGCCTGTCGGACCATAGATTTTATGTCCTGAGAAGACGAGGAAATCGCAGTCGAGATGCTGCACGTCAACATTGAAATGAGGAACACTTTGTGCGCCATCCACAAGGAAGTGCGCTCCGGCGTCGTGTGCCATCTTTGCCATCTCGCGGACGGGGTTGACGGTTCCCAGCACGTTGCTCACGTGGCAGCAGCATACGATGCGCGTTTTTTCTCCGAGCATTTCGCGGTAAGCCTCCATGTCGAGGTTACCGGAGTCGTCCATAGGGATGACTTTCAGGCGGATGTCGTAGCGGTCGCGGAGGAGTTGCCAGGGTACGATGTCGCTGTGATGTTCCATGACGGTGAGGACCACCTCGTCGCCGGGCTTCAGGAAGGCCTGTGCATAGGACGATGCTATGAGATTCAGACTTTCGGTCGTGCCTCGTGTAAACACCACTTCCGCCGTGCTTTTGGCGTTGATAAAGGCGCGGACTTTCTCGCGTGCCGCCTCATGAAGGTCGGTGGCGCGTTGTGAGAGGAAGTGTATTCCGCGGTGAACGTTGGCATTGACGTGGTAATACATCTCGTCGATGGCGTCGACCACGCAGCGGGGTTTCTGCGTCGTGGCGGCATTGTCGAGGTATACCAGCGGGCGGTTGTAGACTTCGCGCTCCAATATGGGGAAATCCTTACGGTTCATTGTTGTGACTTGTTCGGGTAAACTGGCATGTTGATATACGTGTGTGCCGGTGTTTTCGTGGCTTATGCCTTGTTGTCGCAGAGGCTGCAGCCCTGGCAGGCATTGAGTTCGCCGCGGAAACGATGCTCGATGAGGTGCGAGATCTTCTCTCGGAGTTCCTCGTTCGGCACGTGTTGCAGGACATCGCTGACGAAGGCATGTTGCAGCAGGAGGCGGGCTTCCGTCTCGGGGATGCCGCGTTGCCGCATATAGAGGAGTGCCGCCTCGTCGAGTTTTCCCACGGTGGCGCCATGGTTGCACTTGACATCGTCGGCATAAATCTCGAGCATCGGGCGGCTCAGAGCCTGGGCTTCGGGGGAGATGCACAGGTTTCCGAACGTCTGGTGCGACACCGTCTTTTGCGCTCCGGGCTGTACGAGCACCTTGCCTTCAATCAGTCCGCGGCTCTCTCCCGTCAGTATCTGTTTATAGAGCATATCTGACGTGCAACCTTCTGCGGCATGTTCTATCAGGATGTTCTTCTCCACTCTTTCCTTACCGTCGGCGATGACGGCTCCTGCGAGGCTTACTTCCGCGCCTTTTCCCACGAGCCGGATGTGGATCTTCCCCTTGTATTCGCCGCCACGCAGGGTAAACGTTGCGAGGTTCAGGCTGCTTCCTTCGTGTTGTTCCACGGTAAGGGTGATGTCGTGCGTCGTTCCGGGTGCCATGTTCAGCAGGGCGGTGGCGGAAAGTCGGGCGTTCGCCTCAAGTACAAGGTGTATGTGGTCGCTGCCGGGCGAGAATTGTAGGAACTTTGAAGTCTCCGTTCCTGCCGGAATCACATAACTATCCATTTTCAACTTCCGTTTTTATCCAGTCGAATCCCCGTTCTTCGATTTCATATCCGAGGGAGGCGTCGCCCTCTTTCACTATCTGTCCGTTGACGAGTACATGTACAAAGTCGGGTTTCAGATAGTCGAGCATTCGCTGGTAGTGGGTAATGACCATGGCGGAAGTCTTTGGTGTCCGCAGGCGGTTGAAGCCTTCTGCCACAATGCGGAGGGCATCAACGTCAAGTCCGGAGTCGGTTTCGTCGAGGATGCTGAAAGTGGGTTCCAGCACCGCCATCTGAAAAATCTCGTTCCGTTTGCGTTCACCTCCCGAGAAACCTTCGTTCACGCCGCGGCTCATAAAGTGGGCGTCGAGTCCTACCACCTTCCGTTTTTCACGGAGGAGTTTCAGGAATTCCGTCGCTCCCAACGGCTCTTCTCCGTAGTATTTCCGTTTGGCGTTTACGGCGGCACGCATAAAGTTCGTCATCGATACGCCGGGAATCTCTATCGGTGCTTGGAAAGACATGAAGATGCCTTCGTGACTACGGTCTTCCGGTGAGAGTTCGAGCAGGTTTTTTCCGTTGAAGATGATGCTACCTTCTGTAACTTCGTATTTGGGATTGCCTACGAGGACATTGCTGAGGGTGGATTTTCCTGAGCCGTTCGGCCCCATCAGCACGTGCACTTCACCATCGTTGATGGTAAGGTTCACGCCACGGAGTATCTCTCGTCCTTCTACGCAGGCATGTAAATTCTTGATTTCAAGCATAATCATTAAGTTGTTTGTCGCCGTGTGTTTTACGGGCAATTAGGATGCAAAGTTACGGTTTTCTCTGTATATTTTGACGTTTTCCGTGAAAATTTGAACATGATTTGCTGAAGATGCTTGATTTCGTTTACCGTATTCATGCTCTCGAGGGCTGTTGCAAATAAGGTGGCAAATTATAGAACCTGCCATAAACGACCACCAAAGTCTGCTTTTTTACGACGGCGAAGGTATGTTTTTAACGACGCCTTAGGATTGTTTTTAACAACAACTTAGAAAATGACGACAACCCCGGTTCTTCAAAAAATGTTCTTGTTGTATAGGTTGTCGTCTAAATTCTTTTGGAAGGGATATGATTGACGGTGCATTCTATATAGGGATTGTCGTTTAATTCTAAGTATTCAATATCTATAGACGAGGGTATGCCTACTGAGGTTGCCCTCGTCTGCTTTTTTTGGGGTGCTTTATCGTAATTTGAGTCGTTTTTTTAACAATCTTATGCCTTTCGCAGAGCAGGGCCGAGATTGTGCATTCGCCTCACTGTCCCCATCTCCAATATCATCATGAGCATCTGAGGCGTTCACCATAGGGATTCTTTTGCGCTTTCAGCGCGCAGACCAACGGGGTGTCTGTTAACCCAGGGTGCCGCTTCGCTCTGCCCTGGGCTAAGATCTGTTGCTCCGTTGGGGCGTTACCATCCGGATGGATTCGTATGATTCGTGCGAATTCGTGGTCATTTATCCCATCGTTTTCGTTTCATAGTACACGTTATTATTCGTAAAATTCGTAAAATTCGTGTTCGAGAATGAAAATGTAGACGCGAACGGATTCGTATGGTTCGTGCGAATTCGTAGTCATTTATCCCGTTGTTGGCGTTTCATCATGCATGTTATTATTTGTAAAATTCGTTCAATTCGTGTTCGAGAATAAAAATGTTGGCGCGGACGGACTTGTATGGTTCGTGAAAAGTTTGTGGTCATTTATCCCATTGTTGGCGTTTTATTATACCACACAACTTATGGTAAACCATTTGTTGAAATCTGCTTAAAATCAAGGAGTCTGCAGGAAACTTGTGGGTTTCTTGCAGACTCCTCTAAATGTAAAGGTGATGAATTATGGCGGTCACCTTCATTTCCCGCGAGTATCAACGTTAGAAATGGGGATGTTGAAGCGGGATGGTGTGTGCGATGACGTTGGAATGGGTATACTATCGTTTGGGTGGAATCTCGGGGATTTTCTGCTGGTCCTGGTATACCTTTGTCATGCTGTCGCGTTTTGCGACGGGAACAACGGTGTTTGTGCCGTGGAAAGTGTCGTTGGTGACGAGGCACCACTGGTTGTTGTGGTATATCGGGTTGAGGAAGATTTTGGATTTGTTGTCCTTATCTTTCGTCTCGCCCCGTTTCATGATGATGCTGATGCACACCTCGTTCGTTTCTTTCTCCCGGAAACGCATGTATTCGATTTCGTAATCCTCCACGGGAAGCATCTTGTGGACTTTTACAAACCGTTCGATATCTTCATTGTTGTACAGGCGAGGATATCTGCTTGATCCGTCGTTCTCGAATCGATAGAGCATACCCGCTGCGTCGTAGTAGCGTTCGTTCTTGAGGTGCTCTATGAATACTGCTACCATTTCCTTTACCTCAGCCGTGTCTTTCCCTGTAAGGTGTTCTTCAAATTCCGTAGGAATGTCAAAGTCGTCCTTATCTTTGTTCTCCTTGTTGGAGCAGGAGGAGCACGAACTGATGAAAATGATGGTGGTCAGTAAGAGAAAATAGGTCAGTTTCTTCATAATTTTTGCCATGATAGTGGTAGGGTTTGTGGTGTGTAATTTCTGATTGTTGTGTGAACAATCTGTTTCATTCACCAAAATAATAAGAGCAGGCAGGTTGTTGTCCTGCCTGCTCTCTATCAGGTCTTCCTAAGGTCTCGTTCCCTTTTCAGGGAGCGGGACTCAGAGGATGAAGGTATTACTTGCGGTTGCTGTTACCTTGGGTTCTCGTTACGTTGATGGTTACTACGTATTTGATTACGGTTTTGGTTTTGTCACCCCATGTATAAGAGAAGTTAACGGGAACATGTACAGAGAAGTCTCCAACTACATTACCTGCATTGTTGTATGAAACCTCATGAGTTTCGGGGTCATATCCGAAGCACTGCATAAGTTGTCCATATTCACTAAGTGTAGCGTCGAAGTCGGTATGACCATCGTAGTTAGTTGTCCACGTGCTTAGGGGGTCAACACTGATATGACCAGCGAAGAGGTCGAAGTAACTCTTACCGTTGTTGAGTTTGTCAAGAGTGTCACCATTGAAGCAAACCAGTGTAGTAGCGAGGTCTGCATAGTAAGTACCACTGGTAGCATCAGCGAAGGTAATGGTGGTCTCACCCTTTGTGACAGGCTTGATGAAGCGTACATAGAAGTCACCTTCGGTTACCTCAACCTTACCGGCGCAGGATGTAACAGCGTAACTTACGCGTGCTGCAAGAGTCTGACCAAGGTTAAGTTGAGTCTTCTCGTATTTGTTAAGAAGGTCCTGGGTGGCTTCGGTGTTCTGCAGATTGATTTCACCTTCACGAGTGATAGTAGCGATGACTTCACCATTGGTTGTGGTAGAGGTTGCTCTGGTAGCCACTTCTTTTCCTTCAGCGAATGCCAAGAGTTGCTTTCCATCCTCGCTGACCTTGAGGGTGTATTTGGTTTCGCTTACGCCAGTCATTGTCTGATACTCTGTAGGAAGGTCGATGAAGATGAAGCCGGTTTTTTCGGTATTTTCATCCTCGTCCTCGAGTACAGGCTTAATCGACTCATAATTGGTGAATTTATCCTTGTTATGGAGTTCTACTTTAGAATTGTACAAAGCATTTGACAACTGGAAAGTGAACGGTGTGTTGCCTTCTACGCTGAGATCAGCATAGAGGCGGATTTCCTCTTCACCGTCAGGTCTGGTCTGCCATGCATTCTTAACCTTGGTATAACTCCATTTAGCAGTTTCTACACCATCTTTGGCCTGACCACCCCATTTTTCGATGTCACTGGGATTCCAAGTGAGGGGGAGGTAGAACTCGTTGTAGTTATCGGTGGCGTAAACCTCCTTGCTACGTACGAGCACGTAGGTAGTGAGAGGAGGTAATTTGCCGTTAAGTTGTCCGTAGGTGATGGTCCAGGTCAGTGTGCTGTCTTCGTTGAGGACAACATTGCCGTAACCCGTGCTTTCTTCGAACTTCTTATCCTCTTTCTTGCTGTATTGCTGGAGTTCAGCACCATAGTTGCTACTTGGGATAAGGACGAAATTATACTCCTTCTTATTTTCTTCGTCAGTAACATTGGTTACTTCAGCAATCTTCTTCCATACGTTTTCTGCGGAGAGGGTTACAGAAAGGGCCGGTTGAGAGGTGTAATCAAGACATGTTACATTATAGTCTTCCGTTGTCTCAACTTTGTTAGCCTCTTCAACGACAGCGTCACCAACAATGACAAAGTCAAGATAACCGACTTCGGCTACATTGTCGCCATTCATAACGTCAACGCGAACGCGAATCTTCTTGCCGATGCATGCGATGGTAGCTTCTACTTCATTTCCTTCATTATCAAGACGAAGTTGAGGATTGATTACACCCTTTGCAAGGTCGTCAGCATTGAAGTTGGTGGTAGCACCTTCAACAGCGGTATAGCTATAATAGAATCCTTCGGGGAGAGTTGTGCTGGGATCCTTAAGTCCAAATTTTGTAATAATGAGTTCCTCAATGTTCTGAGTCTCATAATACTTCACTTCAGTCAACTTGGGCTGTACGAAATTGTGAGGAGGTCTCTTTTCTGTGTGGTAATAGAAGTCAGCCACGTCAGTCCTTCCGTAACTGTAAAGCAGGTTAACTCCACAAAGTTCTTCCAAATAGAGAACGGCATAGTCAGAAGTAACCACCTGAGCAGAATCCTTGGCAGCAGGATTTTCGTACTGCAGTGCCATAACGGTCACTTTATTATTGCTAAATGCTTGCTCGGCCAAGTTGCTCGGAGTCTGATTCTTGGTAGGATCAGTGATGCTCATGTGAACGGTGAGGAGGCCGCCATCCTGTTTCACTTCCTTGATAACAGGCAGGAGTTCCTTGTTGTTGCCACGGTTTACGCGGTCTTCAACAGTGTAGGAATAGTACTGGGTATCCTCGCTGAGGGTTGCGGTGGAGGGGTTCACGTTGTAGTTGGCAACAACTTCGGGGCAGAACTCGACAAAATCTTTCTTAATAGGGAAAGCCTTCGTGCCATCCACATTCCAAGGATGGTACTTGTAAACGTCGCCTTCGATAGCCTGGATACCCTCGTAGTAGTTGTCGGGAACGAGGACGAAGCCCTTAACCTCTGCGGAGAGTTCCTTAGCGTACTGCTCTATGAGATCAGTAAGTGTTTTGTTGAGATTTTTGATGGACTCTTCGAGTGTAGCAAGAATCGCATCGTCTGCTGCCTTGTAGTCAGTTTCTACGCGAGCAATCTCATTCTTAAGTTGTTCGGTAAGTTCACTGATGGAGGCTCGAATCTCGTTATCTGCAAGTTTAAGATTGTAGATTTCAGTCTTAATCTGCATCTTTGCCTCCTCGAATTCAGTGCGCAGGTCTCCAAGGTCTTGATAGAGAACATCAATGTCTTCTTCGTTCTTTGTAACACGTTCAGTGAGTTTGTTGAGAGCCTCAGTGTTTGTGTTGATTAAGTCCTTGAGGAGGTTGACTTGCTCGGTAAGTTCGCTCTTGTTAGCCTTAGTATCGATGAGATTCTGGATTGCTAAGTTCTGAGCCTCGTCAACGAGTGCCTGAGCAGCCTTTGCAGCCTCAAGAGATGCCTTAAGTTGGTCGAGACCACTGCAGAGGTCAACCACGCGTGCTGCGAGGTCGAGGATGGCCTTGGTGTTTACGCTTACCTGGCCTTCAACGGCATCCATGCGGTTCTTGAGGTCCTTCACTTCTGCATCGTTAAAATCCTTGTAGGCATTGAAGTCGTTGGTAAGTGTCTGAATCAGTCCAGCAAGTTCAGCGTCCTTGTCCTGAAGTTCCTTAACTGCATCGTCGCAAGCCTTCTTGTTGTCATTTACGACTTTGGTGAGTTCCTTGATGGCATTCTCGCGTGCAGTAACTTCCTTCTCGATAGCGTCCTTGTTGTCATTTACCTGCTTCCAAAGGTCGTCAATCTTGCCCTGGAACTTCTTGTCAAGAGCAGCGTCAGCGGCTGCGAATTCCTCGCGAACCTTCTTGATGTCTTTTACCACATCTTCGAGAGTGCTCTTAAGGTTTGCAATCTCGGTGGTGTGAGTGCTGGTAAGGGTCTCGAGGGCTTCAATGCGAGCGTTGAGGCGGGTCTCAAGATTCTCGATGGCGGTGTTGGCAGCTGCGATAGCATTGCTAAGTTCTTTGTCAGCGGCGAGGAGAGTCTCTACGTCCTTGTCGTGCTGTTTCTTCAGCGCGTCAAGGTCTGTTCTCAGACCGCCAATCAGGGTCTTGAGATTGTCCATTGCGGCCTCGCACTCAGCCTTGCAGGTTGCGATTTCTCCGAGGAGTTCGGTCTTGTTGTCGGCGAGAGCCTGTGTGAGAGCCGCATCAGCAGCCTTGTAGGCGGCTTCAAGTGCATCATTCTCTGCTTCGAGAGTGGCAATCTTGTCGTTCAGAACCTGTTCCTTCTGAAGCAAGAGAGCCTCGAGGTCATTCTTCTGGTTCTGAAGATTTTCGATGTCGCTATCGTAATCAGCACAAGAAACGAATGTGCTCACGGGTGCCGCAACGAGTACGGCAGCAAAGAGAGCGGCATTAAACAACTTTCTTTTCATACGAATAGTGTTTAGAAATGATATAATGATTTAAATATGTTTCCCCTGCTTTCGCCGCCGTTGGAGACGCTGCTCCGTGGCGGGGGATTGTCGTGTCAATAGCCGGGAACGGAAATTGTGCCAAGCCAACACCATACGTTTTGTGTTCCCAAAGCCTGTTTCGCGGTGGAAAATGTGGCGTTTTGATGTGGCTTATGCATACGGAAAAGCGAGCGCCTCGCGGCACTTCAACCCTTCAGTACACGACATTTCGCTGCAAAATTATAAAAAAAACCTTTTTTCAAAAAGAATTTTATGTTTTTTTTGTGGGAAAAAACAGGAAAATGGCGTAAAAAGAGGTATTTGAAAGTTTTATGCGTCAAAAAAACATCGGAAATCCCCCTTCCCGTCCCCGAAAGTCCGTTTTGGTACTTTTCGACGGCGGATTGGCTTTTTCGGCATTCCTCCCGCCAGGCGCCGTCGGAACGCCGCCCGTTTTCCGAGCCTCTTCGGCACGGTCTATGGGCATCGTCCATTCCGTTTTCGGACATCCGGAAATCTCCTGTTTGATGTGCATCCATTTCCTTCCCCCATGTGTCGGGAGCGGGTAGCGGCAGGCGGCGGACATACGTCTGTCCGTCGTCGCTCCTTCATCCACCGTCCTGCGGTGGCGCTGGCCAGCCGTTGCCGTTGTCTGCGGTATATCGCACGGACGTCCCCCATCGTAATTCCGGTGTTCCCTCGCGCGTAATATATTAATATTATGTATGCGATATGAGGGGACTCCCATTTGTCAGCGATGGTGTCCTTTTGTGGAAAGCGGTAAGGATGCGGAAATTTTCCTGTCAGGTGGGTTCTATAAATGAGAACCGTAGAAATCTGATTTATAGAACCCTCCGTAATGTTAAACTGATTTTGGAACCTGCTTAGAGAATCTGTCGATAGAGTTCGACGATGTCCTCACGTGTCACCGGACGTGGGTTGCCCGGTGTGCAAACATCGGCGATGGCCTGGTCGGCGAGTGCGGGGATGTCCGCCTCGGTGATGCCGAGTTCGCTGAGGTGTGCGGGGATTCCTACGCGGCGGCTGAGGTTTTCGATTTCAGCGCATGCGGCGTCGGCTGCCTCTTCGCGCGTCATTCCCTCGCGGTAAACTTCGAGTGCCTTGGCGATGTCCACATATTTGTCCGCTGCGGCGCAGGCGTTCCAGCGCATGACGGTGGGGAGGAGCATGGCGCATGCCACGCCGTGGGGAACATCGTGGAGGGCGGAAAGGGGATGTGCCATACCGTGGTCAACGCCCAATCCTACGTTGGAGAATGCCATACCTGCCACATACTGTGCTACAGCCATGCCGTTTCTGCCTTCGGGGTTTGTAGGTTCTTCAACGGCGATGGGGAGGTATTTGTGGATCATGGCGATGGCCTTGAGTTCGAACATGTCGCTCAGTTCCCACGCTCCTTTGGTGATGAGACCTTCGATGGCGTGGGTCATGGCGTCCATACCCGTCGCTGCGGTGAGGCTCTTCGGGAGGGTGTACATCAGTTCTGCGTCAACGATGGCGACACACGGGATGTCGTTTGGGTCGACGCACACCATTTTCTTCTGTTTCTCCTCGTCGATGATGACATAGTTGATGGTGGTTTCCGCTGCCGTACCTGCTGTGGTGGGCAGTGCGATGATTGGCACTGTCTTTTTCTTAGTGTCGGCAACGCCCTCAAGGGAAACGATATCTTCGAACTCGGGGTTATTGCAAACGATGCCCACACCCTTTGCGGTATCCATGGCGCTACCTCCGCCGATGGCTACGATGAAGTCGGCTCCCGACTCCTTGAAGGCGGCGATACCCTGCTTGACATTGGTGACGGTGGGGTTAGGCTTCACGTCGTCGAATACGGCGTAAGGGATGTTTGCCTCATCGAGGACGTCGAGTACCATTTTCGCTACACCGAACTTCATCAGACCTTTGTCGGTTACAATGAGTGCCTTGTGGAAGCCAAGGCGTGCCACAACACCGGGCAGTTCTTTACGTGCGCCGGGACCGAAGTAGGAGACTTCGTTGAGAATAAAACGGTTGACCATTATGTTAGATTTAGGGTTTTGGTGGGCTTTATAAATTCCACCGTTAATTTTTGATTGTGGTTGAAATGCTTTATGCGGGCAAATTTAATTGATTTTTCTTTAACGTCCTTCATTTTCTTCCTGTTTTTCCGCACCTTTTTTCCATGCTGGGGCGGAAGTGTAAAAAAAGAGGGGTGAAATCCCCTCCACATTCGTCTGAATCGTGTGATTCGTGGCTTCATGTTATATCGTGGAGGACGCCATTTTCTATGTCCTCTCATAAGAGAATCAGGTGTTTTCATGCGGGGTGTTGGGGGTGGACCACGAATTATACGAATAAAATCAGATTGATATCCCGTCCACATTCGTAAGATTCGTGAGATTCGTGGTTGAAAATCATGTTGTGGAGGGCGCGATTTCGTTTGCCCTCTCATCAGACTTTTGCACTTTGTCTTTCCCTTCGGCCTGTGACCTGCGGTTCAGCGCGTAGTTCCTAAACTCGTTTACAACTCAGCCCGTCCGGATGCCCCGTCTCCATAGATATGCAAAATCCGCCACCGTCATGGACAGACGGTGGCGGAAAAGTATGTTTTCGGAGGGCTGAAAGTCAGCCCCTATGTTCGGAATCAGGCTTCAGCCTCGCCCTCGGGACGGGGACGGCGGCCGAAATCTCCCTCACGACGGGGGCGGCGGGGCTGGTCACCCTCGCGGCGGGGGCGGCGGGGACGCTCTTCCCAACCTTCGGGCTTCTCTTCGAGGACGCGGTGAGAGAGGCGGAACTTGCCGGTCTTCTCGTCGATTTCCAGAAGTTTCACCTGAATGGTGTCGCCTTCCTTCAATCCAGACTCCTCGACGGTCTCGAGACGCTTCCATGCGATTTCCGAGATGTGGAGCAGTCCTTCCTTGCCCGGCATGAACTCTACGAAGCATCCGTAAGGCATGATACTGACAACCTTTGCATCGTAAACCTCGCCCACCTCGGGAATGGCAACGATAGCACGGATCTTGGCAACGGCGGCATCGATGCTCTCCTTGTTGGGAGCCGATACCTGTACCTTGCCGACACCGTCCACCTCATCGATGGTGATGGTGGAACCTGTGTCTTCCTGCATGCTCTGGATGATCTTTCCACCAGGGCCGATGACGGCACCGATAAACTCTTTGGGGATGTCGAATGCCACGATTCTGGGTACCTGAGGCTTGAAGTCTGCACGGGGAGCGTCGAGGGTCTTCATCATTTCTCCGAGGATGTGCTCACGTCCGGCCTTGGCCTGCATGAGGGCTTTCTCGAGGATTTCGTAGGAGAGGCCATCGCACTTGATGTCCATTTGTGTGGCGGTGAGACCCTTCAGCGTACCGGTGGTCTTGAAGTCCATGTCGCCGAGGTGGTCCTCGTCACCGAGGATGTCGGAGAGGACAGCGTACTTTTCCTCACCGGGATTCTTGATGAGTCCCATGGCGATACCGCTGACGGGAGCCTTGAGGGGCACACCGGCATCCATAAGGGAGAGGCATCCTGCGCAGACGGTGGCCATAGAACTGGAACCGTTGCTCTCGAGGATGTCGCTGACCACGCGTACGGTGTAGGGGAAGTTCTCGGGAATCTGGCCTTTCAGACCGCGCCATGCGAGGTGGCCGTGACCGATTTCGCGACGGCCGACACCGCGTTGTGCCTTTGCCTCACCGGTGGAGAAGGGAGGGAAGTTGTAGTGAAGGAGGAACTTCATGTAACTCTTGTCGAGCACATCGTCCACCATCTTCTCGTCGAGTTTGGTTCCGAGGGTGGTGGTGGAGAGGCTCTGTGTCTCACCGCGTGTGAAGATTGCCGATCCGTGGGGCACGGGAAGCGGACTTACCTCGCACCAGATGGGGCGGATGTCGGTGGTCTTGCGTCCGTCGAGGCGGATACCCTCGTCGAGGATGCAGCGGCGCATGGCGTCCTTCTCGACATCGTGGTAGTAGCGGTCGATGAGGGCGTTCTTCTCTTCCAGTTCTTCGGGTGTCAGTTCGGTGTGTGCTGCGGCATATTCCTCCTTGAAGTTTTCGCGGATGGCCTCGAAAGCGTCGAAGCGTGCGTGCTTCTCCAGACCCTGACGTGTGACATCGTATGCGGGCTGATAGCATGCTTCGCGCACGGCGGTGCGGAGGTCTTCGTCGTTAACCTCGTGGCAGTATTCGCGTTTTACGTCGGTTCCGAGTTCCTTTGCCAGTTCCACCTGCAGGCGGCACATGGGCTTGATGGCGTCGTGTGCGGCTTTGAGGGCCTCGAGGAGCGCGCTTTCGGGCACTTCCTTCATCTCACCTTCCACCATCATGATGTTGTCTTCGGTGGCGGCAACCATAAGGTCCATATCGGCCTGCTCGAGTTGTTCGAAGGTGGGGTCGATGACGTATTCACCGTTGATGCGTGCTACGCGGACTTCAGAGATGGGTGCTTCGAAGGGGATGTCGGAGCATGCGAGGGCGGCGGATGCGGCAAAGCCGGCGAGGGCGTCGGGCATATCTACACCGTCGGCGCTGAAAAGGATGATGTTGACATAAACCTCGGCGTGATAGTCGCTGGGGAAGAGGGGGCGGAGTGCGCGGTCAACGAGTCGCGATGTAAGGATTTCGTAGTCACCGGCACGGCCTTCGCGCTTGGTGAATCCTCCGGGAAAACGTCCGGCGGCAGAATACTTCTCTTTGTAGTCGCATTGTAAAGGCATGAAATCGGTGCCGGGGGCAGCGTCTTTGGCACCGCAGACGGTGGCAAGCAGCATCGTGTTGTTCATGCGGAGCATCACCGCTCCGTCGGCCTGCTTTGCCAGTTTTCCAGTCTCGATACTGATGGTACGTCCGTCAGGAAGCGAGACAGTCTTTGTGATAACGTTCATCGAAAAAATGTGTTTATATGATAATGTGTATGTATTGTCGCCGGTGTTCGTTCCGCGATTCCCGCAACGACCTTGCATATAAATGCGATGTCTGATGGTGGGAATGCACGGATATCGCGCGCAAAATTACGTAAATTCTCTGGAATAACCGAATAAAATGTGGAGAAAAGCACGGAACATCCAGTGTAAGTGTGCAATTTTATCATAGAAGCCTCCCCTACGTACAGTTGTGGATTGCGCAAGTAGGGGAGTGCGGATTGCGCGGATATTTACCTGTATGGTATAAGTATAGCGGTCACAAGTTGTATGGAATATGCGGATTGTATCGTGTCTGGTGAAACGCCGGTGATGGGATGACGGGTCGCTGATGGCGAATATGGACAAACCAATAATCTTATTTTCGAACACGAATTATACGAATAATCACGAATTTTCACGTCCAATGAAATGCTGATGACGGAGTTATGCCGAACACTAATCAAACGAATTACACGAATCATTTTTTAATCCCGTGCGTCTGTGAAAATGTCGTTATGGACAACCCCGGCGTCATCATCATTAGACCACCCTGCCTTCATCAGGTTTGTCCGTGAGCATGTCGACCCTTTTTCAGGATGTTTTCCCGGACACCAACACCCCTTTTACAAAATTGCGGCAGGTTATACACCATTGTTTTTGTGAAAAGATGTAAATTTGCACCCGTATACCCCCTGAAAATATTACTTAAACTAATTTATAGAACACCCCTTCATTTATTTATGTCGCATCTTTTACGGTTTATTTTTGCCATTATTGTGGCAGGAAGCCTGTCGCTGACAGCACGGGCAGGGGAAACGCTCCCCTTTATCTCACCGCTGAACACGGCGGAGGACTTCGCACGCTGGACCGCTGTCGACGTCGACGGCAACGTGCAAGGCGAAAAAGCCACATGGTTCCTCGGAAATACGGATATGGGAGGCACGTGCGCGACATCGTGGATTGACGTCGCAGGACACCAACCCTCCGACCATCTTCTCGTCTCGCCCGCCCTGACGTTGGAGCAGGGTGTGAGTTACGTCCTCAAATTCTCCTACTACACCTCTTATTATAACGACGAGGACCTCTCCGTCTACCTTTCTCCGACACCCGAACTTGCGGAGGATGCCGAGCCGTTGGAGCGGATGACGCTCAACAGTTACTACGGCGGCAAGAAGAGCATCATGGTGCCGCAGCAGGCACAGACCGGCGACTGCTACCTTATTCTGCGCCATGTTTCCGACGGCGTGAAGGGCATGATTGTCGGCATCAAGGACCTTTCGGTAGGACCGGTGCAGGAAGGTGCGGCAGAAGGACACACCTATACCTACGTCAACGGCAACAAGACGCCCGTCGAAGGTATGAAGGTCATCTATACGGGACCGAATGTCTACACCGCGGTTTCCGATGCCGAGGGCTACTATCATATCGACAATATTGCGGCGGCAGACTATGTCGTGACCTACGAAAAGCACGGATACGAGGCGCCATCCTACCGTTATACCGTCACCGTAGACCCGATGTCGACGGTGACATACGACATCACCGCCTACCAGATGAAGGTCAATACGGTGAAGGGAACGGTGGTCGACAATGCCGGAAATCCCATCTCCGGCGCCCGCATCAGCCTGAGCGGCTACGACCAGTATGCCGGTGTCAGCATGTCCGACGGCACATTCTCCATCGCCGGTGTGCTGATGGACGGCGGATACAATGCCTCCGTCTACCGGATGGAGGTGGCGAAGAACGGTTTCGCCGCTGTGGCGCAGGAACTCTCCATCTCGCCGTACACCGACTTCGCGACCGGCGATGTCGCCCTCACCTACAAAGCCCTCGCCCCCGAAACCATTGAGGCGACGGCTGCCGACGGCACGGCAAACGTGGTGTGGAAGGCGCCCTTCGATGCCACGACCGTCGCCTACGACAACGGCAGTCCCGGACGTCCGAGCGGCTACGACAGCGGGTCGGAATACAATATCTTGGGAACCGTCGTCCGGACACCCATGGATTTGAAGAAGGTCAGGTGGTACCGCATGTCCGCCGACTATGCTTCCGAACCCCCATCAGACGTGATTCTCTATATCATCGCCCTTGACGCTGACGGAAACCCCGACCCTCAGCAGTTCCTTTACAGCAACATGGCGGTGCCTTCACCCGTCGATGCCTGGACGGAGTTCGAACTTCCCACCACGGTCAGCGCGCCCAACGGGTGCCTGGTGGCGTTGAGTTGCAAGGGCTACCTCTCGCTTGCCATCGACGACAGCGGGGAGTTGCCGCCTGCCGGAACGCAGTGTTATTCCTCCTCTTACCTCGGCGGATACGTCTTCTTTGAGGATGTCGACTGGAAGGGCGCCTGCATGATCCGTGTGGAAGGTCAGATCATGGAGGACGAAGGTTTCCAACCTGCCCGCACATACAGCCTCTACCGCTTTGAGGAGGCCGCGCGGGAAACACCGGAGAACTGGACGCTGCTGGTGGGGAACACCACCGCCACCACCTATGCCGATGCGGAATACGCCACGCTCGACCGCGGCAACTATTGCTATGCCGTCGAGGCGCATTATGCCGTCGATGCCCTGACCTCGCAGCCGGTCATCAGCAGTCCGCTCTTCATCGGACAGCATACCGTGCTGACACTCCTCGTGACGGCGGACTCCGACCCGGCGGATGCCGACGGCGCACGCGTGTTCCTCACCGACGGTAGCGGACACGACTATTCCGCCACCGTGGCGGACGGACAGGCGGTTATCGCCAATGTCTGGAAAAACACGTACACCGTGACGGTGGAGCAGGAGGGATTCACCTCCGATGCCGCGACCTTCGACCTCAGCCTTGACGGACAATACACCAAGACGCTCCATCTCAAACAGATTATCCGTCCGGTGCGGAACATCGATGTCGTTGCCGGTGAGGACGGTTCGTACACCCTTCTGTGGGATGTCTTTGCCGACATCTTCGACGATTTCGAGGGCGATGACCATACGGACTTTGAGATTCATCCCGCCGGTGCCGCAGGATGGAGTTACATCGACAACGACCTCTTCCGGACCTACGGCTTCGGGGCTACCACATTCCCCGGCATGGGTTCGCCGATGGCCGCCATCCTCTTCAACGCCGAGGGCACCACGCCGCCGCTCGCTGTGAATCCCGCTTACAGCGGCAGCCGTTGTCTGGCCTTCTTCGCCGCCTATCCTACCGAAACCTCCGACGGAACGATGTTGAACACCAGCGACGACTACCTGATATCGCCGCGCCTCGATTTCCACAAGGACTTCACCTTCTCCTTCCGTGCCCGCACTTACGAGGCGCAGGAGGGACGTCTGGAACGCATACGTGTGGGATATTCCACCACAACCCCCGACTTCGACCGCTTCACCTACGTGACCGACGGCTACATCTCCGTTCCGGAGGGCGACGCCCAGGCGTACACCTTCACCCTACCTGCCGAGGCGCGCTATGTGACGCTCAACAGTTCGTCGGACGATGTCTTCCTGCTCGCCGTCGATGACGTGTCGATCTCGTCGGGCATTCCGCATTCCGGTCTTCCCGCCTCCGCAGGACATTTCCTCGGTTACCATGTTTACATCGACGGAGTCCTCGTGGCGACGCAGGAGGGCAACAGTCTGCGCCTCTCCAACCTCGATGACGGTACGCATACCGCCGAGGTCAGCAAGGTGTTTGCCGGCGGAGAATCCGAACGCCTCGCCGTCACCTTCAGCACCCTCACTGGCATTGCGGACATCACCACCGACACGCCTGAGGGCAAACCGGCGTACTACAACCTTCATGGTCAGCGCGTACGTCGTCCGCAACACGGCCAGATCCTGCTACGCCGCCAGGGGACGGGCGTGGAGAAAGTTGTAGTCCGGTAAAAAGACTGCGGGTCCCACGGCGGACATCATCCCCGTCGCCCTCCGCGCAATATGCAAAACAGCCTCTGTTACCTGTGAGAAAAAGGTAGCAGAGGCTGTGTTTTTTTTGCAGGTGTCCGGCAAAAAGTTTTTGAAAAAAGAATGTCGGCGCGGACGGATTCGTATGATTCGTGAGAATTAGTGGTCAAATGCATCGCAAACATCGGAATATTGAGGCACAAACATTGGAATATTCTTGCTCCAACATCGGAGGTCTCTGATGCGAAAATACCGGGTGTGAGTTTTGTTCACCTCTCCCCTGTATAATTTTTTTTCGATTTTTCTCCTACACATCCTACACCATATAGAGAAAATGCCAGTCGGTATTGGAGGTTTTGGGTGTAGGATGGTGTGTAGGATAGGGCGAAGGGTGTAGGATAAACCTACACCCTTCGGTAAAATGCGCGGAAAATGATGATCCGAACGCCCTCATAAAAGTGCAAAATCGGTGGAGAGAATGCAATTTTTTGCAAACTCATAAGGCATTTTGCACAAAAAATGGTGGTCACTTTGTAGTATGTGACCACCTAAATCATTGGAAATCAAATTGTAAACGCAAAAACGGAGCGTGCAAAATGACCACCAAAAACGAGGTTTTACACCCTTCGCCTTCTTCTCATGACTTAATGAAAACGTCTAAAAGCATTTCGATTCCCTTCCGGATGCTGTTCAGTCCGAATGCTTCGGGGCGGATATCTTCGGGTCTCAGCCAAAGGATTTCGCCGGCATCATCGCCGGGACGGACCTTTTCAGGCTGTTCCACACGGACCTCGAAGAAGGCATCGGCGGTGGGAACGTGGAACCCGCTGAAAAGATAGTCGTTGGGGAGGGAGAACAGCATCCGCACGATCTTGCCCTCCACCCCGAGTTCCTCGCGGACTTCGCGGAGACAGCCGTCGGCAATGCCCTCGCCGGGGTCGACAAATCCGCCGGGCAGGTCGAGTGTTCCCCGGGCAGGTTCCTTCGCCCTGCGGACCACCAGCAGGCGGCCTTCGGCATCGCGGATGACGGCTACCGTGGCGGCGGAGGCATTGAGATAGTAGGTGAAACCGCAATGTCCGCAACGTTTCGAGCGGGCATCGTGCTCTTGGAAGTCCGAAGACCCGCAGACGGGGCAGAAACGGAAGATGGAAAGGGGATGGTTCATGGGAGGATATTTGAGGAGACAATGCGGTCAGAGCCGCCAATCAGGCATAAATGAGGGTGGAAATGCGTTGCGGGTCGTAGATTTCCGCTGCAAGTTTGCGGATGTCGTCGGCGGTGACGGCATTGATGGCTTCGAGGATTTTGCGCGTATCGCGGACGGTTCCGTAGTGGGCGAACTCCTTTCCCATGGCAAGGGCATAGCCCTCGGCGTTGGCATCGGCGATGCGCAGTTGGCCGGTGAGTTGCGTGCGGGCACTCGCCAGTTGGCGTGGGGAGAGGGGAACATCGATGAAGCGTTGCAGTTCCTTGCCGACAATGCGCAGGCAACGTTCGACATCGTGACCGTCGCATCCGAAATAAGTGACCCAGAATCCGGCGTCGGTGTAGGTGGTAAGATAGGAGTCTACGCTGTAAACCAGGCCGGCATGCTCGCGCAACGCCATGTTCAGACGTGAGTTCATGGCGGGGCCTCCGAGGATGTTGTTGAGCATGGCAAGGGCAAAGCGCTGGGGATGATGCCCTCCGAAGGTGGGGGCTCCCAGGACAACGTGGGCCTGATGGGTGTTGCGGTCCATGGTCTTGCGCTGCGCCATGGTGGTTTCCGGGGGGGAGAGCGGTGCGGGGGGCGCCGATGCCAGCACTTCCGACGCCTTTGGGGTGTGGCGTTCGAGGAGGTCGGTGATGTTTTTCCACCGGAGGTCGCCGGTAACGTAGAACACCATGTTGTCCGGGCGGTACCATCGGCGGACGAAGCGCAGGGCATCCTCCGTGGTATATTCGCGAAGTCGCGTGCTGCGTCCCAGAATGTCGCGTCCGAGAGGGTGCCCGTTGAAGAGCATCGCCTCGAAATCGTCGAATATCAGTTCCGAAGGGGAGTCGAGATAACTGTCGATTTCATCGCAGATGACCTCCACCTCCTTGTTGATTTCCGCTTGAAGATATTGGCTGTGGAACACCATATCGGACAGGATGTCGACGGCCTTCGGGAAGAATTTTTTGAGGATGGTGGCATAATACACCGTTTCCTGCTTGTTCGTGTAGGCGTTAAGGTCGCCTCCGAGGCGCTCGAGACTGTTGTTGATGTGGAAACTTCTGCGCCGTTCGGTGCCTTTGAAGCCCATGTGTTCGATGAAGTGCGCCATGCCGGAGTCGGCAGGCTCCTCGTTTCGGGTGCCGGCCTTCACGACGTAGCCGCAGTAGACGACGTCGCTTTCACGGTGTTCGAAGATGACGCGCAGGCCGTTATTCAGAGTGATGGTAGGCATTGTTGGGGAAGAAAGGGGGGTGAGGACAATATCAGCGGAAATAGCGTCCGACGACGGGAAGGTTGCGGAGCGGGAAATCGAAGCGTATCACCGTGGCGGTGAAGACGAGGATGAGCAGGGTGTTGAGGCCGATGCGCAGGGCGGCGTTGGGGACGATGCCGGCGGTGTAGTGCATGATGGCGTAGAGGACGGCGCAAAGCACGGCATATCCACCAATCTTCCGCAGGGGATAGTCGATGGGATAATAGTGCTGTCCGACGAAATAACTGAGCAATGTGGCGGTGCCGTAGCCTGCCACGCCGCCCCAGGCACAGGCCATGAAGCCGTATTGGGGGATGAAAATGATGTTTGTGGCGATGAGAATGATGCAGCCGGCTCCGGAGAACCATGCTCCCCAGATGGTGCGGTCGGTGAGTTTGTACCAGAAGGAGAGGTTGAAATAGATGCCCATCAGTATTTCCGCCACCATGACGATGGGTACGGCTTTCAACGATGGCCAGTAGTCGCTGCCGATGATGCGTTTGAGAATGTCCATGTATCCGATGACGCACAGGAAGGCGAGGAGGGTGAAGATGACGAAGAACTTCATCGCCGTGGCGTAGGTCTGGCGGTTGTCGCTCCCGTCGCCCTTGCCGCCGTTGGCGAACACAAAGGGCTCGTAGGCATAGCGGAAAGCCTGGGTAATCATGGCCATAATCATGGCAATCTTCACGCCGGCGCCATAAATGCCCAGTTGTACCTCACCCTCCTTGCCGGGCATGACGTGCTTGAAGATAATCTTGTCGGCGGTCTGGTTGAGGATGCCGGCAATGCCAAGAACGAGGATGGGCCAGGCATAGGACAGCATGCGGCGGAGCAGGGCGAAGTCGATACGCCAGCGGACGCCGAAGAGTTCGCGCCAGAAGGCGAGGGTGATGATGCCGGTGCAGAAGAGGTTGATGTAGAAGACGTGGCCCACCTGAATCGTCCATCCGGGAATGATTTCGGGAAGGAGGAGGAAGAAGATGAGGTTCAGCGCGATGTTGAGGGCGATGAAGCAGAGTTTCAGGGCGGCGAACTTCAGCGGACGCTTCTTGTAGCGCAGGTAACAGAAGGGTATGGCTTGGAAAGCGTCGAGCGCCACCACGCAAGCCATCGTCATGACATAGTCGGGGTGGGCGGCGTAACCCATGGCACCGCTCAGCGAAGGCAGGGCAAGTGCGACGGCGGAAAGGAAGAGGAGTCCGACGGAACCTACGGCAACCAGGGAGGTGGTGTACACGCGCTCGGGGTCGCGTTCATCGCTGCGGTTGATGAAGCGGAACAGCGTCGTCTCCATACCGAAGGTGAGGATGACGAAGAAAAGTGCCGTATAACTGTACATTTCCGTGACGACACCGTAGCCGCCACTTGCGGCGGAAATCTTTTCTGTGTAGAGGGGTACGAGAAGATAGTTCAGAAATCGGCCGATGATGCTGCTCATTCCGTAGATGGCAGTGTCCTTGACCAGGGAGTTTAAAGACGCCATGACGATGTGGAAAAATGGGAGGGGGAGGATGAAAAGTGCCGAAGATGACCGCCCGGCATGCCGGCAGGGGACTTCGGAAGTGTTGTGGATGACGGGGGAATCCGCTGTGTCTTTCAGCAAATGGCCGGAGGGGGTTCCTCACCGGCTTTGTGGAAACAGCAGGAATCCGCTGTGTCTTTCAACAGATATGCGGGAGCGTTTCCCCAAATGGCCTTGTGGAAACGCAGGGAAATCGTGGGGGTACAAAAAAAGAGTGAAAGAGCCGCGTTGTGGAAACTCTTTCACTCTTTTTCTCTTTTCTGCACTGAAAAGAGTTGGACCAACGGGACTCGAACCCATAATGACAGAACCAAAACCTGTAGTGTTACCATTACACCATGGTCCAATGCACTGCAAAATTAGGTATTGTTGCAGTAATGTGCAAAATTTTTTCTGTGTTTTTTTCTAAAAATACCGCATTTTACGCCTTTTGTGCTTAATGAATGTGGCAGAGTGGAGTGTAAAATAATGCGTAAACATCGGTACTCCTGTCCGCCGCCGCGGCATTCGAAAGCCTCTCCAGCGCATTTCAGAGCATCCCCTGCTTGCGGAGTTCCTCGGCAAGTTCCACCAGTTCGTCGTACCACGCCTGTCCGAAGCGTCGGATGAGCGGGTCTTTCAGGAATTTGTATACGGGGATTTGCAGTTCGCGTCCCTTCTTGACGGCGCATTCGCAGACCTTCCAGCGGTGATAGTTGAGGGCGACGGTGCCATTGCTCAGCCTTTTCTCGCGGATGGGGTAGAGGTAGCAACTGATGGGTTTGGGCCATGAGGTGCGTCCTTCGCGGAAGGCCTTTTCCGTAGCGCAGAGGCAGCAGTCGTGGGCTGTGCCGGTGGGGGTGGTAACATCGCCGTAACAAGTGAAGACACAATCCTTACCATTGACGATGGTGGTCACGAGGTCGCCCTCGGGATCGATGGTGGAAACACCTTCGCGGTTGATGACTTTCCGGGCTTTTGGCGAAAGATCGTCCCAGACTTCCGCGAGGACCTCTTCGAGTTTGTCGATTTCTTCAAGGGTGACGGGGGCTCCCGCCTCGCCTTCGATGCAGCATTGTCCGCCGCAGGCTTCGAGGTCGCAGCAGAAATGTTCGGTGAGAATGTCGGGCGAGATGAGGACATCACCGACTTGTAGGATGGGTAGCATGGCGTATTGTGGGGTGGAATCTTGATTTTCCACCATATTTATGGTGGTAAGTAAGCGTATGAAACCTGACTGTGTTTTGAGAAAACTTACATATTGAAGCCTGCTTATGGCTATCGTTTGGCTTTACTTGCTTACTTATTGTTCGGGATTTGCAGCGATGCCCTTCGGCTGTGGGGCGTCAGGGCACCGGCAGTATGGGGAATCAGCGGTTGGGCTCGCGGAGTTCTTCAATGGGAGTCCAATCCTTGTAGTACAGCGTGTCCTCTACTTTCAACTCGTCGTCGAAGAGGAAAGAGGCGAAGTCTTCAAGGGTAATAACCTTGTTGTAGGAGAAATCGTAGGACGTCTGGTCGAGATTGTAAATCATGAAGGCGCCATATTTCTGCGTTCTCAGTTTCTTTACGTTGCTCTTGTTGTAGTAACCGTTGATGTTCACGCTGTAACATCCGATCTGGTCGTTGGTAACACCGGGATATTGAGTGCCGAAACCTGCAGCACCCTGGTTGTAGTCGGTGAGGACGAAGTCGACATATTCGCCGGGTTTCTTGCCGTCGATGCTGACAGCCATGTTGTAAATTCCGTATTTGTAGAGTACCAACCACTTGTCGCCAATCGCTTTCTTCGTTTCATAGGCCAGGCGGCTTGCGGCCTCTACGCTGGCGCTTTCAAGGAATCCGCTGTAGCCTTGTCCCTTCAGTCCCTTGTTGTAGTCGGAATATTCGTCGTCGAAGAACACACCGTCGAGGTCGTATTTGTCGAGGGTGTCGGCTATGGCCTGGGCGAAAAGTTTGGCACGGTCCTCGTCGAGGTTGGCAAGACCGGAGCCGTCGTGGTTGCCGAGGATGGAGAGCAGCACCTTGATGCCGCGGTCTTTGAGGGGCTTGATGTAGTGCTCCCAGTTGTTGAGGATGGGCTGTACGTTCTCGTTGTTGTGGATATATACCACATCTTCCTTCTTGCTGAAGTTGATGTTCGAGGAGAAAAGGATGACGGCGTCGAAGAAGTTCTTGTTGGACTTCTCAAGGGTGAAGTTCAGATGTTGCAGGGGATTGGTGTTGTTGACCTCAATACATGAGAACACCACCTGCGCAGGTTCGTCGTCGGCATATTTGGTGCTGGCGTCGACAGGTCCGTCGCTGAACTCGATGCTCCGCACGTCATCGGCCTTGACGGTGAGGGGATTTCCGGCAAGTTTCCCCACTTGAAGTTCGGTGGAAGTGTCGGTAGCCTTGAGGCTGATGTCGGAAATCTCGTCGCTGGAGAAGGAGGACAGGATGCCGGAATGGTAGACGTCGACGCTTTGTGCCACGGTCACCATGAAGGCAAAAACGGAAAGGAGAAGGGTAATGCTTCGTTTCATTTCGTAATGGTATTAGGGTAGGTCATTATGTTTTTTGGGGGTAGGTCCGGCATACGTTGTGAAAGCGTTGTCGCGTTACCATTGTATGGGTGCCAGTCCCTGCTTTTCGAGGTAGGCGTTTGCCGTGGAAAAATGGTGGTTGCCGAAGAATCCGCGGTAGGCGCTGAGGGGTGAGGGATGGGCGGACTGCAGGATAAGATGTCGCGAAGGGTCGATGACGGCGCCTTTCCGCTGGGCATAACTTCCCCAAAGGATGAAGACAATGCCTGAGCGTTGGCGGGCAAGGCGGTCGATGACGGCGTCGGTGAATTCCTCCCAGCCCCGGCGTTGGTGGCTCCCTGCCAGGTGCGCCCTTACGGTAAGTGTGGCGTTGAGGAGAAGCACACCCTGTTCCGCCCACCGGCGGAGACTGCCGTTGGAGGGTGGGGGAGTGCCGAGGTCGGCCTCAATCTCCTTGAAGATGTTGACGAGCGAGGGAGGCGGCATGACGCCTTCCGCCACGGAAAAGCACAAGCCCTCCGCCTGTCCGGGCTCATGATAGGGGTCTTGGCCGATGATGACGACCTTCACTTTGTCGAAAGGACAGAGGTCGAAGGCTGCGAAGATCTGCCTTCCGGGGGGATAGCATGGCCCCTGGCGGTATTCCTGCCGGACAAATTCGACAAGTTGTTGGAAGTAAGGCTTGTCAAACTCGTCGGCCAGGACGTTGGCCCACGATGCTTCAATCTTTACCATAGGGGGATTCTTGCGGTGAAATGGGAGAAACTTATGTGAGGCAGTTCGGAAAAAACATTCCGACGCCCCTTATTCCAGATAGGTGTATCCGTAGAGTCCGGCGCGGTAGTTGCTGATGAACTCCTTGCCCTCCTCGGTGGTGATTTTCCCTTCCTTCACGGCTCCCGTCACCCAACTTTCGAGTCGGCGCACCATGTGTTTGGGGTCGTACTGCACATATTCCAGCACATCGGCCACGGTCTCGCCGTCGATGGTCTTGTCGATGCTGTAACTTTCGCCGTCGACAGAGATGTGTACGGCATTCGTATCGCCGAAAAGGTTGTGCATGTTGCCTAGGATTTCCTGGTAAGCACCCACGAGAAAGACGCCGATGTAGTACTTCTCTCCCTCTTTCAGCGTGTGCAGGGGAATGTAGTTGGTCTGATGGTCGTGGTTGACGTATGCGCCGATTTTGCCGTCGGAGTCGCAGGAAATGTCCTGAATCGTCGCACTTTGCGTGGGGCGTTCCTCAAGGCGCTGGATGGGCATGATGGGGAACATCTGGTCAAGTGCCCAATGATCGGGAAGACTTTGGAAGAGGCTGAAGTTGCAGAAGTACTTCTCCGCCATCGTTTTGTCCATCTTCCGGAGTTCGTCGGGGCAGTGTTTCTGGTGGTGGGCGAGTTCACTTATCTCATGACTAATGCTCCAATAGAGCGATTCTATCTGTGCTCTCGTCTTCAGGTCGAGCAGTCCGTGTCGGAAAAGGTCGAGCGCCTCCTCGCGGATGTCCTGTGCGTCGTGCCAATCCTCAAGCATGGAGCGTGTGGAGGTCTTGTCCCAGATGTTGTTCAGTTCGTGAACCAGTTTGTGGTCGCTGTCTGTCGGCACGAAATCCTCGGGCATGTGTGGCACGCTGACCGTCTCCACCACCTCGAGAACGAGGACGGAGTGATGGGCGGTCAGGGAACGTCCACCCTCGGTGATGATGTTGGGGTGGGGGATTCCATTGACGTTCGCCGCCTCGGAAAGGGTGTACACGATGTCGTTGACGTACTCCTGAACGCTGTAATTCACCGAAGATTCGGAGTTGCTGCTGCGCGTGCCGTCGTAATCGACGCCAAGTCCGCCGCCACAGTCCACGAATTCGATGCCGAAGTCCATCTTCCGGAGTTGCACATAGTACTGTGCCATCTCGCGTAATGCAATGCTTACGGTGCGGATTTTCGTAATCTGGCTACCGATATGGAAGTGGATGAGTTTGAAGCAGTCGCGGAGTCCGAGGTCCTGAAGTTTGTTAAGGGCCTGGAGAAGTTCGGTGCTGTTGAGTCCGAATTTCGATGCGTCGCCGCCGCTCTCCTCCCATTTTCCGGTGCCACGGCTGGCAAGTTTGATGCGGATGCCAAGATTTGGGCGCACGCCGAGTTTCTCTGCCGTGCGGGCAATGATGTCCAATTCGGGCAGTTTCTCAATGACGAGGAACACGCGTTTCCCCATTTTCTGTGCGAGGAGTGCGAGTTCTATGAAATTCTGGTCCTTATGTCCGTTGCAGACGATGATGCTGTCGGAGTCCATGTTCGTGGCGAGCACGGCATGGAGTTCGGGCTTTGAACCGCATTCAAGGCCGAGATTGTACTTTTTTCCGTGAGAGATGATCTCCTCTACGACGGGACGCATCTGGTTGACCTTGATGGGATAGACGATGAAGTGCTCACCTTTGTAATCGTATTCCTTCTCCGCCTTGGCAAAACATGCGGCGGTCTTTTCGATACGGTTGTTCAGAATGTCGGGAAAGCGCAACAGAACGGGCGCCGTAATGTCGGCGTTGTTCAGGTCTTCCATTACATCGAAAAGGTCAATCTGCACATCGTCCTTCTTGGGACGCACGTAGGCATGGCCTTTATCATTGATGCCGAAGTAATTGACTCCCCATCCTTTGATGTTGTACAATTCCTCGGAGTCTTCGATTCTCCACTTTCTCATGGGCTGTTGTCGCGTTTTCGGTAGGTGCTTGTGGGCTTGTGGGTATGGTAAAAAATAATTCTTTCAGGGTGCGTCCGGGAGAAATTTCCAGGGGGGCTCCGCCTTTTCCAAAAGGACGTTCAATCTTTTCCCGAAAGAAGTTCAATGCTTTTGAAAAGAATATTCAGAACTTTAGCAAAGAAAGTTCCGTACTTTTGCAAGGAAAGTTCCGTACTTTTGAAAAGGATACTCAATGCTTTGAAAAGGAAAGTCCGTTCCTTCTTGGACGAAGCCTCAATGAATTCCTGAAAGATATTCAATAAGAGACTGAAGGATGTTCCGTCATAGTATCAGAAGATACTCCTCGCAGGTGGATCCTGTTGCGGGTCTTGCCAAAGGGAGGGGCTGTCTTCAGCGTGAAAAGGCCGGAAGATGGTCAGCCGGAAACAGGACCCACCTGCAGTGGAGCGTGGGACGTTGCCGCGTTGTCGGCGCTGCCGGGAGAGGGGTGTGTCCGTGAAATCAGTGCGACGCGTCGGCGCTGTCGATAATCATCTGCACGACATCGTCAATCTTTTCGTAACTGTCGAGGATGTCGACGTCGATGACGTGCTGTGCCTGGGCGTAGAAATGTTCGCGTTCCGCCAGTTGTTTCCGCACGAAAGCGTCGAGTTCCTCAGCGTTTTTCCCCGCCAGTATAGGTCGGTTTCCGCGTGCCATCGCCAGATGGGCGAGGATGGTTTCCGGTGTAGCCTTCATGTAGAAGGTCTGGGATGTCTCGTTCAGGTATTCCATGTTGTCGGCAAAGGTGGGTGTTCCTCCGCCGCAACTGAGTACGATGTCCTCAAATGCCGCGACTTCGTGGAGCATGTTCTGCTCCATTTTCCGGAACTTCTCCTCACCGTCCTCGGCAAAAATCTCAGGAATCTTCCGTCTGAACCGGTGTTCGATATACCAGTCGAGGTCGTAGAAGCGCAGTCCCAATTGTTTGGCGAGGGCCTTTCCGATGGTCGTTTTCCCCACGCACATGTATCCAATGAGGGCGATACACTTCATTTCTTACCTTTTGATGGTGTAGCGGTTTTCCGTGCTCTGGACTTCCTTGCTCCGGCCTTTGCCTTCTCGTTTTCGATGATGGTCCGGCATTCTTCGAGTGTGAGTTCCACGGCGTGTTCCGCCTGCTGTTTCGGAATATGGTAGTTTGTGCCGTTAAAGACGAGATACGGTCCGTAACGTCCGTCGCGGATTTCCAGTCCCGGCTCCTCTTCGAAACTCTTCAGATGGCTCTTTTTCTCGGCTTCCCTTGCCTCCTCGATAATCTCCACGGCACGTTCGATGGTGATGCTGTAGGGATTGTCGTTCTTGTTGAGGGAGGTGTATTTGCCTTTGAAGAAGAGGTAGGGGCCGTAGTTGCCGGTTCCTACGCGCACTTCCTCGCCTTCATAGTCGCCGACAGTCCGTGGCAGACGGAAGAGAGCCAGGGCCTCTTCGAGGGTGATGGACGAGATGGACTGTGTTTTCGTCAGTTTTGCGAAGCGCGGTTTCTCGGTGTTCGTATCGTCGCTGTTGCCGATTTGTACCATAGGTCCGAAGCGTCCGATCTTGACTCTGACGGGCTTTCCGCTTTCAGGGTCGATGCCCAGTTCGCGTTCTCCCACCTTGTGGTTGGTGCGTTCTGCGATGACGGCCTCCACGGCAGGGTTGAAATCGTCGTAGAATTTCCGTATCAGCGTGCTCCACACCTCTTTTCCTTTGGCGATTTCATCGAATTCCTGCTCCACATTTGCTGTGAAATTATAGTCCATGATGATGGGAAAGTGGTCGATGAGGAAGTCGGTGACGATGATTCCTACGTCAGTCGGCACAAGGCGTCCGCGGTTGCTGCCCACGTTTTCCTCGCGTCGGCTATGCGAAATGTTGTTCTGGCGGAGTGTGATGACGCCATATTGCCGTTTCGTTCCGTCGTATTCGCCACGGCGGACGTACTCTCTTTGCTGGATGGTGGAGATGGTTGGGGCATAGGTTGACGGACGTCCGATGCCCAATTCCTCGAGTTTACGTACGAGTGTCGCCTCGTTGTAGCGCATGGGAGGTTGGGTGAAGCGCTCGATGGCGGCAATCTCCTCATTGTCAATGTGCTGACCTTCCGTCATGGGAGGCAGCAGGCGGCCCTCGTCGTTCTCCTCGCTTTCCTGTGCGGTTTCTCTGTAGACCCGGAGGAAACCGTCGAAACATACCACCTCGCCGGAGGCTACGAATTCGTGTTCCGTGCCGTCGATTCCGATGGTGATGGTTGTCTTTTCGAGTTCCGCGTCCGCCATCTGGCAGGCGATGGTCCGCTTCCAGATGAGTTCGTAGAGTTTCCTTTCTTGGGGAGTGCCGTTGATTTCGGCGTTTCTGAGGTCAGTCGGGCGGATGGCTTCGTGTGCTTCCTGTGCCCCTTTGTTGTGCGTGTGGTAATTTCTGCGCTTGTGATACTCTGCGCCTGCAAGTTCTTTGATGACGGGACCGGCAGTGTTGAGGCAGAGGTTCGAAAGATTGGTGGAGTCGGTACGCATGTAGGTGATGAGACCGGCCTCGTAGAGCGTCTGTGCCACGCGCATGGTGAGGGAAACTGGGAACCCTAATTTGTGCGACGCCTCCTGTTGCAGGGTGGAAGTGGTGAATGGTGGGGCGGGAAAACGCTTTGTCGGGCGCTTCAGGATGCTCTTTACCGTGAATTTTGCACCCTTACATTGGTTCAGGAATGCCTCGGCCTCGGTGGCTTTTTCGAAGGATGTGGTCAGTTGTGCCTTGACGCTTGTGGGCTGACCGTCGGCATCCGTCACGTTGAAGGTGGCTGTCACGCGGTAACTGCTTTCGCTCTTGAAATCGAGGATTTCGCGTTCGCGTTCCACAATGAGCCGCACTGCCACGCTCTGAACACGGCCTGCCGAGAGGTTGGGTTGCACCTTTCTCCAAAGGACGGGGCTGAGTTTGAAACCTACGAGACGGTCCAGAACGCGTCGTGCCTGCTGGGCATTGACGAGGTTGAGGTCGATGGTCCGCGGGTTTTCTATGGCGGCGAGGATGGCGGGTTTCGTGATTTCGTGGAAGACAATGCGCCGTGCGTTGGCGGGATCTAGGTTGAGAACTTCTGCCAGATGCCAACTGATGGCCTCTCCTTCGCGGTCCTCATCGGATGCGAGCCACACGGCATCGCTCTTCTGGACCTCGGCACGCAGGCTTTCCACTACGCTGCGCTTGTCGGCAGGGATTTCGTATTCTGGTGTGAATGTCTCAAGGTCGATACCGAAATTTCTCTTTTTCAGGTCACGGATATGTCCGAAACTTGACATCACTTTGTAGTCTTTGCCCAAAAAACGCTCGATGGTCGGCACTTTCGCGGGGCTCTCTACAATCACTAAGTTCTTTTGCATGATGTGTTAGTGGCGGTGGAAGTCGGGGAAAAGGAATGGTATTTTTCAGAATTTTCCGCATTGGTGGTCATGGCGTCCCTTCCCCTTTAATTGGCACATGACGGATGAATGCGGGGGCAAAATTACGTTCTTTTGGGTGAACTTCCAAATTTTTGGTGCTAAAAAGAGCAACCTTTATCGGCTGCTTACTCATCTTATATATATAAGGACACTCATCTTTTATATATAAGCGTATGTCTTTTATAAAACGGTGCCGCTCAATTTTCAAGTATGAACCACCTGTTTTTATACAAAAAGGTCCCGCTTCTACGGTGGTGAGATGCGGGACCTTTCATGGCGGAGTGCCGCCGACGTCCGGTGGTTTGCCGTTCTTCGCCTTGCCGTTTCCCCGTGCTGCATCCGCAGTCTTCCGGCCTTCCGGCGTTTTTGGTGAGGATGTGCCGTTTGGGCATGTCGGGGATGGCGTGTGACGGTGCGGATGTGGCGGTCGGGGGATGCAGTACGGCGCTTTTGGGGGAGTGGAGGTTCTCCGGTAATCCCGCCTTAGTTGCGGCCCGCCACCTTAGCGCATGGCGAGCGCTTCGTCCTCGGCGCGTTCCATGATTTCGCGTTCTCCCGGACCTTTGTCGTTGATGCCTACAAGGTGGAGAATGCCGTGGATGAGCACGCGGTGGAGTTCTTCGTCGGGGTTCTTCGCGAACTCTTCGGCATTCGATGCCACGGTGTCGAGGCTGATGTATATGTCGCCCGAGAGGATGTTGTGGGCACAGTAGTCGAAGGTGATGATGTCGGTATAGTAGTCGTGTTGCAGATATTTGCGGTTGACGTCGAGGATTTCCTCATCGGTGCAGAAGATGTAGTTGACGTTCCCGATGCGTTTCCCGTGTTTTTCCGCCACTCGTTGTATCCATGCTGTGACGGTGGCGGTGTTGATTTGGGGCATCGCCTCGCTATAAGCGTTGTATGTGATCATCTTGTTCCGTTTTGTAAGGCAGGCAGTTAGCCGGAACATCCTTGCTTTTGCTCGTTTGTTTTGTGAAAACCTCCGCATCCTGGATGTTCCCGAATGCTGTTCCGCATAAAAACTGAGGAGGTGTAAACGGATGTTGTCCGTCTGCTGCTGTAAAGACAAGTCCTGTTTGCCTGCCTGAAAAATGTTGTTTCGGTGTGTGACGTCCTTAGAAGAGGTAGCCCTGTCCGGGTTCGCGGTTGGTGATGTATCCGCGTCCGAGGTGTTCGTATGCCAGATCCGTCACTTCGCGCCCGCGTGGTGTGCGGCGGATGAAGCCCTCTTTGATGAGGAAAGGTTCGTAGACTTCCTCGACGGTGCCGGCATCCTCGCCGATGGCTGTTGCGATGGTGGTGATACCCACGGGACCTCCTTTGAACTTGTCGATGATGGTGGTGAGGATTTTGTTGTCGATTTCGTCCAGACCATACTTGTCGATGTTGAGGGCTTCAAGGCTGAAGCGTGCGATTTCCGTATTGATGTCGCCGTTTCCTTTGACCTGTGCGAAGTCTCTGACGCGTCTGAGCAGCGCGTTCGCAATACGTGGCGTGCCCCGGCTCCGTCCTGCTATCTCCGCTGCCGCCTTCGGGTCGATGTTTACGCGGAGGATTTTTGCCGAACGCTCGACGATGGTGGTCAGGGTCTTGGCATCGTAGTATTCAAGGTGCATGTTGATGCCGAAGCGTGCTCGGAGAGGTGCCGTGAGCAGTCCGCTCCGTGTGGTGGCTCCTACCAGAGTGAAGGGGTTGAGGTCAATCTGTATGCTCCTTGCTGCCGGACCTTTGTCGATCATGATGTCGATGCGGTAGTCCTCCATGGCGGAATAAAGGTATTCCTCCACGACGGGGCTGAGGCGGTGGATTTCGTCGATGAAGAGCACGTCGTTCGGCTCGAGCGATGTCAGCAGTCCGGCCAGGTCGCCGGGTTTGTCGAGTACGGGACCGCTGGTGAGTTTGAATCCCACGCCGAGTTCGTTGGCGATGATGTTCGACAGTGTGGTCTTTCCCAATCCGGGAGGGCCGTGCAGGAGGGTGTGGTCGAGGGGTTCTCCGCGCATACGTGCGGCCTCGACGAAGACTTTCAGGTTCTCCACCACCTTCTTCTGCCCTGTAAAATCCGAAAATGACAGTGGTCGCAGTGCGTTCTCAAAGTCCCGTTCCGTGTTGGAGGGCTTGTTCTGCGTGCTGCGTATGTCGAAATTGTCTTGCATCTTTTGTTCTTTGTTTTGTCGGTGTATGGTGTTGCTGGGGCGGTTGTCCGTTGTCATTATTCCGAAGTCCTGCCGTCAGCCGTGCAAAGGTATGCAAAAAAACGGAATCTGACAAATGTCAGACTCCGTTTCATATTATTTTCGTTGTTTCGTGACGGCAGTTGTGGCTGTCGTCAGCGACACCTTAAGCGAGGCTGTTGACGTGGAGCATGAGGCTGCTCTTGATGTTCGATGCCTTATTCTTGTGGATGGTGTTGTTCTTTGCAAGTTTGTCGAGCATCTTCTGCACCTTGGGGAGGAGGGCAACTGCCTCAGCCTTGTCGGTGGTAGCGCGAAGTTTGCGAACAGCGTTGCGCATCGTCTTGGCATAGTAACGGTTGTGGAGACGGCGGGTAGCGGTCTGGCGGATGCGCTTCATTGATGACTTGTGATTTGCCATTGTTTCTTTAGGGGAATTATTCCTTTTGTGGGAAAATGATACAAATAGATAAGTGTGTGGATTGTTGGGGATTCCAGTCAAGCATTGCAAGGAGGAAAATGGGCGTCTCCCGACGCTACGCGCTCTGCTTCGGCTGTTGTCCTCGCGCGCATCACATGTTTATAACGTAAAAAAGAGAAAAATCAGCGTGCTGTGCGAGGGCTCGCTAAATTTTTCACCTTTCTCCGTCAGGGCTTTTCAAGAATTTTCATGATGGCCCATGTGTGCAAACTTTTGCAAGTTTTGTAGTCCCTAGGGGAATCGAACCCCTCTTTAGAGAATGAAAATCTCTCGTCCTAACCGATAGACGAAGGGACCATCGCTCATCTTTGCCGTGTTTTTCGCCGCGTTGTGCGGCGTTGTGGCCGATTTGCGAGTGCAAAGTTAGGTGCTTTTCCGTTTTCTTCAAAGCGTTGTGCCGTAAAAAGTTCTAAAAATCTTGTGTTTTGCCCCAAAATTGCAAAGCCGACGTCTTAATTCGTGCGATTTCGCCTGCTTTTTCACCTTCTCCGCTTCTGATTCGTGCGGAATATTTTTGGTGGTATTTCAGATAGAAAATTCCTGTTTTCCTCCTTTCCGTTCAAAAATTATCGTTATTTTTGCCGTCGTCATGCCCCTTGCCGCCCGTTTCCCTTCCGTGTTCGCCCGTGTATATGGTTGCCATATTTCTTAAATTGGTACGAGGGTACATCTTTGCAATAAGGAAAGGTCCGCGGGGGAAGTCTGCGGCTAAAGGTGAGTTCCGCAAATTGGATTTGTCGGATTTCGCGTTGTTTTTCGAGAAGAGAATTTCTGTGATTGGTGAAATAAAGCGTACTTCGTGACTGAATGAACCGGAATCTCAAGCCGGAAAGCGAGCGGAAGGCGACAAAACGCGCCCCACTTACAATAAACAGTCTTTGCGGTTGAAATTTATAGAACCCACCTGAAATGAAACCGATACGGCATTCAACGTAGAGTATGGACACGTCTTTCACACGTAAAATTATGACTGTCCACTTGCTAAACACGTAGCATACATCCTAAATGATATGATAGAAACGCATCAGATACTTGTTCTTGGTTCCACACGTTACGGCAGCGACCGCCTGCTGGTGCGTGCCCTCTCGCGTTCGGCGGGCCGCGTGACGCTCAGCCTTCCCCTGACCCACAGCCCGCGTTCACCGATGCGTGCGAGCCTTTTCCGCCCCCTTGCCCATCTTGAAGTCATGTGGGAGGCCGGTCCTACCACCACGGTTTTCCGTCCGCGTACGGTGCGCACGACCGAGCGCCACGACTCTATCATGTCGCAGCCCGACAAGATGGCCATCGTCATGTTTCTTGCCGAGTTCCTTTCCTACGCCACTTTGGAGGGCGACTTCGGCGAGGATTTCTTCGATTATCTGGTGAATGCCATCGGATGGCTCGATGCCTGTCCCGAAGGTTACGCCAATTTCCATGTCGTCTTCCTCTTCCGCCTGTCGCGATTCTTGGGAATCCAGCCCGATTGGGAGGAACTCCGGGGCGAAGGACGCTATTTTGACCTCCAGAATGCCGTCTTCACCGATGTCCGACCCGTCCACAGCGCCTATCTTGAGGGCGATGAGGCGCACGCTGCACGGCAGTTGGCACGCATGAACTTCCCCACGATGCGCCTTTTCCGCCTCACCGGTGCGCAACGTACCGCCATCCTTCGCCGCCTCATCACCTTTTATCGCCTCCACCTTACCGGGTTCCCCCAACTGAAAAGCCTCGATGTGCTTGAGACGGTCTTCGGTTGACCATGTTCCGAACCTTCGCGGCGTCGTGGCGACAATGCCGGTGAAGGTGAATGCCGGTGATGTGTGCAATTTTTTCCGGTGCGTTTTTCGGATGCGGATTTCCTTTGTCCGCCTGCGGATAAACGCGCTGAGAATCCCCACGGAAGCCACCAGCGTCCCCTCCGTTTCCAAATATCGAAAAATCGTTTTCCCGTGTTTTTGGGGAAAACCACGCCACTTTCAGCGGAAAGTGCGGCAATACAGCCTGTAAACACCGGCACTTTCCACGCAGAAATGCGGCATTCCGTGCGTCGCTTTACGGCAGTTTACCCCTCTTTTTTACGGCGATTTCCCACCGTTTGTGCGTTTTCGGATACAGAAAACGCCGTTCCACGACCTTTTGACGCCGCTCTTTTTGGTGTCGGATGGCGCCGATGAGGCGGAAAAAGTCAGGAATTCCCTTCAAAAAGGTCCAAAAGTCCGTGTCAACAGAATTTAAGGTCTTCATCGTTTTCCACCGCATTTCTTCCGCCCGTTTTCCGTGCGGAAGGGAGGTGTGTGTGCAATTTTTTCCGGCCGGCTTCCGGATGTTTCCGATAGGACTTTCCGTCTTCCCTCCGTCTTTCCGAAAATCTCCTGTGCGTAAATGCGGCAATGTCCGCATCAATCCGTTTCGGATAGATGGGGGGGGTATGCGGCTCTCGCGTACGCCGACATCAGTTTGCCCGCGTCAAACGGGCGCGTGCAAACGAGATTGGTGCAATTCTTCCGTATGTGTACGTGCGTGCGTCGTGCGCCTACGTGCGGATTATTATGATGTGTCTTTCGCCGCCCGCGTTTCATCGTGGCTGCATTCCGCCGGTCGGGAGCGCCCCGTTCCGATGCCGTTTCGCCCATCTCCGTTGCCGGAAATCCTCTGAGGAAGGCAGTGGTGAACGGCGCTCTGGAGAGGAAAGTGTGCCAAAAAGTCAATAGGTCTACTGAAATTTTGTCGTAAAAAACTGTATATTAGGCAGTTAATGTGAAATTTTGTCATGTTTTCCTTCATCATCTATCCTCAGGAAGTCCGCTGGCAGATATTTTGCATCCCACAAAAGGCGTAAAGCCGCGGCCCGAAAACGTAAGGATTTTGGCGGAATTTCCTGCAAAATATTCCTCGTCAAACGGTTCGGAACACTTATAAAAAGTTTGAAAAGTATGAATACAAAAGAGTCAGGACGACCGAAGTTTCATAATCTCAGGTTGTTTTTATTATCAGCAAGTGCATTGCTGCTGTTGACACCATCTTGTAAAGAAGGAAACAGGCAGACAACGGAAAGTGAAGGAGAAAGCGGGCAAACAACGGAAATCCCGGAGGTCGTAAAGCCTGAAAAAGCATTGGTGGAACGTATAGACACCTGCAATCTCACCATATTATATCCACATTTCAACAAGATTGACTTGGCTTGTGGAGAAATGCCTGAGGAAAAAGACACAACGGTTATAATGTGTGCCGCAGCATGTTATACAGGAAACTGTTTAGATACATTCATGCACAACAACATTGCAGGTGACCATGTATCTGGCGGCATCAGATATAAAGGTTACAGAAGCAAAAGAAACACAGGGGCCTTTATCTATTATGGAGGGAAATGGGATTTCGTTTACAACAATTACAGCAGAGCATTAGACGAGGCTGCAAAGAATGGCGGAATGGCTTTTGCCCAGGAAATGATGATCCATAATGGTAAGATAATGCCAACCGTCAGAAAAGACAACAATAGAAACCAGTTTCGTTCTCTGTGTCAAATTGGTGATAGGCTTTGCATTATAGAATCAAATGAGATAGTCCGTTTCGGCGATTTCAAGAAAGCGTTGCTACAACAAGGCGTAACCGAGGCGCTATATACCGATATGGGGCCAGGATGGAATCATGCTTGGTATCGTTACAGAACAGATTCCGTTGTTGAACTGCATCCTAAAGTACATGACTATTGTACAAATTGGATAACATTTTACCAATAGAACAACAATCATTAGTGTCCTTCAACATCGATATGTGTTCTTCGGAAACATTGACTTTGGATAATTGTAGAGGGTATCCGAGAGAATGGGCTTGAGATGAAAAGAACTCCCATTTAAGTGATGTCTTCAGCAAATCTGAATTCAATAATGTCAAAAAACAAGGCGATCTTGATGGACCTGATTTGTTTATATTATAGATGTGATCTGTAAAGGCGATGATTATGAGGCTATCACCCAGCAGAAGTCTCTTCTCTTTTGAGAATGATGCGTGCATCGTGACTGCGTGAAAGGGAGACAGGTGCAGGTGATAGACATAAACCTCCAAGCAAAAGAGCATCCCGAAAATAAATAAAAACTGACGTAAAGTCCCCCTCCTTATTCACTTCCCAAACTAAAACTGTCAGTAATCGCTTCTGCGTCTCATACAATGGAGATAAATACTATGTTTCCAACTTTGAAGATCTATGGCAATTTGGGGAAATTTTATAAAACGATACAACTATGCATAACTCATTAGAAGTTCTTTGTACCACGTTATTGAGTCTCGCTGTTGTGATTTTTATAGCCAAAAAAGTCTACAATGGTTTTTTTAACTATCAATCGATTGCCAAATTAGAGTCATTTGATCCGGCAGATACTTCAGGATTGGTGTTTTATATCCTTCGTATGATTGGCTGTCAGCCGGAGAGAGATAAAGATGGAACTATCTATGTTAAATATCAAGGAGAGAACTTCCAAATAGAATTTGGCCTCATGTGTATCAGAATTTGGGACCCGGTGTGGACAAAAATAAAGGCTGATAATCCGCATTTGCCTCAGGTTCGCGATGCTGTAAATGCCGCAAATTACAATTTCGGTCCAGCAATAGTGCTTTCAAATCCCGATGAAGAAGGCGTTATTAAAATTAGCACACGTTACGACCTAATGCTTCATCCCTCATGCTCCTACAATGTGCAGTTTATAAAAGCCGCTCTTGATTCATCGTTTGAAGCGAAAGCACAATTTCGGAAAATCTTAAAGGAAATCGATGACAAACAGGAAGAATCCCCAAAAAAAGAAAGACGTCCAATAGGTTTTAATACTGATTGTATAAAAAACGAAACTTAAGGTTTGTTCCATGAATTACAAGGAGATGATTATGAGGTTGTCGCCCAGCAGATGTCTCTTATGGGAGCGATGCGGGCTTCGTGATGGCATGAAAAGGAGGCAGGTGCAGGTGAACCATAAGCGTCCAAGCATAAAAAACATCCCAAGAACAAATGAACACTGATTTATAGAACACCCCAAAAACTGATTTTCAGAATACCCTTTAACGCAAACCAACAGATAAAAACGATATGAATACCACAAACAGAACCCAACAGAGAGGCGATGAAGAGTCGGCACTCAAACAGTTTGCCATCAATCTTGTGAGCGAGGCGCGCGAAGGACGCCTTGATCCCGTCATTGGTCGCGACGAGGAGATACGCCGAGTGCTGCAGATTCTTTCGCGTCGTACGAAAAACAATCCTATCCTTATCGGTGAGCCCGGTACGGGAAAGACGGCCATCGTCGAGGGTCTTGCCCAGCGCATCGTCCGTGGAGACGTGCCCGACAACCTCCGCGACAAGCAGGTTTACTCGCTCGATATGGGAGCCCTTGTGGCAGGAGCCATGTATAAGGGACAATTTGAGGACCGTCTGAAGAGCGTCGTCCGCGAAGTCACTGAGGCACAGGGCGGCATCATTCTCTTCATTGATGAGATACACACCCTCGTAGGAGCGGGAAAAAGCGATGGCGCCATGGACGCCGCCAACATCCTCAAGCCCGCATTGGCGCGCGGCGAACTCCGCAGCATCGGTGCCACAACCTTGGAGGAATACCAGAAATACTTCGAAAAGGACAAGGCGCTGGAGCGGCGCTTCCAGACGGTAATGGTCGACGAACCGGCTCCCGAAGAGGCCATCAGCATCCTCCGGGGATTGAAGGAAAAATATGAGAACCACCATCGTGTGCGTATCCAGGACGATGCTCTCATAGCCGCAGTCACCCTTTCCCACCGTTACATTGCCGACCGTTTCCTCCCCGATAAGGCGATAGACCTGATGGACGAGGCGGCGGCGAAGTTGCGGATGGAGCGCGATTCGCAACCCGAGGAACTCGATGAGATCTCACGCCGTCTGCGGCAGTTGGAAATCGAACGTGAGGCCATCCGCCGCGAAAAGGATGCGGCTGCCGATGTTCAGGCACAGGAGGCGCACACCGCGAAACTGGCGCAACTCGACGAGGAAATCAATGCTCTTCGTGAAAAGGAGCGCTCCCTCAAACAGCAATGGGAGGGCGAACGCGCGTTGTTGCTGCAGATTCAGCAGAAAAAGGAAATCATCGAGACCTTGAAGTTCGATGCCGAGCGTGCCGAACGTGAGGGCGATTTCGGACGCGTGGCGGAAATCCGCTACGGACGTCTCAAGGAATTGGAGCAAAGCATCGTGAATCTTGAGGAGGAACTCCATAAATGCCAGGGCACGGAGGCGATGGTGAAGGAGGAGGTCACGGCGGACGACATCGCGGATGTGGTGGCACGCTGGACAGGTATCCCCGTAACGCGTATGATGCAGAGCGAACGCGAGAAACTTCTCCACCTTGAAGACGAACTTCATCGGCGTGTTATCGGTCAGGATGAGGCCATTTCCGCTGTGGCGGACGCTGTTCGCCGTAGTAGGGCGGGACTTCAGGACCCCAAACGCCCCATCGGCAGTTTCATCTTCCTGGGCGCCACCGGTGTCGGCAAGACAGAATTGGCGAAGGCCTTGGCGGAATGCCTCTTCGACGACGAGAACCTCATGACAAGAATCGACATGAGCGAATATCAGGAAAAGTTCTCCGCCACCCGACTTATCGGCGCTCCTCCGGGATATGTCGGATATGACGAGGGTGGACAACTGACCGAGGCGGTGCGCCGAAAGCCCTATTCCGTCGTCCTCTTCGATGAAATCGAGAAGGCGCACCCCGATGTCTTCAACATCCTGTTGCAGGTGCTCGACGACGGGCGGCTCACCGACAACAAGGGGCGCACGGTAAACTTCAAGAACACCATCATCATCATGACGAGCAACCTCATCACCGATGGCAATAAGCGCGAGGACCTTGCCGACGAATTGGTGAAACTGGGCCTGCGTCCGGAGTTCGTCAACCGTATCGATGACATCCTCATGTTCCATCCTCTGCGTCAGCATGAGATTGAGCGGATTGTGAAGATCCAACTGCGGAGCATTGCCCGCCGTCTGGAGGAACAGGGTGTCACGCTTCACGTTCACGACGATGCCGTCCGTCTGATAGCCCAGGAGGGTTTCGACCCCGAATACGGCGCCCGCCCCGTGAAGCGCGCCTTGCAGAACATGCTCCTCAACGACCTCAGCCGCGCATTGCTGGCAGGAACCGTCAGCAACCAGCGCCCCATCCTCGTCACCACCGAGGACGGAAAACTGAAGTTCGGAAACGAATAGACTATTTCTGATATATAGAACACCCTAAGAACCGTTCAGGGACCGGCAACTATGCATTGACATAGAAGCCGGTCCCGTTTTTGTGCGTAATGGACCAATCTTGAGTATTGATGAATATGAGGCAGGAATCAACGAAGTGGTGGACCCGGATATGCAGATTAGCGTGCGTGACGGTGCGCTCTGCCTTGAAAATGCTCCGGTGGGGACACCCGTCAGCGTCTATACTCCCGCCGGGCAACTGATGGGACGGTATAAAGCCACAGGAAGCACCATGAACTTCAACCTGCCTCGGCAGAATGTCTATCTCATCAGGGTGGGCGACAAAACCGTAAAGGTGGGCCTCTGATTCGACATTTAGCGGCAATTACAAGTTTACATGTCCACGGTGCGAACGTGGCAAATGTCCGGCATATAATGGCCGCGGACGTTGCCATGTGAGTATGATTATTCGGTAGGATGCCGGTAGCATCTTGCTGATAACTGTCTTGTACGGTTAGCCCCGGTTTGCAGGCAATGGTGCTGTGCAAACCGGGGCTTCTTGTGTGGGGGCATATTCTTTGTGTAGCGTGCTGTTCTGAAAACGCCTCAGCGTTTTTCCATGTTGTCGAGAGCGGAATACGACTGTTGCAACAGGCGTTTGGCAAGGAAGAGCCGTCTTTCAGAGGGGGATGGTGAGGAGGAGATGACTTTGTCGCTGGTGATGTCGTAGACGGTGGTACCCGTGGAGTCGGCATACATGATGCCGCTGGGGAAGGTGCTGTAGACGAAGCGCGGACAATCGGGGTGCATGACGTTGCGGCTGTAGGGATAGTCGGTGGTGCTGATGCCCAGCTGTGCCAGCAGGGTGGCGCAAAGGTCGCTCTGGTTCATCAGGTAGCTCACGCGGCGGGGAGCCCGTATGGCACCGCCCATCCAGAGCAAAGGACTGTGGAAAAATTCCGGGTCTTCGTAGGAGGTGGTGAGAAAGCCGTGGTCCGGGACGAGAATGACAAGGAGATTCTCCCACAGCGGCGTGTTCCGGAGGTCGTCTACCAATGCCGCCACGCAAGAGTCCGTGTAGGCGAAGGCATTTTGTACGGGGTCGGCAAGACGGTGGTAGGGGACTTCAAACGGCTCGTGGCTCGAAAGGGTCTGGAAAGTGAAGAACCACGGTTTGTCCGCATCGGTTTTCCCATGCAGGATTTCCGCCACACGTTGTGCGGCAATGCCGTCCGCCACGCCCCATTTGCTGCTCCGCGCGTCGGAAATGCTGAAGTCCTTGTCGCCGTGGAGCGTGGTGAAACCGTTGCTGACCAGGTATCCCGAGGTGCCCATAAATGTGATGTCGCCACCATAAAGGAATTCTGTGTCGTAGCCTTCGCGTGAAAGACTGCGGGCAAGGCCGGGCAACTGTACCATCTTCTCGGGAAGTCGCATCAGACTGACCGAAGGATAACTGATCCAACCGCTGAGAAGGCTGACCGTTCCGCGGTCTGTACGGAAGGAATTGCTGTAATACCGGTCGAAAAACACGCCTTCCTGAATCATTTTGGAGAAGTTTGGCGCCACATTCTCCGCACCTCCGAGTTCGCGGACAAACTGTCCGCCGAAACCTTCCATAAGAATCAGCAGGATGTTCGGCCTTTCCGTCCGCAGCAAGGTGTCGAAGGGCACCGATTCGTCGAGAGGGAGGTATGTCCCTGCTGTGACTTCGGGTTGAAGGTCGCGGAAATACTGGTATTGTTCTCCGAAACGTTTGGTGCGTTTGAAACTCGAAAGCAGCGAGAATGCGGGATTCACCGCGGCATGGTTCAGGAAAAGCGTCTGCGAATAGTAGGCCGTCCCCACATTTTGTACGGCGGTGCTGATGCCGCCTCGGATGGCCAGGAAGTCGAAACCTCCGAGCAGGAGCATCGAAAGCAGGGAGACGCCGGCGGCGCGCCATGATGGGACGCCCTCGCGACGTTGGAAATTCCGGTGCCAGAAGCGGCGGAAGAGGGCAAATTCTCCGGCAAACACCATGGCGATGAACGCCACGATGGCGGCGGAACGCGAGAGCATGAAACCCGTGGTGACGCTGTTGGCGGCCCCGTCAAGGGTATCCATGTAGGTGAACACCGTGGCCGACAACTTGAATTTCCAGAAAGGATAGAGGAACGTGTCGACCATGACGATGAGACCTCCCGCGATGGCGGCGAAAACCAGGTAGCCCGTCAGCAGACGTCCCCACCACCGCGAGGGGAAGCACAGCATTCCCAATGACAGCAGCCAAGGTACGGCGAGCAGATATCCGGCGGTGGAGGCGTCCATGCTCAGACCATGCCACAGGACATCCCGCACATCGCCGGCAGACCATGGATATTCCGCGGCGTTGTAGCCGAGGAAAAGGAGTTTGCCGACCATGAACACCAGCAGCCAGAACGCGAAGGTGGACAGGAGGAAAAGGAGGATTGATTTAAGGTGGGTTCTATGAATGGCCATCGTAAACTGATATCCTTTATTCGTGGGGTGGGGAACCCACCATGAAGGGTTTCGTGAAAAATATCGTGGTGAGGGGTGCCCGCGGGGGAGATGGCGGGCACACGTTGTTGCGTATTACGGACGTTTTTCAGACATTTCCAGCACCAGTTCGCCACCCTTTACAAGTTCCTCGTGGGTGAAGTAGGGCTGTTCCAGCGTCTTGCCGTTGAGTTTCATGGCTACAACATACTTTGCCTTGCGGCTGTTTCCCGGTGCCGAGATTTTGAAATCCTTGCCGTTGGGCAGGTGTATGGTTGCCGATTTGAAGAGCGGGCGTCCGATGCTGTATACCGGTCGTCCGGGACAGGGCTGGTAGAATCCCATGGCGTTGAGGATATACCACGCCGACATCTGTCCGCAATCCTCGTTGCCGGAGAGTCCGTCCGGCGCGTTGGCATAGAGCGTATGCAGCACGGAGTCCACCAGTTCCTGGGTACGCCAGGGCATGCCGACGGCATTGTAGAAATAGATGATGTGGTGCGAGGGCTCGTTGCCGTGGGCATATTGCCCGATGAGTCCGCTGATGTCGGCGCTCACCTCGTCGCCTTCAAGTTCGCTGCTGGCGGTGAAGAGCGCGTCGAGTTTGCGCACAAATGCCTCCTTGCTGCCGTGCAGGGCAATCAGTCCCTCCACGTCGTGTGGCACGAACCAACTCCATTGGTAGGCGTTTCCTTCGCAGTAGTCGTCCTGACGGTGCGAGGAACGTGCCGGCGAGAAGGGTGTCCGCCAGGAACCGTCGGCAAGTTTTCCGCGCATGAATCCGGTGGCGGCGTCGAAATAGTTCGTGTAAAGCCGTGCCCAACCTTCGTATTTCGCTGCCCGTAGGGTGTCGCCCATCATGCGTGCCACCTGTGCCGTACACCAGTCGTTGTAGCAAAGTTCAAGGGCTTTCGCCACACTTTCGTTCTCAAGGTCGGAGGGAACATATCCCATGGTCTGACGATAGAGGCGCGCCTTCGGCATGATGTAGGGATAAAGCCAAGTGGGGCATGCCGGTGTGATGCCCGTAGTGTCGTATTCCGCCGAACGTACGGCATGTTTGTACGCCAGTTCCGTATCAAAGTTCCGGTATCCCTTTGCCATCATGTCGGCAAGCAGCGCCACATAATGGTAACCGAGCATGCAACCTGTGTAGTTGCTGGCGCAATCCCACTTGGGAACGAGTCCGCCATCCTCGCCCTTTTGGATGAGGGAACGGATGTACTCCTCGTTTTGTGCCGGGTCGATGATGGAGATGAGCGGATGAAGGGCACGGTGGGTGTCCCACAACGAGAAGATGGTGTAGTGGGGATGTGCAAGGTCGCCCTGGTGAATTTGCAGGTCCATGCCGAGATACCGGCCGTCGACATCCTGGAAGATGTTCGGCGAGAGTTGGGCATGGTAGAGGGCGGTGTAGAAGATGGTGCGCTGGTCGACGGCTTCGGGGTCGGAAGCGTCAATCTCAATGTCGATGCACCCTAAGGCTTTCTTCCACAGTTCTCCCGCCGCCTCCATCGTTGCGTCGAAATCCCAGTCCGGTTGTTCCGCCATCAGGTTGCGGTGTGCGCCCTCCGCGTCAACGGCGCTGATGGAGGTTTTGAGCATAACCTCCTCGTCCTTCGCCGTTTTTCCAAAGTTCACGATGAGTTTGCACCGGGGTTGCAACCGTCCGTTGTCGCGTTTGAGGGTGACGGTGTCGCGCACGATGCTGTAATCCACAATAGGTTTGTTGGCGATGGCCTCGAAATAAAGTCGCTGGTCGTACTGCCACCAGTTGTCGCGGCGGAATGCCCGGATGGTATCGCCCGTCACCTCCACCTGCATGTCCAGGGTCGTCTGGTCCTGGATGCAGTAGTCGAGGTCGAGAACCATTCCCGCCTTGTCGGTTTCCGGGAATGTCCACCGGTGAATGGCCGTGCGGCAGGTGGCTGTAATTTCGGCCATAATGCCGTAGCGTTCAAGTTTTACGGCGTAATATCCCGGCATCGCCAGTTCATTGTCGTGGGAAAACGCCGAGGCATAGGCGGTATGTTGAGCCTTGTCCTTCTCTCCTACGTACTGAGTTTGCGGTGTTCCCGTCGTCGGCATCACCAGAAAGTCTCCGAAATCGGCACATCCCGTACCGCTCAGACGGGTATGTGCAAACCCGTTGATGCTGTCATCGCTGTAATGATAGCCGGAGCAGGCATCCCAATCATGGATGCGGGTGTCGGGGCCGGGCTGAATCATACCATGGGGAACCATGGCTCCGGGGTGGGTGTGTCCGTGTCCGCCGGTGCCGATGTAGAGGTTCACCTGCTCGTTGGCCTCACATGCCGTAAGGATAACGGCAAGGAAAGTAATCGAAAGATGGAGAAAGCGTAAGCGCATATTTGTGTTTTAATTGGTTGATGCTGCAAAATTAGCGAAAAAACGCTATAACATCTCTGCGTTTCATTGGAATTTTCTAACTTTGCAGTCAAAATTTTACGGAAAAAATCCGCAACAGTCCGGTTCGGGGCGCAAGTCCTGCACGTTTCCTGTTCCGCACTTGCGGATGCCCCTTCCCGTTCCGGCGGTCAGTCCGCACCGTCCCAACGGTCTGCTCTCCCCGCATTCCCATGACGAAAATCCGTGGGTTTGTGTGCTTCTTCCCTTTTGATTTTTTCAAAACCTACAAAGCGGCCTGTCTCAGGCGTCGGCATTTATGGGTGGGTCCTTGAGTCTGCAAAACGCAATCCGCAAGACAATGGAAAAGGATATGCCGAGGCGGTTTGCGTAAACGCTCACCTTTTATTACCCTAAAATTTGACGGTGGTAATTTATAGCCCCCGCCTTTAAGTGTCGTTCAATATAATCATTTAATGTAATCCTATGGATTTAGGCAATCTGAAAGTCGATAAAGTTGCAGAGAACAAGGCGGAATTTTGCCGTCTGCTGCGCTCCACCAACCGCGAGGGTGTGGAATATGTCATCGAAGACCTCGAGAAACTCGGGTTCTTTGAAGCCCCAGCCTCTACCCGTTTCCACTTGTGTACACGCGGTGGACTTGTTGAACATAGTCTCAACGTATGCCGTGCCGCGTTGGAAATACTTCCCATCATGCACCGCATGCGTCCCGACCTTAAAGACGCCCTGCGCGAGGATAGCGTCATCATCTGCTCGTTGCTCCACGACGTCAACAAGGCGGAAATCTACAAGCCTGTCATCAAACGCCGCCGCAATGCCGCGAATACGGCATGGGAGGAGTACGACAGTTACGATGTCGACTTCTCGAATTTCCCTATGGGACACGGCGAAAAGAGCGTCATTGTCCTCCTGCTTTCGGGTCTGCAACTCAAAGATGAGGAGATGCTCGCCATACGTTGGCACATGGCAGCCTGGGACCTCGCCTTCCAAAGTCCGGAGGCCAAGAGCAACATCAACGCCGCACGCGACAAGTATCCCCTCTGCGGACTCATCCAATGTGCCGACAGTCTGGCGGCGAACATCCTCGAACATACCGATTCTGAGGAGTAGACCGTAATGAAAGAATCAAGACGTTTAGTCAGTGTGGTCACCATCTGCCGCAACATGGATGCTGAACTTCGGGAAACGGCTCGCAGCGTTCTCCGGCAGCGGGATGTGGATATGGAATATCTTGTTGTGGACGGTGCGTCGTCTGACAACACGATGTCCGTCATCCGCGACATTGAGGTGGAATGCCGTGCCCGCAACATTTCTTTTATCTGGAGTAGGGAGCCTGATGACGGCATTTACGACGCTATGAACAAGGGAATTCGGCGTGCCACGGGCGAATGGATTGTGTTTATGAATGCCGGCGACCGCTTTGCCAGCGACCATGCTTTGGCAGACCTCCTGGCGGCACCGGGTGCAGAGGCTGCCGACCTCCTCTATGGCACCACCATTCTCGAGCGCGACTTCGGACGTGTTGTAGTGAACCCCAGGCCGTTGAGCCGCCTTCAGCGTAAGATGGCGTTCTGTCATCAGTCCATGGCTGTGCGTACGTCATTGATGAAAGAGCATCCTTTTGATACCCGTTTCCCTGTGTGCGCCGACTTCGAATTTGTGCATTGGTGCTACGTTTCCGGGAAAATCCTGAAGGAGTCGCAGGCGACGGTGGCAGTTTTTGATGGCACTAAGGGTAATTCCCGCAAACTGCGTCTGCAACTCGACCGGGAGTGCGCGATCATAACAGGCAGGAATCGGACGCTTTCATGGAAGGTCCAGCACGCCTTAAAGGTGGTGGAGGTGGGCTTCAATCACGTTGTCCGGAGTGTCATGCCCCGCAGTCTGACCGACAATATGCGCAAACGCGTCTATTATAAAAAGACGGGGCAGAAGATGGAAAACGACAAATAGGACAGGACCTGTCCGACGGAAGTGTCTGGGCATCCTGCTCCAAGGATGGTAGGCAGAGCAGGTCGCCTGGGTTTTCTGATGGACTTCCTCCGGAAATAAACCGCGGCGGAAGACAAGTATTTCCCCATTTCTTGTGAAAAATAAGGTATGAAAAAACTCCTGATTATCACGCCTGTAAAGGACAGCATCGACAGTACGGTAGAGACAATGGAGGCCATTGTGGCTGCCGAACTGCCGATGCCGCACCATTATGTTGTCTATAACGACAACTCTACGCCCGAAAATACGGAGCGTCTGCACCGCGAGGCGGCGCGTCTGGGGGTGGAAGTGGTGGACATTGCCGACCTTACCGACCATCCTTCGCCCAACTATCTGTTCGTTCTGCGGAGGATGCAGCGGATGGCGCTGGCCGAAGATGCCGCAATCGCCATTGTCGAGAGCGATGTCACCGTTCGACCCGACACCCTGAACGGATTGTGGGAAGGCGCATTGGCGCATCCCGACTGCGGAATTGCCGCCAGCGTGACCGTCGATGAGGCAGGTTGCGTCAATTATCCCTACGATTATGCCCGCAAGTGGCGTGGTCCCGTCGTCGACTGCCGCAAACACTGTTCGTTTTGCTGCTCGCTCCTCACGCCGGCGCTGCTCAAGGCCTTCGATTTCTCGCGTCTCGATGAGACGAAGAACTGGTTCGACGTCACCATCTCCCACGAAAGCATTGCCGCAGGTCTGCACAACTATCTGTTCCTTGCCCTGCCCGTGCGCCACCGTCCCCATGCCAGCCGCCCCTGGAAGCAGTTGAAATACAAGAATCCGCTGCTCTATTATTGGCGGAAATGGACGAAAGGCTTCGACAAGATTTGACAGAAAAGCGGGCAACGTCCGCTGTTCCCGGCGCATTCGTCTGGTCCATGCCGTCCGGTTTTCCCGTTCGTTCATGGTTTAGGGCGGCACTTATAGACGCCCCCTGCGCATTCCTGCCGGCAGGATGTTTGGACTTTGTCATTCAAACGTTCTGGCAAAGCCTGTTGCTGGGCCTGCCTGACAACGAAGTTTGTCGGATGCTGCAGCGAGGCTTGTCTGGAAACAGACGGGAAGATGGCGAAGCGTCGTCCTTAAATATTACGTATCTTCCCTCCTGATATTAAGCGTCTTCTCTCCAGATATTAAGCGCCTTATCCCCCAGTATTCAGCGTTTCGCTCCGGAATACCCAGCGCATCGTCCCTCAATATTAAAAATATTATCCCCAGATATTAAGATAATAAGGTGGTCAATCGCAGCGTCCACCCCAAAACTTTGCGGTGGACACCGTCAGCATCCACCGAAACATCTTCTTATGCCTCCCAAAGTATCCATTATCATACCGGCGTACAATGCCGCAAAGACCCTGGCGAGAACCCTCGATTCGGCGTGCGCCTGTACCTACGACCCGCTTGAAATCGTAGTGGTCGACGACGGTTCTACCGACAAGACCCTCGACATCGCCCGCCGTTATTCGGGAAAAGACCCCCGTGTGCGCGTCATTCACCAGGAGAATGCCGGAGTGTGCCGGGCACGAAACCACGCCATCGGCGAGTCGACCGGTGAATATATCTTCCCGCTTGACGCGGATGACCTCATCTGTGCCGAGTTCATTTCCTTCGCGGCAGCCATACTTGACATGCGTCCGGAGGTGAAGGTGGTGCAGCCGAGAGCCGATTTTTTCGGCACACGAAGCGGAGAATGGCGTCTGCCGAAGTTCAATATTTCCTTGCTTGCGCGGAGGAATCTCCTTCCGGCATGCTGCATGTTCAGAAAATCTGACTGGGAACGTGTCGGAGGATTCTGTCCTGACATTGTCGCACGTGAGGACTGGGACTTCTGGATATCCATACTTAAAGATGGAGGAGAGGTGGTACGGACCGAGGAAATCATGCTGCATTACCGCATCGCACCCAACAGTAAGCGCATCCGCGACCGCCTGATGTTCCATCATGTCGTCAAGACCCTCAACCGCCGTCACCCCGAATTCTTCTTCCGGGAGTTGGGAGGTCCGCTGCGTTATTGGCGCTCGTGGTCGAGAATCCTCAACGCCCTTTACTACATCTGCAATCCCCGGAGGGTGAAAGTGAGCCGCAATCATCCTGAATGCCGGTATTTTGTGCAGGCTCTTCACCAGCGTTTCCGCAAGAACACCGGAGAACTCATCTATAAGGGTCGCAACGAGATCCGCGAGTTCCGCATCGGAGACAAGGATATCATCGTGAAATCGTTCAAGATTCCCAATCTTGTCAACCGCATCGTCTATGGTCTGTTCCGGAAGAGCAAGGCGGAGCGCTCCTACATCTATGCCCAGATGCTCAATGCTGCGGGCATTGGCAGCCCGACACCCATAGGCTGGCTCGAGCAGCGCCGCGGACTCCTTTTCACTTACAGTTATTACGCCTCCCTACGTTCGACTTGTCCGCTGGGATACATGGATGTCATCGCCCTCCCCGTTGAGGAACGCAACGAATACCTGCGTGCCATCGCTGCCACCACGGCGCGGATGCACGACCACGGATGGCTGCATACCGACTACAGTCGCGGCAATATCCTCTGCGGACGTGGCGACGACGGAAGCATCCGTGTGGAAATCATCGACCTCAACCGCATACGTTTCCGCGAGGTGGACTGCAAGATGGGGTGCAAAAACTTTGAACGTCTTCCCGGAGACGAGGATGTTCTCACCGTCTTGGCCGATGAATATGCCCGTCTCCGGGGCTTCGATGCCGCCCTTTGTCGCCGTATCATCGTCGAAAACCGCGAGGGTTGAGGCACCGTTTCCCCGCCGTCGTGATGCAGGACGTCGGCAAGACGGGAGCCGGAAGCCCAAACATAGGAGCCCGAAATGGCGCGCCGAAAACAAAAGACAACGCCTTCCGAGCCCCTCGTGAGGAGTGGATGGAATGGCGGAGAACAAACGTCTTTAGCCCCCTTTTCCGCTACACTTTTGCCGTTTGTCGGAGGTGATGAGGGTAAAAACTGTTAAAATGTTTTGCAGAACCGCAACATTGTTGTATATTTGCCCGCTGAAAATTACAATTACACAAATAAAACATACCATCTTTTATTATGGCATTTTGCGAAAACCTCTCAGCCTTCCTTACCAAAGAAGGCTTCCAGCCCGAAGCAACTGACTTCGGTTTGCAGTTCAAGTTCCAAGGTCTCGAGTTCGTTCACTTCAAAGATGAGAAGGATGAACTGTTCTTGAACCTCTTTTTCCCCCAGATTTTCCCCGTTACTCCTGAGAATAAGGCCGACGTCCTCGAGGCTATCAACGCAGCAGACAATGATGTGAAACTCGCAAAGGGCGCCATCCGCTTCGGAAACGCCGTATGGGTAGGCACAGAGTGCGCACTCAGCGAAGGCTATGACCTGGGTTCCATCGTTCCCCGTTGCGTAAACGCTATGCTTTACTACCGCGACGCTTTCTACCGTGCCTACAGCCAGACTCCCAGCGGACAGGCCGAGATGAAGAAGGCACAGGAAAACCAGCCTGCCCCCGAGGCATAAGCACTATTAGGAAAAGCGGAAAGGCTGGGGCCGTTCGTTCCCCTCGTCATCCAGATTTTTCTACAGGAATTCCCCGTATACCTACGACGTATTTGCCGGTGGGTATACGGGGAATCTTCGTGTTCATCTAGCGTTCAGGTTTCTGTGTGCAATCTATGATGGTGGTGTTACTGTTATATAGCCGAGCCTTAAAAACGTCTCGCATGCGCACATATGCGTGATGTTTTAAGGTTCGACTAACTAATTCTTAAGTAACATACTGATATTATTCATCTGTTTTTTCTGTAGATGGAAACCTTGTTCCTTCAGAAAAGAAAAAAAGTCTTGTAGATTTTGTGGGTGATTGTTGCCTCTCTTTAAATAGCTATAGACAGCCGTTACAAAGCTTTCCTCATCGGCCTGTGTGCTTGCTGCTAATTGATGTAGGAGAGTAGGAAAAAGGTCATAATAAACCCACGCAGTATTGGCTGTCTCATCGCTACATTTGAATCCTACGCTAACTGTAGTGTTAGCATGTATGCTATGTCTTGCTTTTTTTAGCATAGACGAGTTGATAGGGCTATGATCTATTGAATCTGTAAATATTTTTCCGGGGGTAATATATCTGCAATAAAGATACCTGGCCAAATATTCTATGACCGATTCTGAAAAAAAGTTTTTCTCCTGGGGTGATATTTCTTTTTGGTGGGTTTGTTTGTGGTCAATAACAAAATGTAGTAGTTCATGTAATAATGTAGGTTGATAATATGTTTCATGATCTGCTAATATTACGCTGTCCAAAGTCAAAGAAAAACTTGCAGATATGGTGTCCGTTTTTTCTTTTTGTCCCATAGTAGCGCAAAATCTGAGACCTGTTTTTGCAATTGCAATGTTCTTCTGGCTTCCGCTGGAAAAATCTGCGATGTGGTCAATGGCTTTCAATGCATTATACAGGATGCTGTCCGCGGGAACTGAATAGTTGGATGATGATAATATGTTGTCAAAGTCCTTGTCGATTTTGCCAGACGAAATTTTATGGGTCAGTTGTGCTGCCAACGCCTCTTTTTCGATTAGCAGGGAAATGTTTAATTTTTTATATTGAATTATTTTGTGCAAATACAGGGGCTTATAGAATAGGAATAGAGAAGGGAACTTCTCGTTGGGGGGAATGTTTATGCTTTCTGTGGTATATAAATCAACCAATCCTTTATCTGTCAAAAGATAAAAGAGTGAAGGGTTTACTTGTAGAACGTATGTAGTGGTATCACTCCTATGTGTTTTTGTAGGGAACAGAGAACCCCAATCTTCATAGTGGATATATGAAAATGAAGGTACCCCGTTTTTATTTGAAAGTGTACCGGCTATAAACGAACAGTCATTGTATGACAAAGAGAATCCTCCCCGCTTTGTTTCAAGATATTCCAGCTCTTGCCTGTCAAGTTTTGGAGCACTCCAAGTCATAAGATTTAAATTGTTCCACCTCAGTTGTCCGTATTGTAATGTGACGGGAGTAAAAGGACGCATTGCAGTACTAAAGTATGAGTTTTTTTCAAACTGGTATTGTTTAAGCGCTGACAGCGTCGTTCCTTGTGGAAAATCAACTCTTACTCCTAGTTGAATATAAGGGGAAACAGACCAACCTTCAGGGAGAGAATCGGTTAACATCGCATAATCTGAATAAAACGGAGATACTACGACCCGTTGCTGAGCCATTAGAGAAAGAGGCATAAGAAATGTGCATATCTCTATATATAGTAATAGTATATGCATAAGCTGAGTAGAACTTCTCATTGTTGATGCTGCTTTAACAATATGTATGCCTTTATATAGAATTCTAAATGTTTTTATGAATAGGTCGTTAATGTCTGGTTGCGAGTATTATCAGAAGGGTAGGCGAAAGCAAGGGTATATGGAACATTTAGTTCTTCCCTTCTAGATTAATACACGCCTTCACGTCTGCAGGAAAGCCACATATTATCGTATCTCCGGATTTTGCTACATTTGTATGTGGCGTCGGTGCCACCTGTAAGTGGACGCATTGCAGCAGGTTTAAGAACTTTTAAATTTCTTTTGTTCATAAATTTTCCATTTAAAATAGTCTCATATTTCCGTAGTTTGACATTAACGGCATAAAATCTTATATTGTTATGCGCAATAGTTCTCGGTAATATCATTCTGTTTTGCCGAGTACGCCGCAAAGGTATTATCATCTAAGTATTGTCTTTAAGGAAATTTTCCAATAAATATGGTAAATTTTCTCCATCTTTTTTAATCCCCCATCTTTTTGAAAGAATCTACCATTTATCTTTGTATCTTTGCAACAAATTTTGTCTCTCCAAAGAAGAATTCAACATACCGCCCAATTAACTTTACAACAGACAAATGAAGCCACCAACATTTTCCAGAGAACATATATTGCAAAAAGGCCTGCCATATTGGCAATATTTTGTTCCATCAGAAATGAATGCCAAAAGTTTTTTTACAATATTGAAAATGGATGAAGTACGTTCTATTCATCCAGAAACAGAAAACGAATTTCATTCGCATAATTTTTATACAATTTCGTGGTTTATCCAAGGTACAGGTTCTTACATAGTTAATTTTCAAACTCTCACCATAGAGCCCAATACAATATTCTTTACTGCGCCCAAACAGATAGTAAAAACAGAAAATCTACAAAACGAAAAAGGATTTGCCTTCGCTTTCTCAGAAGATTTTTTGCTACATCTAGACCAAGAGGCATTCTCCCAAATCAAATATGGATTATTTTTCAACAACAATGGAGTAATGCGCTGCAAAGTAAAGGAATCTACCCAAAACAAACTCGAAGCAATTATTAGTGCAATGAGAAAAGAGATATCGGAGGGTAAAGAACTAATTTCGCACACAAGTTACTTGGCGGCATTGTTCTCTTTGTTTCTTTTCACTATAGAACGGAAATGCCTTGATGACAATATTCTTGTTAATACGAACGATTTTTCGTACAAAACATTCTTGGAATTTAAGGACAAAATAGAACATAATTGCCACAAACTACATATTGTGAAAGACTATGTGAAGATGCTCGATGTTTCATTGCCATTTTTAGCGGCATCCACTCAAAAATATGCAGGAACCACTCCATTGAAAATGATAAATATGCGGATAATCCTAGAAGCAAAGCGGCTACTATATTACACTCCTTTGCGTGTGAAAGAAATCTCTGCATTGTTAGGCTTCGATGACCCGTCTTATTTTGTAAAATTCTTTAAACGAAATGTAGGAATGACGCCTGCAGAATTTAGGAAAATATAAAAACAATGTCGAAAGCCGCATGATAAAGGTGTTGCCATCTCTATATTTGCACTATCCATGTAGACAAAGATAACAAAACGTACCAAAACAGAGCAAGACTACGACAGGCAGTACAATGCTGATACGCATGAGAACTGTAAGGATATTGATGCGTTCGATTATGAACAGGAGATTTACGGCACTTGCTCTTCATAAGCAAGTCTTGCTACACTCGAATATTACGAGTGTAGGCATAGTCGAACATAATCATTATTCTTCTCGGCTAAACCCGTATTCAACACTTTCTCCCTTTTCGGAAATCAAAAACATCGGACTTCTTTGAGGTAAACATCCGTACTTTC
>CAMAFY010000008.1 GCA_945833885.1 uncultured Bacteroidales bacterium
AACAGCACCTTCATCATCAACGAAATCATGGTCGACAACACCGACATGTTTCTTGACCCTTCGGTGAACTACGGCTCATGGATTGAAATTTACAATCCTACAAACACCACTGTCGACCTCACGGACTATTATGTCAGCGATGATGCTACCAACCCCACCAAGTTCCACCTGCAGTCCGGAACGGTGAAGCCCCATGGCTTTGCCAACATCTGGTTCGACCATTACGAGGCAAACCTGGAGACGCAGGTGAACTTCAAACTCAGCACCGAGGGCGGCACCGTCATGATTGCCGACAACAGCGGCAAGATTGTGGCGCAGGCTGACTTCCCCGCCGCCATCAGCCGAGCAAGTTATGCCCGCACCACCGACGGCGGAGACACCTGGAAATGGACGGCGGAACCTACGCCCCAGGCATCGAACGCCACCAGCACCTTTGCCGACAGCCAACTGATGCCGCCCGAACTGGAGAGCGACGACCCGAGAATCTTCGACACCTCGGCGGCACTCACCGTATATGCACCCGAAGACGGCGCCACACTCGTCTACACCACCGACGGTTCCACACCTACCCTGTCGAACGGTACGAAGATAAGCAGCGGAAAAAAGATCTACGTCTACGAGACAACGCCCATCCGCGTCCGTGCTTTCAAGGACGGATACCTGCCCAGCACCGTCGTCACGCAGACGTTCATCGAAAACGACAAGGACTTCTCGCTCCCCATACTGTCCATCGCCACCGACGATGCCAACCTTTTCGACGACTACATGGGATGTTACGTCAAAGGCACCAACGGTCTCGCCGGACGTGGCCAGACGACGGCATGCAACTGGAACAGGGATTGGGACCGCCCCGTCAACTTCGAATACTTCACCGCCGACGGAACGCCCTGCCTCAGCCAGGAAACCGACTTCGCCGTCTGCGGAGGATGGAGCCGTGCCTTCGAACCCCGTTCCTTCAAGATCAAGGCCGGCAAACGCTACGAGGGCAAAAACACCCTTGACTATCCGTTCTTTGAGCGCAAACCCTTCCAGAAATACAAGACCTTGCAGATGCGCGGCGGCGGAAACGACAACGGATGCCGCCTCAAGGACGCCGCTCTGCAAAGCATCGTCCTCACCTCCGGACTCGACGTGGAGGGACAGGAATACCAACCCGTGGTGTTCTACATCAACGGAAAGTACAAAGGCCTCATCAATATGCGCGAACCCAACAACAAGGATTACGCATATTCCAACTACGGACTCGGCAGCGACGAGATTGACCAGTTTGAAATCGGACCCGACTCCTGCTACTCCCAGATGTGCGGAACGAAGGACATCTTCGACTATTGGGTGACACTTTCCGAGAATGCCGACGACGATACCTATTACGAAGAGATATGCTCTATCGTCGACATTGACGAGTATATCAACTACATGGCCTCGGAAATGTACATGGGAGCAGTCGACTGGCCACGCAACAACGTCAAAGGTTTCCGCAAGATTGACGGCGGACGCTTCCGTTTTGTGCTCTTCGACCTCGACGGAACCCTCAGCACCACTTCACCCTTCTCGGTGCTCGAAGGCCAGGAATATGCCTATGGCGACGCCGACTGGAACAATGGCGGCAACCGCCTTTACCTGCACAACGAGTTCGTGACCATCTTCCTCAATATGCTGAAGAACGCGGACTTCCGCAAGAAATATGTCGACACCTTCTGCCTCATCGGCGGCAGCGTATTCACAACGGATCGCGTGAACGCCATCGTCGACAGCCTGGCGGAACGCACGGCAGCCACGCTTTCCTATGAGGGAGCATCGCCCTATGGCACCGCTTACAGCATCAAAAACGCCTTCAGCGGCACCAGCCGCTACGACCAACTGCTGAGTTCGCTCAAAAGTTACACGAGATTCAAGATGAAGCAGAGCGTAGAGCAGAAAGTGAAACTGTCGTCGAACAACAGCAAAGCACGGATCTTTGTCAACGACATTCCCGTCCCCACGGGAAAATTCGACGGAAAACTCTTCGCACCCGCTGAATTCAAGGCCGAAGCCCCCGGCGGTTTCCGATTCGCAGGATGGACGGGCACCGACACACAGATGAGCAATTTCACCGAATACGGGGAAAACTGGAAATATTATGACCAAGGTTCGCTCGACGGAACCAAATGGTACAGCACCACCTACTCGGACTACGGATGGAGTCAAGGGCAGGCTCCCCTGGGATTTGCCTCTTATGCCGACATGTTGTCCCTCATCAAGAGCACACTTGACTACGGAACCGACGCGCAGAACAAACGTCCGACCTACTATTTCCGCAAGAAGTTCACCCTTTCCAGCGCACCCCTGGCAGGAACCGAGGTGAGACTCAACTACAAGGTCGACGATGGCATGGTCATCTACGTCAACGGCATCAAGGCCACACAGTACAATATGCCCGAAAGCGGCGTCACCTACGACACGTATGCCCTGACTTATGCCGGAAACCTCCCCGACGAGGGCTACCTCACCATCAATTCCAACCTGCTGAACGAGGGTGAGAACCTCATTGCTGTGGAGGTTCACAACAGCAGTGCCGGATCTTCCGACATCTTCTTCGACCTTCAGATTGTCGGAGCCGAGGCCGGCGAGTCAAATTTCGTAAGCACCGACCCCGTTTACACCATGCCTGCCTCGGGAGACGTGGAACTCTGCGCCATCTTCGAGCCCATCAGCGACGAGGAGCGCGAGGAGCAGAAGATTTATCCCGTGCGCATCAACGAGGTAAGTGCCGCAAACACCATCTATTGCTGCGAGTACTTCAAGCGCAACGACTGGGTGGAAATCTACAACACCACAGGTGAACCCGTGGACATCGCCGGAATGTATCTGAGCGACAACCGCGACAAACTGCAGAAATTCCAGATTCCCGAGGCGAAGGAGGGCGACGAATTCACCACCGTCATCCCGCCCTACGGACACTACATCATCTGGTGCGACAAACTCGAAACACAAAGCCAGATGCACGCTTCCTTCAAACTTGCCGCCGAGGGTGACACCCTTTACCTCACCTCAGCCGATGGAAAATGGACCGACATCTTCCCCTATCCCGAGCATGTCGGCGAGTATTCTGTAGGACGTTTCCCCGACGGTACCGACAATTTCTACGTCATGAGCAAGCCGACCTTCGCCGAGACGAACATCATCAACATGTACTGCGAGAACTTTGTGCCCGTCATCGATGAAGTCCCCAACGGCATCGAGACCATCGAAACGCCGGAAAAGGACATCAAAGTCTTCTATGTTGACGGCAGACTGTGCGTACTTACGAAGCCCGGAACCCGCAGCGCCACCTTCAATATCTGCAACACCATGGGACAGCAACTGGTGTACGACGAGCAGACGCTTGACTACGACGGCTCAGGACGCGTGTACATAAACCTGGGACAAGGATGCTACGTGGCACGTGTTACCGACAGCAACGGCAAACATGCCCAAATCAAGTTTATCGTAAGATAAGGGTTTGGGGCGTTCATCGCCAACCATTATGACAGGGGGCTGTAAATATCCGCCGTGTCACCATTGCGGTATTTCCACCCCCTTTCAACAGAAAGCAACCTCAACATCCGACAAAACAGATTTGCAGACACACACCTTCAGCGTGCCTTGCCAGAAACCGGGATTTCCGTCTCCGGAGCCCTTCACGCCCCACTCCCCCGCCCTCGACGGAATCCTCAAGATATTCTGATACGGGGGATTGTAGATGACACATGCAATTCCCCGTTTTTGTTTCCCAAATTATTCGTGTCAAAGTCCAATCTTAACCTTAGTTTTATGAGAAGAGCACTACACTTTTTCCTGCTTTTGATTGCGGGACTCGTGCTGAACGTCCAGGGCGCCAAGGCTCAGGATGCCAAGGAACCTCTGCTGCGCTTTGCATGCCTTAGCGACATCCACAGCGAATTGTCGATGATTTCGGCGATAAATCTCGACGACATCCGCATCCGCGAGGCTCTGAAGACGGCACTCGACAGCATCAGCCGCGACAACGCCGGCCTCATTGTTCTCGGAGGAGACTACACCAGCGACTGCACCATCGCCGAGGCCAACTGGAAGCAACACCGCAAAATCCTTGCCGAAGCCGTGGAAAACGCCATCACTCCCGATGCCGACGGCCGCAAGCCCGTAATCTACTGCAACGGTAACCACGAATATGAGGTGGCGAACTTCGACAACATTCCAAAGCCTTACAACGCCGGAGACTACTATACCTTCCCCATGAAGGACCAAACCGGCAAACTTTACGCCAACGAATGCTTCTACGAAGAGGCTGCCAACGGCGAACTGGGCACGATGAAACTCCTCGCAGCATACCACTATGTCATCGGAGGTTTTGACTTCGTGGTGCTCAACGCCGGAAAGTATTTCTTCAAAAGCGCATGGGACTACCAGTATTCCCTGGAAAGCGTAGAATGGGTTGACAAGAAACTCGACGAAATCTACGCCGACGACCCCAACAAGACGGTGTTCTTCATCTCGCACCTCCCCCTCGACGGCAGCGTCGGTGCAACACCCAACAAGACGTTGCTCGCATCAGCAGCCTCCACAAAGGCGCTCCGCGCGGCTCTTCTCAAGCACCCCAACCTCATCAACATCTACGGACACGACCATAGTTCAAAGGCCAACAGAAGTTTCTACGAGACCGACCTGACACAGCGTATCACACAATACGACACCAACGGCAACATCATCGAACTGGAAAACGAGGAAAAGCCCGAAACTCCCACCGAACTTGAGGTTGTTCTCAAGAGCACCGACAACGGTAAATATCTCGGTTTCGACTCCTACAACATCACGGTTCTCGACGACCCGAACCGCTTCACCGTCACCAAATCCACGGCTGTCAGCGGTGCGTTGGCCTTCTTCGGCGACAATGCTCCCACGAACAACAACGGCTACCTCTACTGCGGTTCAAACGGACGTTTCTCGGGAAATTCCGACCTGCTCGCAGCATCCAGCGTCCTCCTCTACGAAGCCGGTGCGGCTGATGCCGAAGGCAATTTCACCGCCACTCGCGTAGATTGGCCCGTATGCGGCAAGGAGTACGTCTTTGTCAACCTGTGTTCCAAGGGTGGATATTACGCGCTCACCAACGAACCTTACAACCCCGGCAGCACAAGCCAGAGAATGGTAGGTCTGAAAGTCAGCGACGATGAACCCGCCGACCAACTCACCTTCAGCACAACCACCGTACGCTGGTTCATCAACGACTACAACAATCCTGACGGAGGTGACGCCACCGAAGGCGGAGATTCCGAGGAAACCCCGACCGACGTCTTCTATATCCAGGACCAGGACGGCAACTACTTCGACTATAAGGACAACATCAACATGTGCATCATTGGTGATGACGTCAGCCTTACCAAAGGTTTCCGCATCAGCAAGGCCACTGCCACCGCCAGTCCTTGGGCTGATTCCAAGAGCGTGCAACTCCTCAGCCTCTGCAGCGCCGATGGCCGCTACCTCTACTGCGGCTCAAGCGGCAAGTTCTCCGGCAATACCGCAGCCACCAACACCGGCACTTGCCTGTGGCTTTATCAGGTGGATGGCGACAAGGCTGTCCGCACCGACGAACCACAATCCGGAAAGAAATACCTCATCGTAGGCTACAAGAACGGCACCTACTATCAGATGCTCAACACCAACAACGGCGGTACCACCAACGACAACCTCCGCGAAGAGAGCGAGGCACTCAGCGTCACCGCACTCACCGATGAGATGACCTTCAACGGAAACACCGCCGCCCTCTGGACCCTCACCGCCGTTACCAGCGAACCGACCACCGATCCAGTAGAGCCCGCAGAGCCCAGTTTCATGAGTATCTTCATGGGTTCCATGCGCTACAACAGCCTCGACACCAATGCCTCTCCCGGCGTTGAAGACTCTCCCATCGTACAGGGTCTCATCGTCACGGTATACGAAGACAGAGTGGTATTCACCGTGAAGAACTACGGCGAAGTTGGAAAACTCCAGGGCTCTGCCGTAAGCACCGACCTCGCTAACCCGCTCCCCGACTACGTGGTTTACCGTACCGTCACCTGCACCGGCGGCAACGGCGAGGCTCCCCTCGACAGTTTCTGCTACACAAAGGCCGATCCTAAGGACAAAGCATACGTGAGCGAACTCAGCCAAATCGTACTCACCTTCGACGAGGACGGCGACGCACCCGCATCGGTGGACGGCGAAAAGGCCATCGAAGTGACCGATGCCGACGGCAACCTCATCACAAACGCTTACCTCACCATGGGCGCTGACAACGGCGCTACCGAAAAGGATGTCGTGGTAACCCTCAAGGAAACCATCGAAAAGCCCGGAACCTACACCCTCACCTTCCCCGAATCCGTCGTTTACAGCACACTCCGTCCCGGAGCATACAACCCCGAATTCACCCTTACCTACGAGGTTGAGGAACCCACACTCCCGCTCGGAGAACCCATTTCCACCCTCAGCGAACTCGCAAACGACAAGGCTTACCTCCTCTACAACCCCATTGATGTGGTGTATGCCGTGTACAATGCCGACTATGCTCCGCGCATCGGCGCCGCTAACCCCAAGGGCAGCACGCTCTTCAGCGCAGATATCCCCACAATCGACGTCACCGAACCCGGAAGCAGTTGGATGGCCATCCAGAAAGACGGAATGTTCTTCCTCTACAACCTCGGTGCCAAGATGTATTTGACCACACCCGACTACAAGGGTACCGCTGTTTCGGCCGACTTCTCCGAGACTGCCACAGCCGTAACCGTTGAGAACCGTGCCAGCAACGGCTACTTCGCCTTCACCACCGTGCCCGACAACTCCCTGTCGTACTTCTGCTCCGCAGCACAATTCCCCGAACGCTACATGACAAACTGGTCGAGCGACGACCACGGATGCGCATGGGTGCTCATCGAGAATCCCAACGTCGAGGCTGACCTCAACCTCTTCGACACCATCATCACCGGCATCAACGAGACCGTTATCCGTCAGGACAACACGGTCTACACCCTCTCCGGCGTCAAGATGAACGGCAATGCCGCCCTGCTCCCCAAGGGCATCTACATCGTCAACGGCAAGAAGGTGATTGTCAAATAACCACTCTCTAAGTAACCGATAAGCACTGCATGCCCACCAGCATGCGGTGAGACACAGGCAGGAGTCTTTCCCAATGGCGGAAAGACTCCTGCTCTTTTTGTACGCATCTTCTGACCCGTAAGGCATTGGAACCCGGTAGGTGAAAACTGAATTCCGGCATGTTGAACTGGTTTCCGGAACATTAAAGATGGGTTCTATAAATCATCGCCGAAAATTTGCTTGTTGTAAGTGGGGCGCGTTTGCTGGATTTCACCCGTTATTTCCGCACCCGTCATACATACATTTTTCCTGTGCTGTCGCTTAATGAAACGCTCAAACTCCCCCGTACTTTCGGCATCGTCAAACCAGATTTTTAACCATCTCCTTCATCATTCGGTAAAATTTTGCATTCTCCTGAGCGGCATTCCCCCACCCCTTCCCCCCTTTTGCACGATGTTTCTCACGGAATTATCCCCGAAATGCAGAATCATCCTACACCTCCACCAGCATCCTTCACACCATCCTACACCAAGAAATCCTCAATCACCATTACTCATCTCCCCCAAACGTGTAGGATATGTAGGAGAAATTCGCAAAAAAAATTTTAAGGAGGAGATGCATACCTACAAAATAGAGCGAATCTCTCGGTTTTTATTGCTATTTTTGCCGTACCTGTTACGTAAGTGAACAAAATAAATGTATGTAAACAACGCCGTTACTTTTAAGAAGTTCTTGTTTGCGGAGCGAAGAAGCATAGCGGACTATGCGACTGAATGACAAGAAAAAAACAGCCCAAAAGAACAAGTCGGATATATACAAGAACCACATCATCACAGTATTGCAAGATAATATCGTTTAATTTTGTTCATTTACTTAATACTGATTATAATTGTCTTATCAAACTTAGCGCTTATCAACAATAGCAAGGACACAACACAAAAAGCACTTAAACTTCAATTTCTTTTTAATATTTTACGTATCTTTGCGGCGAAAACCAACGTTTTCGTTAAGCCAAATGAGCAGATTGTAAGCAGTTGAAAACTGTTTACGTTATGCCATGGCGAGAAAACGAAGGATGAAATCCAACGTTTTCGTTAAGCCAGATGAGCAGATTGTAAGCAGTTGAAAACTGTTTACGTTATGACATGGCGAGAAAACGAAGGATGAAATCCAACTCATCCTATGCAAAACTCGCCCTAAAAAAGTTGAGGAAGGGCATGACTTATTGCGGTAATTCACTCAGCGCCATTACCTTTTACCATAATAAGGTGAAGAGCATAGTTGGCATTTTCCGCTAACACAGGGTTAAAGGTTGTCGCTTTTTGGGGGTTGAAAATGTAAAATTCGTAAAAATACACTATATTTGCACGCGCTAATGATGGGTACTTCTTGTTTGACGCGGCACAACAGTCTCCACCGGACGGCATTCCGGCGCTGGAACGTCAAAAACTTTGAACCTGCAACAACGTGGACTTTGAGCCTGTGAGGTCAAAACTCTGAGCCACAATCTCAAAACTCTGAGCCGGAAACGACGAAACTTTGAACCTGCACGACAAAGGAACCCATTAGAAACGACACATAAACAATAAGATATACCTATATGATTAAATCTCAGGACATTAAGAAGGGTGTTTGCATCCGCATGGATGGCAAACTCTACTTCTGCATCGACTTCCTCCATGTTAAGCCCGGTAAGGGAAACACCATCATGCGCACCACCCTCAAGGACGTTGTTTCGGGCCGTGTTCTCGAAAAGCGCTTCAACATTGGTGAGAGCCTTGAGGACGTTCGCGTTGAACGTCGCCCCTATCAGTACCTCTATCTCGAGGGCGAAGACTACATCTTCATGAACAACGAGACCTTCGAACAGGTGCCCATCGCCAAAGAACTCATCACCGGCGTGGCATATATGAAGGAAGGCGACACCGTAGATGTAGTCAGCGATGCCGACACCGAGACCATCCTCTACGCGGAAATGCCCGTGAAGACCGTGGTACGCATCACCTACACCGAACCCGGACTCAAGGGTGATACCGCAACAAACACCCTCAAGCCTGCAACCATCGAGACCGGTGCCGAGGTGCGTGTCCCCCTCTTTATTGAGGAAGGTGAACTCATCGAAATCGACACCCGCGACGGTAGTTACCAGAACCGCGTGAAGGAATAATCCGACATTCACGACTCGGAAATCAAACGTTGTTTTCCGAATCTTCCCCCCAACACACATAAAACGAGCGAAATCAAGCAACATTCCTCTCCCGCATAAGGGGGAAAGGAGTGGCTTGTTTTCGCTCGTTTTTTTGGCTTCTTACGGTACGTTGCAGGCGCATTCCACCGACTGACATTGGATGTTTCCGGGCCTTATTGCCAAATAAAAGTCTATGAATAAGGGAATACCATTTCCCACACGATTATACCCTCAAGCTTTATTTGCCGAAAGGAGAGCATCAAAAAAAGATAAAGCATAATTCAAAAGAAGGACAAACACACCTCAAAAGAAGACAAAACATCATCCAGACAAAAGATAAGCGCAACCATCAAAAGTGGAATAGACATCAGCCATTCCAAACTTTTTGAAACAGTATTTCAAAAGCCTGAAAAAGATGGAGAGGAATGACCTTGCCGTCTGAGCAAGACTTTCCGACAAATTGTCCCGCAACATCAAGGTAACGCCCCTGTCAACCTGAATGAAAAGGTCGGCAGGGGCGTTGAGTATGGATGTGCGCGAAAGGGAGAAACCTTTGGAGAACGGGGGGGATGGACAAGCGTACGGCGGGAATCAGAGCGGAACTACCGGCTCGGTATAGAAGAAAATCTCCTCGTTGTTGCGCCACTTTCGGTTGATGACCAGGAAGCCGTCCTCAACAATGGGCGTAGGAATGGGGCGGCCATTGATGTGGAATGTCGGCAAAGGTCCGTCAGGGTGTTGCAGACGCAGGCGAAGTGTGAAGGGGATTTGTCCGTCGGGCAGACCGCCGACACGGAGTTTCACCATCGGTCCATCGGGAAATTCGCTGATGATGTCGAGCGACAGCCGGCAATCCTTAAGGGGGATGTTGACGGTGGCATTCTCGTAAAGCATGACGTACACCGTGCTTTTCCCGTCGGTAGCGGCGATGTTTCCGATGGTGTTGAGGAAACGTTGTGCGGCATCGTGCCGGACATTCATCGGCAAAGAATCGTTGCGGATGATGCCGGGCAGGGTGCGGAAGTAGGCATTCTCAATGGAATCGTAGCGCAACGCCTGGCCTGTAAGGAGGAAATACTCCTGAGGCGACACTCCGGAAACGGCAGACGTCGCCGCGATGTCCGACCTGCGGATCAGTTTTCTCAGGCTACGGCAGTCCGATTCCTTCAACACGCAGGGCGAAGGTGCCAGGAACTGGTCCACCGCCATGATGTCAAAAATGATGTTTTGCTGGTCACGCGGCAGCACCAACACCTGCTCTGCCGGAACGAAACTGAGGGGACGGCGGAGGAATTTCACCCCAGACGCTTCCACCAACAAGGCGAAAAGGAAGAGGAGAAGGGGGAACAGACGCTTGAAAATCATGGAATATTTTTACTTGGCAAGTAGATTATGGCACGCGGATTTCAGGCTTTCAGGCGCATTTTCATGCACGCCCAGTTGTCGAGACTGCGGACGTCGACAAGTTCAAGTCCCAAGGTTTGGGCATGCTGCTGCAGACGTTCCACGTCCTCAACATAGAATCCGCTCATGTAGATGTCGGCTCCCGGCTTCATCGCCTGCACGTAAGCGGCAAGGTCGGCAAGGAGGATGTTGCGGTTGATGTTGGCGATGACGAGGTCGAAATGCCGCGGAAAAGGTTCGAGCGCCGAGGCGTCGCCGTGGATGACGTCGATACCGTCGAGGCCATTGATGGCAATGTTTTCATCGGAGTTCCGCACGCACCACTCGTCGAAGTCGATTGCCACGCAGTGACGGGCGCCCCGCTGACGGGCAAGTATCGCCAGAATGCTGGTGCCGCATCCCATGTCGAGGACTTCAAGACCGCTGATGTCGTCGTCAAGAAGCCGTCCGATCATCTGCGCGGTCGTCTGGTGATGCCCCGTTCCAAAGGACATCTGGGGATTGATGCGCACATTATACTCCGCATCGGGCACATCCTTGTGGAAGGTTGCGGCGATGACGCAGCGGGGATGCTCGGCAGGACCGATGACGATGGGCTGGAAATAGTTCTTCTCCCACTCCTCGTTCCAGTCGCGGTCCTCCGCCTCCGCCATCTCATACGTGATGGTTACCCCGGGAATGGGGAAGCCTTCGAGGGCGCTTTTGAGGAGGTTCTCGTCGTAAAGTGCCGTCTGTATATATGCTTTGAAGGTGTCCTCGTCGGATTTGTCGGCAAAAATGGGTGCCTCAGGGAAATTATCGACCGACCCTACGCGGGGAAGGTCGAGTTCATTGGTGTGGATAAACGATTCGAATCCCACCTCTGCGAGCACCATACTGAGGACATCGCTCACGGCTTCATCGGAAGGCTTGGTGGTAAAGATGAATTCAAGGTATTTCATGGAACGGGAATTTAGCGGTTAAAGGTGGGGCTGTAGCATGACCACCACCTATGCTTTCTGGTTGTTTTGCGGCTTGCAGTTTATCGTCAAACTTATATACACTCAAAATCATCTGATTTTCCGAGCGCGGAAAGACGCTGGAAACGACAGCGTTTTAAGATGGAATCTATAAATCATCACTGCAAATTTTGTTTGTTATAAGTGGGAATCCGATTATCGCCCACGAACTTTTGATCTAAAAAAAATCAGTCCTTCGGCACCTGTATGCGGATTTTCCAGGCATCGGGATAGAGGTTGTTGGCACGTTGTCCGAGATTGTTGACGAATCCCAACGGCACTCCCTGATAGGTGACGACGACATATCCGCGGGGGACATCGGAAGAAAGCGTGATGCTTTCGCGCCGGAGATATGCCAGAGCGTCGGTACGCGGGAGTTCGGCACGGGGAAAAGCCTCGTCGGAGAGCGCCTCGGAGAGTGCCAAAGCGTGCTGCGGAACGAGTTTCGGTCCCTTTTCCTCCGCCATCAAGATGCCCGCCGTGAGCACGTGAAGACGGGAAGAAAGGGCGGCGGCATCGTCGGAAAACGCTTTGGGAATGGCAGCGAGATGGGTCTCCGACGGACGGAAGATGCGGAAACCATCGCTGTTGCGGAGCCATTTCACCACCTGTCCGGAGTTTTTCACGGCAGGCATCTTGCCCTCTTTCGCCTTTTTGCCCTTTCGGGGTCTGACGTTCTCCACCGGAGCCTCGGCATCCCCATCGTCGTTCTTCCGCAAAAGCGCCAGGAAGAAGCCCTCGCCCTCGGCACGATGGGGATAGAAATGGTAATGACCGACGATGCCCCACGCCGGGAGGACGGGGATTTCCACCACCGTCGCCCCCAATTCGCGGCAGATGCGCCCCACCATCTCCTCGTCCTCGCGGGGATTGAAGGTGCAGGTTGAGTAAACCAACCAACCTCCGGGCCGCAATGTGGGCCAGATGTCGCTGACAATCTGCCACTGGCGCTCGGCACAATGCTCCACCGCCTCCGGACTCCATTCGGCGCGGGCGCCCTCATCCTTGCGGAACATTCCCTCGCCGGAACACGGAACATCCGCTCCGATGATGTCGAAATATCCGTGGAACGGGGCGAACTCCTCGGGATATGCCATGGTGACGACCGTGGCGGGATGGCCCCATTTCGTAAGGTTCTCCGCCAGAATCTGCGCACGTTGGCGGATAGGTTCGTTGGCGACAAGGAGTGTTTCGTCGGGAAGGAGCGAACGCCACAGGGTGCTTTTGCCACCGGGTGCGGCACAAAGGTCGAGCACGCGCCGTGGTTCGCCGCCACCGTGCGCCACAATCGTCCGCCACGCCTGCTCAATGAACATCGATGACGCCTCCTGCACGTAATAAACACCGGCATGCAGGAGCGGATCGAGCGTGAACGCCGGACGTTCCGCCAGATAATAGCCGGCAGAACACCATGGAACGGGCCGCAACGTCGCTGCCCCGAAGGGCAAAGTGTGGGCTTTCCGCCCGTTTATGCGGATACTTGTGGGGGATGTTGTGGCAGTAAGCGCACGACAGAGCGCCCCGGCCTCTTCAGGACCAAGACACTCTGTCATGAGAGTTTGGAATGCCGGATGGAGCATACGCGGAAAGGGGGATGGAAACCTGCGGCAGTTTCCGCCGTCGGAGGGACGCAGTTGCCGGCTTCGCGGTTGGAGAAAGGCGACCGGCATTGCGGAGCAGGAGGGGAGAAAGCGCCGTTATTCCATCGTGTTTTAGGGATGATTTTGATAATGTCACCTGAGCGTTTCAGGTGCAATGTCCCCACTCTAAAAAGGGGAATGGGGACATTCTGATTCATTTTACGTTGTCATTCCGCCGGATAACTGCGGAACGGTTGGTGGAAATCCACAAAAGATGTTTCCGGAAAGCCCGAAGTATTTTCCAAACACCTTCAAAGGAGTTCTCCGGAAATTTCGGAAACCCTGGAAACTATCTTCAAGAGCCTTTCCGGACATCTGCAAAAACCCTGGCAAAGCATGCGGAAACGATGGCGGAAAAAGTGCGGAAGTTTCAAAGGAAAAGTTCCGATGTTCCCGCGTCAAAGTTCCGATGTTTCCATACGAAAGTTCCGATGTATTTCCGAAGTACCTTTGAGGCCGTGGATTTCCCGTGCCATCATTCTACAATCGTCATCTCGTCGACGGCATAAGTGGAGCCGCCATAAAGGTCGCAGATGAACAGGACATAGCGGATGTCGACGCAGATGCAGCGCTGCAAGGCAGGGTTGAAACGGAGGTCGCTCGACAGGCTTTCGATGTTGCCGTCGAAGGCAAGTCCCACGAGTTCTCCCTGAGCATTGAGGACGGCACTTCCGGAGTTTCCGCCGGTGATGTCGTTGTTCGTCAGGAAGCAGGTGGGAAGTTCGCCGTCAGCACCGGCGTAGCGCCCGTAGTTCTTTTCGAGATAAAACTTGCGCAAAGGTTCGTCGATGACGTAGTCAGGGTCCTTGGGATTTTCCTTTTCCATCATACCCTTGAGGTTGGTCTTCCAATCATAGTATACCGCATCGCGGGGTTTGTAGCCGCCGACGTGGCCATACGTCATACGGAGTGTGAAGTTTGCGTCCGGACTCTTTGCCCAATCATACATCTCACACAGTCCGCGCACGTAGATTCTGCTGAGGTTTTTGTTCTCCACGCTGTAACGCTTGGCCATTTCATTGTACGTGGCGTCGCAGAAGCGGAAGATTTCGCGCATGTGTACAACAAACGGCTCGGCATCAAAGGCGGCAAGCGAGCAGGTGTCAATGAACTCCTCGAGGGTCTTGCGGCGTGCGAATACGGAATTGTGGTACAACTCGTGGTAATATGCCTTGAAATCCTCCAACGTCTTCCCTTCCGCGAAGGCAGGTTGCGCCTGCAGACGGTGGTGTTTTACCCAATAAGGTACGAGGATGTTCATCTTCTGTTCATCGTAAACCAGGTCGACCTTGCCGATTTTCTCGGTATAGGCGTTGAGGAACTCCTTACGTGCGCGCTCCAGATCCTTACCTTCCTTCAAGGCATTGCGGAAGGCGCGGAGGTCGCTGCGCCTCATTCCCATGCTCTGTGCCGCGAAAACATAGTCGAAAAGGTTCCTGTCGAAGATGGAATCCTTGTAGGTCTTCACGCAATTCTCAATACGGTCGATGATGTCGGCGTAGTCAGCGTCGGCGGATTGTGCGGCAAATTGGCGGAAAGCCTCCTCCTCGCGGCTCTTGATATCAAGGAGCCCTGTGGTGCGGACACTGGCGTTCATGCCGCCGAAGTTCTTGACGACATTACCCAAAGACATGTAGTCATCGGCATATTTCAGGGCAAGTTCGGGGTCGGAATCCATCTGTTGCTTCATGAAGTTCAGTTCTGCCTCTCCCGCCATGTTGATGGGTTCGTTGACAGATTCGCAACGCATCTCCACCTGTGCCCGCGTAAGGTAGCGGCTTGTGCTGCCCGGGAAGCCCATAATCATGGTATAATCGTCTTTTTCTACGCCTTTCAGACTCACGTTCAGCCACTTCTTGCATTGGAGAGGCACGTTTTCCTCGCAGAAGTCCGAAGGTTTGCCCTCGGAATCGCCGTAGATTCGGAACAAAGCAAAGTCACAATTATGACGAGGCCAAATCCAATTATCCTGATTAAAGCCATATTGACCTATCTGCATCGGAGGATTGACCACCAAACGTACGTCGGTGTACTGCTGTTCGTAGAAGGCGTAGAACTGATTGCCGCCGAAATAGGGGACGATGCGGAGGTTCATGTTCTTTTCCTTTGCCAGTCCGCTCTTCTTCATCAGGCGTTCCTCAATCTTTCCGAGGAAATCGCCGCTCTGCATGGTGAAGGCATCGACCTTTTCCTTGCGCGCCACACGCTCCACTTCAGCGGTGACGTCGACGATACGTACGACGAAGGTGAAGGTAAGTCCGGGACACGGCACTTCCTCCTCCTGCGATTTGGCGAAGAAACCTTCGTAGAGATAATTGTGGTCCATGGTGGAAATCTCATGGACATAGGAGAAACCGCAGTGGTTGTTCGTCATGACGAGTCCCTTGCTGCTGACCAATTCTCCGGTACATCCGTTTCCGAAGATGCCGATAACGTCACGCAACGACGGAGAGTTCTCATTATAGAGTTGCTCTACCGGCATTTTTAGACCGGCTTTCCGGAGAGAGTCTACGAGATGCTGCTGTTCCATGAGTTTCAACAGCCACATTCCCTCATCGGCCCGTGCGCCCATCGGGGCAAGAAGAACGAGAAGGGCGAGAAGAATTTTTTTCATATTCCTTGAAAATGCTTTGAATAATCCTAATATATGTTTTGAATGTTCCTGATAAATGGCCTGAATGCGTTTTATCGATGTTTTGAATGCACCCTATCCATGTATCGTACGCGCGCCTGTTACGCTTTGAACGCGCCCTGTCTGTGTTCAGGTAACGAATCTGTTACGCTTTGAACGCGCTTTATGGATGCTTGGGGAAATCCTCGCGAATGCTTTGGATATCCTCCGTGAATGTCGGGAAAAGGCCTTTATGTATGTTGGGGATTTCCTTTACAGATATTGGAGGATATACCTGAAAACACTGGCGTTTCCATACGGTTTTCCGGCAAAAAGAAAGGGAGAAGAGCCGCCTGCCACGGGGAGGAGTGCGGCTTAATGGATAGTGACCATCGTAGCGCCGAAGCCGTATTCCTGGAAGGAGGCGTCCTGATGGGTGCAGTTGCGGTAACGGTTTTTGAGGAGTTTCAGGAGTTCGCTGCGGAGCACGCCGTCGCCTTTGCCGTGGATGAAGACGATGCGACGCGCCTTTTCCTTGAGATGAGCGTCGAGGGTCTTGCGGACTACTCCGAGTTGGTAGTCGAGAATTTCCGCAGCCGTCATGCCATCGGTGCGGTCAAGGAGTTGGTCGATGTGGAGGTCTACCTCGATGATGCCGTTCCTGTCGGTCCCTTTGAAGCCTGGCAGAGCGCCCTTTTTGCGTGCCGGCGCCGTTAGGGGTGCGGACTTCGGGCTCTGGAGTGCCGCTTGCAGGCTGTCGGCCTCAACGTGCACATGGTCGGCAGGGCGGTCATTGCGCACGAGTTCGCAGATGTATGCCGCCTCATCGAAGAACTCCGAAGGCTGGAAGGTGTGGAGTTTGTAGAACTTTGTGCCGTCGAGGCGCACGGTGATGCACATGGGTTGCTTGAGGGCGAAGGCACGTTCGCGCTTATAGGCCAAAAGAACGAGGGTCAGACGTTCGAGGGCGGGAAGGGCATCGCGGTCGAACGTCTCGAGATACACCTTCATATTGGGCTCCGCCTCCCCATCATATTTCAAATGGTACAAGGTTCCTTCCTGCGTAAGTACGAGGTACCGGACGAAATAATTGGAATCGTTGATGAAATATGCCTCGAAATCCGTCGACGACAGCGTAGTTCTGTGCGTCGGAAGGAAGCCTAAATAGAGGTTTAGTTCGTCAGCACCGCGGCGTTCTACGGGACGTGCATGGAACGTCATCGGACGGTCGGCAATGTCCGTCTCGTCCTCTTCGGCGTTATCTCCCACATGTGCCGACAGCATGGCCTTGAGACTTGTGGGGGGAGTTTCCGGAGTCTGGGTCTCCTTCGACGGGGTGTGGGTGGTGGTTTTGCGCACGAAATTATACTGATCTGTCTCGATGACGACCACCTCGCTGCGCATACAGGGAATCTCAAATCCGGTCTCGTCCTCCACAAGGACGATGTCCTTTCCCTGGAATCCCGTAATTTTACCGCCTCCTGTTGCGTTCAGGAAGCGCACTTTATCTCCTATGTTCATGTGTTTATGCTGTAGTTTTCTCACCGTTTTCCGCGAAAATCTCACGAATAATCGAAGCGTTTTTGGAGGAAGAACGGTTGTATCTTACCAGATTTCACGCCTGTTTTTTAGAAAAAATATGACGATTTTTCACGAGAAAAGCAGTAATTTTCAACCTATTCTTGCGTTAATTCTCACGAAAAATGCGGATTTTTTCAACCATATTTCACGTCTTTTTTCACGATAAACGTGGTGATTTCACGGAAAAATCTGCTTGTTTTTTTACGAAAAACAGGACAATTTTCGCAGAAAAACGCAGTGATTTCCCCAGAAATGCGTGGTGATTTTCGCAGAAAAAAGCGGTGACATTCGCGGAAACGCGTGGTGTATTTTACTTAAAAGAAGGAGCCAACTGCCGTCAACTCCTTCTTTTCATATAGATGAATCTTGTATTCTTGTGGAATGATAGCGGCATTATCCCCTACGGATTTCGGAGAAATGCCCCCACGACGCTCGGAATCCGGGTATGCGGCATCCGAACGGTCGGCATCGTTTATTCGGCGCTTGTCTGAGAAAGTTTCTCTTGCAGTTCGGCAAGTTCCTGCTTCAGGCGCTCGATGCGGCGCTCAACGTCAGCGACAAGACTGTTTCCGCTCTTCGATTTTGTGGAGAGGAAGGTAAGATTCGTCTCGTAATTCTTGATCTCCGTGCGCTTTTCCTCTATCATTTTTTGGAGGCGCTGCTGGGGAGAGACATTCTTACCACCCTGACGCATGGCATTGTCGATGCGCGAACGCGATGCCGTGCGGTGGATTGTGTCGTAGAGGGTGTCGCAAACCTCGCGGTAACGGCGGTTGAGTTTGTCCTTCTTGCGGAAGGGGACATGGCCGGTCTCGTTCCATTCTGCCTGCAATGCGCGGACATCCTGCAACAGATTGGCGCTGCCTTCCTCGACAAGGGCTTCAAGACGTGCGACGATGTCGAGTTTTTTCTGCAGGTTTGCCTCCTCTTCGCTCCGCTGTTCCTTGTTGGCAGCGTTCTTTGCGTTGAAGAAAGCGTTGCATGCTGTGTTGAAACGTTTCCAAATACTCTCGCTCGCCTTCTGAGGAACGGGACCGATAGTCTTCCATTCTGCCTGGAGCGCCACGAGTTCATTGGTGGTGGTTGCCCAATCTGTGCTGTCCTGGAGTTTCTCTGCGCGTTCGCAAAGTGCGGTCTTGAGTTTCAGATTCTCGGACTGCGATTCGCGGATGCCGCGGAAATGGGTGGTCTTGGCATTGAAGAATCGGTCGCAAGCCGTGCGGAAACGCTCGAAAATCTCCTGGTTCACCTTACGGGGAGCATAGCCGATGCTCTTCCATTGTGCCTGAAGGGCGATGATATTCTTTGTAGCCTCTTCCCATTCTGCCGGCTTTCTGATGGCGTCGAGGTCGATGTTCTCAACGATTTCGCAGAGGGTCTGCTTCTGTTTCAGGTTGTCTTCCTCGTCAGCCTTGATGGTCAGGAAGTGCTCCTGGTGACGTTTATTGATCAAAGTGCTGGCACTCTTGAAGCGCGTCCAAATCTCCTCGCGGAGTTCTTTGGCGACAGGACCCGTTTCGCGGAACTCCTGATGTAGTTTCTGCAACTGATGGAATGCGCTGATGACGTCTTCGAGTTCCACAAGTTTCTCAGCAGCCTCACAAATGCGCGTCTTTATCTCAAGGTTTTTCTTGAAGTCGTAGGCACGCATCTCGTGGTTGATGCGGAGCAAATCATAGAACTGTTCACGCTGATGCTGGAAACTTTTCCAGGTTTCTGTCGTGTTTTCGGCAGGGATAGGACCGATGGTTCTCCACTCGGTTTCCAAAGCCTTGAAGTTCTCATAGTTCTTGTCTATGCCGTCAGGATTTGCAACCATCTCCTTAATCTTCTCGATAATATCGAGTTTTTTCTGGAGGTTTTCCTTACGTTCAGCGTCTGCTTCCGCCGCTTGTTCGGCACGTTTTTCCTTGATGGTTGCCATCAGGGTCTTGAATTCCGCCTCCAAGGGGTCTTCAGCGGGCGTGAAGTCCTCAGCGTTACCGCCGGCTTCGACAAAAGCCTGGCGTGCGGCGGCTACCTCTTCGTTGTGCATCTTGTAGAAACTTACGCGAAGATGGTCGCAAAGGTTACGGTCGGTGTTGCCGGTTTCGGCAAGTTCCTTGAGTTGAGCAACCACTTCTTCCTTCGAAGATGGCGTGGCTTCTGCGGTTTCCGTTGCCTGCACGCATTCCTCTTCTACGGGAGTTTCAGTGGCCGCTTCGGCAGCAAGTTCCACGTTCTGCTGGAGTTCTTCGGCTGCCTTGTGCTGGGTTTCTTCAATTTCACTCATCATATTGAGTGTCTTTCATTAAGGTTATGGTATAAATATTTAGATGTGTGCGGCAGAAACCGTTGCGCTATGGCAGAGAGATTCGCCGCTATACAAGGTGCAAAGAAAAGTAAAAAAGTGCAATCGGCAAAGTTTTTTATCGAAAAAAACGCCATATTTCTCATCTTTTGCCAATCGGATACGCTTTTTCATCCCCTTTCGCCTGCATTTTCGCCCTCTTTCTTGCCCGGAAAAGGCAAACGGAGACATTGGGAATTGCCGGAATGCCGTGAAAAAACAACGTTTTCCTTAAAGGTCATCCGTGCAGAACCGCCGTGCCGACCACCGCAGGACGAACCACGGAACTTTGGGCGCGGAATGCTCCCCGGCGGCATACCGCACACGAAAAAACAGAGGGGACACCGCGGAATGTTTGGTTAATATTTGTAAAAAATGCAGCGGCTTTCCGGAGCATTCCCGACGATGTGCCCGAATGGATTTGAGGTATGGGGGAAAGGGGGCAAGGACGAGGGGAAAAAGTGCCGCACTTTGATGCCGGAAGTTCCGAACTTTGAAGGGGAAAGTTCCGAGGTTTTCAACGGAAAGTGCCGCACTTTCCAGCGGCGCCGTCCGAGGGCTTTGCATGAAGCGCCGGCACCCTGCAAACGATGGGCGGAAGAGTATGGAAAAACGGATGGAATTCTGCATGGGCGACAACAGGAATCCGCATGAGAAATGCCTGAAATCCGTATACGGAATTTCGTGACCGTACTGGAAATATTCAGAAAGATTCCGAAGGATATATAAACGGTTTCCAGAGGGTACAGAAATGGTTTCCGGAGGATATCCAAACTTTTTTTTCGACGGATACCATCAATGTCCCCCAAAGATATACAAAGCGTTTCCGCAGGCCGTCCTCACTTTCATAGACATCCGCCGAAAAAACAGACAACAGGCATCCGTGCATCTTGGCGGAAACGACGGGCAACGGAACGCGCGGACACAAAAATTGCCTGCAAACCGTGAGGCAGGACTTCACAAATTTGCAGGCAATCCGGAGGGGCTACATCCACTTGATGCGGCGGAAATAGCGGTAGAAAAGAAGCGTGATGATGATGCTTCCGACAATGACACTACCGAAACCGAAGACGGAAGTCTCCATCCCGTTCAGGAGATTCATGCCGAAGAAACTGGCAATCAACGTGGGAAGCATGAGGATGATGCTGACCGACGTCATGGTTTTCATGGTCTTCGCCATATTATTGTTGATGATGCTGGCGTAAGTTTCCATAGTAGAGTCGAGAATGTTCGAATAGATGCTGGTGGTTTCCCTTGCCTGACTCATCTCGATGTTCACGTCTTCAATCAGGTCGGCGTCGAGTTCGTCGATGGGAAGTTTCATCTTCAGTTTCGAAAGGAGCGTCTCATTGCCACGGATAGAGGTGACGAAATAGGTCAGAGAGTCCTGCAAACGCGACAGCGCAATCAGGTCGACGTTGTCGATAGGATGGTCAAGTTCGCGCTTGGCCTTCTCAATCAGGGCACTGATTTGCTTCAATCGTTTCAGATACCACACGGCACTGGAAAGGAAAATGCGGAAGACGAAGTCGATGCTGTCGGTAAAACCGAGCCCGCGCTTCTGCTGATAACTCACGAAATCAATCATCATGTTCGTCTCATAGTTGCAGACGGTGATGCAGACTCCCTTGTTGAGGATGATACCCAACGGGATGGTGGTGTGGGGAGTGCGGCTCTGTGCCTCCTTGACATAAGGTATACGGAGGATGATGAGCGTCCACCCTTCGTCGTAATCATAACGGGCACGCTCGTCTTTATCTCGAATGTCGTCAATGAAATAATCGGGGATTTTCAGGTCGTTGATCAGAAATTCCTCATCGTCGCGGCTGGGACAAGTTACCTGTACCCAGCAGTTGGGCTGCCAATCTTCAAGAGTTCGCAGTCCCTGGTTGTAGTTCCAGAATGTACGCATGCTGTTTCTTCCTTTTGAATGAAAGACACATTAGGCTTTCAGGAGGCGCAGATTGTGGGCGGAACGCCGGAGGAAAAGAAATGCCGTTGCCGGAAAGCCGTAAAAGATATAGGAAGAAAGCGCCTGCGGAAATGGAATGATTTTGCTCGGGAAAACGGAGCAGAATGGGCTTCTTCCTATACGTGGTAAACCGTAGTTTCCGCGTGATAGTCGTCCATTATTTGATGTTTAGGTGAATAATAGGGGCGCAGGACCTGATGGACCGTTGTCCCGTTGTCTGGGGGTGGCGGGAGATGCGGTGGGAATGCGCCACATGCTCCATAAGAATTGCCGGAAATAAAAAAATCCGCGACCCGAAAGGGCTGCGGACTTTTTCAGAGAGCCGAAAGCGGGACTCGAACCCGCGACCCACGCATTACGAATGCGTTGCTCTACCAACTGAGCCATTTCGGCAGCAAGATTTCGGTAACCGGGTGCAAAAATACGGCAGTTTTCCGAAACGACAAAGCATTTTCAACATTTTTTGCACCAAAAACGGTCATTTTCCTCCCAATATAGGGCTGAAAATGCCGAATTATTAGTGCCACTTTGCAGGATAGCGCCACAAAATTGGCGCTGAAAACCGTATAAAGCGCGCTGAAAACCGTAAAAAAAATGCCGAAAACCCGGAGTGGATTTACGGCATTCCGTTTCTGAGCGTGTCGGCGGAACGAATCTCTTACCCGGCATTCCGTGCGTTCTCCCGCGCTCACCCCATCCGCTTTTGCCGGAGCATCGCGGCTTACCCGCGCGTGAAATTTGCTTACCCGCGCGTAATATTATAAAGAGGAGTGGCGGACAAGGCAAGGCGCGACGGGCTGGATTCCGACAGGGAGTATGGGCATTAACGATGGCATCATAAAGGTAATCCATCACGTCAAGAAAGGATATCCGATGGCATCGTAAGACCATTCCAACGGCATTTTGTGGAATTCCCGATGCGTTTAGAAGGGATATCCGATGGCAAAATGGTAGGCCATGCCATCGCGGAAGCGCTCGAAATTGTAGAATCCTCCGCGGTTGGTGGTGTAAGGGGCGTGAAGTCCGATGCCGACATCAAAGCGCAGGACGAGAAAGTCGAGGTCGTAGCGGATGCCGGCTCCGGTGCCGAGGGCGATGCGACGGAGGTTGCGGGCGGAAAGTTCGGCATCGGGGCGCAGGGCGTCGCGCTTCATCAGCCAGACATTGCCGGCATCGAGGAAGAGGGCGCCGTGAAGTCCGCCGAAAAGATGGGCACGAAGTTCCACATTCCCCTCCAATTTGAAGTCACCGGTCTGGTCGATATAGGAATATCTGCTGTTCGGCGAGCGGTAACCTCCGGGACCTGCCGTCCTCACCGTAAAGGCTCTGATGGAGTTTGCTCCGCCGATGTAGAACTGTTCGGCGTAGGGCGCGCTCTCATTGTCGCCATAATTGTAGATAATTCCGGCAAAAGCGCGGGTGGCGACCTTGAAACGCTGGTTGAGAAGATGGGTATAATGCACCTCGGCCGTGGCTTTCACGAACTGTGCGAAGCGGCTTCCGAAGATTCTTCGCGGCATATTCTTGTCGTGATGCGGATAAACGAGGCAGTGAATGCCGTCGAAGATGTTGCCCGCCTCCTTAACCGTACCCTGAAACCACAGCGAACGCTGCTGGCGGGCGGGAGGTGAATAGGTGAAAACATAACTCATGGAGGGGACAAAGACGTTGCGCGTCGTGGCATAGATGGCAGGATTTGCCTGACTGATGGAGTCGAACGTGGCGGTAGTGCTGAGCAATTTGTAATAACTCAGGTCAATCAACGTCCATTCATGTTGGACTTTTCCGGCACTTCCTGCGGAAACGGCACGCGGTTGCCAGGCATAAACCACACTGCCACCGAAGTCGAGCATACGGAAAAATCCGGAACGGTTCTTCATATTCGCCTCAACCTCGAAGCGCGTGGTCGCAGGAAAGCGCAGACGACGTTTGGAAACGAAGGGGAAGACAAAGCGTGGAATCTCGAAATTCAACGCCGAACCGACCTCGAAACTGTTGAGCATGCTGTTGCCACCTTTGCGATGTCGGCCCAGTTGCCACTCATAACTTCCGAAAATGTTCCATGCTACGGTCTCGCCACCTCGGAAGGCGTTGCGTTTTGCAAGTTCATATTTCACGCCAGGACCAATCTGTTGGTTCGATTTCAGCGTAGCATTCACCTCGAACGACGAATCATAGGGCTTGCCAAGCCGCGCATTGATGTAGACATCAAGGGTGTCGCAGCCGGGAATGCTGTCGTGTGGGACGTAATTGATGTCGATTGACGAGAGGATTCCCATAGCCGAGAGTTTGGAAACCGTGTTCTTCTGGTCGGAAAGCGTGTAAAGATGTCCCGGACGATGCAGGATGGCGGAACGCCACAGACGGGGTTTCAGGGGGATTTCCTCCGCGCCTTTCCACAAATAGGTCGTGCCACGCCGCTTCATGCTCCGCGGTTCAAGGTCGAGGGAATCGCTCTTGTCGGCAGAACCTCCGATATTTATATAGGTGTGTCCGATGTACCAGGGTCGGCGTGCGGCGGTTTCCACCTCGCCACGCGGCAAAACGCGCAACTGCACCTTGCCCGGCTGCATCAAAGTGTCGGCCTGGAAGGTGGCATAGGCGGGATTCCAATAGAAATATCCGTTCTCGCGGAGGAGATTTCCCAGACGTTCCTGCTCGGCATTGAGGGAGATGACGCTGAAAGGCATGCCGCGCCGGAGGAGGCGCTCCGCAGAATGGACGGCAAAGATGGAATCGGGACCGGTGCCGAAACTGCGGTATTCCACACTATCAAGGGTAAAAAGGGGACCGGTATGCACGTCATAGGCAAGACGAGCCTTCTTCGGATGGGAGGTTTCCACGACACTATACCCCACACTACCCCGGAAAAAACCATAATTTCGCAGGGTGTTGCCCGCCACCTTCACGCGGGTTTCGGGTACAACTGTGGAAATCAGCACCGGAGGTTCGCTGAAATGTTTGAACATCCAGCGGCCAAACCGGCTCTCGCTGTCGGCATAACGGTTGTAGATTCTCAGCCGCAGTTTGAAAGGTTGCGTGATGGACGAACTGCCAAAGAGCGAGCCGTTGGGGGCATAGGCCAAAGCGGCGTCCACCTCTTCTTTGGCAGTCTGGTAGGCAACCTGCGCAGTCTTGTCCTTTTCCTCAGCGGCCTCGCGATGATATGCCGTACTCTTGATGCCCAGATACAGTTGTTCGCCGTCGGAAATCTTTTCCGTCGTCGAGCAACCTCCCAGGATAAGGACGGCAAGCATAAGCAGGATGATGGTGAAACTACGCATATATAAAGGAGGAACTATGGACGTATGATGGGGAAACTATGGACGTTTGATGAAGAAATTATGGGTGTATGATGGGGAAACTGCGGGAACAAAAAAGGAAACACAAAAATAATGAGGCTGAACTGCGGATATATGATGGCGGAACCACGCATAAACGTAAGTAAGGAGAGCAAGGAGGTGAAGGGCTTACTTCCGACGTCGGAAGAGGAAAAGTTCGCCCAGGCGGTCGGTCTTGCGGCGGAGGACGAGACCGGCACCGGTCTTCATCATCGTGCCTTCCAACGGATCGTGTGCCGCACGGTCGTAGAAAATGCGGACATAGCGGGTCCCGCTCTTGTCGAGACGGTATTCCAGACTGATATTGTCAATGAACGATGCCGCGGAGTTCTGGGCATCGGCACCGGACTGCACGCTTCCGCCAATCTTCACACTGATGCGGTCGTCGAGGAAACGCTTGGAAAACTGGAAGGAATAGTCGGTCGTTGCGGCACCGGTTTCCGAAGTTCCGTTCTCCAGACCAAAACTTACATCGATGGTGGACAATGCTTTTCCGGCAATGTTCTGGATTTCGCTTTGCAGGAAGGCGTTCAGGGCGTTCGAAGCCTTGATGCCCGAGGTCAGATTGTCCGTCACATACATGCCGGTGGTCAGAAGTGCCACCGCCGTCTTGTTGCGGTCTTCGGCACTCATCGACATCAATTCGTTCTGGACACTCAGGTCTTCGGGGGCCTCAATGGTAAATGCCAGCCCCATATCTTGCAGCGTTCTCGATATCTCCACTCCGACGTTGAAGTTCACTTTCCGCTGCACATCGTTCTCCGTCACCACGGCCCGCGTCTTCTCAACCGCGCGAATGGAGAGGGTAGGATTCAGCATATCGCCGGTAAATTCGGCGTAACTTCCCTGCTCCAACTGGAAGGTTTTGAGGGGAATCACCGGCAATTCGTAGTTCATCTCGCCCTCCTCGATGGTGTAACGTCCCGTCAAACGTGTCACACCCTGCTGCGTCATGCGCAGGGTAAGGTCGCCTCCTCCGCGCAGATCGACGTAACTTTCGCCATTGCGCGACAGCAAACAATGGAACTTTGCGCCCTGGTCGATGTGGATTCCAAAGGACATGTCGATGCTCATTCCCGTAGTCGCCACCTCAGGTTCCGGCACATAGGTGGTGTCTTCAAAACTGGTAAAGGTGACAAGGTCCGACAAACGGTCCTCGACGGTAAGGGGAGAGTCGGCGAGAATATACGTGGCATCGGTGCCGGCAAGCAGACCTATGTCGCCGCGGACACTGAGGTTTGTGAGCGAACCTCGGGCGGTACCGTTGAAATCCGCCAGCACCTTTCCGTAGATCAGCGATGTTTTCTGCCGCTCGCTGTTGATGACCTCAAAGTCGGTGGCGCGTAAATCGAAGTCGAGGAGTATGTTTTCGAGGTCGGCAATATCGATGTTTCCATTCAGTTTCAGCGACGTCTTTCCAGACGTCAGGAGGTAATCCGCGAAATTCAGCCGCGAATCGGCAAAGGTGATGGGGCGTTCGTCCATCAGGAAGTCGATGCCGTAGACCGGACTGTACAGATGTGCCTCGTTGAGGTCGAGGGTTCCGCTGAGCCGGGGTTTGCTGTCTGTGCCTTCAAGTGCAAAGTCGCCCGCCACGAATCCGCGGAGTCCGAAGCCGGTGTCCGCCAGAAAAGCGTTGAGAGGTTCGAGGGGGAAGCCGTCAAGATTGGCGTTTCCCTGATAATGTCCGTCACGGTCGTTGTAGACTACCGAACATGTTCCCACATCCTTGCCGTCGAAATTGATGAAGGCATCGGCATAATGCTCGCCGCCAGCCTTGGGAAGATAGATGATTTCCGCACCCACGTTGCCGATGCGTTGGCCTTCGTAGGTCAAATCACGGACGTTGACGGTGGCCATGGCGGACAATCCGAGCGAATCGCCGTGCTCCTCGGTCACGTGTACGTCACCCTCCGCCACGCCTTCCAATCTTGGCATGTAAGGCAGCACGTCGCAGAGTGCCGAAAGGTCGATGGAAGTGAGGGAAAGTGTGATGTCGTTCTGCGTCTCATCGGCAGGAACGCTATAAATGGCAAGGCCCATTCCCATGCTGTCGACAAGTTGCACGTTGGCGTTTATCATACCTTTGCGGTTGATGCTGACGCCATTGTCGTCGTTGACGGTGAAGGAATGATAGGCAATGGTCGGATTTTCGGGGCGGATACTGAAACGCACGCCCTCGTCGTCGCCCATCAACTCGCCCCGAAGTGCAAGGTCTATACCCGTGCGGCCCGCCTCATCGGTGAAGAGGAGCGATGCCAGGGCCTCCTCCTCACGGATATGCGCGTTGAGTTGTGCCGTAAAACGATGGGGATTGCTCTTACGGAAATTATGGAATGTGGTGAGGAAATTCAGTCCGTCATCGTCATGTGTCACCACACAGGATACGGTGTCGAGTTGGAGCGCCTCCGTGGTTACGGTGCCCATCGTCGCCAATCCGTGTAGTCCGTTCGCGCTGTCGGTCTGCAGTTGTACGGCTATTCCGGAGAGATTCGTGCCTTTCAGCGCCAGAAATTTCGACAACGGGTTGTCCGTTCCTGCGTGGAATGCCAGGGAGGTTACGGGCAAAAGGTGGCGGAGGGTGTCGTTCTCGAACTTACGGTTCTGCATTTGCCGCGACATTTCGCGACCGAACAGACTGACGGCGCCCGACAAGCGGCGCCAATCGCCGGCACCCTGGAAGTCGAAGTGCAGGTCGCCGGTGGAAAGGTTCGCCGTGGTGGCGGTGGAAGACGAGGATGCGGCGAAGGAAATGTCGCGGAACATGGCGGAGCGTGTCTCGGACGTCAGGTAATTGTCCACGATGTTTCCGTCGATTTCAAAGGCATTGAAGTCCTTGCTGGCACGGCCTTTCAGGCTCAACATGGTGTGGAGTTTCAGCAGTTTCTCCGTATTCGCCAACTGTTGGAGGTCGATTTCGTCGCCAATGACCGTTGCTTCCACGTTGTAAACGCTGTCGACGATGGCGCGGACATCGGCACTGACACCGCCAATGGGGCTTGCCACATCGAGCAGGGCGCGGCCCTTTCCCTGGGAGAGCGTGGCGGAAAGGCGTAGGGAATCCAAGGGATAGCCGGCGGCATCGAGGTGTTCGGCATCGAGTGCGGCCTGGAAAGCGGTTTGGGGTGCGGTGAAATCGAAGCCGTTTCCCGAAACATCGAAGCGGCAGGTGAGGGGACCGACGGGGGCGGAGGGCACAAACCGCGACACGGGGAACGCGGCAACGGAGCCCCGGAGGCTGTATTTTTCACGCGGACGATCGGCCGCCATCCGTGCCGACACCTGACCTCCCGCCACGTTTGCCGTGAGGTTTGCCTGCAGACGTTCGGCATCGTCGTAGGCGATACCGCTGGCCTTCAACCTCAAAATCCGCGCCATCCGCAGGTCGATGTTCCGGAAATGGAGTTGCTGGCGGTTGCCCTCGATATCGGCATCGAGCGCAATATCGCCCCTCAGGAACGGCGCGACGGCGGAAGACCTCAGCAAAGCGGCATCGGCCATGCCCTTCCTGACAAGCATTTTCGTGACTTCCGCCACATCGGGACGCCCGAGACGGGCCTGCAACGACAGCGACATCCGGCCGTTTCCACGGGCCTCCAAGGCACTCCAATCCACCGATGCCACCGCATCGATGCGCGAATTGGGGGTGAGAAGGGCGAGGTCTGGCAGGCGGATGCCGAGGGTGTCGAGGGAAATGGCGCCATGGGCATCGGAAACGTCCACACCATAGACGTCCTCGTGCAACGCCAACGTGCGGAGAAGGGCGCAGACCTGCATCTTTTCATCGCAACGGAGGGAGTCGATTGCCGTGGAAAAGCGCGAGACAGCAGCAATCGTGTCCGCCTTCATCCGCGCAAATGTACCGAGCGTCAGGTCGCAACGGTCCAATCCTACGTGTCCGGCCTCATAAACAGCGGTACCAAGATTGAAAACGCCCCGCTTGAGATGGGCACCGGCAAGGCGCGCATCGACAAAAAGCCGGCTCTGAAGAGAGTCAGCAGGCAAAAGAATCTTCAAATGTGAACGGTTGATTCGGGCATCGCGCGCGACGATCTTCCACATTACAGGCTGCGAAACGCTGTCCTTTGCCGCCGTGTCCGTAAGCACAACATTGAGGTCGGCACCCTCCAACGTCGCATGTCGGACATCGACAGTCTGGCGCTCCCACGCCACACCTTCCACATCCGCCACAAGGCTTTCCACGACACCGTCGATGGCACAATCGGAAATCAGCGACTTGGTGTGCAGGCGTGTGCCAGAGAGTTCGAAGGACTTTATGTCGGCCTGTGCGCCGAAAAGGGGCTGCAAAGGTACGCGGAACTGCAACGCGGAGGCGTGAATCAGCGTGTCGCCATCCTGGTCAACGGCCGCAAGACCTCCGGCCTTCAAATCAAAAAACGGGGTTATCGCCACGGATTCCACGCTCACCTTCATCCCCAATGTCTGCGACATCTCCCCGCCTACCTTGTTGATGGCCCAACGTTGTACGGGCGGCAGGTAGATCAACACGCAGAGCAGACACACCAAAATCAGCGGTACCAGTATCAAGGCACCGAAGAATTTCAGGATATGTCTGGCTTTCAGTCGCATAAGTATTAAAAATAAAAGAATAGGAATTCAGAAAAACGGTGGGGATTTTTCTGAAAAAAACATCATTTCGTGCGACGGGAACCGGTCACCCGTTCCGTTTCCAGCGCAGCATAAGGCTGTTCTTCCCGACGAATTCGCCGGCGATGTGGAGGTCGTAATCGAGTGTCAGCCTTCCGCCCTCCGCATCATATTCACACGAAAAGCGGTGCGTGCGTACCGAAATGTCGATGATTCCCGCCGGAGTGCGGTAGAAAGCGTCCGTCATCTTCGACACTTCGAAGGTCATTCGGCTGTCCACCTGCCCGGAACGTCGGAGGAAAATCCTTGAAGGCGTGCCTCCGAGAACGGTCTCGCCGTGGTTTTCCGGGTCGAAGTACCTCACATTCCAATCCCCATCGTCGCGGATTGAGACGATGGCTTGGGCGGTATGCGCTATCTTGTCGCGAAGTCCGTCGGCGGTGACGCTGCGCAACTCCGATTGCAATGTGGCTTTATAGAGCATTTATTATAGAATTTAATTAGGGAAACCGCGGTGTTTCACGCAAAAAAAGTACGGAACTTTCTGCAAGAAACATCGGAACTTTCTATGGAAAAGTGCGGAACTTCTTGAAGGAAAATGCGGCACTTTCTACAAGAATCCTCGGCACCCTGTGAAGAGGGCTATGGCACCCTGTGAAGAGGGCTACGGCACCCTATGAAGAGGGCTACGGCACCTCAGCACGGAAAGACATCAGCGTGGCTGCAGGATCTTGCGGCCGTTATGGATGAGCAGGCCGCCCTTTTCGCGACGGACGCCGCGTCCGAGGAAGTCGTAATAGGAATTGTCGTCGTCAGTCTGCGGCATTACGGCATCGATTCCCGTGGAGGGAGTCAGGTTGAACGGGTATTCCGCATAGATAATCCACGGCCATCTGAGGGCGAAAATGTAGTCGGCGTGCGGTTCAAGTTCCTTGAAGGTGACGTTCAACCACTCCGTTTCGCCGGGGGCGATGTAGACATAGTCGTAGTGTCTCCAGTCGGTATCCGTCTTTTTTTCCGTTCCCGGGAAGAGAGAGTACACCACTCTGCTTCCGCTGACCTCGCTTCCCTCGTTCTTTACGGGGATGTTGAAGGTGGCGGATTCGGTGTTTCCCGTGAATTCTATGGCACCGAAAGAGAGTTTGTCGGTTGGCGCCGAACGGAAAGTGACGGACTTGTTGCCGAAAATATTGACGTCGTCGGGCGAAAGCCGCAACGTTCGCTTACCCGTATTGGAGAATTTGCAGTGTACAGTGATGGTCTGCACCTCTCCAGGGTCCATGGTTACGCCGAAAAGCGCGCCATAGTCACCCTGCCGGAACGGCTCGGTGTCGGTCGAAGCATTGGTGAAAATCTCGAAAGGCGAGGTTATCCGCTGGTCGGAAACGTTGCGGAGGGTGATTTTTACCGGAACATATTTGCTCACCGGCAACACATCGTCCACCTCAATGTCGTCAACGGCAATCTCAAATCCCGTCCTTGGCTGCAAATCTTCCGCAAAACTGGTGTCAACCTCGTCTGGACAGAGGATAATTGCCTGATGATTGCAGAAAAAGCCCTGCATAATTCCCAAAGACGTCGGATCTTTCGGGTTCTCAAAGGCGCTTAATCCGAGAATATCATAGTAGTTTCCGTCGTAAGCGCCGCCATATCCCCAATTTACATGGAACTTTCCGTCGGAATCATAGCCATCTATGACGAAAGCGTGCCCTGCAATGTTCATAGTGTACCCTGTATAGAGGATAGGATGCCCTGCTTTCAACTCGTTTTTCAGGAGTTCCACCCACTGTTCTGGGGAATAATTGTAGGAATCGAGGAACATTGCCGTCTTCCATCCAAAGACTTCCTTGAGGGGCTCCACAAGATTCTGCGCGTCGGCTCCGCTTTCGCTGACGCCATAGTTCATCTTTGCCATCAGCCCACACGCCAAAGAGAGTTTCGCCACCTCGTCGACGGCATGCCGATATTCCGCCTCGTCGCATCCGATGCTCTGTGCTGTGCCGTCGCCATAGTCGGGAAGAATGGCGGAAGCGTCGATGACGGTGCCGGCGGGAAGGGACTCTACGGTGTAATTTGACGTTGACCAACCTTCAAGTTTCTGCTGAAGGGTGATCTCACGTCCGTAATACGAGACGATGGTCTCCAAAGCCGTCGCCACACATCCCACAAGACAACGGTTGCCACTCGGCACTCCCTTCTCAATCCACTGCGGACAGCGGTTGTTGAATGGGGCTGACTGGTGACGAACCCAACCGTCGAGGAGCGGTTCCACGCTGTCGGCGGAGGCGGGCACGGCACAACAAGTGGCAAAGAGCAGCAGAAGGAGCGCGGGAAACCGGAGGCCGGGAAGGAGAGACGGGGTTTTCAGGGCTATCATAGTCGGGATGCGATGTCGTTTGTAAGGCGGATGAAGTCCGTCACACTGAGTTGTTCAGGACGTTTTGTTGCAAATTCGTGGTTTTCGGGCATCATTCCGCGCAGACTTCCACGGAGCATTTTGCGCCGTTGTTGGAAAGCTTGCTTCACGATACGCGTGAGCAGAGCGGTATCGCAGCCCGGATCGGTGGTCGAATTGCGGGTCATTCTCACGACGGCGCTCTGGACTTTTGGCGGAGGGTTGAACACTCCGGGTGGAACCGTGAAGAGATACTCCACATCGTACCACAGTTGCACCAGCACGGTCAGTATTCCGAAAGCCTTAGTGCCGGGCTTTGCCGCCAGACGTTCCGCCACCTCGCGCTGAATCATGCCAGTACAACATGGAATGTACTCCTTAAAGTCGAGCATCTTAAAGAAAATCTGCGACGAAATGTTGTACGGATAATTGCCAGTAAGGACAAATTGGCGGCCGTTGAACGTCTTGCTGAGGTCCATCTTCAGGAAATCGGCACCGATGATGCTGTCATCGCTCCCGAAAGCGTCGAAATTCTCGCGGAGATATTCCACACTTTCGCGGTCAATCTCCACAACTCTCAGTTCGCGACCCTTGCGTGCGAGGTACTGAGTAAGGACTCCCATGCCCGGTCCGACCTCAAGAATTGGCAATTCAGGTGCGGCATCTACGGTATCGGCAATGGCTTCCGCTATACGTAAATCCCGCAAAAAGTGCTGACCAAGGCGCTTTTTTGGCCTAACATATTCCATATAAATAAAAAAATGTCGTATTTTTGCGACCGCAAAAGTAAACATTTTCCATGAATCCGTGAAGAAGTTTCTTTATTTTCTCAAGATACTTGCTCCATTTGTGCTGATGGCCGGCATCCTATGGTGGATGTACCGCGGGACAGACGTCAGACATCTTTTCCAGGAAGGCTGCTCCAGCCTCAACTGGTGGTGGATGTCGCTGAGTCTGCTCTTCGGTATCGTGCCCTTAGTGTTCCGCTCCCTCCGGTGGCGCATGGCGCTGAAACCGTTGGGCGAGACGATGTCCGTCCGCACGGCCAACAATGTCATTTACGTCAGTTATGCGGCAAGTCTCGTCATTCCCCGCGTCGGTGAGGTGGCACGCTGCGGCATGTTGAAGCGCTTTGCCGGGGTTTCCTTCTCGAAATCCCTCGGCACCGTCGTCAGCGAACGCGTGGTCGACAGCATCCTGATGTTGCTTCTTGCCCTCTTTTCCTTTGTAAGCCAGTTGCCACAGTTCATGGTTTTTCTGCGAACGACGGGATTTGATGCCCACGCCCTCGTAGGTCGGTTTACGACAACGGGATGGTGGGTCACCATTCTCTGCGCTGTTTTCGGCATTGGTTTCGCCATTTACGTACTCTTTCGTCTGAGGTTGCTCAAGCAAACGCGCGTCCGGCTGCAGGGATTTTGGGATGGTCTGGTATCGCTCCGCCGTCTTCGCCACCCGATTCTCTATATATTTTATAGCATAGGTATATGGATTGGCTATTTTCTGCACTTCTACATTGCCTTTTTTGCCTTTTCCTTTACCTCGGACATCGGCATTCTCCCTGCTCTTCTTATCTTCAGCGTGGGCTCGTTTGCCGTGCTTGTGCCCACTCCCAACGGCGCCGGCCCCTGGCATTTCGCGGTGAAGACGATGCTGATTCTCTATGGTGTCGCCGAAGCCCCCGCCATTCTCTTTGCCCTTTTGGTGCACACCATCCAGACTTTGCTCATTGCTGTCCTCGGCGTCATCGGATGGGCCGACCTGCTTTGGTTCACCACTCCGCCCGAAAACGCCGTAGAAAATGCTGAAAATGCCGTAAAAATTGCTGGAAACACTGCAGAAAATGCCGGAAACACCACGGAAAATGCTGAAAACACCGCGAAAAATGCTGAAAACACCGCGGGAAATGCCGGCGACACCCGGCAGTCCTGATGCCGTACTACCGTCAATCAATAACCAAATACCACATATTATGTCTGCAATTTCAGAACTTCAACCCCGTGCCATTTGGCATAACTTCGACCTTCTCACGCAAATTCCGCGCCCAAGTGGGCACCTTGAGAAGGTTCAGCGCTTCCTTCTTGACTGGGCTGCCGAAAGAAACATCGACGCCCGCATGGATCAGGCAGGCAATATTCTGATGTATAAGGCCGCAGCCCCCGGATATGAGGACCTCAAATGCGTCACTCTCCAGGGACACATGGACATGGTGCCCCAGAAGACTCCGGACTCTACGCATAATTTCGAGACAGATCCCATCGTAACACGCATTGATGGCGAATGGGTAAAGGCGACCGGCACCACACTTGGTGCGGACGATGGCATGGCAGTTGCCACCATCATGGCCATCTTCGAGGACAACACCCTGCCCCATGGTCCGCTCGAGGCGTTCATCACCACCGACGAAGAGACCACCATGTACGGCGTAAACAACATGGAAGACGGGCTGCTGAAGGGCGAAATCCTCCTGAATCTCGACAACGAGACTCACGGTGAGATGGTGACAGGTAGCGCAGGCGGCATCAACCTTACCGCAGAATTGGAGTACAAACCCGTGGAGGTCGAGGAAGGCGACGCCGCAGTAAAGGTGGTTCTCACCGGACTCCGTGGCGGACACTCCGGACTGGAAATCAACGAAGGCCGCGCCAACGCCAACAAATGTATGGCACGCATCGTGGAAGATGCCATCGTCAACTTTGCCGGACGCCTGTCAACATGGTGCGGAGGCAACATGCGCAACGCCATTCCACGGCACTGCGAGGTGGTTCTTACCCTTCCCGCACAGAATGTTGCCGAATTCTGCGACACCGTAAACGGCGAATGGGCTGAAACCCTCCGCGATGAATACGGCTACATCGAGCACGCCCTCAGCCTCAATGCCGCACCCACCGAGATGCCTGCTGAACTTGTTCCCGAGGAAGTGCAGGACGCTCTCGTCGGAGCCCTCATGGCCTGCCACAACGGTGTGCTGCGTTTCATCCCCCATCTCCCCACCATTGTGGAGACTTCCGCCAACCTTGCCATCGTGGAGATTGGCAACGGCAAGGCATTCTTCAAAGACCTCGTGCGCTCGTCCAGCGACAGCCAGCGACAATGCTGCTGCGACACCATCGAAGCCGCGTTCGCCCTGGCAGGAATGAAGGTGGAATTCGACGGAGCATACCCTGCTTGGCAGCCCAGCCCCGAAAGTCCGATCGTAGAACTTATGCGAAATGTCTACAAAGAGTTGTTCAACGAGGAGGCACATGTGCAGGTTTGCCACGCAGGACTTGAATGTAGCGTCATCCTCAGCCATTGTCCTGGCATGGATGTCGTAAGTTTCGGCCCCACACTCCGCTCGCCCCACACCCCCGACGAGCGTCTGCTCATCGACTCTGTCGGCAAATACTACAACTTCGTGCTTGAAACCCTCAAGCGGATTCCCAAGAAATAACGCCAGGACTTCAATACCTGCCGCTTAGAAAGGCCGAAGATTCAGCGGAAACCGCCGTCTACGCCATGGCGCGATGACGCACTTCCCGACCTTTCCGACGCACACCGACAAGCGTCCCCGCCGACATCACCATCATGTCGGCGGGGACTTTTTCATGCCTTTTGCAAACACTTTTTATACCTGTTGCAAACGCCTTTTATACCTGTTGCAAAGCATCGTCATAGAAAACTGAAATCCGCATATCGTAAATTAACGATATGCCAAAACGTCAATTCCTTGAAACCTTCTGTTTTTACAAGGTATCATAACACAAATTAACAAAACATCAATTTACGTTTTATCAAAAACACCGTCGCAAATTGCGGAAGGAATTAACAAGACGCGGAGGAAAAGAAGACCTGCCACACCATAGTCCGAACCCTTCACCTCCGAGCATCAGGAAGGGAACTTGGGCGAAACGGGTGAAAGGGGATGCCATCCGCCCGTGGGATGATTCGAAAACCGCCATTGCAAGTTCAGCACAAAAAAGGTCATGCCATGGTGAGACAGGAGAAAACGGCGGAGGATTTGCCCGAAACGGCTTGGAATCGGGGAAACGAAGGTTTTGGATGTCGCGAAGAGGGGGCAAATGTCGCAGAAAAAGGCATTGAAGGTGTGCTGAGAAAAGTGCGGATGTTTGCAGGAAAAAATGCGGAACTTTCGACTGCAAAATGCGGCACTTCATGCTGAAAACCTCCGTGGTTTTCATCGCGTTTTTCAGGATTCCCCACAGGGCATTTCGAAGCATGTGCAAAAGCCGTGCGAGGAGGATTAGAAAGCGGTGGCTGACTTTTACGCAAGGAACGATGGGATGGCAGGGGGGAAATGAACGAAATGTACAAGGAAAACGAACGGACTGTACTGCGAAGGTAAACGCATTATGACGGAGATAGGGTTGGAGGATAGAAAGAATACTGAAGCGTTTTGTGGAAGAAACGATTAAAGCGTACAAGGAAAACAAGTGGACTGTACTGCGAAAGTAAACGCATTATGACGGAGATAGGCTTGGAGGACACAAAGAATACTGAAGCGTTTTGTGGGAAAACGCGGGAAGTTACGAGGGGGAGGATTCCGCTCCCCGTATGCAGAAAAAAGAATGCCGCGCCTGCCCATGACGGACAAACGCGGCATTTTCTATGGTTCTTTCACGATGGACGATTGCCAGACGGCAGTCGTCGGACGGAAGATTCAATCGGCAATTTCAATGGCGAAGGTATAAGAATAGTTGGCATAAGGCAACAGATAGGGCTTCAGAGGCCATGCACCCCAACTGTTTTCGCAACCGAGTCCCATCTGCTTGTGGGCAATGTGCACCACGCTGAGGTCGCGGGGCTTGAGGTCGCCATTGTGATACTGGTGATCCTCCTTGACGGGACTGCCGTCGATGTCCTCATAGAGATAGGGGATGGTGGAGCATTCCAGCGGAGTCGTACCACGGAAGGTCAGACCAAAGCCTCCGGGAGTCTCGACACTCCAGGTGCGGACATCGTAGTGGTTACCGCTCTCCTGCGGACGAACATAGCCGTGCCAGTACTGTTCTGCGACGGGTTGTACAAAGTGTCCGAGGAACTGACTCGTGTGACGGTCGCAGTAATTCTCCAAAGGTCCGCGGCCATAGTACTCCACATTGCTGTAGGTTCCGGGCATAACCAGTTGCATTCCGAAGCGGAAAAGATGAGGCATCTTATTGGCATCCTTGGCATGGGTGTCGAGGCTTTGGGTGACAAGGAGGCGGTTTTCGGGCGTCAGAACATAGTTCAACGTGAGGGTAGCCTCGAGTTCGGGCATATCATACACCGCAGTGACGGTGCGGTTTTTGCCGTCCTCTCCGTCCTCAAGTTTCTGGAGTTTCATCGTCGGGTTCTTCCAAGCCTTGAAGCGTCTTCCGAGATCTGCGCCGGAATCATTGTCAGTCATGGCACGCCAGAAGTCGGGTTTGAGGCTAAAACCATCGGCAAACATGGGTTTACCATCCACATCGAGGTAGTCAATCCAGCCTGTATGGCGGTTGAAAGTCACCTCCATGCGGTCAGACTTCAACTGAATGCAAGCCAATTGTTCGTCCTTTCCGACGGCAACCTTGGTGTCGGCAGCGGCAGAGAGGGCTTCGACGGTGGGGAAGGTATAGTCATTGAGGGTGAATTCCTGCTCGGCGAGCACATGACCAGCGGCAAGAACTGGGTCGGAGGTCACGAGATAGCGTACGACGAGGGTGTATTCGCCGTCGTTCTGCTTCGGCATTTCGAATCCACGGAGCGCCACTTGCTGATGGCCCTGTGCGGGAACGCTGATGCCAGTCTCGGCACCCGATGCCACGGTCTGCCCGTTCCTGCGCACTTCCCAATGGAGGACTACGTTGTCGAGAGTGGCGAAGAACTGCTCATTGAACACGTCTACGCTGCCCTTCTTTACGTCGGGAGTGGTCCAGACATTCTGATAATAATACTTCACTTCCGCAGCCGAGGGATGAGGAGTGCGGTCAGCGGCGATGAAACCATTGCAGTTGAAGTTGTGGTCGGAGGCGGGATAGCGTCCGAAATCGCCACCATAGGCAAAGATTTCGTTGCCGTCCTTGCTGGTGCTGCGGATGGCCTGGTCGACGAAGTCCCATATAAATCCGCCCTGATAGAGGGGTTCCTCGCGGACAGCGTCCCAGTATTCCTTGAAACCACCCATGGAATTACCCATGGCGTGGGCATATTCGCACTGGATGAGCGGACGGTTCGCCTTCTCGGAGCGGCAGTAGGAACGGCACCAGTCGACACTGGCATACATGGGGCACATGATGTCGGTGGCATAACCGTCGCCGGCACGCTCGTAATGTACGGGGCGCGAGGCATCCATCTTCTTCACCAGGTCGTAGGCCTTGTCGAAGTTCACGCCATAACCTGCCTCGTTTCCAAGGCTCCAGATAATGACTGAGGGATGGTTTCTGTTGATGGCGACGTTGTTTTCGTTGCGTTCGAGGTGGGGAAGCAGGAACTCCGGATGCTTGGCAAGCGACTCTTCGTCATAGCCCATGCCGTGGGTTTCGATGTTAGACTCGGAAAGGACGTAGATACCCATCTCGTCGCAGAGGTCGTACCAACGGGGGTCGTTGGGGTAATGCGACGTACGTACAGCATTGATGTTGTGCTCTTTCATGATGCGGATGTCCTGCTTCATGCGCTCAACACTGACAACATATCCTCCGTCGGGGTCGAGTTCGTGGCGGTCAGTTCCCTTGATCAGGATGGGTTGTCCGTTGACAAGAAGTTGGGCATCCTTGATTTCCACCTTTCTGAAGCCCACTTTCTGGGTGGTGCTTTGGAGAACGTTGCCCTTTTTGTCGTACAACGTGGCTTGAAGGGTGTAGAGATTGGGCGTTTCTGCCGTCCATTTTGCGGGATTCTCCACATTCCAAGCCGCAACCGCGCGACCATCGGCGGGAACGGTCAGGACTTCTTCCTTCACAGTCTGGCCTTTGGCGTCGGTAAGACGGAATTCGGCACGCTGACCTTTGGCGTTTGCCGTGGCAAGTGCAATGTTGAGGGTGGCATTGCGGTAGTCCTTGTCAAGGTCGGGCGTGATGTTGATGTCGCTGATATGGGATGTCGGACGGGCATACATATAGCATTCGCGTGCAATACCTGTGAAGCGCCAGAAGTCTTGGTCCTCAAAATAGGAGCCGTCGCACCAACGCATGACCTGCATAGTGATGAGGTTCTTCTGTCCGGGCTTGATGAATCGGGTGAGATCGAACTCGGCTGCGTCCTTGGCATCTTCGGCATATCCTACCCATTTGCCATTGACCCAGACCTCAACATTGGAGGTTGCGGAACCGATGTGCATGATCACCTGCTCGCCACGCCAGGATTCGGGGATGTCGAAGGTGCGGCGATAGGAACCCGTAAAATTGTTCTTTTCCTCAACAAACGGGGGATTGTTCTTGAACTGTGTCGCCCAGGCATAGCCGATATTCTTGTAGATGGGCTCGCCAAATCCGTTGAGTTCGAAGAGTGCAGGAACAGGAAACTCCCCCCATTCGCTGTCGTCGTAGCCCGGAGCCTCAAAGCCCTGGGGGCGAAGATTGTGGTGACGGGTGAAATGGAACTTCCATTTTCCTTCGAGAGACAGGTAACGTTCCGAAGCCTTCTTGTCGTTTTCGAGGGCTTTCTCCGCACTTTCGAAGGGGAAGAACGAAGCATGGGAGGGAACGACTGCGCCAACGCGATTCTTATCAACGTTCAGCCAGTATTCTTTTGCGGAGTTGGCATAGTTGCTGCTCTGCGCCGAGGCATGGAAAGGGGCGAAGGCGGAGGCCAGCAACATGGAGGTGATGAGAATTGGTTTCATTGTATTTTGATTTAATTTCCAATAATTTACAAGGGATATCCCTATGGTTTCCTTCAAGAAATCGCAGTAATCGGGGCTAAATTCTTAGGGATGCGGATAGGAAACTGCAAAGGTTTCCTTCGGGAAATCGCAGTAATCGGGGCTAAATTCTTAGGGATGCGGATAGGGGACTGCAAAGGTTTCCTTCGGGAATATCCGGACATTACCTGGATTAGGAGCGTCCGAACAGATGGCGTCTGAAGAAAGGCGATATGCGAAGGACGGCACTTGCAGCCAGACACACCGCCACCACCAGCGCCGCTCCCGCAAGAGAGGCGGTAAGATCGAGGACAAAATTCGGTCGGCATGCCTTGATCCATGGACCGAGCATCGGGATATTGACGATGAAAAGGAAGTGGAGGAGATAGACATCGAGCGTGCGTACACCAATGTATTGCAGCGTTCTGCCCGCCAAAGTACGGCTGCTGAAGACCGAAGCATAGTGGCGGAAGACGAGGATGACCGTGAGCATCAGGGTGTACATGGCAAAGGTTCGCGGAAGATTTGCCCACTGTCGCCGCAGTTCATGCCAGCGGAAATGCTCGCAAACCGCCACGATGGCAATCGTCATGACCAAAGGGGCGAACCACGATGTGTCGAAAAGACGCTGGAAACGCTCCCAATAACGGTGTACGATGTTTCCGGCAACGAAAAAATGGAAGAAGATGATGACCTGGCTGACACTGGACCATTGTAGCCATTCCTGCTTCTGATAATGGAACCATGAAGGCATGTACCAGGTGGCATATACCGACAATGCTCCCAACCATAGCAGCGTTATGGGTAGCCAACGCAGGCGCAAACGCTCCAGACGTTCGGTGAAAAAGTGCTCGATATACGCGAAAAGGTAGTAGATGATGAACATCTGAAGGAGGACAATCGTAAACCAATATCCTCCTTTTGTGTCGCGCTGGAGCAGGGAAACCGCCTCGTCCCAACTGCTGCGATGCAACATTATGATAAAGAGAGAGAAGAAGATGACGGTGGGAATGACCTGTATCCGTATCTTTTTCCACAACGAATTGCCCAGCGTTCTCAGGTTCCAAAGGGTACGGGAACCGTAGGCAAAGAAGCCACTGATAAAGAAAAAGAGTGGCATACGAAAGAGCACACAGAGGCTAAGATACGACGAATCCTTAGGATTTTCGCCATATCCCATCATGCTGACGTGGTATGCCACCACAAGAATCATGGTAAAGCCTCGCATAGAATCTATCCATTCCATACGAGGCTTTGATGTTTTTGGTATTCCGCTCATTAGATAGCAGCGGCAAAGACAGGGATTTCCCATCGGATGTGCGCCGTCGGCACCATCATTTCGCGGTGATTTCCCTGCCGATACCGGAGAAAATGTATTAGAACATTTCAGAAGGATACTGTCCAGCCTCGTGAAGTGCGGCCAATTTTGCCACTACCTCAGGACGGTCCTCGGGATATGTCACACCGAACCACTTGCTTGTGGTGTCGAGAACCTCGCAGGTTGCAGCCCCGGTCTTAATGAGATGGTCGACCATAAGTGGGATGAAAAACTCGCTTTTGAGGTTGGTTTGGTTCTTGGGATCAGCGAGGAATTGCTTGAAATATTCCTTGCTATGCTGGAAATAGTCGGGAGTAAATCCCCAGAAATTCATGGAAACGGGGGTAGTATCAGGGATGCTTACCCACTCATCGTTCTCGTCAAGATACTGGACAACGCCGTCATGACGCTCGATTTTCGTGCGCTCCACCACTCCAGTAAGCAGATGTGTGGCATCGTTTGTCTCGCAAACGCCGCGGCTAACTGTTCCACTTTCGGAAAGCGTGTTGCCGACACGGAAACCTACCATGGCGTACTTTCCGGTAGAACCCTCGGGAAGATCGCTCAGGAACTTTGCCATTACCTTGAAAGCATCGCGGTCATAGAAGTCATCACAGTTGAGAACTGCGAAAGGTTCATTGACAATTCCGTCTCCCATCATCACAGCATGGTTCGTTCCCCACGGCTTTGTGCGTCCCTCAGGTACGGAAAATCCCTCAGGAAGTGCGTCAAGCGCCTGGAAACATAGGTCACATGGCACGTGACCTTCGTAGCGTGCGAGGATCTGTTCGCGGAACTGCTGTTCGAAATCACGGCGGATTACCCATACAATCTTGCCGAATCCGGCCTCGATTGCGTCATAAATGCTGTAATCCATGATGCTTTGTCCCTGAGGGCCGAGAGTGTCTAACTGCTTAAGACCGCCATAACGGCTGCCCATACCTGCAGCAAGGAGGAAAAGTGTTGGTTTCATAGTTGAATATTTTTGTAGATTGTTTTGGTAACGATGAATGATGTAAGGAAATCCTCAAAGGTTTACACCCAGAAGTGCAATGGTTTGCAATGGAAAAACCAAAGGTTTGCAATGGAAAGACCAAAGGTTTGCAATGGAAAGACCAAAGGTTTGCAACGGAAAGACCAAAGGTTTGCAATGGAAAGGCCAAAGGTTTGCAATGGAAAAACCAAAGGTTTGCTACGGGGGTATACGCCAAGATATAGGCGAAGGAAAGTATAATCTTAGGTGGATTGCGACAAACTCATATACGAATTACGACAGAATCACACCTAAGCCACAAGGACATTTCAGATAATATCCATTGAATACTCCTCGAAACACGTGATAACTCTTTCGGCATGCGCGATGACTTTTCCACGAAACACGCGATTGTACTCCTCGATACACGCCATCGCTTATCTTCGAAACACGCGGTTGCGTTCCCGAAATGCGGAAGGATGCGTGTCCGGTTTCCGAAATATCAGGAATCAACGACGGCCGAGGTAAGTGCCGGACGTGCGGATTTTGAAAGATTTCGAGGGGTCGGTGGTGTAGCCTTTCTGGGCAAATCCTATGCGGAATGTGGTGACTCCGGAACGTAGTTTGCGCTTTGCATTGACGACACAGCGGTAACGGATGCCCTGACCACTGCGGATGCACGAGATCGTTGCGGTAGATGAAATGCGAATCCGCTCATTATCGCAGGTGACAATCGGGGCTACGTTATAGATGGGACGGCCGCTACGGTTGTAGATGTCAAGACTGATGTATGCCGTCTCCTCAGGTTCGAGATAACGGTTGCCGTTGTCGTCGGTGAAAACGATGTTGCGGATTTCAAGATAGTCGGCAGGATTGGTAGGCGGAGCATAGTCATAATCGCCGCCATTGCCGTAGTTGATGCTGTTGTCGTAGCCGTAATCGGAGTAACCGTTGCCGTAGTCGTAGCCATAATCGTCGCCACGGTTGCCGCCAGTGTTGCCATGCCGTTCCTGCTGGGCTTTGGCACTTGCCACTCCTGCCGCCGCTCCTGCCACGCCGCCAACCAGGGCACCGACGTTGGAACCATGGTATCCACCGACGATGTCGCCGATGATGGAGCCGAACACGGAGCCCACATAAGCACCGGTAACGCCGCGGTGCCACTCTGTATTGGTGGTACAACTGCTGATGACAAACAGCAATGCGACCATTAAAGTCAGATGTTTTCTCATTTTCGTTTCTGTGTTTTTGGGTAAATAAGTGAACAAAACCAAGCGGTTTCCATTGCTTGTGAGCATAAATGATTTTGCACACTTAGTTTTATAGAATCGGTAACCACCCAACCATTCGCCGCACCCGTCGGCAGTCGTCGCCGAACCCGCACCCATAGTCCGCCCCACTCCTATATTTATATATAAGGAGTCGGGGGCTGATTTTGGGGACATCGGCGGCACACACTAAGGTTGTCGGCGACCAAGACATTGGAGGTCGGACGCTGATGCTGGGGACATCGGCAAGCAAAATCCGGAAAAAGTCCGTCCTATTTAACGACGATGACCAGATATTTGCTGACACTCCAGAACTTATCGGGGTCAGTTATGCGCAGGATGTACTGGCCTTGGGCATCCTTGTCGAGGCGGTATGAACCGGCAGGATGCGTGGTCATCAACGTTGCGCTCTTGCTATAAAGGCGGATAACCTTGTCGATGCGGATGTCAATCTTGGTGAAATAGTCCTTATTGAAGTTCTCTTTCTGCAAGACTTCTCCGCTTTCGAGGATGTGTTCGTTCTTCAATTCCTTCTTGGTACCGAAGACATAGTATGCCGTATGCAGGTCTTTGTCCTGCGCACTGATGGTACGTGCGCGGCTATCATTCTCAGCCGTGAGGTTGCCGACATTGGTCTTCAGTTCGCCAATCTGCGTCTCCTGTTCGGCAATGACAATATCTTTTGCCGCCAACTGTTGGCGAAGGTCATCGATTTGTCCCTTCAATTCATCCATCTGCGCGGTCATTGTGCTGATGGTGTTCTCCAAAGTTGCCTTCAACTGCGAATTGCTGACGTTCGCTTGCTTGAGTTGCTGGCGGAGATTGTTGATAAGTTCGTTGTTAAGGTTGACACTTTGCTGGATAGTTCGCATATCTTCGAGTATCGCCTGCTTCTGATTGGCCTCACCATTGCGGCGTTCTACGTTGATACGTCCCTGTGCCTCGTTGATTTTTCTGAAACCCTCCTGGATTTCATTCATGGTGCTCAACATATCGTTCAACTCATTCTCCTTCTGAGTCAGTACATTCTGCAGAGAATCTTCTGTGGTGATGGCGTTCATTGCCTGTTCTTTCTTCGTTTCGCATGAGAAGATCAGCATCATAGCCGTGATGATAGCGATGAACGATGCCATGGCAAAAAGAATCTTTTTCATAGGAAGATAGTATTAAGTAGGGAATTTTAAGGTGGGCGTTTCTGCATTCCACCATTGTTTTTACGTGAGTTCTATAAATCACCTCCGTGATTTTCCATTGTACGTTGCGGGGGATTTCACATTATTTACAAGATGGCCTCAACTTGTTCACAAGATTTCTTCACCTTTTTATATAAGATATTTTCGCCTTGTTCACATGATTGTCCCAACTCATGTACAAGATAATTTTACCTTATATACAAGATGCTTTCGCCTTGTTTACAATGGAACTATTGGGAAATCGCCGGGAAAGACCTCCGTGCTATTCGTAGATGGGCTGTCCGGTGATGGGGTCTTTCGCGATGGGTTTCCGCTTTTCGCGTGCCGTTGCGGCGTCGGTCTTGCCGGCAACCACAATGACAAACTCTCCGCGGGGCTCGTTTTCCTCGAAATGCGCTGCGACGTCCACGAGACTTCCCCTGACACTTTCCTCGTGGATTTTCGATATTTCCCGACAGGCGCTGCACAGTCTTTCAGCCCCGAAGACCTCAGCCATCTCATGCAAAGCCTTGACCACGCGGTGCGGACTTTCGTAGAAAATCATGGTGCGTTCCTCGTCTTTGAGTGCGGCAAGCCTTGTTGCCCTACCCTTTTTCTGCGGCAGGAAGCCTTCGAAACAGAAGCGGTCGCAGGGGAGACCACTGCTGACAATGGCCGGAACGAACGCTGTGGCGCCGGGCAAACATTGGACCTCCACACCCTGCGCTACGGCAGCCCTGACGAGCATAAATCCGGGGTCGGAGATGCCAGGTGTGCCAGCATCGCTCACCAAAGCCATTGTTTCGCCGGCAGCCATACGGGCGGCGAAGGCCTCGGCCGTGGCATGTTCGTTGAACTTATGGTGACTTACGAGGCGCGCACTGATGTCATAATGCTTGAGAAGTACGCCCGTTGTGCGGGTGTCTTCGGCAAGAACGACATCGGCTTCCTTGAGGATTCGCAGGGCACGCAGGGTGATGTCCTCCAAATTGCCAACAGGTGTAGGTACGAGATACAGCATTTCCGACGGGGGGATGGTAGGTTTTCAGGTGGGTTCCACAATTTTCCTCCGCAAACTCATCCGTTGTTTTTACGGGGATGTTTCGCCACCTCATATCGATTTTGCCCTTGAATGTCAAGCGCACTTTATGCTGCAAAAATAGAAAAAACCTGTGGGTTGGGCAAAGAAAAGCCTCTTTTTTCTCCTTTTTTATACCTTTTTGGCAATTACAACGCCACGGAATGCAGGAATATACCTCATATAATGAGGTTCGGAAATCAGCATAACGGATAGTTGTTTCCGCTTGAAAATCCATCGGGGAACGGTGGAAACGCGCGGAAACATCCACTAATGAGCGTCGGAATTTCGGAGCGGAGCATCCGGCAAGGGCACAAAAAAAGGGACCAACTTCTGAAGTCGGTCCCTTTATCGTAGTTCCTTTTTTCCTAAAATTGAAGTCGTTGGAAATGGAAAGTTATGCTTCAGCCTCGGTAACTACCGAAACAACGCTGCGGTCGCGGTTGCCACGCTTGAAGATAACAGTGCCATCAGCGAGAGCATAGAGGGTATGATCGCTACCCATACCTACGTTCTTGCCGGGGTAATGAACGGTACCACGCTGGCGAACGATGATGTTTCCAGCCTGGCAAGTCTGGCCACCCCAAATCTTAACGCCTAATCTTTGTGAAGCCGATTCACGGCCGTTCTTAGAACTACCTACACCTTTCTTGTGTGCCATGTTTTCTAAATTTAATGGATTAAGCAATTACTTCCTTTACGGAAACTTCAGTGAACTGGTGACGATAGCCGTTGAGTTTGCGGTATCCCTTGCGACGCTTCTTGTGGAAGATCAGCACTTTGTCGCCCTTTACGAGGGGGGAAACCACCTCACATACTACCTTTGCGCCCTCTACTGCGGGAGCGCCGACGGTGATAGTACCGTCGTTGTCGACGAGGAGAACCTTGTCGAACTCAACAGTCTGTCCGGCTTCTGCAGCCTGGATGTGGTTAACGAAGAGTTTTTTTCCTGCTTCTACCTTAAACTGTTGACCGTTAATCTCTACGATTGCGTACATTTAATTTATGAAAATTATTGTATAAAACGGTTTTTTCCGGGAGGCGGCATCTCGCATTTTCCGGCATTGCCGATGATGGATAAGCGCTTTTTCTGCCCCGTCGGACTCTACAAATCGGCTGCAAAATTACGACTTTCCGCGACGTTTTACAAATTTTCGTCCTCTTTTTTCCAATTTTCTCCTGTTTTTTCGTCGTTCTTCGCTCAATATTAGCCGTTTATGCTATCCGAACTTGACGCATTTCACTATCCGCAAATCCGGCACTTGCGTTCTGAAGGCTCGTGGACTTGTGAAAGTATGTTCCGAAGTTTGCTGGAAAAAGTGCGGAACTTTTTGATGTAAAGTGCGGAAGTTTACGATGCAAAGTGCGGAACTTTTTAACGCAAAATACGGAGGTTTTTAATGCAAAGCACGGAGGTTTACGGTGCAAAGCACGGAAGTTTTCGATGCAAAGTGCAGCAGCGTGTGCGGAAGACTACGAAAAAGAGCAGCACAGAAAAGGGATTTCCCTCCTATGCCGCTCTTGAAGAAATTATGAAAAGCAGTATGTTTTTTTTGCGTATCTTCCGGCGCTTCGTCCCGGAAAACACGACGGATTACCTGAACGAACGCCCGGATTCCGGCCTACCGTTGACGGGCATTCCCGGACGCGTGCCGTAGTCGGGGGCCTGAATCCTGCGTTTTCCTTCGCCATTGCCCCCAGGTTGTGCGGGATTATAGCCCGGAACGCCGTGGGAAACATCGAAGAAGCCGGGCTGATTGTCGTAGAAATCGTGCTCAACCGCCACACTGATGGAGGCATTCCGCCCGATTTTGAACTCGGCGGCCGCGCCGATTCTGCCACGGAAGTTGGCATACGGGTCGAAAGGATAGGCATCCCACCCGCTTCCCCACGGACCTCCGTAGCCGCCATAACAGCCATAATAGGGGTAACGTCCGCAGTACGAATCGCCGGGAACAAAATTATAGGACCCGTAAAGGTAAAGATTGCACCAGTCGGCGGCGCGGTATCCCAGTATTCCTGCAATTCCCGCTTCCGTCTGATGCCATGTTCCCCAGTCCATCCGCGCGCCATAGACGCCGATTGCTCCCAGCCAGCGCTTGTCTTTTCCAAAAGGCATGGCATAGGCCAGCGCCAGATGCTCGCCGAATCCCGCGCCCTTCCGGCGGTTTTTGCCGAAACTTGCCGACACGCTCACGCCCACTTCGGCATTGACACCCTCGTGAAGGCGCCAAGGATAACGGCCGGGCGACCAGGGCAATGCAATGCTTTCGCCGTCCGACACCGAAAGCGTATCGGCCGATGCCGCGAGGATTTCGTGGGTCAGCAGGGGACGCCGACGCAAACTGTCGCCCGATGTGGGGACCGTCTCCTGGGCATGGGCACAGAAAGGCACAAAGGATGTCAGTAATAATATTATATGAATGAGGCGCATCATACGGCTTGGGGGATATGATAGTTCTGTCGATATAGTCCTGTTGGCGGGAATTTCCTGCCGGGGGCTGAGGAAATTCCTGCCGCCATGTGCCGCACGCGGGGCATCGGAGCACGGCTCTGCGACACGATGGACAACGCTGCAAATTTACAACAATTCCGCCAAAAGTTCAGCGATTACAGACATCAAAATCCCATTGTTTAACTCCTTTATACATATCTTTTCGCAAAAACTTACGCTTTCCACAAGGTTTTGTGAAAAAAAACTCGTATTTTTGCGCATCGTTATGAAGCACTTTTTCTATTTCAACATACCATCTTTCTACGTTTTACTCGTGGCAATCGTCATGGGTAGCACGGGTAGTCTTGTATGCGAAGCCGCGCCAAACGCCAAAACTTTCACGCTCGTCATCGACGCCGGACACGGCGGAAAGGATGCCGGAGCCGTGGGAAAAGTGACGAAAGAAAAGGTAATCAACCTCAACGTCGCCCTTGCTTTCGGACGTCTGGTGGAGCGGAACTGCCCCGACATCAAGGTAGTCTACACCCGAAAGACCGACGTCTTCGTACCCCTTGAGGAGCGTGCGAACATCGCAAACAAGGCAAAAGCCGACCTGTTCATCAGCATCCACACCAACGCCGTGGCGTCGAACAAGGCGAATGTCAGCGGTGCCGAGACCTACACCCTCGGTATGCACCGCGCGGCAGACAACCTTGAGGTGGCCAAACGTGAGAACAGTGTCATCACGTATGAAAGCGATTACAAGACGAAGTACCAGGGTTTCGACCCCAACAAGACGGAAAGTTACATCATTTTCGAGTTGATGCAGGACCGATACCTCTCAGAAAGCATCAAAATTGCCAAGGACATCCAGCAGCAATATTCCAATGCCGGACGCCGCAACAAGGGTGTCCATCAGGCGGGATTCCTGGTCCTTCGCGAGACATCCATGCCGTCTGTCCTCACAGAGTTGGGATTCATCTCCAACGCCAACGAGGAACAGTACCTGAATTCACAGGCTGGCGTCGACGCACTTGCCGAATGTCTGTTCCGCGGACTGCAAGCCTACCGCAAGCGGCTCACCGCCAACGCTCCGGAAAGCGCCGCACCCTCCGACGCCAACGCCGTGGCTTCAAACGGCCAGAACCTGCCTCCCGTCTACGTCGCTCCCGATGGCGAACCCAGCATCCGCCCCGTCGCCACCACGCCATACCTGGCAATGACGGAGACTCCGCAGGAACAACGCACCGTTTCCTCGCCAGCCGACGTCGCCGACAACGGACGTGGCAGCGGAAAACGCCAACAGACCTCCACCTCCGACACTGGAGAAAAACTGCCGCCTCTCGCATCATCGCTCAACATGCCGCCCGAAAAGGAGGAGAAACCTGCGACGGTCCGGCATGAGGAAGCCGCACCCCGCCAGCACGAAGAGCCGACAACGGCTGCCAATGCTCCGTCGACGGCCGCCAAAGTGCAGAAGGAGAAGGCGCAGACCACGGCACCCCGCGAGGAGAAATCGCCCGCCGGACAACCACAGACACAGAAGCCGGCACCGGCCAGAAGCGCAGAACCGGAGATTGACCCGCGCACCGGACAGAAACTTCCTCCGCTGGCGTCGTCGCTAAATCTGCCGCCAGAGAACGGAAACGCCCCGTCCCAGCCTCAAAAAACCGCGACAAAACCGGCTGAGAACAAGGCACAGGCGCCACAAGGCACCACAGAAAACGCTAAGGCTGCGCCAAAAGTGACCACACCGAAGGCGGAGAAAAAGGCCGAAACCACCGAGAAAAAACAACAGCAGACACCGGAGACGAAGAGCAACACTCCGCAAAAGACGGAAAAGAAGACGGACAACGCCGCGCAAACCGCGGAGAAAAACACCGAAGACCACCGTCCCATCTTCAAAATCCAACTGTTCACAAGCAGCAAAGCACTGAAAAACAACGACCCAAGACTGAAAGGTCTGAAAGCCGACTGCTACAACGAAAACGGAGTTTATAAATACACTTACGGCGAAACAACGGACTATCAGGAAATACAACGCCTGAAAAAGGATATCGCAGACAAGTTCCACGGCACGTTCATCGTGGCTTTCGTTGATGGGAAACGCACGGATTTGAACCAAGCCATCCAGAACAGCAAGAAGAAATGATGCCCTTCGGCAGAGGGGGACTCCCCACATTTCCGCAACAATGCCCTGACCTTTCCAGAAGGAAGGGCTCCGTTTCCACCGTAATACCACACATTACAGAACCCACACTTACAGATTCCTCATCATGAAAAACGAAATCAAGATTGCACTGACTGCCATAGTCTGCATCGCAATACTCATTGTCGGCATCAATTTTCTTAAAGGCATCAACATATTCAATGCGACAAATTCCTATTACGTTAAATTGAAGAATGCCAAGCAACTTGCCGTGTCGAACATGGTATACGCCAACGGTTATCCCATCGGAAGTATCCGCGAAATCGACTATCAGTACGAAGATAACTCCTCGGTTGTCGTACTTATTGAACTCGATGACCAGATCCGCGTGCCCAAAGGTACAACGGCTTCGCTGGAATCTCCCCTGATGGGAGGCGTCATCATGCACCTCGTCCTGGGTCCGAATCCCGCAGATGTGATGTCGCCGCTCGACACTATCATCGGCACAGAGACGCTCGGCGCCATGGACCAATTGGGTGCCATGATACCCGCCATCGAGAAGATGCTGCCGAAACTCGACAGCATTCTGGACAACATCAACCGCATTACCGGTGACCCCGCGCTGCAACAGACCCTGGCAAATGCGGCAGAAATCACCGACAACCTCAAGCACACCTCCGAAAGTCTCGACAAACTGATGTCGAATCAGTTGACAGGAACGCTCAACAATGTGGAGGTTCTCAGCGGAAACCTTGCGAAGGTGGACGTTGATGCTACGGTCAACAACCTCAATTCCACCCTTACCGATGCCCGCTGCCTCGTGGGACAACTGCAGAAGACCATGGAGGATGTCGACCGCCAACTCAACGGAACGGAAGGCACACTCGGGGCGTTGATGAACGACCGTGCGCTCTACGACAACCTGAACCACACGATTCAGAGTGCCGACAGCCTGGTAACCGACCTCAAAGCACACCCGAAACGCTACGTCCACTTCTCGGTTTTCGGCAAGAAGGACAAGTGATTTCAGCGACGGATGCCGCACCCCGCAACGCGGACATCCGCTCCCGCACCCCCATTCCACAACATATCGGACAGTGGCTCTGGCAGATGAGCCGCTGTCTTTTTTGTACTTCCGCAGAAAAACAAGCCTGAAAGACACCGAAGATGTTTGAAAAACAGATATTACTCATCAAACAAGAACAAGAATACGAGCGGAACGAATTCCGGAAAGAGATGGAAATCCGGGGCATAGAGCACCGCATCCGCCGCGGAAACTGCTGGGCTCCCATCAAATTCGGCAGGAGTTATTACAATTCCCTCGACAGAATGGTGGTGGAAGTCTTCAACGAAAACCATGCGGCGACGGCAGAAAAGGACGCCACCATCCCCGAACACAACTTCGAATACGGGAAGAGCGTCTGCTTTTTCTCCACCGACGGCAACGGCACACCCCACTTCACCGACATCATCTGCTGCGTTTCCTATGCCGAAGACTCGCGGATGGTGGTGACACTGCCGAACGAGAAGGCCCTAAGCAGGCTGCTTGCGCTCGAACGTCCCGGTGTTGCGCTGCATTTCGACGAGACAACCTACCGGCTGATGCTGGAAGCGCTGCAACAAGTGGAGAAGGCGCGCGGCAACCGCTTGGCAGAACTGCGCGACATCTTCCACACTTCAGCCCCGCTGCACTGGGGAAGCCGGCCGAATGTGTTGCCACAATACCCTTGGCTCAACGCGTCGCAGCAGGAAGCCGTCCACGAAGTCCTGCGGGCGAACGACGTTCTCGTCGTGCATGGTCCGCCGGGGACGGGTAAAACCACGACACTCGTCGAGGCGATTGACGAGGTTCTGCGCCGGGAGTCCCAAGTTATGGTCTGCGCACAGAGCAATACGGCTGTCGATTGGATAAGTAAACAACTCGCAGACCGGGGGATTCAGGTGCTACGTGTGGGAAATCCCACGCGCGTCACCGATGAAATGCTCTCATTCTGCTACGAAAGGCGCTTCGAGGCCCATTCCGACTACCCCCAACTATGGCAGATCCGCCGCGACATACGGCATCTTTACAGTCAGCCCCGCAAAGGTCGGGGCGAGAACTTCCACCAGAAAATCGCCAGGCTCCGCGAAAAGAGCGAGGAACTCGAAATCCGCATACGCGAAGACCTGTTCAACATGACTCGGGTGGTTGCCTGCACACTGGCGGGCGCGGCACATCCCGTCCTCAAAGGCTGGCATTGCCACACCCTTTTCATCGACGAGGCGGCGCAAGCCCTTGAAGCCGCATGCTGGATCGCCATACCAAAGGCCGACAAAGTGGTGTTCGCCGGCGACCATTGTCAGTTACCTCCAACCATCAAGAACCCCGAATGCCTGAAAGGAGGTTTGGGAAAGACCCTCATGGAGACCATTGTCGAGCGTAAGCCCGAGGCTGTCCGTCTGCTCAATGTGCAGTACCGCATGAACGAAGAACTGATGAAATTCTCATCGGAATGGTTCTATGGCGGTCAGTTACAGGCGGCTCCGGGGGTGAAACACCGGAGCATCATCGAGGAAGTCGACGCACCTTTGGTGTGGATCAACGTCAGCGGAGAGTCGGAGAACGACACTTCCGTCGGCGAAGACCGCGACGGCGACTCGCTTTTCAACCGCGAAGAGGCGGAATACACCGTAGCCGCCCTCCACTTATATATAGAAAAGGTGAGCGGAAGACGCGTGAAATCCGAGAACATCGACTTTGGAATCATCTCGCCTTACAAGGCTCAGGTGCGCCTTCTGCGGCAGTTGCTGAAGCGCGACCCGTTTCTCAAACCCTTCCGCCGCCACATTTCCGTCAACACCGTCGACGCTTTCCAGGGTCAGGAACGCGACGTGATGATACTTTCCATGGTACGCGCCAACGAGAAGGGCCGCATCGGCTTCCTTTCCGACCTGCGCCGCATGAACGTAGCCATCACCCGTGCACGCTACAAGGTCGTCATTGTGGGCAACGCGGATACGCTCTGCCGCCACCGTTTCTACCGCAGCCTCTACCAGCGGTGCCACCATATCGGCTGAAAAGTGCGGCACTCCCCCACCCGACTTCCGGCACGAAAACCGAAATCCGCCGCAGGCTTTTGCCCCAAGTTTCCGCCAACCGCCCTGTTTTTGCCGCATCGTATCCCACAAGTTCGGGAAAAATGATTAAATTTGCACGCACAAAATTCCCTCATCCTATGACACTCTCCAAGGAAAAAGAACTAAAATTGTTTTACTCCATCGGCGAAGTCGCCGAGAAGTTCGGAGTAAACGACACGTTGCTCCGCTTTTGGGAGAAGGAATTCCCGCAACTGCGGCCGAAAAAGGGGTCACGCGGCACACGACAGTACACAAAAGAGGACATTGAAGTGGTACGTGTCATCTACAACCTCGTCAAAGTCCGCGGACTTCGCATTGATGCCGCACGCGAACTGCTGAAACGCAACCGCGAGGGAGTGGAGCAACAGACCGAAGTGGTGGACCGTCTGAGGGCCATACGTCAGGAACTCGTCAGTATGAAAAAGGAACTTGGCGACATGGTGTAGGCGGAAAACCGGCAGAAAGGACTGAGCCTGCCACCAAAAGGCGCGTATGACCTTACAGGAACTTTCCGGACCGTCCGCGAAAAGGCATAAACGATTTCGTGAAGAATTTCCGGACATTCCGCGAAAAGGCATAAACGATTTCGTGAAGGCTTTCCGGACCGTCCGCGAAAAAGTATAAACGATTTCGAGAAGAATTTCCGGACATTCCGCGAAAAGGGTGCGGATGCCTTTGCGGCAATGTTCCGGGCCCTCCATAAAACCACACGGAAAAGCCGTGTGAAAAAGTGCCGCACTTTCCGCGAGAAAGTTCCGATGTTTCAAGGGGAAAGTTCCGATGTTTCCATGCCAAAGTGCGGAGGTTTTCCACACCCCCTGCGGGAACGGCCGGAAGCGGGCAGGGCCACAACCACGACCGCCTGCGGAACCATGCCGGCAGAAACGTTGCGCACGGCTGCCGCAAGCCCCGTTCCCGACGCCCTCCACCTCAAACATCCCCCTAAGCAAACGGCGCACATTCCCGCTACCACAGCAACACATTCAAGAAAAATGGCAAAGACAAAAACCGCCTACGTCTGCGACTCCTGCGGCTTCGAATCCACAAAATGGCTGGGACGATGCCCCGCCTGCAACCAGTGGAACACGTTCAAGGAGTTCACGGTTGCCGCAAGCACCCCCCGAAACACCGCCACCCGCCATGGGCAGGCGCAGACATCGCGGCCACAGAAACTGAGCGAAATCGACGCCACCGCCGAACAACGCATCGACACGGGCGACGCCGAGTTCAACAGAGTGCTGGGCGGCGGCATCGTTCCGGGGTCATTGGTGCTGTTAGGTGGCGAGCCCGGCATCGGAAAGTCCACACTTCTGCTACAGACCATCCTGCAGATGCGCCATGCAAGCATCCTCTATGTCAGCGGCGAGGAGAGCGAACGGCAGATAAAACTCCGTGCCAACCGCATGCAACAGCAGCCGGAAGCCGGACACGAGCCGCTGCTCTACTGCGAAAGCAACATCGATAAGGTGCTGGAATACGCCACAACGCTAAGGCCGACGTTGCTCGTCATCGACTCCATACAGACGATGTCGACGGAAATGGTGGAATCTTCGCCCGGAAGTGTCACACAAATCCGGGAATGTACCAGCACGCTGCTGAAATTCGCCAAACAAAACGGGGTGGCGGTGCTGCTCATCGGACATATTACGAAGGAAGGCAGCATAGCCGGACCAAAGGTTCTGGAGCATATTGTGGACTGCGTGCTGCAATTTGAGGGAGATCGACACTACATGTACCGCATTCTCCGCGGAATCAAGAACCGTTTCGGCTCGACATCCGAGATCGGCATCTATGAAATGCTGTCGTCCGGCCTCCGACCTGTGGCAAATCCTTCGGAAATGCTCCTCTCCCAGAACAACGGAGACTTCTCCGGCATTGCCATTTCCGCGGCGATGGAGGGCGTACGTCCCTTCCTTATCGAGACGCAGGCCCTTGTTTCCAGCGCGGCATACGGCACTCCGCAACGCTCAGCCACAGGTTTCGACCTGCGACGCCTGAACATGCTGCTCGCCGTACTTGAGAAACGCGTAGGATTCAAACTCGGTGCGAAGGACGTCTTCCTGAACATCGCCGGCGGCATCCGCGTCACCGACCCCGCCATGGACCTCAGCATCATTGCGGCGGTGCTGTCGTCGAACGTCGACACACCCATAGAACAAGGCACGGTGATGGCGGGAGAATGCGGACTCTCCGGAGAAATCCGCCCCGTAACACGCATCACGCAGCGCATAGCCGAGGCACAAAAACTGGGATTCCGCCGATTCCTGCTCCCCGAACAGAACATGCACGGCATCGATGTGAGGAACTATCCGGGCATAGAACTCGTGCCCGTCTCCCGAGTGGAGCAGGCATTGCGTGAAATCTTCGGGTAAATCATTCATCAGAAAACGGCGGAGGCCGTCAGTTTCCACCGCAATTCATCATCAGCAATACGAACAAACACACAATATGGGATTATTAGAATTCTCAAAACTTCCCGTCAACACCCTCGTCGGTGCCGACTGGAAAACCTTCAAGACACTGACCAAAGACCAGGAAATCGCTGCTGACAAGCGCACGAAGTTCTTCCTCACGAAGGCCATCTGCCGCCTTCTCTCCACACTTTCCTTTGTCCAGGAGCGCCGTTTCCGCAAGACACTGGCCAACGAACCTCTGCAACACGACCCCGTTTTCATCCTCGGACACTGGCGTAGTGGCACGACTTTCGTACACAATGTCCTGTCCTGCGACAAGCATTTCGGCTTCTGCACCACCTATCAGACCGTATTTCCACACTTCATCATGTTCGGTCAGGGCTTCTTCAAGCCGACCATGGGATGGCTGATGCCCGACAAACGACCCACCGACAACATGGAACTCGCCCCCGACCTTCCGCAGGAAGAGGAGTTCGCACTCCAAAACACGTGCCCCTACACATACTACAACTTCTGGATTTTCCCCAAACGGATGATGGAATTCGCCCGTCGTTACCTCACCTTCGAGACGGCAACCGAGGAGGAGAAAGGGGCATTCCGCAAGGCATTCGACCGAATGGTGCGCATCGCACTTTGGAACACCGGAGGCACACAGTTCCTGTCGAAGAACCCGCCACACACAGGAAGGATCAGGGAAATTCTGAAGATGTACCCCAATGCCAAGTTCATTTACCTCGTCAGAAACCCCTATACCGTATTCAACAGTACGCGCTCCTTCTACAGCAACACCATCAAACCCCTCGAACTCCAGCACATCAGCGATGAGGATATGCAGCAGAACATCCTCGACGTCTACTCACTCCTCTACGAAAGTTACCAACAGGACAAGCATCTTATCCCCGCCGGCAACCTCATAGAAGTGAAGTTTGAGGACTTCGAAGCCGATGCCATGGGCATGACCGAGCGCATTTACAACGAACTTTCGCTGCCCGGATTCGAGGAAGCACGGCCCGCCATCGAGCAATATGTGGGCAAAAAGCGCGGATACAAAAAGAACAAGTACAACTATCCTCAGGAAATCATCGACCTCGTCAACGCACATTGGGGGAAAACCATTGAGGATTTCGGCTACGAGCGCCTATAATTCTCCGCCCACATCGGGGAAAAAGCAGGTAAGACACCATATATTGCCACGTTTTCCACAAAGAAAATTTGGCAGAATTAAATCTTTGCCGTACATTTGCACAATCAATTCCAATTAAATATCACATTATTCACATCTAAAACATCTATAACTATGGCTTACGTTATTGGTGACGACTGCGTTGCATGCGGAACTTGCATCGACTCTTGCCCCGCTGGCGCTATCAGCGAAGGCGAAAAGTACTCCATCGATCCCGATCTTTGCGTTTCCTGTGGCACGTGCGCTGACTCTTGCCCCAGCGGTGCTATCACTGAGGGATAAGGAGCATTAACCCCCAAAAGACAACAACCCGTAAAGGTTTTATCGACTTGCCCTCACTCATTGTGGGCAAGTCTTTTTTTTATTGTCCGCCATTAGCCGCCCGAAGCGCGCCAACATCCACACCACACGTCACACCTTTGCGCGCCAGACAGCGGTCCGCCGATGGCGGAAGCATCAGGGAAAAGCGGCGGGAACCGCCAGCAAGGAATCGCCTATTTCGGAAAAAGCATGGAAACATTCCAATGCTTCGGAAATGCTTCCACGGATATTGACAATCCACCCGTGGGAACACAGGATAAACATCCCCGCAACGTGAGGGTACAAACCTACTCCAAGCCCCACCACTCATACCATGAAAACACATCTAATATTATGTCAAGCGCAACGGAAAGCACAGTCCCTTGCGCTTCGGATTGTTGCATGCTGCGTGCCCTTCTTCTGCCTGCATGCACCGGACATCCACGCACAAAATCCACAAGAAAACGTCAAAAAGGTCTACGTCGTCTTCAAAACCCACCTCGATGTGGGGTTCACCGACCTCAGTTCTACCGTCACCGACCGCTATCTCCACGAATTTATCCCGAAGGCACTTTCGGTGTCTAAGCAACTGGAAGCCGACGGTTCGGGCGAAACCTACGTATGAACCACCGGCTCATGGCTGATAGACAAATACCTCCGCGAGGCTTCTCCTGCTGAAGTCGCGCGCATGGAACGTGCCATTTCCCAAGGCTATATCGTGTGGAATGCCGTACCCTATACCGTAGAGAGCGGAACTATGAGTGCCGACCTCTTCCGCACCTGCCTGCAACTCTCCGCACGCCTCGACCGGCGCTTCGGGAAAACCACCCGCACAGCCAAGATGACTGACGTGCCGGGACACACAAGAAGCATCGTCACTCCCCTGCACGATGCCGGCATACGTCTCCTGCATGTCGGTGTGAACCCCGCATCGCCCATCCCCGAAGTTCCGGACTTCTGCCGCTGGCACGACGTCAACGGCAAGGAAATCATCCTCGTTTACCAGCGCGACTACGGCACGGAGAGCCTCCTTCCTGACGGAAAGACAGTGGTAAGCATCCATTTTACCGGCGACGGCGATGAGGTCGTTCAACTCTACGTTCAGCGTCAGAAAGACGGCAACACCACCATTCCGAACTGTGCCTTGAAGGGATTCCGGAGGGTGCATCTCAAACGTGGAGAGACAAAAATGTGGTGTTTGAACTGACACCACAAGACCTTTTGCTGACCACACCTCAAGGCAACTGGGTGGAGAACAGCGGCAACGTACAGATTTTCGTCGGAGGCGGCCAGCCCGGATACGCCAAAGGACTGCGCCATAGTATGAACCTCACGGGCGAAAACTACCAGACTTATTGACAGATGGTACGATATATCGCATAAAAAAAAACTGAATCTCACGGGCGAAGACTACCGCACTTATTGACAGCCGGCACGATATGCCGCAACGGTGACAGCATAGAATGCCCGCACAAATTTCCAGACTATTACAGGAAATCCGTCAGCACTCCGTATGGGTGCCGGCGGATTTCCTTTTCTTTTCTCCCGACTTCGTCATTCTCCTCTCCCGGAAAATCACACTCCACTCTCCCCATCCTCTTTCCACAACGCACCGTCTCCTCGGCAACAATCCCTATGCCATCGTGCAGAAAATTCAGACAACGTTTGAAGAAATTGTGCATGACGCCGGCCGTTAGCCCAACGACACTATGCCTTGCTTGCCACAAACACACACGGCATCGGCAACAAGGCAAAAAAGGATTCGCAACAAAACCGTAAAGGAATTGCTGCGAAAAGTACAGGGAACTTCCGGGAAATGTACAGGAAAGTTCCAAGAAACGTATAGCGAAATGCCGAGAAAATTATAGGAAAAATGCCGAGAAAGAGGTTATGACAACGGACGATGCTGGGAATTCAGGAAGTCTTCGTTGCTGCAGGTGGCGTCGTCAAGATGAAGTTTCTCGGGGGTGACTACGCCCATCGGCGAACGTCCGGAGATGGCCAATGAGACAACCGTGAAGGTAATCTCGCCGGCACGCTCGGGAACTGCCTGCAGAATGGCACGCGCACAGTTGATGACGCTGGCGCCAGTGGTGATGACGTCGTCGACAATGGCAATGTTCAGCGTCGCCTTTCCCCGACGGTCCTTCTCCGCAAGCGCCTTCAGAATGGCACGACGGCGGCCCTTGAAGGCACCGACAACGTTCTCCCGACGCTCGGAAGCCTGAAGGCGGGTCTGCGAACAGGTGTATTTGTGGCGCCGGACAAGGTTGGAAATGGGGATGCCTGTGCGCGCTTCGATGCCGCGGACGAGGAGGTCGCTCTGGTTGTATGTGCGGCGAAGGTGGCGCAAGATGTGGATGGGCATGGGCTGAAGCAGGTCAACATCATCGAAAAGTCCGCACGATTGGGCATCGTCGGCGATGAAAGTGCCTGCCCAGATGCCGAGGGCGCGCGCCCGACGATACTTGATGCTGGTGATGATGTGCTGCGACCCCTCACCCTTTATATAATAAAATAAGGAGTAGGCGCGGCAGATGGGGATGGAACCTTCAAACCTCAGGCATATCTTGTTCCAAGGAAGCAGCCGCTCCTCCACGTAGGGAAGCCCCAACAGACAGCGCGAACAGACGAACTCTGAGGCGGTGATTTCGCCACAAATCTCGCAGCGCCCCCCGACAATGATGGAGAGCGCCAACCTGAAATAGTACGATAAAGGGCGGTCGAGGAACGGCATGGTGTTTCAGGAAGTCCTGCACGGACAGACAAAGACAAAGGGAGGAGGACAGAACGCCCTCCTCCCTTTATGGTGGAATTATCGGATGATGGTAGCCTCGCGGTCAGGACTTACGCTGACAATGCTGATGCGGCATCCGGTCTTTTCTTCGAGATAGTCGATGTAACTCTTGAAGGCTGCGGGGAAATCCGCCTCACAACGCACCTCGGTGAGCGGTGTTTTCCATCCGGGAATGTCCTCATAAACGGCTTCCCAGCCCTCGGTGTCGTAAGGCATATCCGTGGTCTGCACGCCATTCTTCTGATAAGCGACACAAGCCTTGATGGTGTCGAAGCCGTCAAGCACGTCACCTTTCATCATAACCAGGTCAGTTACACCGTTAATCATTATGGCATAGCGCAGAGCGACCAAGTCAACCCAACCGCAACGGCGGTCACGTCCGGTGACGGCACCGTACTCATGACCGATGCGACGCAACTCATTGCCGGTCTCATCGAAGAGTTCTACGGGGAAGGGACCGGAACCCACGCGGGTGGAATAGGCCTTGAAGATACCCCAAACGCGGTCAATCTTGTTGGGAGCCACGCCAAGTCCGGTGCAGACACCTCCGGCAGTGGTGCTGGAAGAACTGACAAACGGATAGGTACCATGGTCGATATCGAGGAGCGAGCCCTGGGCACCTTCCGCCAAAACGCTCTTGCCTTCGGCGAGGGCCTTGTTGATTTCGAACTCGGTGTCCGTAAGATGGAACTTGCGCATATAGTCGATTCCCTCGAGCCATGCGCGTTCTTCCTCGGCGATGTCGTAGTCGGTGAAGTGGAGGTCGCGGAGAATCTGCTCGTGACGTTCCTTCAAACGATAGTATTTCTCCAGGAAATTGTCCTGAATATCTCCGACGCGGAGGCCCACACGTGCGGCTTTGTCGGAATAGGTGGGACCGATTCCCTTACCGGTAGTTCCCACCTTGTCCTTGCCTTTTGCGGCCTCGTAGGCACGGTCGAGCACACGATGGGTGGGAAGTATCAGATGTGCGCGGCGGCTGATGTGGAGACGTTCGGTCAGAGAATAGCCTGCCGCCTCAAGTTCATGCGCCTCCTTCATGAAAAGGTCGGGAGCAATGACGCAACCGTTGCCGATAATGTTCAACTTGCCTTCGTCGAAAATTCCGGAAGGAATGCTGCGAAGCACAAACTTTTTGCCTTCAAAGATGATGGTATGTCCGGCATTAGGACCACCGGCGAAACGGGCTACCACATCATAACGTGGGGTAAAATAGTCGACGACCTTTCCTTTTCCTTCGTCGCCAAACACGATGCCGAGCAGGGCATCGACCTTTCCTTTTGACATAACTCTCTGTTGATTGTATGTTAGGATTTTGCAGGTGGTGCTGTAAATCGCCACCTAAAACTCTGATTATGCTTTATTCTTTTGGGAAGTTTCCCGATTGTTGTAGCGGCTGTCCGTGGCATATTCCCCGATGTTGCGGGGGACGCTTGTGGCGGAAATGCGGGGATTGCCGCCGGAACACGCCCCACCCAGAATTCATTTTCCGGATGTACGGACTGGCGTGAACGGATGTACGGACTGTCGTGAACGGATGTACGGACTGTCGTGAACAAGTGTACGGACTGCCATGAACGGACAAACGGACTGCCAAGAACGGGTGTACGGACTGTCGTGAACAAGTGTACAGACTGCCATGAACGGACGTACGAATTGTCGCGATCAATGCTGATGCTGCGAAAGCCCGCACAAAGGCAACAGGACTTTTGCGCACATTTTCGCCACAAAATTACACTTTTATCGCAGAATATGCAAAAAAACTTTGTACTTTTGCGTGTCAAACGACCAGAATGCACCCGAAGTGGGCATCAAGGTCGGCGATTTCACAGGAAAAACCTCAACAGTTCAGCATGTATACCTCTCTCCAACTCCGCGTGACACCCGACATCGCATACGATGACGCCCGCCTGCGCTCACACGTTTCGCAACAACTTCAGGTGCCGGCTTCCGCCATCCACGCCCTGCGACTCCAACGTCGGAGCATTGATGCACGCCAACGTACCATCTTCGTCAACCTTACTTTGGAGGTATGGCTCGACGAAGATCCGCCCGAATACACCTTCACTCCCATACAATATCCTTCGGTAACGAATGCTCCGCAAGCCGTTGTCGTCGGCGCGGGACCCGGAGGATTGTTCGCCGCACTCCGGCTGATTGAGGCGGGAATTAAGCCCGTCGTACTCGAACGTGGCCGCAATGTGCGCGACAGAAAACGGGACATCGCACGCATCAGCCGCGAACATATCGTCGACGCCGAGAGCAATTACTCCTTCGGAGAAGGGGGAGCGGGGGCTTACAGCGACGGAAAACTCTACACGCGCTCCAAGAAACGCGGCAACGTGGACCGCATTCTGAGGATATTTTGCCAGCATGGAGCCTCGACGGATATCCTTGCCGACGCCCATCCGCACATAGGAACCGACCGACTTCCCGGCATCATCGAGGCCATGCGCCGCACGATTATCGACTGCGGAGGCGAGGTTTATTTTGAGCATCGTGTGGACGCGCTCATCCTGAAAGGCGACCTTGTGGCCGGCGTTGTCACACAAAACGGCAAGGAATTCCAAGGCCCCGTCATCCTCGCCACAGGACATTCCGCACGCGACGTCTACCGTTACCTCCGGAAATCGGGGATAGAGATTGAACAAAAAGGCATCGCCGTGGGCGTACGACTTGAACATCCGTCCGCGCTCATCGACCAAATCCAATACCATCGCCGCGAAGGACGCGGAAAATATCTGCCCGCCGCGGAATACAGTATGGTACAACAGGTGGAGGGACGCGGCGTCTACTCCTTCTGCATGTGCCCCGGCGGCTTCGTTGTACCGGCCGCCAGCGGTCCCGGACAGGTGGTTGTCAACGGAATGAGCCCCTCCCACCGTGGCAGCAAGTGGTCGAACAGCGGAATGGTGGTGGAGACCCGCCCCGAAGACCTTGACGATGGACTCAAAAACTTCCTTGTCGAGGCGATGAACGACAGCGAATTCGCTGATTCCCACAGCGATATCGACGACGCGTCCAACCCTTTGCGCATGATGTATCTGCAAGAAGCGCTGGAACGTGCCACATGGATTCAGGGCGGACGCCGACAGACGGCACCGGCACAGCGTATGGCGGACTTCGTCAATGGCCGACTTTCCGACTCCCTGCCCTCCACTTCCTACATCCCGGGACTGATACCTTCGCCCCTACACTTCTGGATGCCGAAGTTCGTCACCCAACGTCTGCAAGAGGGCTTCCGCGCTTTCGGGCGGAAAAGCCGGAACTTCCTGACGAACGAGGCCATCCTCATCGCCAGCGAGACAAGGACTTCCGCTCCCGTACGCATACTTCGTCACGACGAAAACCTGCAACACGTGCGCATAGCAGGACTCTTCCCCTGCGGTGAAGGCGCAGGTTACGCCGGAGGCATCGTCAGTGCCGCCATCGATGGCGAACGTTGTGCCGAAGCCCTTGCGGAATGGCTGCGCCGATGACCCGTACTTTGCGCATCTGCGTGCTGCGCCATGGCGAGACGGAAGAGAACATCGCACGCATCCTGCAAGGACATTTGCCTGGAAAACTCACAGAAAACGGACGGCAAGCGGCGCTGGCGGCGGCAAAAGACCTGCCACTCCACACCTTCGATGCCGTGGTGAGCAGCGACCTCCAACGTGTTGTCGACACCGTACACCTGCTCTTCGGCGGTGAACCGCCCGTACCATGGGAACAGAACCTGGCGTTCCGCGAAATAAATTGGGGGAGCATGACGGGCAGATATATCCCCGAAACCGACATGAAGCACCTGGCACCGGATGTGGAGACGCGCGAACAACTCTACGAACGTGCCGGAAAAGCCCTTGGATATCTCCGCGAAAACTATGCAGGAAAGACCATCCTGCTGGTGTCGCACGGCCTGTTTCTCCGCTCATTCATCGCACATGCGGAGGGAGTTTCCATGCAGATGCTGCGGAAGATTCCCCACCTGAAAAACTGCGAACACCGTTGGTTGGAGGTTTGAAACCGGCAAACGTAACCCTTTCGGACGGCATTCACAAATCTTCCGGACAGCATTCACAACCCCTCCGGACAGCATTCACAACCCCTCCGGACGGCATTCACAACCCTTCCGGACGGCATTCACAACCCTTCCGAACAGCATCGTTCATCGACATTCACGCTATCCGCAACCTGCACATACGGCACCCGCATCCTCTGTTGGCGGCATTTTTGAACTCTCCGGACGGCATTCCGCACCATATTTTTCTACGAAAAAAGGGACGAAAACCATGAATTTCGCGACCTTATACGCCTTTTTTGCCAACTCGGTCTTAATAAATTCGCGATTTTCTTTGTCCTTTCCTGCATATTATTGTAAATTTGCTGCGCCTTTCCGCCATACATCCTTTGGCAGAAGCGCGCCGCCGGCACCCCGATGCCGGAAGAAAAACATGGAGGACTTCAGCCACCATCATCGAGAACGGCAAAGGATTCCGTCTGGAACTGACCGTGAATCCCATCAGGAACAGCCAATGCCCCAATTTGGAATGCCACGAAAGGACGCAGGAACGGCGGCAAGAACATCAGGAACAACCAAAACAATAAAAATAATTAAACCATTCTTCTACTATGGAATTAACAAATGAAAAGCCCTATGTTATCGGACTTGACATGGGCGGAACCAACTCTGTTTTCGGAATTGTAGACCAGCGTGGCACCATTGTAGCCCAGACAGCCATCAAGACGAAGGGATATCCCGATGTCAACGACTATGTTGCAGCAGCCGTTGAGGCGCTGCAGCCGGCTCTCGACGTGGTAGGCGGAATCGAAAAGGTCCGTGGTATGGGTATCGGTGCTCCCAACGGCAACTATTATAATGGTACAATCGAATACGCTGCCAACCTTGAATGGGAAGGCGTAGTGCCCATCGGCGAACTCTTTGAAAAGGCTCTCGGCGTGCCCGCACGCGTCACAAACGATGCCAATGCTGCGGCAATGGGCGAAATGGCATACGGTGCTGCCAAGGGAATGAAGAACTGGATCATGATCACACTCGGCACTGGAGTGGGTAGCGGTATCGTAGTTGACGGCAAGATCGTCTATGGTTCTGACGGATTCGCCGGCGAACTCGGCCACTTTATGGTGGAGCCCAACGGACGTTCCTGCGGTTGCGGACGTCGCGGATGCCTCGAAACCTACTGCTCTGCCACCGGTGTTGCACGCACAGCACGCGAATTCCTCGCCAAGAGTGCCGCACCCAGCCCCCTGCGCGACCTCAATCCCGACGCCATCACCAGTTACGACGTATTCCTTGCTGCGGAAAAGGGCGATGCGCTTGCCATGGAAATCTTCGAATTCACGGGTGAAATGCTCGGACGTGCCTGCGCAAACTTCGCAACCTTCAACAGTCCTGAAGCCTTTGTCTTCTTCGGCGGACTCTGCAAGGCCGGACATTACATCATGGACCCCATCAAACGTGCATACGATGCTAACATCCTCAACATCTATGCAGGCAAGGCTCAGTTGCTCGTAAGTTCGCTCAAGGGTAGCGAAGCCGCCGTGCTCGGAGCATCGGCCCTCGGATGGGAATAAGCCCGACGATCGACGATGACGGACTGACTACGGACAGCCCGACCGCAGACCCCAGGGAAGCAGGCTGGAAAAGCCTGACACCGCGAGGCCGGCTTCGGAAGGTAGCGACGGGGACACCGTAGAACCCTATGAAAAGATAGCCGCAATGTGCCGAAAAGCGCATTGCGGCTCTTTCGTTTCGCAGGAGAAACATGCCGGGGATTGCACGCAAACACCCTGCTACCGCCGCCCCGAATGCAGGTAGACAGCGCGAAAACCACAGGGAAATGCAGTTTTTCAGCCTGCTTATGCCCTGCAATCACCGAAAATCACTAAATTTGCCAACATCTAATACCCAAACAAAATATTCACTTACACAATATTTATATATAAATGTATACCGTAGACCAACTGAACGAGCAACTCATTGAACTCGCATTTTCAGAAGATATCGGTGATGGCGACCACACTACACTGTGTTGCATCCCCGAAAACGCCATGGGACAAAGCCGTCTGCTCATCAAGGAAGAGGGCATTCTCGCCGGAGTACGCGTAGCACGACAGGTGTTTCATGAGTTCGACCCCACCCTGCAGATGGAGGTTTTCATCGAAGACGGCGCACACGTGAAGCCCGGAGACGTGGCTTTCATCGTCAGCGGTAAGGTGCAGAGCCTGCTGCAGACGGAACGTCTGATGCTCAACATCATGCAACGCATGAGCGGAATCGCAACAATGACCCGGCGTTACCAGCAGGCGCTCATCGATGCCGGCACGAAAACGAGGGTATTGGACACCAGAAAGACCACGCCAGGCATGAGAATGCTGGAGAAGGAAGCGGTAAAAATCGGCGGAGGTACAAACCATCGCATCGGACTCTTCGACATGATCCTCCTCAAAGACAACCACGTTGACTTCTGCGGCGGCATACATAACGCCGTGACACGCGCAAAAGAATACTGCAAGGCCAAGGGAAAGGACCTGAAAATTGAGGTGGAAGTGAGAAACTTCAAGGAACTCGACGAGGCACTCGCCGAACATCCCGACCGCATCATGTTCGACAATTTCACCCCCGAAGACACACGAAAGGCTGTGGAAATCGTGGCCGGACGCTGTGAAACGGAGTCAAGCGGCGGCATAACCTTCGACACCATGGTGCCCTATGCCCAAGCCGGCGTAGACTTCATCTCGTTCGGAGCCCTCACCCACTCGGTAAAAGGCCTCGACATGTCGTTCAAGGCCGTATAAGACCATCCGCACGGAAAAGATGCCGCATTGAATCTCCCGATGGACAAACGCGGGAGCACGCCATAAAGGCCGTGGAAACACGCAATGAAAACCACGGAACTTTACACAGAAAAGTACGGAACTTTGCCACGTAAAGTACGGATGTTTCCGACGTAAAGTGCGGATGTTTCCGACGTAAAGTGCGGCACTTACTTTACGAGGTACAAACCACGCGATTCCAGAGGTCGGCAGCACCCCTGCGACATTACAGAAAAAGACGATTCAAAGACGGGGGAACACCTTCCCCGGAAACACGAACCGAAACACACAACACGGAAAAACATGAAAAGAATACTGCTCTGCCTGATTGCTCTGGCAGCCATCAGCGCTTCGGCCTGCACCAATTTTCTAGTAGGAAAGAAAGCCTCCAAGACCGGAGCCACCTTCATTTCGTACAACATGGACAGTTATGGCATGTACGGAAAACTCGTATATTACCCCGCCGGAAAGCATGCTCCGGGTGAGGTCCGTCGGATTGTCGACGGCGACACCTACCATTATCTGCGCGACATCCCCGAGGCTCCCGAGACCTATGCCGTGATGGGCCTGATGAACGAGTTCCAACTTTCCATCATGGAAACCACCTTCGGCGGACGTCCCGAACTGACCGCCAAGAACCCGGAAGGCGGCATTGACTATCCCTCGCTCATGGCTCTCGGCCTGCAACGTGCGAAGACGGCACGCGAGGCCATCCGCGTCATGACCGATTTGGTCGACAAATATGGTTACAGCGGCAGCGGAGAAAGTTTCAGTGTGGCGGACCCCAACGAGATATGGATCCTTGAAATGATTGGAAAAGGCGATGAAAAGAAGGGTGCCGTATGGGTGGCCGTGCGCATTCCTGACGACTGCATCGCCGCACATGCCAACCAAAGCCGCATCCACACCTTCGACATGAAGGACAAGGAAAACGTGATGTACTCCAAGGACGTCGTGAAATTCGCACGCGAAAAGGGGTACTTCGACGGTAAGGACAGCGAATTCTCCTTCTGCGACGCCTACAGTCCCGCCGACTTCGGCAGCCAGCGCTTCTGCGATGCCCGCGTATGGAGTTTCTTCAACCGCTTCGTCGACGGCATGGACCGCTATCTTGACTTCGTCGACGGCAAACATATCGGCAATTCCGAGGTGATGCCCCTCTACTTCAAGCCCAACCGTCTGCTCGACCTGAGCGACGTCATCGCCGCCAATCAGGACCACTATGAGGGTACACCCTTCGACTTTCAGGGCGACGTGAACAGCGGAGTCTATGAAAGTGCTTACCTTCCCAGCCCCCTGACCTACGAATATGAGGGCAAGACCTACTTCAACGAGCGTCCGATTTCCACGCAACAGAGCGCATGTTCCTTTGTGGCACAGATGCGAAACTGGCTGCCCGATGCCATCGGAGGCGTACTCTGGTTCGGCAACGACGAGCCCAACATGGTGGCATACACCCCGGTTTACTGCTGCGCCAACCGCGTTCCCGAATGCTATGCCGAAGAAACCGGCAACGACCATACGTTCTCCTGGAAGTCGGCCTTCTGGGTTTGCAACTGGGTGGCCAACATGACCTATCCCCGTTATGCCCAACTTTTCCCCGCCGTGAAGGCCGTGCGCGATGAACTTCAGCAGAAGTACTACAACGAACAGGCCAGCATCGACGCACGGGCTACCGAACTGTTGAAGCAGAACTCCGCCGACTGCCATAAATTCCTCACCGATTACAGCGTCAACACAGCCCAGAACATGCTGGCACGCTGGAAGGAACTTGGCGAATACCTCATCGTGAAGTTCAACGACCAGGTGGTGAAGAAGGAGAAGGACGGACGCTTCGAACTGACGGAAGACGGCATCTGCGTGGCACCGGAACGCCCAGGTTTCCCCGAGCAATACCGCAAGACCATCGTCAAGAACACCGGCAACAAATACGAATATCCCAAGAATTAAAGTACGACAACACCAAGAATTAAAGGCGGGGCACATAAACCGCCGCCGAAATTCTTGCCGCTTTTATGCAGGGGGCGTCTTGCCATCCTCCGCCGCGACGGCAAACGACAGGAAGAAGATTGCCGCCCGGAATGACAGGGCATGACGCCCCCCCAATAAAAAAGACGGAAGATGGCACTCCTGCCATCGGCAACAACAGCAAAGGTTTCAAGAAAGGTGGCGAGGAAACCTGCCTGCAACAACAAACAACGCTTGATCTTGTTCACTTACTTATAAGGTGGATTCCATATTCATCCACCGCAAATTCGAACTGATTACGTGGGTGACGTTTTACCACCTTCCAGCCGCTTTCCGGTTGGACGACAAATCCAAGACCCGGCAAGACCGATTAGCAGAACCCACCTTATCGGGGAAAAGGGCGGTCAGGGCATCGCATATCGCCCGACACCACCCCTTAGAATCCCACAAAAACATATAGGCTTATGGCAGAGATTGATGTAAGGAACATCCTGGACAGAGGACTTGTAGCAGCCTTCGGACTGGACGAGACGGAATTGATAACGGCTGCAATGGAACTGGCAAACGAGGAAATCGGACTGAAGGACTGGCGTCCGTCGGCCGACGACATCGTAGCCTTCCAGCGCGTTCACCAACTGGAAATGATGAACGAGGACACCATGAAGACGGAAAACTTCCGCAACCTGCTCGTAGGACAGGCCGCCGACATGCGCGTCATACTCATCCTCATCGCCCTGAACGTCGTCATGCTCCGACGCGTGAAGGACACTACGGCCCTGGCGGAACAGCAGCACCTGTCGGTGCTTGCCGCAAACATTTATGCCCCGTTGGCGCATAAACTCGGACTTTACAGGATGAAATCGGAACTCGAAGACCTCTCCCTCAAATATCTGGAGCACGAAGCCTACTACATGATTAAGGAGAACCTGAACGCCACGAAGAAGAGTCGCGACGCATACATCGAGCATTTCATCGCACCTATCCGCGAGAAACTCGACGCATCAGGGCTGAAATACCACATGAAGGGCCGCACGAAGAGCATACACTCCATCTGGCAGAAGATGAAAAAGCAGAAGTGCGGCTTCAACGGCGTCTACGACCTCTTCGCCATACGCATCATCCTCGATTCGAAACCCAAGAACGAGGTGGGCGACTGCTGGAAGGTGTTCTCCCTCATCACAGACATGTACGAGTCGAACCTCAAACGTCTGCGCGACTGGGTGACGGTGCCGAAGAAGAACGGCTACGAAAGTCTGCACATCACCGTCCTCGGTCCTGAGGAGAAATGGGTGGAGGTGCAGATCCGCACCGAGCGCATGGACGAGGTGGCGGAGCATGGTCTGGCGGCACACTGGCGCTACAAAGGCATCAAAAGCAGCGCCGACGGCGTGGACAGTTGGCTGGCAGGCATACGTTCGGCCCTGGAATCGGGCGAAGATCCCCAACTCTCCAAGGAGGCCTTGCAGGAAACCGCCATCTACGTCTTCACACCCAAAGGCGACCTCTACAAACTTCCGGCAGGCGCCACCCTGCTCGACTTTGCCTACAACATCCACACCGGCGTGGGAAACAAATGCGTCGGCGGAATCGTCAACGGCAAGAATGTGCCCATACGCCAAGTGCTTGAAAGCGGACAGAAGGTGGAAGTCCTCACATCGACCAAACAGCAGCCCAACCCCGACTGGCTGAACATCGTCGTCTCAAGCCATGCTCGCAGCAAAATCCGCCAGAGTCTGAAGGAAATGCAGAACCGGGAATCGGCGATGGGACGCGAAATGCTGGAGCGGAAACTCCGCAACCGCAAACTCGAATGGGACGAGACCGTCATCAACATCCTCATCAAAAAACTGGGATATAAGGAGGCGGCGGACTTCTTCCGCGACATCGCTGACGAGAAAATCGAGACCAACACGCTCGTGGACACCTACGTTGAACTGCAGAAGTTTGAACTCGGACAGGGCGAGCGTGCGGCTGCCGTGTCGGCGGAGAACTTCAGTATGGACAGCATGGTGGCGCAAAGCGCGTCGCAACGTTCCGGATCGGACGATGTGCTCGTCATCGACCAGAACCTCAAAGGCATCGAATTCTGCATGGCAAAGTGCTGCTCCCCCGTATTCGGCGACACCATCTTCGGATTCGTGACGACGGGCGGAGGCATCAAGATCCACCGCGACAACTGCCCCAACGCTCCGGAACTCTTCGAGCGTTTCCCATACCGCGTCGTCAGAGCACGGTGGGCGACGAACAACCGCAACACATTCCCCGCCGTCATCCACGTCATCGGCAACGACGACCTCGGCATTGTCAACAACCTGACGTCCATCATTTCCAAGGACCAGCACATCATGCTCCGTAATATAAATATTGAGAGTCGCGACGGACTGTTCTACGGCGAACTGACAGTGCTCATAGAAGACAACCTGCAACTCCGGCTCCTGATGCGAAAACTGCAGACCGTGAAGGGCGTGAAGACCGTGAGCCGATAAACGGAAAAAGGCATACGATATCCCCGACATTTGACAACTGCAAGACACATTGAGCGCGTATAAGCGTAATTAAACCGACCTTTTCGGAGATAAATTTTGGCAAAATTGCCATAGAAATACAAAAAACGGGATAAACTTTTGTGAATTTCCAAAAAAAATATCTAATTTTGCGCAATACGAAATAACATTCACTAAAATAAATTCACTTTATGTCAGACATTAAAAGAGTCTACACCTTCGGTAACGGTCAGGCCGAAGGTAATGCAACCATGCGTGAGGCACTTGGCGGTAAAGGAGCCAACCTTGCCGAGATGAACCACATCGGTGTGCCTGTTCCTCCTGGATTTACCATCACCACTGATACCTGCAACGAGTATTATAAGGTAGGTCAGGACAAGATCATTGAACTCCTCTCTGACGATGTCGACGCAGCCGTAGCACACACTGAGGCACTGATGAACTGCAAGTTCGGTGACCCGAAGAATCCTCTCCTTGTCAGTGTGCGTTCCGGAGCACGCGCTTCGATGCCCGGTATGATGGATACCATCCTCAACCTCGGTCTTAACGACGAAGTTGCCGCAGGTATGGTTGAAAAGACCGGAAATCCCCACTTCGTTTACGACAGTTACCGCCGCTTTGTGCAGATGTACGGCGATGTAGTGCTTGGTATGAAGCCCGTAAACAAGGAGGATATTGACCCCTTCGAGGCCATCATTGAAAAAGTTAAGGAAGAACAGGGTGTGACCCTCGACAAGGACCTCTCCGTAGAGTCGCTCAAGCGCCTCGTCGAACTCTTCAAGACCGCTATCAAAGAACAGACCGGACACGACTTCCCCGCCGATCCCAAAGAGCAACTTTGGGGCGCCATCTGCGCAGTCTTCCGCAGTTGGATGAACGAACGCGCCATCCTTTACCGCAAGATGGAAGGAATTCCCGACGAATGGGGAACCGCCGTCAGCGTAATGGCCATGGTCTTCGGTAACATGGGCGAAACTTCGGCCACCGGTGTATGCTTCAGCCGCGATGCCGGTAACGGTGAAAACCTCTTCAACGGCGAATATCTCATCAACGCACAGGGCGAAGATGTGGTGGCAGGTATCCGCACCCCCCAGCAGATTACAAAGATTGGTAGCCAGCGCTGGGCAGAACGCGCCGGAATCAGCGAGGAAGAGCGCGCAGAAAAGTATCCTTCCATGGAAGAGGCCATGCCCGAACTCTACAAGGAACTCGACGCTCTCCAGGATAAACTCGAGAAGCACTACCACGATATGCAGGATATGGAGTTCACCGTACAGGAAGGCAAACTCTGGTTCCTCCAAACCCGTAACGGAAAGCGCACAGGTACCGCCATGGTGAAGATTGCCATGGATCTCCTCCGCGAAGGTCTTATCGACGAAAAGACCGCACTCCTCCGCTGCGAGCCCAACAAACTCGACGAACTTCTCCACCCCGTATTCGACAAGGCCGCACTCAAAGCCGCCAAAGTCATCACTCAGGGTCTTCCCGCATCGCCCGGTGCAGCATGCGGACAGATTGTCTTCCACGCTGACGATGCAGAAGCATGGCACGCAAACGGCCACAAGGTCATCATGGTCCGCATCGAGACCTCACCCGAAGACCTCGCCGGAATGTCTGCCGCAGAGGGTATCCTCACCGCACGTGGTGGTATGACCTCTCACGCTGCCGTAGTTGCCCGTGGTATGGGTAAGTGCTGTGTCAGCGGTGCTGGAGAAATCGTTGTCGACTATAAGGCAAAGACCGTTGAAATCGGCGGCGTTGTCTACAAGGAAGGCGACTACATCTCACTCAACGGTACTACCGGACAGGTATATGCCGGCGAAATCGCTACCAAGGAAGCAGAACTCTCCGGTGACTTCAAGGAACTCATGGACCTCTGCGACAAGTACACCAAGATGGAAGTCCGCACCAATGCCGACACTCCCCACGATGCACAGGTGGCTCGCAACTTCGGCGCCAAGGGTATCGGTCTCACCCGTACCGAACACATGTTCTTCGAAGGTGAGAAAATCAAGGCTATGCGCGAGATGATTCTCTCCGACACCGTAGAGGGCCGCGAAAAGGCACTTGCCAAGCTCCTCCCCTTCCAGACCGAAGACTTCTACGGAATCCTCAAGGCCATGGATGGTTGCCACGTCAATATCCGTCTCCTCGATCCCCCTCTCCACGAGTTCGTTCCTGCCGATGACAACGTACAGGGCCAGAAGGACATGGCTGAAGAAATGGGCGTAAGCGTCGAGGAAATCCGTCGCCGCGTGCACTCCCTCCACGAGAACAACCCGATGCTCGGTCACCGTGGTTGCCGTCTTGGAATCACCTTCCCCGAAATCACCGCCATGCAGACCCGTGCCATCCTCACCGCCGCATGCCGTCTGAAGAAGGAAGGCTACGATCCCCATCCCGAAATCATGGTACCCCTCATCGGTATCCTCTATGAGCTCAAGCAGCAGAAGGAAATCATCAAGAAGGTTGCCGCAGAAGTATTTGCAGAACAGGGTGTAGAAATCGAGTTCGAAATCGGAACCATGATTGAAATCCCCCGCGCTGCACTTACCGCAGACCGCATTGCCACCGAAGCAGAATACTTCTCCTTCGGTACGAATGACCTCACGCAGATGACCTTCGGTTACAGCCGTGACGACGTGGCAAGCTTCCTCCCCGACTATCTCAGCAAGAAGATTCTGAAGAACGACCCCTTCCAGGTTCTCGACCAGAACGGTGTCGGCCAGCTCATCAAGCTTGCTGTAGAAAAGGGTCGTGCCGTACGTCCGGGCATGCGCACCGGTATCTGCGGAGAGCACGGTGGTGAACCTTCCAGCGTGAAGTTCTGCGCCAAGGTCGGCATGAACTATGCAAGCTGCTCGCCCTTCCGCGTTCCCATCGCACGTCTTGCAGCCGCGCAGGCCGCCGTCGAAGAATAATCGAAACGTGCTGAAAATT
>CAMAFY010000009.1 GCA_945833885.1 uncultured Bacteroidales bacterium
CGTTGAGCACCTTAGCGATAGGAGCGAGACAGTTGGTGGTGCAAGAAGCGTTAGATACGAACTGAGTACCCTTCACATACTTGTCGAAGTTCACACCGCATACGAACATAGGAGTAGCGTCCTTCGAGGGAGCGGACATAACAACATACTTGGCACCAGCCTCAATGTGTGCCTGTGCCTTTTCCTGAGAAAGGAAGAGACCGGTGGATTCTACCACGTATTCAGCCTCAACCTCGTTCCACTTCAGGTCGGCGGGGTTGCGCTCTGCGGTCACACGGATGGGCTGACCGTTCACGATGAGAAGGCTCTTCTCAACATCGAAGTCGATAGTACCAGAGAACTGACCGTGCATGGTGTCGTACTTCAGCATGTATGCCAGATAGTCAACGGGGCAAAGGTCATTGATACCAACGATCTGAATGTCGTTGCGATTCTCAACTGCTGCACGGAAAACGAAGCGACCGATACGGCCGAATCCGTTAATACCTACTTTAATCATTGGAGTAAAGAGTGTTTATAAGTTAATAAAAGGTTATTTTTCACGATAGCCGTTGGAAAAACACCGCCTTTCGTACCCACGGACGGGCGAGGCCGGCAGGCAATGGTTCCCAAGACTCAGAATAATTGTCGGGAAGTTGTGAGGCAACCCTTAATTATTTCGCCCACAAAATTACGACATTTTTCTATTTTTTCACGCGAACTATAGTTTTTTTGAACACAAAATGCGAAAAAAAAACCTTTTTTGCTTTCTAAAGTATATTTTCGTGTCACAATATTTGTCGTCCAAGGTCTTGTTCGTAATTTTGCAGGAAAATTTTGTGCGGTTTTCCCGATAATCGGATAAAGGAAATGCGATGTTTATGCCGACAACGGAGCGATTTTTCCGACGATTGCCGATTTTTGCAGTCCGTAATCCGGAATATTTTTGCGGGGAATAATCGGATTCCTCATGGAAATATCCGTGATTTTTTCTGCCGTTGACGGATGTCTTTCGCCCTGTTTCCGGTGAAGGCATCGTGATAGAGCCGCACTTTTCTATGCCCGACGCAACGTTTCCTTTATAGGATTATGGCGTTTCCTTTTCAGGGTCGCAACGTTTCCTTTATAGGATTATGGCGTTTCCTTTTCAGGGTCGCGGCGTTTCCTTTTCAGGGTCGCGGCCTTTCCTTTTCAGGGTTGCAACGTTTCCTTTTCAAGGTTGCGGCGTTACTGTACAAAAGTAGCGGTGTTTTCTTTAAAAGGTCGGTGTGTTTCCGTTTAGGTTCGCGGCATATTCTCCTCTATAATATTATAGACAACCACATATTTTGACCACGATGCAACAGAAGATTATCATTCTCGACTTCGGTTCACAGACGACTCAACTCATCGGTCGTCGCGTTCGCGAACTCGACACATTCTGCGAAATCCTTCCTTACAACAAGTTCCCGCATGACGATCCATCGGTGATTGGTGTCATTCTCAGCGGAAGTCCGTTCTCGGTTTACGACCCTGAGGCCTTCCAGGTCGACCTTTCCCGTATCCGGGGGCGCCTTCCCATCCTTGGAATCTGCTATGGTGCGCAGTTCATGAGCCATATTTGGGGTGGAAAAGTAGAGCCCGCCGGCTCCCGGGAATACGGCCGTCAGCACCTTACCAGCGTGGACACCGAGAATCCTCTTTTTGAAGGTTTCGACCATGGAAGCCAGGTTTGGATGAGTCATGGCGACACTATCACCCGCATTCCTCAAGGTGCCCATGTCATAGCCTCTACCGAGACGGTAGAGAATGCCGCATATCACATTCCCGCCTCCAATGGCGAGAAGGAAGTGTGGGGCGTTCAGTTCCACCCCGAGGTGTTCCATTCCCTCCAAGGTACGCTGCTTTTGAAGAACTTCGTGGTTGGAATCTGCGGTTCCAAGCAGAACTGGAGTGCCGATTCCTTTGTAGAAACCACCGTAAAGGAGTTACGTGAGCAGATAGGAAGCGACCGTGTCATCCTCGGACTGTCGGGAGGTGTCGATTCAAGTGTTGCTGCCGTACTCCTCAACAAGGCCATCGGTAGCCAACTTACCTGTATCTTTGTGGATCATGGTATGCTCCGTAAGAACGAATTCAACGATGTGATGCGCGACTATGAGTGCCTCGGCCTCAATGTCATTGGCGTGGATGCTTCCGAAAAGTTCCTCGGCGACCTTGCCGGAGTGAAGGAACCCGAGCGGAAACGTAAGATCATCGGACGCGATTTCGTGGAGGTCTTCAATGCCGAGGCCCGCAAAATCACTGACGCTCGTTGGCTTGCACAGGGAACCATCTATCCCGACCGCATTGAAAGTCTAAACATTACGGGTAAGGTCATCAAGAGTCACCACAATGTTGGCGGACTTCCCGAGGAGATGCACCTCTCACTTTGCGAGCCCCTCAAATGGCTTTTCAAGGACGAAGTGCGGCGTGTCGGACGCTCTATGGGCATGCCCGAGCACCTCATCACCCGTCATCCCTTCCCCGGACCCGGCCTTGCCGTGCGCATCCTTGGCGACATCACCCGTGAAAAGGTCCGCATCCTCCAGGATGCCGACGATATCTATATCCGTGGTCTTCGCGAATATAAGGTCCGCCTCTCCGGCGAAGAGGCCCGCCGAGTGCTGGCAGCAGGCGTTCCCGCCAACATGGAAAACGGTGAAATCGAGGTAAGTCTCTACGACCAGATTTGGCAGGCCGGCTGCATTCTGCTGAGCGAGGTCCGCTCGGTAGGCGTCATGGGCGACGAACGCACCTATGAAAATCCCGTAGCCCTCCGTGCTGTCACTTCCAGTGATGCGATGACTGCCGACTGGGCACACCTTCCCTACGATTTCATGGCAAAGGTTTCAAACGACATCATCAACAAGGTGAAGGGCGTGAACCGTGTTTGCTACGACATCTCTTCGAAACCGCCTTCGACAATAGAGTGGGAATAATGCGGAAACCGCAAGGCATTAGAATTCATAAGCCCCGCTTCAGGCGTCCGGGTGCTGGAAGATGCCATGCCTTTCCCCTCCCTCACCGATTGCATTTGCAAGGACCGCATCCCGATATTGCCCGTCAGTATCAGGATGCGGTCCTGTTTTTTATGCCCAAACGGCAGCACCTCCACCCCGGAAGTACCGGCGATGCGGCAAAGGTGTGCAAAGGTCGGCAGAACGTACAACTGATTTTCAACTGAAAAACCACGGCATTTTGTCAAAGAATCCACGATGTTTCATCATGGAAACATCGACGTGTCATTGTGGGAACTACGGCATTTTGTCAAAGAAACCTCGGCACTTTATCATGAAAAGTACGGCATTTTACCATAAAAAATACGGCACTTTTCCATGAAAAGTTCGGAGCATTATCATGGAAACCTCGGCACTTTTTGAAGATAATGCAGATGCCCTTTCTTTACCAAAGCGATGTTTCGTGGCATTGTCCGCCTGAATGTCATGGGGATTCCCGAAAATAAATCGGAAAAACTTCATAAAATCAATGTTTTTTTGCTAATTTTGCACACAGAAGTTCCCTATCTTCAACGCCCTATATCCCTTTCCGTATCCGGCGGTTGCCGCGGATGCCTATCAGAAAATCCGCGGGATAGCGGACACCTTCTTGGAGAAACCTGTTAATGGCCTCTCCATTTTGAATTGGCAAATCCCAATATCATACCATGAAAAATACCATTTTCCTACTGATTTTATCCATCTTTTCGCTGTCCTCATGGGCTGAGCGCATACACGTTATCCCTTATCCCGTGAAGGTGGAACTGAAAAACTCCCGCGTCAGCCTTCCGCAATCCGCACCCGTAAGCAGTAAGATTGATGCCAGCCTCGGCCATGCCGATGAATATCGTCTGAACATCTCGCGCAAAGGCATCGACATTGTGGCGCAGAGCAAGGCGGGTTTGCAGTATGCCTACGAAACCTTGGCGCAACTTCGTGCGCAGTACGATGAGAATTTGCCCGTGCTTTCCATCACCGACTACCCGCGTTACGAATGGCGAGGCCTTATGCTCGACTGCAGCCGCCACTTTTATACCCTGGAATATCTGAAGAAACAGGTGGATATGTTGGCACATTACAAGATGAACCGCCTGCATCTCCATCTGACAGACGACCAAGGTTGGCGAATGGAGATAAAACGTTACCCCGAATTGACGCAGCAAGGGGCATGGCGCACCTTCAATCAGCAGGACAGTATCTGCATTGATACCTACAAAGACCAGCCTGAATTTGCCCTTGACCCGCGCTTTATCATCCATAATGGCGGACGTACGCTCTACGGTGGCTACTATACGCAGGAAGAACTCCGCAGTCTTGTGGCCTATGCTCAGGAACGCCATGTTGAAATCATCCCGGAAATAGACATGCCGGGCCATACTCAGGCCATCTCTTCCATATATCCTCAGTTCACGGCTACGGGAGAAGCCAGTTGGGGCACCATATTCAGCGTCCCCCTTTCTCCGGCAAAGGAGGAGGTGTATACGTTCCTTCAGCATGTCCTCGATGAGGTTATCGACATCTTTCCCTCGCGCTACATCCATATCGGTGCCGACGAAGTGGAGAAGAACACTTGGCGCGAGAGCCGTGAATGCCGTGAAATGATGGAACGGTTGGGCTTCAAGACCTATGAAGCCCTGCAAAGTTACTTCGTCAACCGCATACATGACTATCTGAAACAGAAGGGGCGCGAGATGATTTGCTGGGATGATGCCATCGAAGGTGGCGACTATCACGCCCCCGATGCTGCGGGAGCCCTCAGCACGGATGCCAATGTCATGTATTGGCGTTATTGGGTGGGCGGTGTCCCCCAGCGCGTGACCGAACTGGGACATCACATCATTTTCACCCCCGGCGACCCGATGTATGTGGCCAATCCCGACGGTCCGCTCTACAACATCTACCACTATCCCGGCCTCGACCTCGTACCTGACAGCCTGCAACATCTGGTCCGCGGAGGTCAGGTAAGCCTGTGGGGAGAGAGCATGAGCAACTTCCGGCGTGCCGATTACTGCATCTATCCGCGCTTGGTGGCGCTTGCCGAACGCCTCTGGACCCCTTCCGAAGGTCGCGATTGGCAGGATTTCAAGGAGCGTCTCGACGTGGAAAAGGCCTGGCTTACCGCCCACGATGTCCACTATGCCCGCACAAATGCCCTGCTGACAGCCATGCAGACTGCCGACAAGGACCGCAAATGCATGCTCCTTTCCTTCGACTCTGAGTATGCCAACCCCGACATTCGCTACACCCTCGACGGCACTGTGCCCACCGTTTCCTCGCTGCGCTACGACGGAGAGCCCATCTCCATCACGGATCCACAGACGGTTACCGCCGCCATCATGGAGAACGGCACGCCCCGGGAGCCGCTTTTCGTGCGCGAACTGGAGTATCACAAGGCCGTGGGAGCCACAGTTTCCTACACCACTGCCCGCTGGCACGAAAGTTACAAGGCGGCAGAGGTGGCAACATTCACCGACGGCCGGCGGGGTGGCAACGGCTATGGCGACGGACTTTGGCAGGGTTTCACCCGGAGTTTTGATGTCGTCCTCGACCTCGGCAGCGTGATGCCTGTGAAGGAATTCTCCATGCGTTTCATGCAGAATATCGATCCCGGTGTCTTCATGCCCGGAAAAGTGGAGGTGGCATGTTCGGAAGACGGCACGAATTACGGTGCTGTCAAGACCATAATCAACGACACTCCCGACACGCAGAAGGGCACTATCATCAAGCCTTTCGCCACTTCGCTCGAAGGAAATGCGCGGTTCGTCAAGGTGCATGTGGAAAATCAGAAGGGGTTTGTCTTCTCCGACGAAATCGTCATCCGCTGATTTTCATGTGCGTTCTGTAAATTTCCACCATCAAGTCCCATAGGCAACGGGGGCAATGTTTGCCGTCTTCCGCCCTTATTGCGGTAAGGCCGGTTTCTTCCCCCGCACCTTTTTCCTACTTTGTCCGGAAAACATCAGAAAATGTCTTCTTGTTCACGTATTGAAAGCGAGAAACGCATCATCGAACTGATGGTGCGTTTCTATTGCCGTCGCCGTCTTCGTAGCGCGGAACTTCCGCCGGAGTATTCCGCCTTGTTGGAATATGCCCACCGGCGTCTCGACCATTGTCGTTTTGGCAACGCGAAAACCTCCTGCAAACGTTGTCCCATTCACTGCTATGCTCCCGAAAAACGGGCGTTGATGCGCAAAGTCATGCGTTGGTGTGGGCCGCGCATGATGCTCTATCATCCCATCATCACGCTGAAACATTACCTCGGTGGCTAACGCATCTTGCCCCTGTGTCTGGCGGAATCGTCAGGGCTTCATGGAGCCGCTCTTCGGCATTTCCCGTAAAAGTCTCTGCTGAATACGCCATGAAGTCCGGAACTGCGGTTGAGGCTGTAGGGGAAAGGGAGTGTGGATGTAGAGAAAAGAAAATGCGGATGCACGGGAGAAGAGAGTGTAGATACAGGAAAAGAGATTGTAAATGCACAGAAAAAATCGTGTGGATACCCGGGAGAAGAGAATGTAGATATAAGGAAAAAGGGTGCGGATATAAGGAAAGAAGACGATGATGGTCTTGGTCTGACAACAGGAAATGCCGGTTGGAACTGCTTGGTTCCATCCGGCATTTTTTTGAGAAAACCGTATGTAAGTCGGTGAATGTTCCGCCATTCCTGTCTTCAGGAGTGCGCTTATGCCATGCCGTGAACGGGGTGTTCATCGGCAAGGGGCTCCACTTCAGCCGCCACACTTCCGCCGATTCAGCGGCAGGGCGTCGTTGTTGCAGCCGGAAGATGCGGTGGGGGGAGCATCCCGGAGTTGACGTTCGGCATACAATGTACTCGTAATCAGGACCGACGGACAAATCAATTCTACCAAGACAATCTCGGACATGCTGGCAAAGACACCGGGACTGAAACTCCGCGAATCGGGCGGTGTGGGGTCCGACCTTACGATGACGCTCGACGGATTCAGCGGCAAACACGAAGATATTCATTGATGGTGTACCCCAGGAAGGCGTAAGAGAGACCTTCAGTCTGCAGAACATTCTCGCACCGCCACCGCCACAAAGGGAGTGGAACTGAGCGTCACCACGGTCACTGCCGTGGGAAAACTCAAGACTCTCCCCTGAAAATCCTATACGGAACAATAATCTTTCCTGCATTTTTCCGCAAGTCTTGAAAGACTGTTTCGCAGGTCTTGAAAGGCTTTTCTCCAGGTCTGAAACAGATTATCTTAAGGTCTGATGTAGATTTTCTGCAAGACTTGAAAGCCTGTTTTTCGGGTCTTGAAATGCAGTTTTACAGACCTTGCGGGGAAAATTGCAGGCATTCTCCATAAGAACTATCAGAACATTTTTCAACCAACACACAAGTAACTATGGACATGAAACGACTTTTGCGAAAAATCCATCTATGGCTTTCGGTGCCTTTTGGTGTCATCATCACCCTCGTTTGCCTGTCGGGAGCCTTGATGGGCTATGAAAAAGAAATCACGGAATGTTGGAAAACCGACCTCTATAGGGTGAAGGAGGTGAAGGCAAGTCCCATACCTCTCGACTCGTTGATGCGCCTTGCGGAGGCCGCACTGCCCGACAGTGTGGAGATAACTGGCGTTACCGTGTCGTCCAACGCCGAACGTCCCTACCAGATCAACCTCTCCAAGCCGCGCCGGGCATCGGTGTTCATCGACCAATATACGGGCGAGATGAAGGGTTATTACCGCCGTTTGCCCTACCGACATTGGCAAACCCTGCTCGAGGAAGCGCAGGAAGAACATACGGGCTATCGGCAAATCACCCTCAAAAAAGGGTCGCTTGAGGTGGCACCTGCGGGACGTCGCAGCCTCCGTGCCGCCGACAAGTAGGAGTATGACCGGCGTAGCGGCGAGATCACTGCCACACATGCCTATGCCGACGAGGAACGTTCGGTGAAGGTTCGTAGTGCAGTCTATACCGTCCACACTGGAAGTTGAGGCGGCTGGCTTACGCGTCTCATCACGTTCCTTGCCGCACTTCTCGGCGCCACTCTCTCCATTACCGGCTACTATCTGTGGATTCGCCGGCTGCTGCGTAAGCACAATCGCCCAGGTTCTGCCGCTGTCCGTCAGGCTTCCACCCATTGACCATCCGGTAAGTATTCCATTATTTAGCGGTTTTCATCCGCAGATTTTCAGACCGTTATTTATACATTTGACGGTTTTCATCCGCTGACCGTCTGACAACATCCAAAGGTCGTAGACGGATAGAAAGAAGGTCCGCAAGTTCCCTTTCCGGAAATGGAAAGAGGGCTTGCGGACCTTGTGCTGTACGGTAGCGGCACTTCATGGCGTGCCGACTTCATGATTGACGTGCCGAAAGGCGCATCAGGCGTCTTGCAGGGCGTAGCCTTCGCCTTCCGCCGTCAGGTTCTCCTTTCGCGATGTGGGGCACATTCCCCGTCGGCATGGCGCGGAATGATGGGGGAAATGCCGTGTTTCCACATGCTGGGCTCCCCCGTCTTCTTGCCCTTTGCCGGATTACGCCTCGTAGAACGTCTTGAAGGCGCGGTAGACATAGTGGTGGTCCTTGACGGAACCTGTCTCACAAGCGGAGTGCATGCCCCAAATGGCGTTGCCGATATCAACGCCGCGGAGGGGTAGGGATGCGGTGAGAATGTTGCCGAGGGTCGAACCTCCGGGAACCTCACTGTGGTTGACGAACTTCTGGAACGGCACATTTGCCATCCGGCAGATTTCGGCAAAGACGGCGGCGCTGTCGGCATCGGAGGCATATTTCTGCGCGGCATTGAACTTGATGACCGGTCCTCCGCCCATGACGGGATGGTTCACGGGGTCGGCTTTCTCGCTATGGTTGGGGTGGAAAGCGTGGGCATTGTCGGCGCTGACCATGAAGGATTGTTCCACGGTGCGGTAGAAATCGTCGCGCGTTCCGCCCGTTTGCATCACAAGACGTTCGAGCAACCAACTGAGGAATGGCGATGCCGCTCCCTGCTTTGTCCCTGATCCCGTCTCCTCGTTGTCGAAGATGGCGCACACTTGTGTTGCATCCGCCTCCTCACAATCAAAGAGAGCCTGTGCGCCGGCTACGCACATTGAGAGGTCGTCAAGGCGTCCGCTGAGGACGAATTCATTGTGGATTCCGCAGGTGATGGCGGGTGTTGTGTCGTAGACATAGAGGTCGAAGTCGATGATTTCTTCGGCATCCACTTGCAGTTCTTTTGCGACAAGTCCGAGGATTCCGCTGTCGCAGCACTCCTCATGGCAACGATATCCCATGATGGGAAGCGTATCCTTCTGGCGGTTGAGTTTCACTCCGTCGTTCACTTGGCGGTTGAAGTGGATGGCAAGACTTGGAATCACCATCATCGGTCGCTTGAAATCGACGAGGCGGGTCTTGGGATGCAGAGGGTTTTCTCCGTTGCGGAGCATCACACGTCCTGCAAGACTGAGCGGACGGTCGAACCAAGTGGATAGAATAGGTCCGCCATATACCTCGGTGTTGAGGCGGATTGTGCCCTCCTTGTCCAGGATTTCGGCATTGGGTTTGAGGCGGAAGCAGGGACTGTCAGAGTGTGCGCAGACGAGGCGGAAGCCCACTTCGGCCATCGGACGTCGGCCAATCCGTACGAGATAGATGGAGGAATGGTTCTTGGTCACCATCAGTTTCATGCCGGGTTGCAGGGAAGGCAGAGGGTCGGCAGCGTCGATGAGGGTGAAACCTGCCGCTTCGGCACGCCGACGGAGTTGGTCGACGGCAAGGAAATTGACGGGCGAGTCGTTGAGGAATTGCAGGAGGTCCTGCGTCAGTTGCGCTTGGTCTTTCATGGTATGGCTGTATTCTTTTATCTTGTTTGTTGTGTTATCAGGTTCAATATGTTGTATCCTTTATCCTGTAAGTCGCGTCGTTAGCGCTTGGTCTTGAAGAAATCCTTCATCAATGCGGCGCACTCCTCCTCAAGCACCCCGGCTGTGACCTGCGTTTTCGGGTGCAGGGCGTGCGGCGCGAAGGCGGAGAATCCGCGTTTAGGGTCGGAAGTTCCGTAGACGATGCGCGCCACTTGTGCCCATCCGAGTGCGCCGGCACACATGACACATGGCTCAACCGTGACGTAAAGTGTACATTGTGTCAGGTATTTTCCATGGAGGAGATTCGACGCACTTGTGATGGCTTGCATCTCGGCATGCGCGGTTACGTCTCGGAGAGTTTCGGTAAGGTTGTGTCCCCGGGCAATGATTTGTCCGTTACAGACCACAACCGCACCGATAGGAATCTCGTCTCTTTCGAGGGCCATGCGGGCCTGGACGAGGGCACGTTGCATATAAAATTCGTCGGTCATCGGAGATAATTTATGTTTTGTCCAATTACTTTTGATGAATGATGAGGATGTACGAAGGGTGGGATGCGGAGGCGGGAGGGAATGGTGGAGGCAACGTCGTTCTGATGTGCCGCTTCGGGGAATGAAAACATCGGAACTTTCCGGCTCAAAGTGCGGAACATTCTGCCTTAAAATGCGGCACTTTTCGCCTCAAACACCGGCACTTTCCATCACCGGTTTTTGCAGTGTGTTTTCCGCGTGTGCGACGGATGGATCCGCGTCTCCGTCCTGTCGGGGAAAATGTGTGGAGGGCGGTGGTGGAAACGTGCGTTCGTGGCGGCAGGTTCCTGCGTTGTTCCCACGGTCTTCCGTGGGTTCCGCGTTCCAGAGTTCGGAGTTATGGGAGGGCGGATGCGGCGTGTCCGGGCATTATTGCTCCACTCCCTTCATGGAAAGTGCAATGCGGTTGCGGTCATAGTCGATATCAATGACGCGTACCATCACCTGTTGTTGTATGCGAAGTACCTCGGAAGGATCCTTCACGCGCCGTTCCGCGCATTGCGAAACGTGGACAAGCCCCTTCACTTTGATGCCCAAATCGATGAAGGCACCGAAGTTTGTGATGTTGGTCACCACACCCGGGAGCACCATGCCCCGCTCGAGGTCGTCGATTGTGCGGATTTTGTCATTGAAAGCAAAGACCTTTGCCGTGCCTCGAGGGTCGCGTCCGGGCTTGTCAAGTTCGGACATTATGTCGGTGAGTGTCGGCATTCCCACCTCCGCCGTGCAGTAACGCTTGAGGTCGATGCGGTGTCTGGCGTCGGCATCGGCAATGAGTTGAGGCACGGTCATCCCGGCATCTTTAGCCATTTGTTCCACCAAAGCGTAGCGTTCCGGGTGCACGGCTGTGTTGTCGAGCGGATTTCCCGATACGCCTTCTTGGGGTGGGATGCGCAGGAATCCCGCACATTGCTCAAAAGCCTTTGCACCCAGGCGGGGCACCTTCAGCAGTTGGCGGCGTGAAGAGAAGGGACCGTTGGCCGTTCGATAGTCAACAATGTTCTTGGCAAGCGCAGGTCCGAGGCCGCTGACATAGGTCAACAGGTGCTGGGATGCCGTGTTCAGGTTCACGCCGACGGCATTGACGCAACTTTCCACCGTCTGGTCGAGCGAATGCTTCAAAGCATTCTGGTCGACATCGTGCTGATATTGTCCCACACCGATGGCCTTCGGGTCGATTTTCACCAGTTCCGCCAACGGGTCTGCCAGTCTTCGTGCAATGCTTACCGCACCTCTTACGGTGACATCATGGTCGGGAAACTCGTCGCGTGCTGTCTTTGACGCGCTGTACACCGATGCTCCGTCCTCGCTGACGAGGAATATTTCCACTCCCGGCATTCCAATTTCGCGTACCATTTCATCGGTTTCGCGTCCGGCGGTTCCCGTACCGATGGCCACCGCTTCCACGTGGAATCGTTCCATCAGGTGGCGCAATGTCATCTGGGCACGGGTATATTCCCTGCGCGGTTCGTGGGGATAGATGGTCTCGTTATGGAGCAATGTGCCCTGGGCATCGAGGCAAACGACCTTGCAACCGGTGCGGAATCCGGGGTCAATACCCATAATCCGTTTCTGGCCGAGCGGTGCTGCGAGCAGGAGTTGTTTGAGGTTGTTGGCAAAAACACGGATGGCTTCCTCGTCGGCCTTCGCCTTGCTCTGTGCCGCAAATTCGGTTTCGATGCTCGGTTTCAGGAGTCTTTTGTAGGCATCGCGCACCGCTGCTTCCACGAAAGGTTCGGCTGGCGTGCCGCGTTTGACGTAAGGCCGTACGAGACGTGCGGCAGCATCTTCCTCATCTGCGGGAGAAATGGTCACGCGGAGCACACCTTCCGCCTCGCCTCGCCGCATTGCGAGCAGACGATGGCTGGTGCAGCGCTTCAAAGGTTCCTGCCAATCGAAATAATCGCGGAACTTCATACCCTCACCTTCGTCCTTTCCCTTCACCAAACGACTGCTGATGACGGCGTTAAGACTGAACGTTGTGCGGAGCGTGTTGCGGGTTGTCTCGTTCTCACTTGCCTGTTCGGCGATGATGTCTTCGGCACCCTGCAAGGCGTTTTCCACATCGGGGACCTCGTCGCAAAGGTATTTCCGAGCCTCTTTTTCCGGGTCGTACCATGGTTTGCTGAGGAGGATTTCCGCCAAAGGTTCCAAACCTTTTTCGCGTGCCATCTGAGCCCTCGTACGGCGTTTGGGCTTAAACGGGAGGTAAATGTCCTCGATTTCTATGGCATCCCACGAATTTTCAATGCGGGTTTTCAGTTCGGGAGTCAGTTTTCCTTGGCTTTCGATGGTCTCGATGACGTATTCCTTACGGTGTTTCAGTTCGGAAAGCCGTTGAAGTTCATCGGCGATGGCGGCGATTTTCACCTCATCGAGGTTGCCGGTAGCCTCCTTTCTGTAACGGCTGATAAAGGGGATTGTGGCACCATCTTCAAGAAGTGTCACCGTATGTTCCACCTGCGTCTCGCGGAGTTGCAGACGTTGGGCGATAATAGCATTAATGGACATAAGTAAAAAGATTGTGCGGCAAAATTAAGGTTTTCTACAGATAAACACGGCGGAGACGGGGATTAAAATTGACTGCAACCGAATTTTTTTGTACATTTGCGCCATGTTTTGTCCGTACCTTCCCACCTTTTGGCAGCATAGAGCCTATGAAAGCGTCGAATCGACCATGCTTTGCTGCAACGCTCTCGGCGTGGAGCCGGGACATGTTCTGCTTGTCACGGCAGAAGAGCAGACGGCCGGGCGCGGACAGCGGGGAACGGTGTGGGAAAGTGCCAAAGGAGAGAACCTGACCTTCTCCGTAGCGTGGCGAAACCTCGGAGTTCCCGCCCGCGAACAGTTTCTCATCAGCGAGATGACGGCGCTGGCGGTGGTGCGGACTGTGGAGGAAATGCTCCGGAATGCCGCGTGCCGGGAGGAAATTTCCGTGAAATGGCCCAACGACATCTATGTCGGGCAGCGGAAAATAGCGGGTATGCTCATCGAACACTCCCTCAGCGGCAGCCACATCGACGGCAGTATGGCGGGCATAGGACTGAATGTCAATCAGAAACATTTCGCGGGCGATGCCCCGAATCCCGTCTCCCTGCGTCAGATTGCCGGAAAAACATTCTCCCGGGAGGCGGTCATGGAGGCTTTCGTGCGGCATTTCGACCAGGGAATCTCCATGTTGTTAAAGAAACGATTTGAGGAAATCGAGGAAACCTTTGCATCCCGACTCTTCCGACGCCGTGGTTGGCACGAATTCCGCGATGCTGACGGAGCGTTTGTCGGACGTTTTGCAGGCATTGCGCGGAATGGTCTGCTGACATTGGAGAAAAAGTCGGGCGGAAGTGCTACCTATGCCTTCAAGGAGGTCAGTTTCGTGATACCGCCCCAACCGCAGTTGGAGTAGCCATCGTGCGAAACAGCGTGGGCACCTCTCCCGACAATCCTTGTGGAACGTCCCATGCGTTTGTTCCGGAATACCGATGTTTTCATACAGAATTCCCGATTCAAAAAAATCGGAATCGCATATATCTATTTCAAGATTTCACCCATATTTCTTCGGAATTGCAACCGGTTTGTACCGGGAACGCAATCATATTTCTTCGGAAATACAACAAAATTAGTTCAAGAATACAACCACAATAGCATAAACAATCATGAAATTCAAGAGAATTCTCCTCAAACTCAGCGGCGAAAGCCTGATGGGTGAGCAAGGTTACGGCATTGATGTGAAGCGTTTGAACGAATATGCCGAGCAAATCCGCGACGCCCGCGGTAAGGGTGTGCAAATAGGAATCGTCATTGGTGGCGGTAATATCTTCCGCGGACTCAGTGGTGCCGGCAAAGGTTTCGACCGCGTGAAGGGTGATCAGATGGGAATGTGTGCCACCGTCATCAACAGTCTGGCCCTCAGCAGTGCGCTCGGAGCCATCGGGGTTCCCAATCGTGTGCTTACCGCTATCCGCATGGAGCCCATCGGAGAGTTCTACTCCAAGTGGAAAGCCATTGAGGCTATGGAGAAAGGTGAGGTAGTAATCATGAGTGCAGGTACGGGAAATCCCTATTTTACCACCGATACCGGTTCCTCGCTCCGCGGCATTGAGATAGAGGCTGACGTGATGTTGAAGGGCACTCGTGTGGATGGTGTCTATACTGCAGACCCCGAAAAGGACCCCACGGCAACGAAGTTCTCCGACATCACATACGATGAAGTCATTGCCAGAGGTCTGAAGGTGATGGATATAACTGCCACTGCCATGTGCAAACAGAACAATCTTCCCATCTACGTCTTCAATATGGACGTGGTTGGAAACTTGGCCCGCGTGCTTGAAGGTGAGGAAATCGGCACCTATGTTCACGCGTAAGTTTCTGGCGTTTTCCCTGTTTTCCATCCTGTTTTGCGCCTGTAGCGGCGAAAAGTGGGCGTTGTCGTGGCATGAAGAGTTTGATGGCGGTGCCCTCGATACGGCAGTTTGGAGCCGGACAGACCGTGGAAAGGCCGATTGGAACAACACTCAGTCGAAACTTCCTCAGTTGCTTGAGGTGCGCGATGGCATGCTTGTCCTCAAAGGCATCCGCAATCCCCATCGTGTGCGCCCCGAAGATTTGCCCGATGGACGCATCACGCTGCAGGCCGATACGGCGGAATACCTGACGGCAGGCGTTGTCAGCAAGGGAAAACATCCGTTTCCGGCGGAAGGCCGCATTGAGGTTTCTGCCCGCTTGTTTGGAGCCCGTGGTGCCTGGCCCGCCATCTGGTTGCTTCCGGATGGCGATGGTGAAGGCTGGCCTCACGGAGGTGAAATAGACATTATGGAGCGTTTGAACCACGATACCATTGCCTATCAGACCGTGCACTCGGAATATACGCTGAAATTGGACGACAGTCATCCGCCACATTACGGCACAAACGGCATCCGTCCTGACGAGTTCAACGTCTATGCTGTGGAGTTTCATCCCGACAGCCTCGTATTTTCCATCAACGGATTGCGCACGTTTGCCTATCCCCGTGTTGATTCTCTTGCTCAAAAAAAGCAGTTTCCTTACATCCATCCATGGTACATGCTCATCGATATGCAATTAGGTGGCAACTGGGTAGGACGGGTGGATCCTATGGAAATTCCCGTGGAAATGCACGTCGACTGGGTGCGTCACTATGTCAGAAAACGCAGAAAATGATGGCATTATGCCGTTCTTTTGAGTGCAATGAACTCCAAAACGCTTGCGATTAGCCGTTCTTGTCTTTAACGGCATCTGCAAAAGCGTTTCTGATGTACTGTTTTCATCCTTAAAAATATCTGAAACCACAGATATGTTATCAGGTTCTTGCCCTCGGACATCTCCCCATCTTCTGCCATTGGAAACGTGGATGTCCGGGGGCTTGGGACGAATTTCATAATGTCGGATTCCGCCTTTTGCTCCGGCAAGATGGGTTTTTGTAATGACAATCCCTTGCGGATGATGCGGAAAAGCCCTGGTCGTTCACAGACAATCCTCCATGGACGAGGATGCAATGCTTTGTCCATACATATATAATCCCCTATGGATGAGGCCGTAAAGCCCCATCCTTTATACCGAAAGAATACAAAGATGAATTTCGAAACCCTTGTACAGCGTCGTTATAGCGTCCGCGCTTATCAGCAGGTTCTTCCCAGCGATGCGGAAATCAAAGCCGTTTTAGACGCTGCCCGCTTGGCACCTTCCGCCTGCAACCGCCAGCCTTGGCATTTCTATGTCGTGCGTTCGCAGTCCGCCCGTGAGGCACTTTCCGCTGCCTATCCGCGTCCTTGGTTTGCCACCGCACCGCTCTATATAGCCATAACCATCCATCATGACGAGGAATGGGTGCGGACTTCTGACGGTCATCGCCATGGAATAGTTGATGCAAGCATTGCTGCCGAACACATTTGTCTGGCTGCCACAGCGGCGGGGCTCGGCACTTGTTGGGTCTGTGCCTTCGATGTTGAGGCCGCGCGCAAGGCACTTCCCCTTTCCTCCGACGAGGAACCCGTCATCATTCTTCCCATCGGCTACCCCGAGGAGGGCGCCGCTGTACCCGAGAAGAACCGGAAAACGTTGGCGGAAATCGTCACGGAAATCTGATCCGGCATTGCGGTTGACGATGTGGAGTGCAGTCGCATCGAAAATAAAAATGCCTGAGTCCTATAAGTTATTTCCGTAATTTTCCAACCTGAATGCCGACTGTAACCCCTTCAAATATAGATTACACCCCATCTAAGGTCGGTTTATAGCCCCATATAGATAAAGATAATATTATAAAATGAATAGTATAGTCCTTACCATTGCTCTGCTGGTCATCAGTAATTGTTTCATGACATTTGCCTGGTATGGCCATTTGAAGTTGCAGACAATGGGGGTCATTTCTGACCATACTCCGCTGATTCTCGTCATTTTGGCCTCGTGGCTCCTTGCCCTTCCCGAGTACATTTGCCAGGTAAACGGCAACCGTATCGGCTTCGATGGCAATGGTGGTCCCTTCACATTGATGCAACTTAAGATAATTCAGGAGGTACTTTCCATCACCATCTTCACGGTTTTCACCGTCCTTGTCTTCAAAGGCCAGACATTTCAGTGGAATCATTTTGCGGCATTCCTTTGTCTGATCGCTGCCGTATACTTCGTTTTCTTGAAATGAAATCCAACGTTCCCGTCGGGCGAAATGCGCGATTCAAAATCCGGTGAGGCGCATTAAGGCCACGCCATGACGCTGAAACGAAGGATGCTATCCAAGGCTTTTTACCGCCTTGACATGTTGACGGCACCGGAAAGTGTTGTCGTCTCCACTCCCCACATCTCTATAAATGAACAACAGAACCCTTCTTTCCCTTCTGCTACTGCTCGTGTCTTTCGGTCAGTTGACGGCGCAGCGTTGCCGCGTCTTCGGCGTCGTGCGCGATCAGGACGGAAATCCTATAGAACTTGCTACGGTCCGCATTCCCGGTACTGCCATCGGTACGGCATGCGACCTCCAAGGACGTTATTCGCTGACCTTCCAAAGTCGCGACACGGTTGTTGTGCAATATTCGATGATAGGCTACGAAAGCCGTAAGCGAACACTGTATAATCCGCGCGATTCCGTGCGCATCGACGTCATGCTACCAACGTATGGCGCCATGCTTGGCGAGGCTACGGTCGTAGGACAGGGCGTTCAGACGGGAACAACCCAGCACATCAAGCCCGTGGATACACACCTTATGCCCTCGACTACGGGAAATGGTGTGGAAGAGATCATAGCCACGCAGGCCGGAGTCTCCACTCACAACGAACTTTCGTCGCAGTATAATGTCCGTGGTGGCTCGTTCGACGAGAATTGTGTCTATCTTAACGGCATAGAGGTCTATCGTCCGCTGCTCGTTCGTTCGGGACAGCAGGAAGGACTCTCCATCATCAATCCCGATATGGTGGAGAGTATCGCCTTCTCGAGCGGAGGTTTCGAGGCGCGGTACGGCGATAAGATGTCGTCGGTGCTCGACATTACCTACAAACGTCCCACGCGCCTGGAGGCATCTGCCAACGCCTCGCTCCTCGGAGCCGGTGTTTATGCCGGATGGGGCAACAAAAAACTGTCGGCAATGACGTCGGTCCGCTATAAGACGACGCGCTATCTCCTCGGTTCGCTCGATACAAACGGCGAGTACAAACCGTCGTTCCTCGATTACCAACTTGTTCTTCAGTTCCATCCCTCCGAGCGTTGGAGCCTCGATGTGATGGGAAACCTTTCCGACAACAACTACCGTTTCATTCCCTCCGAGCGCGATACCCGCTTCGGAACCATGGACAATCCCAAGAGTTTCCGCGTATACTTCGACGGACAGGAGAAGGACCAGTTCCGCACGCTCTTTGGAAGTGCCACCCTCACGCGCCACTTTTCGCCCAAGACGTTTGCGGCATTGAAATTCTCAAGTTACGCTACCCGCGAGCAGGAGAACTACGATATCCAGGGGCAATACTGGCTTCAGGATGCCGGAACGCAGGAACAGATGGGCGTAGGTACGTACATGGAGCACGCCCGTAACCATCTTCGTGCCCACGTCTTCGACCTTGGCGCACGGTTTCGTACGCAATTTTCATCGCATACGCTGCAAGCCGGCATCGATTGGAAGAGGGAAATCATCGAAGAGGACGCTTCGGAATGGGAGATGCGCGACTCTATGGGATATTCACTTCCGCACAATCCCGATGAATTGAAGTTGATTTACAGCCTGCGGAGCGACAATTCCCTGACGACTGACCGCATTGAACTCTTCGCACAGGACACTTGGCGGCGTCATACTTCGGCAGGACTCTTCAACCTCACCTATGGTCTGCGCTTCACTTACGGCGCTTTCAACAGCGAAGCCCTTGTCTCGCCGCGCGCATCGTTTGGATTCCTTCCCGAAAATGCTCCTGACTGGACCTTCCGGTTCGCCACAGGTCTCTATTATCAGGCGCCATTCTATAAGGAATTTCGCGATACGACCCTCGTAAACGGCGTGGCTTCCGTATCGTTGAACCGCAACCTTAAGAGCCAACGCTCCTTCCATCTCGTCTGCGGGGCCGACTATACCTTCCGTATGGCTGGGCGTCCGTTCCGCTTTACTGCCGAAGCCTACTACAAAGCGCTCGGCAATCTCATACCGTATAGTGTGGACAATGTCCGCGTGGTCTACTATGGTCGCAACATGTCGAAGGGCTTTGCCGCGGGTGTAGACTTGAAGATTTTCGGTGAGTTCGTCCCGGGAACCGATTCGTGGTTGACGCTTTCCATCATGCGGACCAAGGAGAAATTGGGTGGAATTTGGCTACCTCGTCCCACCGATCAGCGCTATGCCCTGAACCTTTATTTCACGGATTACTTTCCGGGCACCACACGTTGGTCGTTCACCCTCAAAGCCGCCTTGGCGGATGGTTTGCCCTTCGGACCTCCGCATACCGAACGTCAGCAGCACGTCTTCCGCGCTCCCGCCTACAAGCGTGTGGACATCGGGCTGAGTTACAAGATTATCGGTGACGACGACGATGATGCTGCACGGCGCGGACTCTCGTCATCTTCGCGTAGAAAAGGGCGGCATCGTTCTGAAAACAGCGTCATAAAAAGTCTGTGGATTGGTCTGGATGCCTTCAATCTCCTCGGCATCAGCAACGTAAATTCCTATTATTGGGTGACGGACATCACGGATACCCAATATGCCGTGCCGAACTATCTGACCGGGCGACAGATAAACGCCCGCATCGCCATCAAGTTCTGATCATGGCGACCTGCGTGGAACGCATCGCTCCCTTCCCGTCTTTTGCATAAAGGTAGTGGCTTTTTGAAAGCGGTTATCTTGTAAGAATACAACAAAAAATCCCGGATTCCAGTCCGGGATTTTTTGTTGTGTTTATGCTTATGTGTTAATGTGCATAATTGTTATGTCGGAGCATCGTCGTCGAATGCACGGATGTTCTCGTCACAAACATCGGAAGATTTCGTCACAAACATCGGAACTTTGTGGTTGAAAGTTCGGCACTTTTCGCCATAAACATCGGATGTTGTTGATGTGGACTTCCATGAAATGAAAGTGAAGGCTCCTCTCTCTTAGAATGCCATTTCGGTTTCCTTCCTGCAAAATCCACGCATGCTGCCGGTTCCATCGTTGGCTGTTGAAGGTGTTTCCGTGGAGAATGGCGTGTGGAAAGCCCCGAAACCCTAATGGAGTATCGTGCGGACTATTGGTCCGGATTTTTGATGTATCCCTGATGTCGTTCGGGGAGTGCTGACATGATGATGCGGTAACTCTCGTCCATCGTGTGGCGGACATTTTCCGGACCTTTGCCTTCTGGGATGATAGGCTTGTGGATGATGATGCGCAGGGGGTGATGGTTGACGAAGTTAAAGCCGCGCATGCGGGGCAGGATGTCGAAACTTCCGTCGATGGTGATGGGAACGACGGGGAGATTCAGCGTATGTGCGAGTTGGAATGCTCCGCTTCTGAACTGTCCCATGTGGCCGTTGAAGGTGCGTGCTCCCTCAGGAAAGACGCAGAGTGAGGCACCACCGGTGAGGGCCTTCCGAGCATCGGTCATCGTCTGCAGGATGGCGCGGCGCGAACTTTTGTCGACGAAGATGAAACCTGCCTTGCGGCACGCCAGTCCCACCAGAGGAATGTCGCCCAGACTCTTCTTCATCATCCATTTGAATTCGTGGCGGAGATAGCCGTAGATGCCGAAAATGTCGAAGGCCCCTTGATGATTGGCCACGAAAACATAACTCTGCTGGGGGGAAACATTCTCCTTTCCTTCCACGGTGACGGGGATAAGGAGCATGCGGAGCATGGCCCAGGCCCAGAAACTTCCGATGTATTTTGCGGCAAAGACGGGGAACCCGATGAGGGAGAGCGTGGCAACGGCAATGCTGGTGAGGCCTGTCAGCAGCAGACCCAGGGGAAGAACAATGCAGAACTGATAGACTTTATAAAGGAATGAGAGCATATTGAAATCTGAATGTGTGCGTTTTTTGAGGGGCTTTTGTCGGAAGCCGTTGTAAGTTCTTGTGTGAAAGTCAGCGCAGACGCCGTGTCATGAAGCGTTGTAGAGCGTCGGCTGTAGTGCCGCGTCGGCGGGCATAGTCCTCGAGTTGGTCGCTGCCGACGTGGCCGACATCGAAATACCGCGCCGCGGGGTGGGCAAAAACGAGTCCGCAGGTGGCTGCATGGGGGAGCATCATGCCGTTGGAGGTGAGGGTGATGCCAAGACTTCCAAACGGCAGGCAGGGCGCAATGTCGAAGATCAGGCTTTGGTCGGGCATGGAAGGATAGCCCACGGCGGGGCGGACCTCGGTGTTCACGGGCTCGGTTCCGAGGTGTTTGAGCATTTCGGCATGGAGCAATGATGCCGCCGCCTCGGCAAGGCGGTCGAGGAGGGTCTGGCGGAGCAGGGTGGTGTAGACGTCGTTGTCATCGGTTGCCACAGGCTTTCCAATGATTGCTGCAGACCGTTCATCGGCCTTTACCGCAGCCCTTTTATCCGTTGTCGCGGATTTTGCGATGAGCGTTGCGGACCTTTCCTGCCAAAGATGTTGCGGACGGACGGCCGTGGGCAGCGGATTGCAGCACGGACATCCGGGGGGATGGCGCAAAGCATCGGCTGGCGAGGATACCGCTGTGGCGAAAAGGCCGAGGAAACGTGCGGAAATCGGTGCTGAGACGGCGTCGGCGGGAGCGATGAAGTCGGAGAGGCAGAGGCACGGCGCGTCGGTACGGGCATGCTGTTGCCGCAGAAAGCACAGACGGGTGGCGCGGTGCTGCCCGTTTGCAGGGAGGAAAATGTCGTCGTCGTCGCTCCATGCCCTGCGCCATGACCCGGCAGCGCGTGCTACAACTCCCTCGTCCTGCAAGCGAAGTAGGGTGGTCTCAGCCTCTTTCCGCAGGATTCCGGCCTGGGAATGATGGGGAGAAACGCCCCAGGCAAAGAAGAAATATGACCAGTCGATGGACTCATACAATGCCTGGGGCTCGTATTCGCGGACGATATCTACGTTATCGGTCGTTGCGTTTGAAGTGACCTGGTGTGAAGGTGATTTGAAGTCCATGATGGTTTTCGTTGGTGATATGTCCGTTATGATAGAGCATATAACCGTTGACATACGTGCGGAGGATGCGCCATTTGAAGACATGTCCCTCCATAGGACTCCAATTACACTTGGAAAGTACCATACGTGTGGCCAGCGTCCACGGACTGTTGGGACGGATTACCACGATGTCTGCCATATATCCGGGGCGGATGTAGCCACGGTTTTCAATGCAAAAGCGCTCGGCGGGGTGATGACACATGAGCGTAACGAGGCGTTCGATGGTGAGAATGCCCTCGTCGACGAGTTCGAGCATGGAACAAAGCGAGAATTGCACCATGGGAATGCCGCTGGCAGCCCGGCCTGCGCCACCGCGTTTGTCGTCGATGGTGTGCGGAGCATGGTCGGTTCCGATGCAATAGATTCGTCCGTCGTTAAGGGCTTTGCGGAGGGCATCGCGGTCGGCACGGGTCTTTACCGACGGATTGCACTTGATTCGGGCACCGAGTCGGGCGTAGTCCTCATCGCAGAAGAGGAGATGGGGCAGACAAACCTCGGCGGTGATGCGCGTGTCGCCCGGAGTGAAGAGTTCGAGTTCGCGGGCGGTGGAGATGTGTGCCACGTGGAGACGCGCATTGTTTTCGCGGGCAAGTTTCACGGCGAGTTCCGTACTCCGGTAGCAGCATTCCGCAGAACGTATGCGCGAATGTTCGCTGATGGGGATTTCGCGTCCGGCATATTCCTCGCGTGCCTTCGCCATGGCCTCGTCCACCATGTCGGTGTCTTCGCAGTGAACCATGATGGGCAGTCTGGAATTCTGGAACACGGTGTTGAGGGCTTCTGCGCTTTCCACCTTGAGATTGCCGGTGCTGTTGCCCATAAAGAGTTTGATGCCGACGGTGTGGCGCTTGTTGAGCTGGTGGAGTTCATCGGCATTGCTGGATGTGGCTCCAAAGAAAAAGCCGTAGTTGACGTGGCTTTTTGCTTTGGCGATGGCAATTTTCTCGTCCAAAGCCTCGCGCGTCGATGTGGGAGGTACGCAGTTTGGCATGTCGAGTACGGTGGTCACGCCACCGGCTGCGGCAGCCTTGCTCTCGGTGTCGAAGTCCGCCTTATGGGTAAGTCCGGGGTCACGGAAATGAACATGGTCATCGATGACGCCGGGAAGGACAAAACAACCTGAGGCATCGAAGACTTCGTCGGCGGGAAGTTGGGGATTGCAGTCGTAACCTTCAAGGACTTCTGCTATCCTTTCATCGTCAATCACGATGCTACCGATGAACGATCGGCCCTCATTGACGATGGTTGCGTTCTTGATGTGTATGCGGCGATGCATAATATGGGGATATTTAGAGGAGTGAATGCTGAATGTCGGGAGTGAAAATGCTGCGTGCGGAAAGGGAGGACTCCGAATATGGAGGGGGAGGATGCGGGGCGGGGCGGTGGAGAGCCGCGGCCCTCGGTAGGGGGGAGCATCGCTACCCTGGGGACAAAGTGCGGAGGTCTTCCGTATGTTCCGTGCAATGTTCACGCGCAAAGTTAAGCATTTTCGTGCAGTTTGCATCCAAAGTACGGGCAAAAAGCGCAAAAAAAGGATGCCACACGGTTGTTATCCATGTAGCATCCTTTGGGAGTCTTATGCTTTCAGGTGTGTTTCCGGCATGACCTTCTGCGGGTTTGCTCCTGCTTTTTTGCGGAGGTTCCTCCTGCGTTCATCGGTTTCTGGTCCGCCTTTTTGCGGCGTCGCCTCCTGTTTTTGTCGGTTTCCTGACCGTTCTGTCGCAGGTGGTTGTCTGAATTTTTGTTGCTTTCGGTTCCGTAAAGTCCGGAACTGTCAGCCGCGGGTCATGGGGAAGGACACCCTTGACCTATGCCTTTCGGGCACGGATCTTTCCGGTAAGTTTTGCCCATCTTAGGCGCATGACCCCGAAAAGTGCCTCGCTGAAGATGCCGCCGGACATCTTGCTCGTGCCCAATTCGCGGTTGACGAAGACCACGGGAACCTCCTTTATCTTGTAGCCAAGCGTAAGAGCCGTGAACTTCATTTCGATTTGGAAGGCGTAACCTTTGAAGCGTATGGCATCAAAATCGATGCTTTCAAGCACCTTCCGCGTATAACAGACAAAGCCTGCCGTAGTATCGCGGAGTGAAATTCCGAGAACTGTGCGGACATACGCCGAGGCGTAGTAACTCATGAGGACACGTCCGATGGGCCAGTTCACAACATTCACGCCGGTAATGTAGCGCGAGCCGACACTGACATCGGAACCTTCGGCAGAGCATGCCTTGTAAAGTCGCGGAAGATCCTTGGGATTGTGGCTGAAATCGGCGTCCATCTCGAAAATGTAGCCGTAGTCGTGCTCCAAAGCCCAGCGGAATCCGGCGATATATGCCGTACCGAGACCCAGTTTCCCCGTACGTTCCACGATGTGAAGGCGGTCGGGAAACTCCTCTATTATAAGGCTTTTGACAATCTTGGCCGTGCCGTCGGGGCTGCCGTCATCGATAATCAGGATATCGAAGTGATGGCCATTGGTATCAAGGCCTAAGACGGCGCGGATGATAGCCTCAATGTTTTCTTTTTCGTTATACGTGGGAATGATAACGATGCTGTCGCTTTTCGTCATATCAATTAGGGATGTTTGGCGTGGGAAGAAGGCGGTCGGTAGTGCTTTCGTTGAAGTGACGGCAATACATGATGTCGTGAATCATTTCCTCAGTGATGGGCTTGATGACACCCTTGTCCTCAAGGTCCTTCATGTCTTCCGTGAACTCATCCAGCATGTCTTGCGTAAGAACGAACTTCTTGTTGCCGTAGTCGCCGATGAAATATGCGCCTGTCCGGAACCAGCCCCAGCGGTCAAAGAGGGGCAGAAGGTTGTATCCATAGAGGCGGCTTGCCTTTCTAACGTAGTTGAAAACTGCGGGAACGGAGTTGTCATACCACGAAACATTACCCTTGTTAAGGTAGTTGTATCCGCCGCTTTCCTTTGCCCAAATGCTCTCGGGATACAGTTCTTTGAGTTTCGAATACATGCCATCCTTGTTGCCGTTCTGCGCTGCGGAGACGAGTTCATACTTGTCGAAACCGTCCTGTTTCTCAACGGTGGAGCCGCCGGGGAGCTGCTCGTTCTGGCGCAGGGCTTCGAGGATGTCGGGGTAGAAGTCGTTGTACTTCTTTCCGTCCTTCTCGAGGTAGAGGCATGCATAGTTGTCGATGAGGATGATGGGGGCGAGCATATCGCCGGCACCTGCCTCGAAATAACTCAGCGAGCGTGCGGGATTTTCTCTGTAATCATAGATGAGGCTGTCCTTTTCCTCCAAGGCGAAGGCGCGAAGTTTTGTACTATAATTGTAGGCTGAGGAACTTCCGGATACAAACTTGTACATATCGGAACGTCTTTGGCTGTAAGGCTTGCCATTTTTGAAGGACACGGCGTAGCCATCTGCGCTGGTTACGGTCGCATGGTCGTAGAAAAGTTCGCGGACGCGCGTCCAACTGCCACGGGTATAACGGTATCCCATGTGCTGGGTGTTGTAGTATGAGAAGATGTTGTTTGAAACTTCACCCATACCGCTCCAGCAGAAATAGGGCAACATCTGGTGTTGGTGACCCCACTCATGGGAAAGTCCCCAGATGGCATCGTCATCATTGTACATCAAAGTCTTGCAGTTCAGCACGCGTTGTTCCTGATCGTGGTGGAAACTTACGCCGAGTCCGCCCTGGAACATGTAGTAGGTATAGTTGGTATAGGCCATGGTACGGTTGCGCGGAATGCGGTTGTACTTCTCAAGACCCAGGTGACGATGCTCCCAAGCAACAAGTGAATCGAGGACATTCATGAACTGACGGTAGCCCAGACTCTTGCCGTCGCTGGCAAGACAGTACTTGGAAAGGCCCTCGCTGGTCCATACGGAGTGTACCTTCTTTCCGAGGACGTCCATACAAGTGTTCTTGGCATTCTTGCAAAGGGCTTGCATTTCCTTGTTCGTCTTGTCGGGAGAGAGGTATCCGTTGACCTGTCCGTTGATGAAATGCACCTTAATGTCGGGCATCGTTTCGCAGTTGTCGGCATAGTAACAGATGTATGCCAGGGCATCATAGTCGAAGGTATACTTGATGACGTTCAGACCATTTCGGAGAAGATAGGTGTAGTGTACGGGGTTACCACCGTCAAAATTGCCACCGTCGTGTCCCTCATACCATGCGGTACATACGAGTTGGACGCTGTAATTCTCGGGGATTCCTGATACGACGATGGCCTGTTTGCCCTTCGTAATGTTGATTCCCGTAACGCCGGCACGCTGGTCGTAGTACTTTCCAGGGGCGTTCCAGAGGTCGGAAAGCGTGGTTACCGGAGTGTAGCATTCGTAGTCTGCCACGCGGTAGTCCGTGCTGTAACTGCCCTCGAACAACTGATTGGCAAGCGCTTTGACGAAAGGATTCTCAAGAATGTCAATGTCTTCCTTGGTGACTCCCTCACGAAGGGTGGTGTAGAGTTCGTCGCCGAAGATGGCATATTCCTCTTGTCCGAGTTTGTTGTACTGCATAAACTGCATTTCAGCGCAGGAGGCGAAGCCGCCGCCACCGCTGCTGATGATGAAGCGTACGGAAGTAATATTGTCTTTCACCTCGTCGGAGAGCACAACGCTCCGTGTTTCGTTGGTCTTTTCCCAGTCAAATTCTCCGAAAGTCTGGTAATTTGACTCGCCTTCGTGCTTGATAAGGACCTCAACGTCGCCGAAACATCCGTTCAAACCACCGTCCTGGCGGGGAACATAGTTGATGAAATCGATGGTGGTGGCGTCAAAATTGTAGGTAATCGTGACGGGTGACGATGCACTTACGCCACCGGCGTAGGAAGAATGCCAAAGGGTTGAGGTGTCTTCGTCGTAGGAACGCTCAACGCCTTCCCCGCTTTGGAAACTGCTGGCTTGGGCCGATTTGGGGACGAGGCGGATGTCTGTGGGGGCTTCCTCCACAGATTCGTCGCGCGACTGCGTGATGGTCATCACCTGTTTTACGCCGATTTCATCATTGTTGAACAGAATGCTGGCCGTGCGTTCGGAGTCATAATAGTTCTGTTCTACGTGTACATACACTGCCGTTCCGCGCTGTACAACCTGCAACCATTCGGCATCGGTGGTGACGGTATACGGAATATTGGCTTGGATATTATAGCAAAGTGTACGCTCTTGATAGTTTAATTGAGGGTTGTGGGGCACGAGAATTACAGGAATATCAGCCTGCCCGGGAGCCGCAACATAGGCATTTCCGACGGTGCAGCAGGCGATGCTCAGAAGGAAAGTTGCGAGCGATTTGTATAGGGTTTTCATAGAATGTTTCTGTCCTTATTGTATTGTGGTAAACGTTGAACTGTGTTCCTCGTCTTCATGCCATGGCATAGTGGAAACGGATATCTGATGTTTCCTCTCTGTTCATTGGGTGTTCAGGTGGTTTTTATAAATTACCGCAGTAAATAACGGTGTATTTTAGTCAGTGACGTTTTGCCTGTTTCTTGCTAACACACGCTTGTTCTACAGGGAATACTTGCTTGTTTTGCAGGTAATACACGCTTGTTCTACATGTGATGCGTGCCTTATTTGTAGACGATATATGCCTGTCTTACAGGTGATGTTTTGCTGTTTTACAGGTGAAGCCTTGCTGTCTTAACGTCAATTTCCGGTCAAAACAGATTTGGCGTCTGGAAAATGCTGTTTATAAATCCACCTTTACGGGAATGTTTTTAGAGAATGGGCATGAAGAGATCGGAATTATCGGATGACCTTCTTTGAACCGATGATGTAAATACCCTTTGCTGAGGTGTTGGAAGTGCGGCGTCCCTGGAGGTCGTATACCGTGGTATCGTTGCTGTTTTCAGCATCCATGATGATTTCCTCAATGCCTTCGGCTGTGGGGTCAAGCACTGCGAAGTGTGAAGTCTTGACCTCGAGGTCGGGATATACGCTATCCGTCATTCTGATGTACAGTTCGGGGAATTCCTTTAATACGGTGATTTTACCGCTGACAAAACTATAATCGAGCGTTTTGTTTGTTGCCGATGCCTTTTCCAGCACCTTTTCGCCTTCTGGAGTTACGCTGATTACCTCAAATACTACGCTGGTGGAACCCGAGCCTGCCACGTGTTCGCTCAGGTCGAGTTGGTACTGTGCGTCGCCACGGTTGGAATAATCGGGGTTCATCTTCAGCCAGGGCAGCCACTTGGAGTTCCATGAGCCTTCGTTAAGGTTGAGTCCGGAGATGTCGAACTGCGCCTGATTGCTATAATCGAAGTAGACAGACGGAATATAACTCTTGCGGGGGAGGCTGGCAAATGTCAGTGCATTCTCGCTGCAATCATAGACTTGCAGTTTGCTTTTCGTGGGAAGCGTCACCTTGGATACGGCATTCCGTGCCAGTGTCAGCGTATTGATTTCCGTAGAAGCCGAGATGTCGAGTGTCTCAAGATTGTTGTCGTCAACGAGAAGTTGCTGCAGTTCGGGCAGACCGTCTGTGGGCATTGTAATGCGTTCCAGGTTGTTTCCGCGTGCGTCAAGGAGCGAAATGTTCCCAGGAGCCGAAAGTGAGAGGGTCTTCAGGTTGTTCTCCGCCACAAGAAGTGCGTCGAGATTCGTGTCCTTTGTCAGCGTCAGCGAGTTGTAGTTCAACCCTGTGAGGTTCAGATAGCGAAGGTTTGCCGTACCATATATAAAAGATGTGGCTGTAAGAGGGTTGTTGCTGAGGTCGAGAGTCTCGATAAGAGGGTTCTTAGTTGAGTTGAGTGTGATGGCGGTCAACTGATTATTGGCCAGATTAAGGTCGCGCAATTCTGCCATGTTTCCCACGTTGATGGTGGTGATGGCGTTGTCCTGCAGATAAAGGCTCCGAAGTTCCGAAGCGTTGGTAAGGTCAACGTTGGTGATGCCGGCGTCAGTTGCCGCAAGCATCTTCCATCCTCTTTCTGCCGTTATGACGACCTTTTCGCCCTTTACCGTGCCGGTGATTTCCATGACACCGCCGTTTGAGGTGCTGGTGTACGGAACTTCCTCACCATCGCCCCAGTTTACTGTCACTCCAACCCTTGTGGCATTCACAAGAATGGTCATGGTCTTCCCTACCTCAAGATTGGTGGTCAGGGTGACCTTCTGTTCCTCAGCCGACGCCGTCAGTACGGAGAATAGCGCCAAAGCCGATAGTAGATTTTTTTTCATATATCAATTTTTTTCATCGTGATTTTTTTGTCATTTATGCCGATGTTCGGAATCTTTTATACCGATGTATAGAGTCTTTATGCCGATGTCCGGAATCTTTTTATACCGATGTATAGAGTCTTTATGCCGATGTTCGGAATCTTTTTATACCGATGCACGGAGTCTTTATGCCGATGTTCGGAATCTTTATACTGATGTGTAGAGTCTTATTATGTCGATGTGCGGAACTGTGCTAATCCGCAGTCCGCATCCCATTCCTTCGATGTCTGCGATTCGGGAGAGGTCTTTCCGAAGTCTTCCGGCTGTCGCCCGTCAATAGTATTCCTGTCCCTTTGTCCATTTTTTCCACCGTTTCCGCATGGCCTTGGTGATATATCCCCATTGCCCGTGGCAGATGTTGATGAAAAGTTCTTCGAACGATCGGAAAACCTTCACCCATGGGTGGCCCCATGCCATGATTCTGTAGACATTCTTGCGGTATTCCTCAAACTCCTTGTGCTCCATGCCCGGTTCTCCCGTTGGCGGATGTTGCAGCGGGAAGTCCATTTCGTGACGTCCCATGGTGAAGATGCGGCGGTATCCGCGCGGAAGTTGGCGGATGCTGCCGGAAAAGTGGACGGAATTGTCGCTGACGCCAAGGTTACTGATTTGGTTGGACGTAGGAACGATGGCGAACCAGTCGTTGCGCCACATCAGGCTGCAGAAGATGGTTTCGTAATATGCCTTTCCCGATGCCCGGTGGGCGCGTGCCATCTGTATGAAATCATCGCGGAGCCGGTATTTGCGGATGTAGTTCTCCAGCCGTTTTACCTCCGTTTCATCGTCAAGCCATCGGTAGTTCTCGTCCCATTGGTCGATGACCCTCCGCCACGATGCCCATCCCCAGATGCTGAAGTTGCGGGTGAAGACGTAGGATGCTCCACCGGCATGGGTGAATTCCTCGGTGTTGAAACCGGTGATCATGCAAACTTTGGGATCGTTTTCGTAGCGGTCGAGCATTTCCTTGCAGAATTTGAAGAAGGAAATGGTGGGAACGTCGTCGTCTTCCATGACGATGCATTTGTCGACAATCGAGAATGCCCACTTCTGTGCCAGGAAGTTCGAGGGGTCGCATCCGCGGTTTTCGGTCTGATAGTTGCGGTAAACCTTGCAGGGCCAGTCGATGTTTTCCGCTATTTTCCTGCAGGCTTCGATGCCCGGCATATCGCGTTCTCCGCGCGGACCGTCCTGATACAGGAGCAGTTGTGCGGGTTGTGCCTTCCGAAGTTCCGCCCACAGGCGTTCGAAAGATTCGGGTCTGTTGAAGAACAGGATGAGGACGGCAACGTCAATCATGGTGTCTTTTTGTGTATGGCAATGGCCTTTTTGGGGTATTTCCCGTGTAGCGTCAAAGGGACAGTGCCGTATGGCAGGCTGCCCCTATGGGTATGGGATATGTTGGAGAATGGACTGCCGGGAGGTCCGGTGCCGATGTCGGCATGGGCATTCACGGCAGACGGGGTAAACCTTCATGGTATGTTGCTGGGAGAATTTCCGGGGATGGGGCAGGGGAATGTTGGTGGTTTTCCGTTTTGAAAAACGCTGTACGCCGCCTGTGAAATCATGATTGACAGGGTAGGGAGCAATGCTTCCCCCACACCTGCCCGCAGTCCGCAAGTCCGTTCTCCGATGCTTTGGGCACGGTACTATTCCTCAACGGGAGCGGGAGTGTCGTCCTTTTTCTTTCCAAGATACTCGGGAAGGCTCATGCCGGCCTGGTCGAAGAGGTCGGAAAGAGGGGGAACAGCCTTCATAAGTCCGCTGACGAACTGTGCGGTCGACGTCTTTCCGTCGGCGGTTCCTCCGCCGGCGCCATCCCAAACCGTCACCTTGTCGATGTTGATGCCCTTGATGGCCTCCACCTGGGTCTTGACGAGTTCGGGGAGTTTTTCAAGCAACAGCAGGGTATAAGCCTTGGTGGCATCGCCTCCGGCAGCCTGTATCATCTTGTCGTATCCCTGTGCCTGTTTGGTAAGAATTTCGTAGAGTCCCTTGGCTTCTGCCTCCATTTTTGCGAAGATTGCGTCGGCTTCACCCTTGGCATTCACGCGTTTCTGTTCGGCTTCTGCCTCTGCTTCGATGACGAGACGCTGCTTTTCCACTTCCTGAGCCACGATGACGTTCGCCTTTTGGCTGGCCCTTTCGCGTTCGGCACGGGCAAGTTCGGCCTGTTGTTCGGCAGAATAGGCCTCTTCCAGCGCTTTTGCCTGTGCCACCTTCTCTGCTGCTACGGCACGACGCTGGGCTTCGGCCTCGCGTTCGCGGCGTTCGGCGTCGGAATTGGCAATGGCCACCTTCGCTTCGTTCTCACCTGCCACGGCTGCAGCATTGGCCGCTGAGGTGCGGATACGGGTTTCGCGTTGGGCTTCGGCGCGTCCGATCTCACCGATTTTCTCCTGCTCCGCCACTTTCACCTTGGCTGCGTTGATGGCGGTTGCCGCGGCTTCCTGTCCGAGAGCCTCGATGTATCCGCTCTCGTCCTTGATGTCGGTGACGTTGACGTTGATGAGTTTCAGGCCGACCTTCTTCAATTCTATCTCAACATTCTTCATAATGTTCTCCTGAAACTTGTCACGGTCGCTGTTAAGTTCCTCAATACTCATGGAGGCTATCACAAGACGGAGTTGGCCGAACAGGATATCGCGTGCCATATCCTGGATTTCGTTGGGCGTAAGTCCGAGCAATCGTTCGGCGGCGTTGTTCATCGAGTCGCCTTCTGTGCTGATACCTACGGTAAATCGGCAAGGAACGTCCACGCGGATGTTCTGTCTTGAAAGCGCATTCGTGAGGTTTGCCTCGATGGATATGGGACGCAGGCTCAGATAAGCGTAGTCTTGGATGATGGGCCATACGAAAGTTCCGCCGCCATGTACGCATTTGGCGCTACCGCCATTGGCAGTGGTACCGTAGATGACGAGGATTTTGTCGGAGGGGCAACGGCGATAACGGTTCAAGAGTGCCGCTGCAATGATGACCGCCACGATGATGGCGACAACGGGAAGAAGTGCAATAGACATGTTTTTCTGGTGATTTTTTGTGGGTAAACAAGGGGATGTGGGTGTGCTTTGCGGCCTTCCGGATGTCCCCGGCGCGCTTTCCGGCAGGCGTTTTACCTGATGTCCGGTGGAAAACTCCCTTTTCCGGTCTCGCGTTTTCCGGGTGCGAGGGGCGCAAAGTCCCGAATGGAAGCCCCGTTCCGTGGGGCGATGTCGTGTGATGTCCGCCGCAAGTGACGGGGAATCATTGGCAGCGTTCTACGAAAACCGTGGATTCGTCGATGGCACGGACCACCTTGATGGTGGCACCCGTTTCGATGGCTTCATCGCTGTAGGCCTGCAGTTCGTGCATGGAACCGTGGAAACTGACGTTTACCTTTCCGGCACTTTGGGCACCGGGGATGCGGAGATAGACGTTGCCAACGCTGCCGATGATCTTTGCGGTGGAGAAAGATCCGTCGTAGGAAAGCCGGAGAACCTGGCGGAGAAGGAAGGCGATGAGGAACATGAACACCACGCCCACGGCAAAAGCCATAAGGGCCACGATGATTTTGTTCTCGAAAATGGGATAGAAAATGGCGCCTGTCCATCCGAAACCGAGGAGGAAACAGATGATGGTCTTGAAGGAAACCAGGTTCATTCCGTCGACATCGAAGTCCACATCGCCGCCGGAAAAGTCGGAATCAGTGTCAAATCCGATGAGAAGCATGATGCCTTGTATGACAAAGATGAGGCTGCTCACTCCGGCTATTGTCCAATAAATGGCAAGTACTACCGGTGCGTTTTCGTAAAAGTTTGTAATGTTTTCCATAGGGTTTCAAATAAGGTGGGTTCAATGAGTTGCCACCGAAAATCTTTCTTGTTGTATTGTGGGTTGTGTCTTTCCGTCTTTCGGCATCTTTTCGGCTTGAAGTCCCTGTCCGTTCAGCCAAGCAGCACGCTGCCGGTCTTTGTGTCCACAGAGATTTACATCCCGAAAACAGATTCGAAAATACGGCAAAATCTATGGAACCCACCATAAACGACGACAAGGGTAGAGCGCTGTGAGTGCCTTTTCTGGCAAGTCTGTGAGGAAAAGTCTGCAAAACTCCCCCTTGTTTTCTGTGTGTAAAGGTAAGGCGTTTTTGCGAAATGTCCAAGAAAATGCTTGAAAAAGCGTGCGTTTTCGTCTTTCAGCGACTGATTTTGATTTGGAATGTCGGTTATTGTCCGTCAGCGATTGGCTGTTGTGGTGTTGCAAGGTGTGTGGCGAAGCCCGACGACAAAACCTTCGCTGTTCATGGTTTGCGGTTCGAAAATGCGGAACGGGTGCTTGTCGTTTCCCCGTTATTGCTCCACTTTTCTGAGGGCAATGCGCCGGCGGTTGCGGGGCTGGACGGTGATGGTTGCGGAACAGGGTGCTGATGATGACGGCATTGGTCGATGCCCTGTGGCCCGATTTTGTGTCCGGAGAGTTGGAATTGCCGGACGGAAGGTGTCTGTGGTGAGGCAGGGCGTTTTGGGCATCCTGCTGATGATTAGACGTGCGATATGATGGAAACACTACATCTTCGGAGTGGAAAAATCTGTATTTCCCTGCCGATTCGCCATAATGTCCGTCTTGGTTGCCGGAGGTTTCTGTAACGGATGCCAGCCCCGTAGAAACAGGGAGCGGGGGACGCTGTGGAAAACATCCGCACTTCGCGATGAAAACCTCCGCACTTTCCGTTCCAAAGTTCAGTACTTTTTTGTGGAAAGTGCGGAGGTTTTTCGGCCGTGTTTCTGAAGGCGCGTTTTCCTTCTTCCGGAATATGTAGTATAAGATTAGGTTGTGTATTGTAAAATGTTGTGTAATATAATGATATGGATGGTGTGTTCAAGTTTATAAAAAGCGGATACCGCAAGGGCGAAACCCCGATGGTGGGGCACGGACCGCTTGCGGCATCTGCATGTATCGTTTGTGTTTGTCTGCGCGGAATTTTCCGGAATCCCGCTTTGTTGCCGGCGCATTCGCCAGGCTCCTTTCGGTGGTTCAGGCAGTGACGTCCGCCCCCCTTTGGTCAGGAAGTCCGGATTGCACGCCTGCTTATCAGAGCCATCCGTTCGCTTTGTACCATTCCACCGCCTCCTTCACTCCGCGTTCGAGCGGCCATTCGGGATGGTATCCCAAGTCTTTGCGTGCGGGAGTGATGTCGCATCGCCAGTTCCGCTGCCGCAGAATCTGGAATTTGTCCATGTTCAGCGTAGGCATCTTGTGGGTGAAACGCGCCATCCACGAGTTGAAGGCGCAGACGGCATGGAGCACCCATTCGGGAGCCACGATGTGAAGCACGCCCTTTACGCCCATCTCCGCTTGCAGGAGGTCGGAGAAAGCGCGGCTGTCGTAGTCGCAACCGTCGCTGAGCAGATACGCCTTGCCGCGTTTGCCCTGGGAAAGTGCGGCAAAACAGGCGGTGACAAGGTCGCGGACATAGATGAAAGTGATGATTTGGGGCTTGTAGCCTACGGCAAAATCAATGTGGTGACGTATGGAATCCGCCATCATGAAGTAGTCCTTTTCGCGCGGACCATAGACTCCCGTCGGGCGGAGTACGACATAGTTCAGCCCGTCAATCTGAGCCAGCAGCCGCTCAGCCTCGAGTTTCGAGCGTCCGTAGGCGGTGTTCGGTTGCGGAATGTCGTCGGCGCAGACCTGGCGATAGCGGTTCTCGCCATGGATGTTGCGGCCTTTGGCATCGTGGAGTGGCGTTTCGTAAGGTGCCCCCATCACGCTCAATGATGAGACAAACACGAAGCGTCCTTGCGGCACAAGCGCACCTGTGGCAAGGAGCAGGCGTGCCAGGCGTTCCGTTCCTTCGGCGTTTACCTTGCGGAATGCCGCTTCCGACGGCGCTTTCGTGGCACCTGCGGCATGGATGACGCAGTCGAAGGCCCCATGTTCCGCAACATGGCGTTCAAGTTGTGCGCGAAGGCGCTCATCATTTCCAAGGTCGAGTTCGATAAACTGCGTACGAGGGTCGGTGAGATAACGCTTCGATGAGGTGCCGCGCATGGCAGCCCAGGTGTCGAAACCCGCGTCGAGGGCGTGTTCCACAAGGAAAGAGCCGACGAAACCTGAGGCTCCGGTGATGAGGATTTTCATGATTGGGATGAAGGATGGTAAGGCGTTTTTCCGGTAATGCTTCCGTCTGTTCCACAACCTTTCCGTATTTTTACGGCCATAAATGCCGTATCGAAGTCGGCTGGTTTTGTGGTTTTCGGGCTGTAAAAGCGTTGCGCAAGTGTCCGTTTAGGCGGTTTCCATGCAGCAAACGCCGTCGGTTGCGTTTCCGCATTGCGTTTTCCTGATTGTCAACGTCGCGGGATGCGTGTCCGTAATACGTCTTTTCTGATTGCAAATGCCGTTGCGGGACGGAGGGGAATGCCGGATTGTCGGGTGAATTTCTCGGAGGATTATGCTTTTCTTGCCGGAGCACAGGTCAGTCCGCAGCCCAGTTTCTTGAAAATCTTCCGGTCAACCTCGGAGAGCATGACGGTGGAGTGGACCTGACATCCCCGAAGTTCGGGCAGTTGGGTAAGGGCACGCCGGCAGTTTTCATCGTGCTGGCTGAGCACGGAAAGCGCCACGAGCACCTCGTCGGTGTGGAGGCGAGGGTTGTTGCCACCGAGGTATTCGATCTTCGTCTTTTGGATGGGTTCTATCATCTCCTGCGGAATGAGTTTCACACCATGGTCGATGCCGGCGAGATGCTTGGTGGCATTGAGCAGAAGTGCGGCGCTGGGACCGAGGAGCGGGGAGGTTTCGGAGGTGATGAGCGTACCATCGGCCAGTTCTATGGCGGCGGCGTGGACGCCACTCCTGTCCTTTCTCTCCTTGGCAGCCACGGTACAGCGGCGGTCGTCGGTGGAAATGCCTGCCTGTTTGAAGAGAAGTGCTATCTTATTCACCTCATTTTCGTTGCCGGCACCCTCAGCAAGGCGGTTCAATGCCGAATAATAGCGGCGGATGATCTCCTGTTTCGACGCTTCACGGCAGGCTTCGTCGTTGCTGATGCAGAATCCTACCATGTTCACTCCCATATCCGTGGGCGATTTGTACGGATTATAGCCATAAATACCCGTGAAGAGTGCGTCGAGAACCGGGAAGATTTCGATGTCGCGATTGTAGTTGATTGCCACCTTATCATAGGCTTCCATGTGGAAGGGGTCAATCATATTGACGTCGTCAAGGTCGGCAGTTGCCGCCTCGTATGCAATGTTTACGGGGTGCTTCAGCGAGAGGTTCCATACGGGAAATGTCTCGAATTTGGCATAGCCAGCCTCCACTCCGCGCTTGTGTTCATTGTAAAGTTGGCTGAGGCACACCGCCATTTTGCCACTGCCAGGCCCGGGTGCCGTGACGATAACCAGGGGACGTGTGGTCTCCACATAGTCGTTCTTTCCGAAGCCATCCTCGGAGTCTATGAGGGCGACATTCGTAGGATAGCCCTCGATGGTATAGTGGTAATAGGCCTTGATGCCCATCCTTTCGAGTTTCTGACGGTAGAGATCGGCGGAGTTCTGGCCGTTGTAATGGGTGATGACAACGGAACCTACGAGGAATCCGCGGTGCTGAAATTCGGTGCGAAGACGGAGGACATCCTCATCATAGGTGATGCCAAGGTCGCCGCGCATCTTGTTTTTCTCGATGTCGACAGCGGAGATGACGATGACAATTTCCGCGGAGTCGGCCAGTTGCTTCAGCATCCTGAGTTTCGAATCGGGCTGGAATCCTGGAAGAACACGGCTGGCATGGTGGTCATCGAACAGTTTTCCACCCAGTTCAAGGTAGAGTTTTCCAGAGAATTTGGCAATACGCTCCTTGATGTGCTGCGACTGTATGCGGCAGTACTTCTCGTTGTCAAAACCTATTTTCATAAATGTTTATATGTTTTTTATTGGAAAAGATTCAAGAGGAAAGGACATTGTTGAGGGAAACTGCAGAGGTTTCCGAAGGGATGTACAGGGTTTTCCGAGGGAATGTACGGAGGTTCCCGAGGGAATGTACGGAGGTTCCCGAAGGAATGTACGGAGGTTTACAAAGGGATGTTCGGAAGATCCCGTAAGAAAGTACGGATGTTTCCATCGAAAAAATCCGTCTGCAAAAATACGGCATTCTGCTGATACACGGGGTAAAGGGCGTAATATTTCTTAACTTTCCAGAACTTTTTTACAGAAAAAATGGCACTTCCAACGTGCAGGCTGAAATAATATCGTAAATTTGCGGGGCAAAATGGGCGTCGTTTCTCTGAGGATGCCGTTTCCGGGCATTGGAGCGCGGCCGGAATACCTTCTGTGTTTCTGCCCTCCGTTGCGGACATGCCGTTGACATCTCCCGCAAAAAGCCCAGGACCATGTTGTAAGGGCTGTTGGAAAACACCGTGTTTCACGATAACATTGAAAAACAATTTATAATCATGTCACAACTCATCGAACAACTTTGCGCGCGTGCCAAGGCCGACAAACAGCGCATCGTACTCCCCGAAAGTCTTGAGGAGCGTACCATCACCGCCGCTGATATGGCGCTGCGTGATGAACTTGCAGAAATCATTCTTATCGGTAATCCCGATGAAATCCATGCACTTGCAGCCAAATTGGGTCTGCAACACATTGGAAAAGCAACCATCATTGACCCCGCAACCAGCGAGAAAACCGAGGAATATGCCCAACTTCTCACCCAACTTCGTGCGAAGAAAGGCATGACAATCGAGAAGGCCCGCCAGCAGGTGCTCGACCCTCTGTACTTCGGATGTCTGATCATCAAGAGCGGCGATGCCGACGGTCAGATAAGCGGAGCCCTCAGTACCACTGGCGACACCCTGCGTCCGGCGCTCCAAATCATCAAGTGTGCCCCTGGCATCACTTGTGTCAGCGGAGCCATGCTCCTCATCACTCCCGCCAAGGAATACGGTGATGACGGTGTAATCGTCATGGGTGACGTGGCTGTTACCCCCATGCCCGATGCCAATCAGTTGGCACAGATTGCCGTCTGCACGGCACAAACCGCCCAAGCTGTCGCAGGAATGGACCCCCGTGTCGCCATGCTCAGTTTCTCAACCAAGGGAAGTGCCAAGCACGAGGTCTGCGACAAGGTCATCGAGGCCACACGTTTGGCTAAGGAAATGGCGCCCAATCTGAAAATTGATGGCGAGATGCAGGCCGACGCTGCCCTTGTTGAGCGCGTAGGAGCCAAGAAATGTCCTGGAAGTCCTATTGCTGGAAAGGCAAATGTTCTTGTGGTTCCCTGCCTTGAGGTCGGAAACATCGGTTACAAACTTGTGGAGCGTCTGGCGCATGCCGAGGCAATCGGTCCCATCCTTCAGGGCATCGCACGTCCGGTGAACGACCTTAGCCGTGGCTGTTGTGTTGATGATATCTACAAAATGGTCGCCATCACCGCATGCCAGGCACAGGCTGCGAAGGCACAATAACGCATTTTCCTACACTTCATGGCACGGTCTTTGAGTCCGAAACGTCTGAGACCCGTGCCGGAATTCAGGTGGATTCCATGAAATTCCACCGTATTTCTTATTAGAAATTCAGGGTTACCTATTGCCGTTTTCCGGTCTGCCTCCGGTGAAAAACGCTGTACATACGTCAGCGGTTCGAAATGATAGAACCCACCTTTATGGTGATTCTTATACTGAAGGCCGGCACAATGGTCCGGCAAAATCCTTTTTTAGAACCCGCCTATACAACATTCAACACCCAAAATGAAAATCTTAGTAGTAAACTGTGGCTCAAGTTCCATCAAGTATAAACTGTATGAAATGGATGACAAGAGCGTACTTGCCGCAGGAGGAATCGAAAAAATAGGTCTTGAAGGTGCGTTCCTCAAGACAAAAATCAACGGTGAGACGAAGATCTTTCCCTTTGATTGCCCCACCCATACCGAGGGCATCAAGATGATGTTCGACACACTTCTCCATCCGGAGTACGGCTCTATCAAGAGCATCGACGAGATTGCCGCTGCCGGACACCGCATCGTGGCAGGCGGACGCTTTGCAGAAAGCCGTCTCGTGGACGAGGAAATGTTGAAGGAATGGATAACCTATATGGACCTTGCTCCCCTGCACAATCCCGCACACCTCAAAGGTTACGAGGCTGTGAAGGCGCTCCTTCCCTCGCTTCCTCAGGTGTTTGTCTTCGACACTGCCTTCCATCAGACCATGCCAGCCAAGGCATTCATGTATGCCGTTCCTTATAAATATTATGAGGAGAACAAGATTCGCCGTTACGGAGCGCATGGTACCAGCCATCGTTTCGTGGCAGACCGCGTGTGCGAGTTCCTCGGTGTGCAGAAGGAAAACCAGAAGATTATCACCTGCCACATCGGAAACGGTGCCAGCATCAGCGCCGTTGACGGTGGAAAATGCGTGGACACTTCCATGGGACTTACGCCACTTGAGGGCCTGATGATGGGAACCCGCAGTGGTGATGTCGACCCCAGTGCCGTGCTGAAAATCATGAAAGACGACAATCTTTCCCCCGATGAGATGAGCAATCTGCTGAACAAGCAGAGCGGAGTGCTCGGCATCAGCGGCGTAAGTAGCGACATGCGCGAGGTTTGTACCGCATTTGAAGAGGGAAACCACCGTGCTGCCCTTGCCCTTGAGATGTACAGTTATCGCATAAAGAAGTACATTGGCGCCTATGCTGCCGCAATGGGAGGCGTAGACACCATTGTTTTCACCGCAGGAGTCGGCGAGCACCAGTGGGACATCCGTTACAACAGCACCACGAACCTGGAGTTCCTCGGTGTAAAATTGGATGAAGCCAAGAATCGTGCCAACTTTGGTGAGGAGGAAATCATCTCTACCCCCGACAGCCGTGTGAAGGTTGTGGTGGTTCCCACCGATGAAGAACTGATGATTGCCAGCGACACGCTTGCCATTGTTTCGAAATAATCTTCCATTGTTCCGAAACAATCCTCCATTGTTCCGAAACAATCGATAGCGATATCCGGAAAATCAATTCCGGAAATTCCCCGTTTCCACCCTCTTTCCTTTGTCCTATTCCCTCCATTTCGCGGGAAAGGGGCAAGGGAAGGAGGGTTTTGTCGTATGTGGACGATGGTGGAAATGGTGTCGAAGCATTGCATCCCCATCGGATTCCAGCAATATCCTTGCCAGAAATAGACGGCAAGTTTATCCAAATCCGTCAGTCAATTTATCCAAATCTGGCTGTAAGTTTATCTAATATGGTTGCTTGTTTACATGAGTAAGGTAATATGTTAATCCGAATCTAACGGCAAGTTAATTCGAAACAGACTGCATTCTCAACAGATTCCAACAGTCTTTCTCCATGATTTCGACGACATGTCTATCAGGATCCGGCAACACCCTTATCCGAAAGCCATTGTATCGTCATCCATATCATCCTGAGTCTTCATAGGCTTTTGTTGGCATTTGTTGTCGGATTTTGTCGGCATTGATAGGGTGTGTCACAATGATTAAACGGTGAAATGACGGCTGGAAAATGGTGCGGGCCCCGATGTTCGTTGCCGTCTTGTGGCAGAAAAACACGGCAAATGCTTTGCCGTCCACAAGAATTGTCGTATTTTTGCGCCATATATCCCCGTTTTTATTTCATGAAACCAACCTTCTCTTTTGTCGTTCCCGTCTATAATCGACCTGACGAGGTGGACGAATTGCTGGCCTCACTCTGCGACCAGCAGCCGTTTCCCATGGAAGTCATCATCGTCGAGGACGGAAGTGCCACGCCCTGTGAGGCGGTGGTGCAGAAGTATGCTCCGCAACTCAATATTAAATATTACGCGAAAGCGAACAGCGGACCCGGCGACAGCCGCAACTATGGTGTTGCACGCGCGGAGGGCGACTACGTCATAATCCTCGACAGCGACGTTGTTCTTCCAAAGGATTATCTGAGGAATGTCTATGACGAACTCTTCCCTGACGGTCCGGAGGGCGGTGCTTCGTGCGAGGCTTTCGGAGGTCCCGACCGCGCGCACGACAGTTTCACCCCCATTCAGAAGGCCATTAACTACGGAATGACGTCGTTCTTCACCACAGGCGGCATACGTGGCGGCGACACAAAGGGTAAGTCCGGTCCGAAACTCGACAAGTTCTATCCGCGTTCATACAATATGGGCATCCGTCGTGACGTGTATTTGCGCCTTGAAGGTTTTACAAAGATGCGCTTTGGTGAGGACATCGACTTCTCTTATCGCCTCGTTGAGTCCGGAGCCCGTTGCCGTCTGTTCCCCAGTGCGTGGGTCTACCACAAGCGCCGTTCCACGTTCCGGCAGTTTTTCAAGCAGGTTCATAATTCCGGAATAGCGCGCATCAACCTCGGGCTGCGCCATCCCGGCACGACAAAACCCGTACATTGCCTGCCCGCACTGTTCACCTTAGGTTGCCTTGCCTGCGTCCTTCTTGCTTTCTGGGACGGACTTTTCCTTCTTCCGCTCGCAGCCTACGCCCTCATCATCTTTACCGATTCTACGTCAAAGAACATCAGTACGTGGGTGGGATTGCTGAGTGTTGTGGCCGCTTTCATCCAGTTGCTGGGCTATGGCACGGGATTTCTGCGCTGTTTTTGGGAACGTCGGATACTGCACCGTGGAGAATTTGAGGCTTTTAAACACAATTTCTACAAATGACCTTCATTGACGATACCCGAAAGGTCCGCATTTGCGAATGGGAAGAGGACGATCGTCCGCGCGAACGCTTCCAACGCTATGGCGGAGATTCGTTGTCTGCGGCCGAACTCCTTGCCATTCTCATCGGAAGTGGCAACACCCGCGAGACAGCGGTCGACCTTATGCGGCGCATCCTCGATGATTGTGAGGGGAGTCTTAACCGTCTTGGCAAGCGAAGTATTGAACAACTTTCGCGGTATGACGGCATCGGTCCCGCAAAGGCCATCACTATTCTTGCCGCGTGCGAACTTGGCAAGCGGCGAATGTTGGAATCGGTGCGCCATGTCCGCCTCGCCTCCTCAAAAGATGCCTATGATTACATGCGCACAAAGGTGATGGACGACCTGCACGAGAAGGCATTTGTCATCATGCTCAACGCACATCTTGCCGTCATCGACTGCGTTTGCATCAGCGAAGGCGGCATCAGTTGCACGGCAGTTGACGTGCGGAGGGTGCTGCGCGAGGCGCTTTTGTGCGACGGATGTACGTCAATCATGTTCTGTCATAACCATCCCAGTGGCAATTCGCGCCCGTCAAAGCAGGACGATATGCTGACGTCCGAACTCGCCAAGGCGGCAAAAATCGTCAATCTTCCCCTGCTCGACCACATCATCGTCAGCGACGGCAGTTATTACAGTTACTCCGACGAGGGTAAACTTTGAACCTTTCCGCTCCGCGATGCCGCATCCGGCAGTTCGCGCCGGCAACCTGTCCCGCCCGCTGACACATCCTTCATACAAGAATTAACCATGACACAAGAAGAAAAACTCCGTACGGAAGTCCGTATCGTAGAGGTGTTGAAGACCGTTTACGACCCGGAAATTCCCGTAGACATCTATAATCTTGGTCTCATCTACCGCATTGACCTCGCCGAGGACGGCATTCTCGATGTCGACATGACGCTGACGGCGCCGAATTGTCCCGCCGCCGACTTCATCGTTGAGGATGTCCGCCTTAAACTTCAAGGCATTCCTGAGGTGGTAGATGCCCGTGTCAACCTTGTCTTTGAGCCTGAATGGGACAAGGAAATGATGAGCGAAGAGGCCAAATTGGAACTTGGTTTCCTCTGATTCTTCCATACTTTCCTATCCTTTCCTCCGACATTATTGTAGCAAATCCCCACAAATACTGATGAAACCCGTATACTTTCTGAGCGATGCCCACCTGGGATCCTGGGCCATCACCAGCCGACGCATGCAGGAACGTCGGCTTGTCAACTTCCTCGACAGCATCAAACACAAGGCCGCTGCCGTGTATTTCCTTGGCGATATGTTCGACTTCTGGTTTGAATACCGTCAGGCCGTGCCTCGGGGATTTACGCGCTTCCTGGGCAAAATCTCGGAACTTTCCGACCTCGGTGTGGAGGTTCACTACTTTACAGGCAACCACGACTTGTGGATGCTCAACTATCTGGAGGAGGAATGTGGCGTCATCCTGCACCGCGAGACGTCAACGACGTGCGAAATCTACGGCAGCATCTTCTATCTTGCCCACGGCGACGGCCTGGGCGATTCCTCGCGCGGATTCCGTTTCCTCCGTGCCATCTTCCACAATCGTCTGTGCCAACGCCTTTTCCGTATGCTGCATCCCGACATCGGACTCGCCTTTGGACTGGAGTGGGCACGGCGAAGCCGCATGAAACGCGAGGATGGTGTGGAGCCGCCTTTCCTCGGTGAGGACAGGGAACATCTGATACGTTTCGCGAAGGAATACCTGAAAGACCATCCCGACATCAATTATTTCGTGTTCGGACATCGTCACATCGACTACGACCTCATGCTCTCCCGTAACTGCCGTGTGGCCATTTTGGGCGATTGGATACGCCTCTTCACCTATGCCGTCTTCGATGGCGAACACTTCTTCCTCGAAGATTACATAGAGGGCGAAACGCAGCCCTGACCCCCTTCCCCGATAATTTTTCGGGAAAAATCCGGGAAAAAAGGCTTCTTTCTTGTAGCAAATTCCATACGTTGAGCGTCAAACAGATATGAATTCAAAAGACAAAGAGCGGGAATTTACCCAAATGGTGCGTCGTTTGAAGGGAAACATCACCAGCGTTTGCATGATGTACGCCGACGAGCATACGCCCGTTGACGACCTCGTGCAGGAATCTCTGATCAATATATGGAAGGGATTCGACAGTTTTCAAGGGCGCAGCGACATCAAGACATGGGTATTGCGTGTATGTATCAACACGTGTATCACCATGGACCGCAAGCGCAAAAGCCGTCCGCAGACCAACAGCATCGACGATACTTGCCGCAACATCATCAGCGAAGAGTCCGACGCAGGCTTGCACGAAGCGCGTCTGAAGATACTTTATAGCCGCATCCAACGTCTCAGTGTCTTCGACAGGGCCATCGTTCTGCTGTGGCTTGAGGGTATGCCCTACGACGAAATCGGCAACATCGTCGGCATCACCGCCAAGAATGTCAGTGTCCGGCTTGTGAGAATCCGCGAGACTCTGAAGAACATGTCTGAAAAGGAAACCGAATAAATCTCTATCGCACTATGGATAATAGCATACAGAATAACAGCGACCTCGATATTCAGGCCATGCGGGAACAGTTGATGCTCCTGCAACGTAAACTCGACGAGCGCATTTGTTTTGAGGATGCCATGTTACGTAAGGCGATGAAGCATAGCGCCGCGCAACTCTTGCAGTGGGAATGGGTGGGGCTTTTCATCTGCATCCTCGCATTCGTCATGGCCGTACCTCAGGTCTACCAGATGCACCTCAGCCAAGGCATGCAGATTTTCACCACCATCTGGCTCGGCACGATGGTGCTTGTGCAGGTGTGGAGTGTGTGGTTTGTCAGCATGAAGCGCCGCGATGTCATCCGCGGAAATCTGCTCCGCGCCAGCCAGCGTATTGTCATCTACAAGCGAGTCGACCGTTGCTGCAAGCGCATTTTCATACCAATTCTCCTGATTTGGATGCTGGTTTATCTCAACGAGGTCGTAGCACAGTCGCCCATTGCCACGAACAGTGCGGCATATAGGGCGGGAGTCTACGTCGGCGGCATTGTGGGAGCGCTCCTCGGAGGCGGCATCGGATGGCTCATCTACCGCAAGATGATGGGCGTCGTCAACGAACTTCAAGAGCAAATCAACGACTTTAAGAGCGAACAATAACACCATTCTTTCTTTGGGAGGGGACATCTTTCATGTCCCCTCTTTTTGGGCGTTTGCTGAGGACGAGCCGCGTTTTCGTCCGTCATCCTCCAAATTCCGTATGGGAAAGCGCGGAATCTGCCATCAGAAACATCGGCACTTTCCATTAAAAACCACCGCACTTTCCAGCCGAAAGTTCCGTACTTTCCTCACCGGACATCGGCACTTTCCTCACCAGACATCGGCACTTTCCGCGTCGGGGATTCGCACGTCCTTCCCAGCCTGCGCCACATCCGGAAAACAACGGCCATTGCAGGGCGTTCCAAGTCCCATGCTCCGGATGCCCCGCCTCCCGTTCCTCCACGAAACATACGGGTCTCTCAGCGGTCTTCTTCCCTGAATCCCGTCCATATAATCTCACGTCTTTCCCCTTTTTCTATGACACTTCACATCATCTGTGCCCTTGCCGCCAACCGCGCCATCGGCCATAACGGACAACTCGTCTTTTATCTTCCCGCCGACCTGCGGCACTTCAAGGCGCTCACCACGGGCCATACCGTCCTCATGGGCCGCAAAACCTTCGAGTCGCTTCCGAAAGGCGCGCTCCCCAACCGCCGTAATGTCGTCATCACCCGCCAGGAAAACTATCAGCGTCCCGGCATCGAGGTCTATAATTCCTTTGAATCCGCCCTCGAAGCCTGCGCCGCCGACGACCACGTCTTCGTCATTGGCGGCGAGAGTGTGTACGCATCCGCACTCCCTATGGCCGACAGTCTCTGCCTCACACACATCGATGCCACGCCTGCCGAGGCCGACACTTTCTTTCCCGATTTCGACGAAAGTCAATGGGAAATCGTGAGCAGCGAGCGTCACGAACCCGATGAAAAGAACGCTCACGCCTATACCTTTGTCGACTACCGCAGGAAAGGCTGACGTCAGGTTCCGGTTTTTTCTGCATTTTCAGCAGATGTTTTCTGCTTAATACGCACATCTTTTTTATGACAAAACGTTTATCTCTCTTATTCTGCACCCTTGCTATGATGCTCGGATTACGCGCGGCGGACCGCGAGATACACCTCGCCTTGTTGGAAACCTCGGATGTTCACGGCAATTTCTTCCCCTACGATTTCCTCAAAGGAGGCGTCGACGGGAGTGGAAGTCTTGCACGGATTGCCACATACGTCGAAAGTCTTCGTGAAACAATGGGTGACGAGTCGGTCCTACTCTTTGACAACGGCGACATTTTGCAGGGACAACCTTCTGCCTACTACTACAATATGGTGAATGTAGAGTCGACACACCTGTGTGCCGATATCTTCAATTATATGCGTTATGACGCGGTAACCGTCGGAAACCACGACATTGAGGCGGGGCATCCTGTGTACGACCGTTGGATTTCGCAGTGCTCCATGCCTATGCTTGGGGCTAACATCGTGCGTACCGACAACGGCGAGCCCTATCTTCCTCCGTATGTTGTCCTCGAACGGCAAGGGGTGAAGATAGCCGTTCTCGGCATGATTACCCCAGGCATTCCGCAATGGTTGCCCGAAGTCCTGTGGAGCGGCCTGCGTTTTGAGGACATGGAGACCATTGCGCGGCGCTATATGCCGGAAATGAAGGCGAAAGCCGACATCGTTGTCGGTCTTTTCCATTCCGGGACCGGCAATCCCGAGCGCTATGCCACGTTAGCGGAGAACGCTTCGGCGGAGGTGGCACGGCGGGTGCCGGGCTTTGACGTGGTTTTCTGCGGACATGACCACCGGCGGGCCAACCGTGTGCTCCTGAACGACGTGGGTGGTGCGGTGCTGCTCCTCAATCCCGCTGCCGACGGACACGCGGTTGCAAGGGCCGATATCCATGTCCGCGTCAACGACGACGGCACAAAGACGTTCAAAGTCCGGGGCGACCTGGTGGACGTTGACGAACTTGCCCCCTCGAAGGATTACATGCGGCATTTCAAACAGCAGTGCGACGAGGTGCGGAAGTTCACGGACGAGGTGGTGGGAAACTGCACCTCTGCGATGACAACGCTGCCGGCTTACTTCGGACCATCGGCGTTCATCGACTTCATCCACAGCATGCAACTCGAAATTTCCGGTGCCGACATCTCGTTTGCCGCACCTTTGGCATTCGATGCTACGATAGCCGAGGGACCGATTCGCGTGAGTGACCTCTTCAACCTCTACCGTTACGAGAATATGCTCTACGTTATGAACCTGACGGGCTGCGAAGTGAAGGCTTATCTTGAGTTCTCTTATGCCGGATGGGTGCAGACTATGACGTCGGCAGACGACCATCTTCTGCTCTTCCGTCCCGATCCTGAGCAGATTCCTGACCTGTGGCAGCGGTTGAAGAATCCGAATTTCAGTTTCGATTCTGCCGCAGGAATCCGTTACACGGTCGACGTTTCGCGCCCCGTAGGTGAGCGCGTCACCATCCTTTCCATGGCCGACGGTACGCCCTTCGACGAGAACGCGACGTATCGGTGTGCCCTGAATTCCTATCGCGGAAACGGTGGTGGACGCCATCTGACGGAGGGTGTCGGAATTCCATCCTCGGAACTTTCCAGTCGCATCCTCTGGAGCACCGACAAGGATCTCCGCTACTATATGATGCAGCGTATCCGCGAATTCCGCGAAATATCCCCACAACCCCTTGGACTTTGGAAGTTCATTCCCGAGGATTGGGTGGAGCAGGCGCGCAAGAAGGACGAGGTTCTGCTCGGACATTGACGGCAGATGCAATGAATTTCCACTGCAGAAGTTTGTAATGATAACAGAGAGGGTATCCGCCATAGACGTCAGGCGGATACCCTTTTCATGTTGTTTGAGGTCGCAGAAATCTGAGCAATGGCAGGCTGTTTGCCGTGAATTTCCCCTCCCTCCTTTCGCTGCGTAACCGACAATGTCTGCACTCCGAAAGTCAGATGCTTTCTATCGGATACGGATAAGTGGGGATTTGACGGATAGATTACGTGAGGATGTTTTCCAGACACCGGAGGGATGGAATTGACGTAAACGATGTCCTGTATGGGGATTGTTTGCGGAAAAGGTTGCTACATTCTGCATCGAACGGGTGGCGTGCGGAATATCGGGAGCAGGATGCCCAGAATTGTCCATGAGTCTCTTCATGGGAAATCCTATGGAATTCAACGTCAGTAAAATAGAGTTTCAATTATTGTTTTGCAAGATAGTACAGTTTTTTTTGAAGCACAGCGCATCACTGACCGTTCCTGCATCTATATTTGGTGTAAAAGACCTCTTTTTTTTGGGGGGGGATGCAACAGAAATGTACGCAGAATATAGGTCTGTTTAGTTGTAAATGACCTGTTTTTTTGAGGGAAAGCACAACAATTATTTTGTCAGAAAGGATGGAAAAATGCTGAAGAAATAGAAAGATGGTAACGGATTCTTTGTTACGGAAATTTTGGTCACCGGAACTTTCTGACTGATATATCGGAGGTTTATATCCCAGACTTTTGCAAAACAAAACAACAGTCTCTCTCTCCCAGATATTTTTTTTGCGATTTTTTTCCTACACATCCTACACTGTAGAGGGAATTGTCAGTATGTATTAGAGGTTTCTACGTGTAGGACGGGGTGTAGGATGAGGGTTGGCGTGTAGGATAATTCTGCATTTTCGCGGAAAATGCGCGGAAACGAGAGGAAAGACATTTCGTCATTTCTCATTTTTTTGACTCAAAAACGCAAAAAAGTGATGGGGAAAGTCCGGAAATCGCGTTGTGGTAAAGAATTAAAAGATTGAAATCAATGTTTTAATACCCGGAAATAATACGCCTTAAGAAGAGAGGTTTTAATATTTTGCATGGCAGCCATTGACAAAACGTGCATTGAAATGAGAGTTAAAATTTAGATGGTCAATCTCTTAGAATCTTATGACATCACGCGTTGAAATGACTGATTTTGAATGATTTTTTTACAATTGCGCTCGTCTTGCACTATCTTTGCACACAGAACGTTCCGGAGTTCACTTCAAAAAGTTCCGATGTCTTAAATCCATATTCAAAATGTTTATGAAACGAATTTCAATGTTTTTTACCATAACTCTTATGGCTTGTTGCTTCGCTGCCGTCAATGCCAAGGTGTTACGTCCGAAACAAACCCCGAAACATGTTGTGCTGATTGCCTTCGACGGCTTGAGTTCCGAGGGCGTTCGCCATCATGCCATGCCAAATCTCAACCGTTTGATGAAGGAAGGTGCATACACGTTGCACAACCGTTCAATACTTCCGTCGTCGAGTGCGCCAAACTGGACATCAATGTTCACCTCCGTAGGTCCGGAATTGCATGGTTTCACCACCTGGGGCAGCAAGACGCCGGAGATTCCACCGTATGTTATCAACCGTTACGGCCGCTTTCCGGGTTTCTATGGCCTCTTCCGTGATGCCCGTCCTGCTGCAGAATGCGGATACATCTATGAGTGGGAAGGCATGAGATATCTGGTGGATTCGTTGGCAATCAATTACTTTGTGCATACTCCTGTGGGAGAACGTTATCCAGACGGCGCAGCAACCGTGGCAGTGAACTACATCAAGGAGAAGAAACCAACGTACTGTGCGGTGATTTTTGACGAACCCGACCACACGGGACACACAAGTGGATGGGAGTCAGAGGAGTACTTCAGGAAACTCGATCAGTCGGATGTCTACCTCGGAAGACTGGTAAATGCTATCGAGGAGGCGGGCATCATGAAGGAAACAGTCATCATCGTGACCGCCGACCATGGCGGAAAGGGAACGGCCCACGGGGGCATTTCACTCAACGAGATGGAAACACCCGTTGTCTTCTATGGCAAGGGCGTAAGGCAAAGTTTCGAGATTACCGAAAGCACCATGGTGATTGACATTCCCGCCACCGAGGCATGGCTCCTGGGAATTGAGCCGCACGAGGCATGGCTCGGCAATCCTGTCACCACAGCATTCCAGACCAAATAGGTATGGAACTTCGGGAAAAAGATAGGAAATATCCGGGTGGATTGAACATTATAACTACTACTTAGCAAGCACGGATTGGATGAATACGTATGTTCGTCCAATCCGTGTGTTCTGTATGTTCCGTGTTTCCACACCCTCGGTGCGGTTCGTAGCCGAAAAATAATCAGTGCCCTTGCACCATTTGTTCGGCACAATCCCCCCCAAAAAAATCCCGCCTCAGCCTCAGGAAGAGGAATTCTTCTGTAATCAATCATCGCCTTTCGCCTTTCGGTACGATTGAACCCTCTACGGCCTGTTTCCTCTGTTTATCCTTTTTGTTTCTGTGATAATTTCGTAATTTTGCCGCAGATAGCAGGCTTATATTTCCCTTCATCGGCGAAGAAATTCATTATGCGTATGTCAAACCATAAGGGTAACGCCGGAAAAGCGGAACTGTTCTCGCGTTTGACGTACACGGATTTTGGCGGATGATATGGATATTCGTTGAAGAAACCCGAAAAAAACGACATGAAATCTACGGAGGTTATTCAAAACTTCATCCACATAACCAACATCTGAAACTGCAAAAACTCACCGTAGCGACAAAAATGAGCAGCACAAACAACAAAACAATTCCTCGGGGGTGGGTGGGGGATAGACTCCCACTCCTGATGACAGCATCGGTAAGTACGCGTGGAATGAAGGGCGCGTGCTTCACGGATGAAGAGAGGGAAGAGATGTATATTTCAGCCCTTACGTACTATATCGAGTGTCTGATACAAAAGAATGACAGGTATTCTATTGTGTTTGCTGAAAACTCCGGCTGGGACCTGCAGCGAATAAGGCGCAGAATGCCGGTATGTGATGAGCTGAGAATCGAATACATTGCGTTGCCTCCTGACGAATTCAACGTCAGTAAGGGCAAAGGCTACAATGAATTGCTATTGATAACGAAGGCCTTGGAGAGGTCGGAACTGCTAAAGAAGGCTGGAGGATTCTTCAAGGTCACGGGACGATATCCGATATTCAACATCCGTCGTTTTGTCGACAAGGCCAGCACGTTCATCAATGAGGAAGGCGGAGATTTGTATGCTGACGTCAAAGACCACAGTCTTTTCGACTGGCTCCGCCTTGGATGGTGCGGACATTCTTTCGACTGTCGCCTGTATGGTGTGAGGACTGATTATTACAAAAGTGAAATCTGGCCGCTATATGTCAAATGTGATGACGACAAAGGTTGTTTTCTTGAGGATGTTTTCTTTGACTTTGTAAAGCAGGGACGGGGAAAAATCTCTCAAAGATTCGACCGTGAACCACATTTCGGTGGCTTGGAAGGCAGCGACATTGATGCCTTTTCTTTCTGCAAAGAGCAAGACTCTCTGAAAGGAAAGACAAAGAGATGGGTCGGCAACATCATACGTGTGTTGATGCCGTGGTTCAAATTCTGACCGGAACTTCCGTCATCGACAAGGGAAAGTTCCGAAGATGCTGCCTTACGCCACGAAGGCAATGAAGGGGATGGCGAGAATCAGCGACGAGAGGTCCGGCATCGTCCTCGTGGGCAGGTTGGTCAGATAGCCGTTGATCAGCACAACTCGGAGCATGGCTCTTGCATCAGCATTCTGGAGCAGCAGGAAAAGTTGGTTGTCCATCTCGGCATAGGCAAAAGCCCTGCGCATGGCCTTGACGGAATATCCCCCTTGCGGCAGGTCCATCTTCCGCTTTCTGCCCTCGACATACGGCAAGGGCTCTGCTACCATCGCCATGTGGCTCTCGGCATGTTCAACCAATCGCCAGAAACTCTCGTACTGCATGTGGAAGAATGGTTGGGTGATGTTGGGGATGAAAATGGCAGAATTTCCAAGGAAATGCAGCCAAAGTTTGTCGAACTGCCGTATCAGGCGGTCGGAAAGTTCAATGTTGGGAGACGTTATTGCGCCTTCTTCCACAAGGTCTATGACGGCAAGCAGCAACACAGCCTTGTGTGGTGCGCGAAAACCCTTTTTGGTTGCCGTGTGAAGGTGTGAGAATGCTTCAGTGTAATGTCTGAGTTCTTTCATATTATCTCCAAAGAATAGTTTGCCATGCAAATATAACTTTTGTTTTGATTGCCTCCAAAAATCCAGCCGTTTTTATGGTCTTGGCGGAACAAAACGAGCGTTTCCACAAGTCAACGACGATTCTCAATTGGTGGAACAGCATGGAGCAGCGCAGCATAGAACTGTCGTTGGAGTACCGTTATATGTTTGTCACCGACATCACGAACTGTTATGGCTCTGTCAATCCTCAGGCTTTCGACTGGGCTTTTACCCTCAAAGACACAGAGCATGAACGGGCGTGCGATGCTCCGATTGCAAAGAACATCCAGAAAGTCCTCCGTGCTTTCCAGCATGGACGCAATGTGGGCATTCCTCAAGGTAGCGCCATTTTTGACTTTGTTGCTGAAATCGTTCTCGGATATTCCGACCTTTTGCTTCACGAAGCCCTTAGAAAGGAGGACATCACCTCGGGTTACGAGATCATCCGTTACCGCGACGACTATAGAGTCTTCTGCAATGACAAGGATAAACTGGAGAAGATTTCCTACATTCTGCAGCATGTTCTGGAGAATCTCAACTTCAGAATGAACAGCAAAAAGACAAAGATTAGCGAGAGTATCGTGACAGATTCCATAAAATCTGACAAACTTGCCTACATTTACAACACTCCAATTATGAACAATAAGAAGGAGTGTGATTTCGACAGTTTCGAGAAACACTTGATTTATATCCTCCTGTTTTCACGTCAATATCCCGACAGCGGTTCCGTAAAGACCATGCTGAGCGACATTGACAAGCGCATAATGGATAGTTTGAATCAGAAAGACAAGACGGCGGAAACGGACAACCAGAAAGAAGAATCTGCGGAAACAAAAGAAAATGAGTCTGTGAAGACAGATAATAATATATTTACCGATCGCAAAGAATTCCCAAGCAGAAAAGCACAATCGGCGTCTCTTCCTGGCGGAAGTGCTCGCGCCATGGCTGCCGTATGTACGCAAATTGCCATGGAAAACCTGGGCTGTTGCCATTATGCACTCCGTGTGCTTAGCCGCATCGTCAATGCTGTTGATGATGAAAAGAAGAAATGGGATATCTTTGATAAGGTATGTTCCAAACTCTCTGTCCAACCTAACTCGGATTACATCCAACTGTGGTTGCAATACATCACCTATCAGCGAGACAAAAAGAATGCTTCTTCGCCATATCAAGTTCGCCTTTGCAAAGTGGTGATGGGCGATGACGCAGAACTCTGGAACTGCAATTGGCTGAAGGAAGACTTTACGAAGGACTTCCAACAGGCAAGCATCGTGAACGCTGAATGCCTCAAAAAGATTACTCCTGTCATCACTTTCCGCGAGACCAGAGCGTATATTGATGAAGATTATGGGGACATTTTGGCAATCATTGAAAAACTCCCTCAAGAAGTGTTGGACATGCTTTAGGTCAATCGGCTGAAATCCTGCCGACGGTGTCTGTAAAATCCTGAAAATCAGTATCGGTTCGTTTTCAGCGTTTTGTGGAAACCTTTTCCCCTTTCCCCCAATATACGAAAAGAAAAGGATGATGCACGGAATCATTCAACGCTGTTCTTTTGTATTCATCTAACCGCATCAGAATGGAAAATATATGTAAATCGATGATATTGTCATCAGTATTCGCCTTTATGGCCATCGGTGCCTTTGCGCAGGTTGCATGGCACAATCCTCAGCCGGGTCGGAATGTCCACAATCAAGGGTGGAATGAAGATGGCGGCAACTATTGGCGTTTGCCGCTCCGTGCCAAAGGTCTGGTGCGCGATGCGGTGTGGAACCTGGCTTGTAACTCGGCAGGTCTTGTCATCCGTTTCAATACCGACGCTCAGGACATTCGGGTGAAATACACCGTCACTGGCCCGCTCAGTATGCCTCACATGCCGGCAACGGGCGTGTCGGGTGTCGACCTTTACCGTGATTCCGACGGGGCTTTCTGTTTCGGAAGTTACAGTTTTGGCGACACCATAAGGTATGTTTACCACATCGACCGCAACAATCGGGAGGGAACAGAGGAGTATACGCTCTACCTGCCATTGTACAATGGTGTGGAATGTCTGGAAATCGGTGTGCCCGAAGGGCGTGATTTCGCCTTCACGCCTGCTGAAGAGGTCAAGCCCATTGTGCTCTATGGCACCTCCATTGCTCAGGGAGCCTGCGCCTCTCGTCCGGGAATGGCATGGGGAAACATCGTGAGTCGTGACCTGCGCTTGCCGCTCATCAATCTTGGTTTTTCCGGCAATGGCAAACTCGAGAAGAAGGTTCTCGACCTCATTATTGAGCAAGATGCCTGTGCCTATGTTGTAGATTGCATGGCAAACCTCACCGATCGTTCTGGCGAAGATGTGACGAATCTGGTGGTGAATGCCGTCAGACAGATACGTTCCAGGCGTACGGCACCCATCCTTCTTGTGGAGCATGCCGGCTACAGCAACGGAGGAAGCAATCAGGGACAGCACGATGCTTATATGAATGTCAACAAGGCACAGGCGCGGGCCTTCGCGCTTTTGACAGAGGCGGGTGTGGAACGTTTGTATTATCTTTCGAGGGAAGAGATAGCAATGCACCCTGATTCGTGGGTTGATTATGTGCATCCTTCCGACTTTGGCATGGTGCAACAGGCCAGAGCCGTGGAGAACGTGTTGAAAGACATCATCAGATAATCAAGCGGAAACGCTTCATCAAGGCCTCGAAATACGGCACTTCCGGATGCACCCTTTGAATAGAAACACGACGTTCTGCCGGTAATCATCCCCCGTCTTTCCCCTCATTCCTCCGGCATTGGCAGGTATGCAGGACGCAGATGCCTGATATGTTCTGCCGCTCCGGCGGTTGCTGGTCTGCAGCGTGTCGATGAAGCATCAACACAAATGTGGAAGACTGGTTGAGGAGTGTTCGTAACGAGAGCGTAAAATCTCTGGAAATGAAAGAATTCAGCCCCTTGTTTCCCTGCCGTAGTGGGGGAACAAGGGGCTTACGTTTCCAATATGTCTGTACGGTGATGCGTGGATGTTGTGAAGATTACTCGGTCAGTTCGCGCGGAAGAATCGGCATGGCGCCCTTCTGTGTGCAGACGAATGCCGACGTGCGTACGGCACGGCAGTGGGCTTCTGCCACCGTCTTTCCTTTCAGCATGTTGGCGATGAAGGCCGCAGTGAACGAGTCTCCGGCACCGACAGTGTCCGCCACTTCCACAGCGGGAGTGGGTTGGAAGGAGACGTTTCCGGGAGTGAACACGTAACTTCCGTTGACGCCGCAGGTTAGGATGAGCATCTTCAAGTTGTATTTTTCCAGAAGAATCTAGCATTTGTCCTGGAAGTCGATGTCGGGATATCCGAACATTCGGCTGACTTCTACGAGTTTCTCGTCGTTAATCTTCAGAATGTTGCAGCGCTCCATGGAGTGGTAGAGAATATCTTTGTTGTAGAATCCCTGGCGCAGGTTCACATCAAAGACGATGAGAGTCTGCTCTTTGGGCATGGCATCAAGGAAACTGTTGATGGTGTTTCGTGTTACCACGTTGCGTTGTGCCATAGAACCGAAGCACACAGCCTTGGTGTTTTCTGTAAGTTGCTTCAGTTGTGGCGTGAACGGAATGTCGTCCCATGCCACATTTTCCCTGATTTCGTACTGCGGAATGCCGTCCTTGTCGATTCCTATCTGCACGGTTCCGGTCGGATAGGCCACATTTTCGATGAGATGGTGCAGGCCTTTCGACGTAAAGTCCTCGATGATTTCCTTTCCGAGCAAGTCGTCACCGACGGCACTGACCACGCAACTGTTCAGTCCGAATTGTGAAACATGATAAGCGAATTTGGCTGGAGACCCGCCAATCTTCTTTCCTTCCGGAAGAACATCCCACAGGGCTTCTCCCATTCCTGCGACGATATCTTTCATGGTAATGTGTTGTTTTATGTTTTTAAACAGGTTTCAACAATTGGTTTTTACATAAACAGCGTTGAATTTTATATTGTTGGAACTTACTTCTGTTGAAGGTGTAAGGCAAGAGATAGCGCAAATTCATCTCCGTCTTCGGAACTTCCCATCGGAAAATGCGGCACTTTGCGGTGCAAACCTCGGAAGTTTTTGACAGAAACCTCGGAACTTCCCATCGGAAAGTGCGGCACTTTCTGATGCAAATACCGGCACTTCTTCCGCCAGGATGTTCCGGATACTGATAAAGACATGCTCTCTCCCAGAGTTTTTTTCGCGTTTTTTTTCCTACACATCCTATGCTTTCGGGGGAAAATTGTCAGTCTGTATTAGAGGTTTTTTACGAGAAACATGGTGTGTGATATGGGTGTTGGCGTGTAGGATAATTTTGCATTTTCTCGGAAAAGTGCGCGGAAAAGAGAGGAATGGCAGTTCTTCATTTTCAATTTTTACCTCTGAAATGACCGGAAATCGAAGAAAAACGGCAATTGCTTGCCCAATAAACGGCAAAAAATGCGTTGTGGTGAAGGTATAAAACGAAGGGGGTATCCACCAAGAGTTTCAGGTGGATACCCCCTTCATTATGGGCAGTTTCGTTGAAAGATGCGGTTACGGGCGGAGCATGGTGATGCTCTTCTCGCCGCAAGTGATGATGTAGCAGGTGGGGAGTGCGGCGTCGGGGAGCGTAAGTGCTGTGGTTTCACCGGTGGCTACGCCCTGTTGCAGGATGCGACCATCGGCGGTGGCGATGCTGATGGCCTCACCTTCGGTGGCGCCGCGGACGATGATCTGGTTGCCTTCGTGGCAAACGGCGAAGGAGGCATCGCCGGTTGTGCTGAGGATTCCGTCGGTTTTGGAAGGATTGAGGTCGGTCCAGAGGATGAGATATAGGCCACTTCCCTTCATGTCGCTACGCACATCCTCCACGGGACACCAGGTGCCGATGGTGGCATTTGAGCCTTCGGGGAGCATGTTCGGCCGGCAGTAGAGGGTGCTGATGCCGCTGTTGTGGCGTGTTGCGGCGAGTCCGAGGAACGAACGTCCGACGTTCGGGTCGGAAATTGTGACGGTCATGGTGGGGTCGAACTCGAATGCGACGTAGAAAGTTCCGTTCACTTCGAGTTCTTCTTCAAATTCCACTCCCAGCATGTCGCCTCCTCCGGAGCCGCTGACGGTGCGGTAGCCGAAGGCTTCACCGACGATGGTCTCGACGCGTGCGATGACATTGTCGGTATCTGGACGGCCGTTCTTGTCGCCATATATGACGATGGCGAAAGGCCTGTACGCGTCACCATTGTCGCGATCAGGGCAGATGCGGTAGAACGATTCGGTGAAAAGCATGCTCTTGATGCGGAGTTTCGTTTCGGTGGACATGGAGAAGCGTTCGGCGAAGGCGGTATAATAGCGGTTGAAGCCCGTGATGTAGTCGCGTTCGGTGTCGTTGGGCGCATCCTCTTCTTCAAAGGCCGGAACCTCGGTGGTGCGGTCGTAGAGTTTGTCCTCATTGGGGTTCCAGGTGGTGATGCCGAAGTCGGTGTATTCATCGTCGATGTTCATCACGGCATATTCGTGACTTGTGGTGCGGCTTCCCGACACATTCGTTGCCGTGAGCGCCACTTTGTACGTGCCCCATAGGTCGAATGTGAACTCAGGGCTGAACTCTTCCGACTCTTCTGTGGTTCCGTCGGGTCGCTCCACCGTCCAATGGCAGGTTTCGGCATTGGTGGTGTTGTTGCAGACGGTAACCTTCTGTTGGGGGAATGTCAGCATATTGCTGGCTCCGATTTCGAAGATTCCGGGAATAGAGAAGGAAGCGACGGGCTTGGCTACAATATGTGGAGCCGTAACTTCAAAGTCTTCGATGGCCACACGTCCGGCCATTCCCTCCTCCGAGGCGAACTGTAAGGCAAAACAATAGGCACCCGTCTTCTTGGGGACAAAGGTTACCTGCTGCTTTTCCCATTTCGTGATGGAACGCGATGCGATAGTTTGCAGGGTATAGGGTTGGAAATCGGCATCCTGTTCATAGCCTGCCGTCAGTGTAAGGCTGGGAATTGCCGTGTTTCCGGGCATGTAAAGGTAGTAGGAAATGTTGTATTCCTGACCGGCTTCAAGGACGAAGAAGGGGGAATAGAGCCGTTCATCGCGGGGCAAAGTCGACTGCTCGGAGACGAGATACCACGTTTCCGTCACCGCTTTGAGTTCGTTGATGCTGCCGGTGACAAAGGGCATTGTACCCGTGCTGAGCCAATGTCTGGGCAGATAACTTGTGCCGTCGTAGTCGCTATCAAGGTTATCGAAGGTGTTGAAGTACGGAATTTCTTCTGCCAAAGCCTCGTTGTCGGGGTTCGGTTCCATTCCATCATCGGGGTCCTGAATGTCGGTGTCTTTCCATCCGTTGACGCATACATTGTCAATCATGAAGTTGCCCTTCATGTTGAATTGTGCGTTGGTGGTAGCGTCGATGGCCAGTGAGAAACAGTAGTCACCGGCGGTTTCCGGGGTGAAGGTGAAGGTGAATTCTGTCCATTCGCCGTAGGCTGCGGCGGGAACATTGCCGACTTCGACGTTGTGTTCTTCAATGTTCTGTGTGTGTCCGGCGCGCACATTGAGTCCGAGATTCTTGACTTCGGAATACGATGCCGCCTTGCCCCACACGCTGAAAGTGATGGTGCAGGGCATTCCGGCTGCCAGACTTACGATGGGCGTGAAGAGGATGTCGTTGCGGGTATACTCCGTGGAGTTGGCCGCTACCATGGCGAAATTGCCGCTAAGTGCCACAACACCAAAATCGCTTGTGCGTTTTCTGGTGAAGGCGAGCGAGCCTTCTGAGAGCCATCCGTCCGGAGTTTTCTCGGAAATGGTGAAGTGTGTGTCGTCGTCAAAGTCCTCAAAAAGTTCAAAACTTTCAGGTGTTCCAGCCCAAATGGCTGCATTCACGGCGAAGAACGCCATGATGAAGGTGAAAATTCGGTGCATATAGATATTCGTTGTACTGCCTGCCATTCCGGAGACCTCCGGAGGTGCGTAGGCGAAGGGTGTTAATTCTGGGGGTGATGGTGGAGATGTGTGAGGCGAAGTGCAGACCTTCGTTGTTGATGCTGCCGTTTATTTTGCGGCGGAACGGTGGAGAACGGAGCCTGAAGCCTGGTGTGTTGCGAGAACAAGTACTTCGGCAATCTGCACGTGTGCGGGTGCTGCTGCGGCATAAAACGCCACGTCTGCGATGTCTTCTCCGGTGAGTGGCTTGATGCCTTGGTACACTTTGTCGGCACGTTCGCAGTCGCCATGGAAGCGTACCCGGCTGAAATTGGTCTCCACGAGTCCGGGTTTGATGTTCGTTACGCGGAGGGCGGTCTCGGCAACATCAATGCGCAGGCCGTCGGTGATGGTCTTTACGGCCGCCTTTGTCGCGCAATAGACGTTGCCGCCGGCGTATGCCGCGTCGCCGGCCACGCTGCCGATGTTGATGATGTGTCCGGCATTCCGTGCCACCATGCGGGGCACCAGCAGGCGTGTCATGGTCAGCAGACCCTTGATGTTCGTGTCTATCATGATGTCCCAGTCCGTCATGTCGCCCTCATATTCCTTTTCCAGTCCGAGTGCGAGTCCGGCATTGTTGATGAGGACATCGGGCGTTGCCCATGCTTCTTCCAGACTTTCCACGGCGCTTTTGGCGTCTTCGGCGTTGCGGACGTCGAACACGAGGGTGCGGACTTCCGTATTTTCGGCTTCAAGAGCCGATTTCAGGGCTTCAAGTTTCTGTGCGTTGCGGCCCGTGATGACGAGGTTGTAGCCGCCTTCTGCAAACTTCTTTGCGCACGCTTCACCGATTCCGCTGGTGGCGCCGGTGATAAAAGCGATTCTTTTCATAGTGCTTTGGGTGAATTCTATAAATTAGTCTTGCCGGTTTTTGCGTTTGTTTTCTGGATATGGTGCTGTAAATTTAGGATTATAGCGGGCTATATGACCGAAATTACAGGGATTGTTGGCAGAGAAAAACGGAAAGATAAGATTGTGTATATATTATATATTAGGTGTAAATGCCAGTATGTAAAGTGTGAACGCCTGTTCGTAGGAGGGCGAATCCCCATCTGTAAAGGCGTAGGTGCTGATATGCAATGGCGTAGGTGTCGATATTCAATGGTGTGGATGCCGATATGCAATGGCGTGGATGCCGATATGCAGCGGTATGATTGCTGACATGTAGTGATGTGCTTGCCGGCATGCAATGGCATGTTTGCCAACATATAGTGGCGAAAGGTTGGATGTGTTGATGGTCCTGAACGCAGGAACACGTTGTGGACCGTGGTGTTTTCAGAATTTTCTGCGGATGATTCCCGGTAGCAGGCAGGCTTGCACGGCGCCACGGAGCGCGAGATAGAGGAGGAAACCTGCCCAAAGCCACACCTCGGGCATCGGTGTGGGAAGGGTGAATCCCAGGATGGCGATGGTGAAATATCCGAGGGTGCCGATGGCTGTGCTGAGGAACATGCCACGGGTGGCGGTGATGCCGATGAACAGTCCGTCGTAGATGAAGGTGGAAATGCTGATGATGGGCACCACCATGGCAACGGGCATCAGGCGGATGGCGGCTTGTCGCACCGCCTCGACATTGGTCAGCAGGCGTACGGATTCCGCTCCAGCGAAGGCGAAGAACAAGGTGAAGAGCCCTGCCACACCGATGCCCCATACGAAAAGCGCGCGGTGGAGAATCTTGAAACGGGCGTGATGACCGCTCCCCATGAAGCGTCCGCCGAGGGCTTCTCCGGCATAAGCGAAGCCGTCCATGAAGTAACTGACGAAGAGAAAGAACTGCATCAGTATGGCATTGGCGGCAAGAATGGTATCGCCCATCCGCGCTCCGAAGATGGTGAACGAGAACATGACGCTCACAAGGCAGAGTGTGCGGAGGAAAATGTCGCGGCCGACGCTGAAATACCGCGCCCAACTGATGCGCTCCATTTGTCCTTCATCCTGGCGTTTCCGCAATCTGACGTAGAGCCGCCAGGCAAGGAAGGCGGCAAGTGCAAATCCTGCCCACTGCGCCGCGAGCGTTCCGGTGGCCACACCTTCGATGCGCCAGCCGAGAACAAAGACGAGATAGCAACTCAACCCCACGTTGAGGAGGTTCTGTACCAAAGCCACCCACATCGGAGCGCGGGCATTTTGCAGGCCGATGAACCAACCGTTGAGTGCGAAAAGTCCGAGACTTGCCGGTGCGCCCCACACGAGAATGCGGAAATAGAGCAGCGAGAGTTCGCGCATTTCTCCCGATGCGTCCATCACTTTCATGGCAAGCATCGCCAGGGGATGCTGAAACAGGATGATGAGTGCGCTGACAATGCCTGCCACAACCATGGCGCGTTTCAGGCAAAGCCGTGCGCCGCTCCAGTCACGGGCACCGAAACGTTGGGCGGTAAGTCCGCCGGTAGCCATGCGGAGGAAGGAGAAAATCCAATAGCAGGTTGAGAATACCGAGGTGCCGATGGCGATGGCTGCCATGTAAACTTCGCTTCCAAGGTGACCGGTGATGGCGGTGTCGGCAAGGCCGAGCAGGGGAACGGTGATGTTGCTGATGATGGAAGGGATGGCAATGGACAGTATTCTTTTATGCACGGTACGGAGGTTTTGGCAGGTTTCATCTTCCGTTTTCTCGCCATAGCATAGCGAAATCAAGTTTCACTTGTTGTCGTTCTGCCCGTATGGCTTGTCGAAAACGTGTTCGTTTTCCCCATCAACGGCATTGGATGGTAGGGGAAACGGACGGTTAAGATATGTCGGAATAGTTGGCTTGATTGGCTTTTAGTTGTTGTAGCCTTGTCCAGAGAATGCGGTATTGCGGAAGTTTTTGCTCCGGATCGGCGTCGATGATGCGCTGTGCCGCCTCGCGCGCCTCGCTCATCATGACGCTGTCGCCGACGAGTGACGCTATTTTCAGTTCAAGCGGCAGGCCGGACTGTGCCGTTCCTTCGAGGTCGCCAGGTCCGCGGAACCTCAAATCGGCCTCGGCGATGCGGAATCCGTCGTTGGTTTCTACGAGAATCTGCATACGTTCGTGGGTGTTTTCGGCTAATTGGTCCTTGGTTACGAGGATACAATAACTTTGTTCTGCTCCGCGCCCCACGCGTCCGCGCAACTGATGCAACTGTGCGAGGCCGAAACGTTCGGCATTTTCTACAATCATCACCGAGGCGTTAGGGACATTCACCCCGACTTCTATCACAGTGGTCGAGACAAGTATCTGCGTTTCGTTGTCAGCGAAGGCCTTCATGGCGGCATCTTTCTCGGCAGGCTTCATCTTTCCGTGCACCATGCCCACCTTCCATTGGGGAAATCTCCGTTGTGTCTCCTCGAAACCCTCTTCAAGTGCTTTGAGATCAAGTTTCTCGTTTTCCTTGATGAGCGGATAAACGATATAGACTTGTCGGCCACGATGAAGTTCGGCCTCCACACCTTGGCGTATTCTCTCGTACTGTCTTGAGGCGTAGTGCCGTGTGGTGATGGGCTTTCTTCCGGGTGGGAGTTCGTTAATGACGCTCACATCGAGGTCACCATAGACAGTCATGGCCAGGGTTCTCGGAATGGGCGTTGCCGTCATCACGAGGACGTGGGGTGGTCTGCTGTTCTTCGTCCACAGTTGTGCGCGCTGCTTTACGCCGAAGCGGTGCTGTTCGTCGATGACAGCGAGGCCGAGGTTGTGGAATTCCACGCCAGGTTCAATCAGGGCATGCGTGCCGACGAGTATCTGAATGTTGCCGTTTTTGAGTTCTTCGAGGGTCTCGCGGCGGCGTTTTCCCTTGACATTACCGGTGAGGAGCGCCACATTGACGCCAATCTGCCGCATCTGTTCGCAGAGTCCGCGGTAATGCTGTTCGGCAAGTATTTCGGTTGGTGCCATGATGCACGCCTGAAAGCCATTGTCGATGGCGAGCAATGCCACGAGAGCGGCGACGATGGTCTTGCCGGAGCCGACATCTCCCTGCAAAAGCCTGTTCATTTGCCGCCCGGACTTCAGGTCGGCATGTATCTCTCTGATGACGTTTTTCTGCGCTTCTGTGAGGTTGAAGGGCAGGACGTTGTTGTAAAATCCGTTGAATTTCTCTCCTACCCGGGGGAAAGGCCAGCCTTCGGTGGCGGTTTGGCGCGACTTCGCATATTGGAGTATGGAGAGTTGGAGGTAAAAGAGTTCTTCAAATTTCAGCCGTCGCCGCGCATTGTTCACGTCTTCCGCGCTTTGGCTGAAATGAATGTCGCGGATGGCCTGCTCATGACTGACCAATCCGTGGGCATTGACAATGTCCTGTGACAGGGTTTCCGGAATCTTCGCGATTTTCTCGAAGGCGTTCGCCACCAGTTGGTTGATGACCTTCGACGTGATTCCCCTTCCCGTCAGTTTTTCTGTCAGATGATAGACGGGTTGCATGCGCAGGAGGGGACGGTTCTGCACCGTTTCCATCACCTCCATTTCGGGGTGTGCGATGCTGAAAGTGTTCTTAAACGCTTTCGGTTCTCCGAAGATCTGGTAGGTAACCCCAATCTTGCATATCTTTTCGAAGGTTTTCAGGCTGCGAAACCATATCAGTGTGACGATGCCTGTGCCGTCGGTGAAGTTGGCCATAAGGCGTCTTTTCGGTCCTTCTCCCACGATTGATATGTCGATGATTCGTCCTCGGAGTTGGATGTTCTGCATTCCCTCATGGATTTCAGCGATGCGGTAGACGTGTGTGCGGTCTTCGTGTCTGAAAGGGAAGTGGTGCAGGAGGTCGCCAATGGTGTGGATGTCGAGTTCCGACGCCAATATCTGGGCGCGGGCTTGTCCCACACCTTTCAGGTAAGTGATGTCTTGGTCGAGGAAACTATACACGTTTTTTGACTGGTTTTATGAGTGTTCCCGATGAAATGTGGCGTCATCGGTGATGCCTTCACGGAGGTGTTGGCCCTATCTTTCGGATGCCCTGAATCTGCGCTTCCGGGTATGGTGTGACAAACGTCGGAACTTTGATGTTGGAACATCGGAACTTTTATAGGCAAACATCGGAACATTTATAGGCAAACGTCGGAACATTTTTTGACACGTTTCCGATGTCTTTCCGTCCGTCTTCGGAAGGTGTGGCAAGAGGTCTTCCGCGTGAATAAGACGGTGCGGGGAGAAGGTCGGGGAGGGGGAGGGCATAACTTGCCGTGTGGTGCGGACCTTTCCGGAATCATGGTCCGTAGTCTGTCTCCCCGATGTCTTGGAGGGACACAGTCTGTCAGCGGAATCGCCGCATCCTATGTCCCTTCAAGAGAATGGAAAAGCTTTATTTGACTTTCATACAAGCCTTGTAGAGATATACTATCAAGGCGATGTATGCCACAAGGCTGAGCAGTTGTCCGCCGGTGCTGGTCATCCAGTTTCCACCGTCGATGGCAAGGTTAAGCCCCATAAACGTCAATGCTGCCGATACCACACCCATGAGGGCTCCGCCGGCAATGAAGCCTGAAGCGAGCAGGGTTCCGCGCTCTCCGCGTGCGGCATTTACGCTGGCGTCCTTCGAACGTGAGGTGATAAACCAGTTGAGGGCACCGCCGACGATGAGGGGAAGGTTGAGTTGGAGGGGGATGAACATACCGAGAGCGAAGGCCAGGGCACTGATGCCGCAGGCGTTCATGACGAGGCTGATGACGGCGCCGATGCCGTAGAGGAGCCAGGGAGCGCCCTTACCCATCATCATGGGTTCAATGACTGCTGCCATGGCGCGTGCCTGAGGAGCGGCCATCACATCGGAGTTGTCGGGGGTAAAGCCGTAGGCCTCGTTGAGAATCATGATGACTCCCGCTGCCGTTGCGGCGCTGACGAGGATGCCAAGGAACTTGTATGTCTGCTGTTTGGCGGGAGTGCTGCCGAGCCAATAACCGATTTTCAGGTCGGTGATGAAGGCGCCGGCGCTGGCAAGTGCCGTACATACCACGCCACCCATTACGAGTGCGGCTACCATTCCGCTGGTTCCTTTCAGACCGACAGTCGACATGACGAGGCTGGCGAGGATGAGTGTCATCAGCGTCATTCCGCTCACGGGGTTGCTGCCCACGATGGCAATGGCGTTCGCTGCCACGGTTGTGAAGAGGAAAGATATGACAAACACGATGGCAAGTGCCACGCAGGAATAGAGGAGGTTGCCGCCCATGACGTCGAGTTGGAAGAAAAGGAAGGTGGCAAGGAAGGCCACAACGAGGGCGATGGCAATGATTTTCATCGAAATGTCGCGTTGTGTACGCGGAGTCTCCTTGGTGTTCTCAGCCTCATCCTTCTTGCTGAAAGCCGCACGGATGAGGGAAAAACTTCCGAGGATGACGGAACGGCTGTTCCAAACGCCGATGATGCCGGCCATGGCAATGCCGCCGATACCGATATCCTTGGCATATTTGAAGATTTCCTGCGGAGTTGCCGCACCGGCAACAACGCCCTTGTCCAGTTGGAGTTCGGGCCAGAAGATGGCAATGGCGGGAACTGCAATCCACCATATCAGCACGGAGCCGGCACACATGATGGCGGCATACTTCAAACCAATGATGTATCCCATACCCAAAAGCGCTGCCGACATGTTGCAGGAGAAATAGAGTTTGGTCTTCATGGCGAACTGTTCGCCGAGAGAGCAGAAGGTGGAGGTGAAATTCTCCGCCCATGCTCCGAAGGTGCTTACGGCAAAGTCGTAGATTCCACCGATGGCGGAGGCTATGACAAGGGGCAATGCCGAACTGCTTTGCCCTTCGCCGGAGAGAAGAACCTGGGTGGAGGCGGTGGCTTCGGGGAAGGGATATTCGCCATGCTTCTCCTTTACGAAGTACTTGCGGAAAGGTATGAGAAAGAGAATGCCGATGACTCCACCGAGAAGGCTGGAGAGGAAGACCTCAAAGAAACTTACGGTAATGTCGGCATCGGGGAATTTTGCGTCGAGGATGTAGAGTGCGGGGAGGGTGAAGATGGCTCCTGCTACAATCATTCCGGAACATGCTCCGATGGACTGTATCATGACGTTCTCGCCGAGCGGGTCTTTTCGCTTCGTGGCTCCGGCCAGTCCTACGGCAATGATGGTGATGGGGATGGCGGCCTCGAATACCTGTCCGACTTTAAGTCCGAGGTATGCGGTGGCGGCACTGAAGATAACGGCCATAAGCAAGCCCCAAACGAGCGACCATGCCGTCACTTCGCGGGGATTTGCCTTGGCGGGCATCAGGGGTTCGTACTCTTCGCCCTCTTTCAAGGGGCGGAATGCGTTCTCAGGAATTGAATTTTGTGACACGGGATGTTGTGTTTTTTAGTGCGGGACGGTCTTCTGTGCCGACCGTCCCCGGATTCTTATTTAGTTTAGTTGGTGTTTTGTCCGGACCGTTTCAGGAATGTTCCTTGACTTTTTAGGAGAATTCCTTATTTTTTTTCACGGATGCCTCCATCCGTTTTTCAGGAGGCTTTCCTGCCGTTGTCAGACCTGTTGCCAGCCGTTTTTTGTCGGCGGCAGGTTTTTGCGGGCATTGTGCCAGGAATCTTTTTGGGAAGTGCGCTCGGCGGTTTTCCGCAAGGCGACGCTATGGATGCCTGGAAACGGGTGTGAAGGTGCGGCGCTTCATGACGGTGACGTCCGCCGATGCCGGTTCAGTCCATACGGTCGCGGTAGTCCTCGTAGGCAAAGCGCCGGAGGATTTCGCGGCTGCCGTCAAGACGTTTCATGATGATGGCGGGATGGGCGATGCCGTTGAAGGTGCAGGTCTTCACGGTTGTATAATGGTTCATATCGTCAAAGACGATGAGGTCTCCCGTCTTCAAGGGGCTTTCGAACCGCCAACTTCCCATCCAGTCTCCGGAGAGGCAACTGTTTCCTCCGAGCCGGTAGACGCATTCGTCGGTGGAATGTATGGTGCCTTCCAGGGTTTCTGCCGGTGTGGCATGCTCTTCGGGGCTGGCGATGGCGTCGGGGCATTGTCCGTCTGCCCGTCTTACCGCGGGCCAATAGGGCATTTCCAGACAATCCGGCATGTGGCAGGTGAAGGATACGTTGAGGATGGCGGTCTTGATGCCGTGGTTGCTGACAATATCCACCACCTGGCTGACGAGAGGTCCCGTTTGCCAACCGAAGGCGCTGCCGGGTTCGAGGATGATTTTCAGGTGGGGATGGCGCTCGCGGAAGGAGCGGAGCAGTTCGATGAGTCCGTCGGTGTCGTAGTCCTTGCGGGTGACGAGGTGTCCGCCTCCAAGGTTCAGCCATTCCACCTGTTGCAACCAGGGCCCGAACCGCTCCTCAATGCGCTGGAGGGTGTGGCGCAAATCTTCGCAACTGCTTTCGCAATGGCAGTGGCAGTGCAGTCCGCTGATGCCTTCGGGCAGCGTTTCCGGCAGGTCGTCTTTGATGATGCCGAAGCGGCTTCCCGGAGCGCAGGGGTTGTAGATCTCCGTTTCGATGGGCGATGCCTCGGGATTGATGCGGAGTCCGCAGGCCACTTGGCGGTCGTTGTCGTGCCGGGCATTCCATTCCGCCACGTTTTGGGCGAAGTGTGCGTATTGTGCGAGACTGTTGAAACTGATGTGGCTCGAGCATTCCAGGATTTCACCGAAGGTGTCGTCCTCGTAGGCCGGGGAATAGGTGTGGGCCCTTGAACCGAATTCCTCCAGGGCGAGGCGTGCCTCCCATGGTGAACTGGCGGTGGTGTGGCGGATGTATTCGCGGAAAATGGGGAAGGTCCGCCATAGGGCATACGCCTTGAAAGCGAGGATGAATTCCACGCCGGCGGCATCGGATATTTTACGAATAAGGGAGAGGTTGCGGCGAAGCAGCCTCTCCTCTATCAGATAATAAGGATACAAATGTCGTCAGTGACTTATGGGGAAGGCCGGCGTGCGGCCCTCCTCCGGGGGTGAGAGAATGAGAATGTCGGGGAAATTATTCCTCGAATCCGTTGGGATTGTTCTTCTGCCAGTTCCAACTGTCGCGGCACATGTCCTCGATGCCGTACTGTGCTTCCCAGCCCAGTTCCTTCTTGGCCTTGGCAGGATTGCAGTAGCAGGTGGCGATGTCACCCGGGCGACGGGGCTTGATGGCATAGGGAACATCGACGCCGTTGGCCTTGACGAAGGCGTTTACCACGTCGAGCACGCTGTAACCGTGGCCCGTACCGATGTTGTAAATGGCGATGCCTTGCTTACGTTCGATGGCTTGAAGTGCGGCGACGTGTGCGCGTGCAAGGTCAACAACGTGGATATAGTCGCGTACACCGGTACCGTCATGCGTGTCATAGTCGTTGCCGAATACGCCAAGTTCCTGGCGCTTTCCGACAGCCACCTGGGTGATGTAGGGCATAAGGTTGTTGGGAATGCCGTTGGGGTTCTCACCGATGGTGCCGCTCTTGTGGGCACCGATGGGGTTGAAGTAGCGGAGGAGTACGACGTTCCATTCGGAATCAGCCTTCTGCACGTCCATCAACACCTCTTCGAGCATCGATTTGGTCTGGCCGTAGGGGTTGGTGCAGTGGCCTTTCGGGCACTCTTCCGTGATGGGGATGATGGCGGGGTCGCCATAAACGGTGGCGGAACTGGAGAAGATGATGTTCTTGCATCCGTTCTTGCGCATCACGTCGAGGAGCACGAAGGTGCCGTTCATGTTGTTTTCATAGTATTCCAGCGGCTTTGCGCAACTTTCACCTACGGCTTTCAGACCGGCAAAGTGTATGCAAGCGTCGAAATGATGCTCGTCGAAAACGTGCTGAAGACCTTCGCGGTCGCGGATGTCGACCTTGTAGAAGGGGACGTCCTTGCCGATGATTTTGGCCACGCGCTTCAGGGCGATGGGGCTGCTGTTGTCAAGGTTGTCGACTACGACAGCCTCATGTCCGGCCTCGGTGAGTTCGATAAGGGTGTGGCTTCCGATGAAACCTGCACCGCCAGTAAGGAGGATTTTCATATAAAAGGTTGTTTATGGTATAATCGATGTGTGGCTGGGGCGGTGAATTTGATTTGCCATGGGGTGAGAAAATTTAAGCCCCATAAGGTTTGGAATGCGGTAAAATGCAATCCGTAAAACAGCAAGAAAGATTTGCGGTTGTTGTTGATGCTCCCTCGTCAGTAAGTGGAGGGTGAGGGGAAATCCCCCGTCTATTACGCTGCAAATATACGTTATTTCCCCGTGTTTCCTATGGAAAAAGAGCAAAAAAACGCGTATTTGCGATGTTTTATGTGTCTTCTATAATTTTGTTTTGCCGAATTTCGAGTTTTTTTCCAAAATCAGAAGACTGTGAATGGCCGTTATGGTTAGGCGGGTGCGGAGGGAATTCGTTTTCATTACCGAGCGTGAAAACATCGGAAAGAGTTTAATATGTTGTGCTATGTTGATGGGTGTCCAGGGAATTTTCGCCGTTGGAAAATGTAATTCCGTTGCGATAATTTACCGTATGATGTGTCATTCTGCACGTTTTTCATGTGTCATTTCCCAGATGGTGTAGGATTATCCTACACCCCGATTCGAGGAAACTTCGTGCTTTGTGTAGGATGGTTTTGGTCATCCTACACTCAAAGATTGCCTGTGTGCATTGGTGTTCTCTGCCAAAAAGTGTAGGAAGTGTAGAAGAAAATCAGAAAAAAAATATTTTTGGAAGGGAGAAAGTGTCTTGTCTTTCTGCTTTTCATGTTGGATATATCCCTCGTTTTCTCGCCAATTCAAACCGTGAGCGCGTTTCACTTGCTTCCACTTTGCTCATTTGGTTTGACGATAATAAGTAGGTTTCAACAATTATGTTATTACCTATATAAAAACATAACAACAATTATTGTATAACTAATTTTAATTTTTGAAACCTACTTATTAGACTGTTTCTTTATTTTGTACGATATAACTTATTGTAATTCAATAAAATATGATTATTGAATTGATGTGTGTCAGTAAGCCTTTTATCTGAAACGTTCTTGCAAAGTCAAGAATTCCCCTTCGTCGTTTCGCTGTTTCTATTCCTGTAAAAGATGATGATTGTATGGTGAATGCTGGTCGGATAGCATGTTTTTCTCATCTTTTTTAACGAAAAACGTTGGGCTTTATTCAAAAAATGACAATTTTTATGCAAAAATCGCCACCATTTTCACCATTACACACATAAAAATAGCCATTCTTACCCCACATTTCAACCATCTACCCTCATACCCTCACCTGTATAACTGATTTTAATGAATTGATATGCAGATAGTTATGCAAAAGGTGATGGTATGAGGGTAAAAATAAAAAATAATGTGTAGTGGGTTTTATCCCTTCGTTTTCTCGCCATGGCATAGCGTAAGCGCGTTTCACTTGCTTCCGCTCTGCTCATCTGGCTTATCGAAAACGCTGGGTTACACCCTTCGTTTTCTCGCCATGGCATAGCGTAAGCGCGTTTCACTTGCTTCCGCTCTGCTCATCTGGCTTATCGAAAACGTTGAACTTCGTTCTTGGATTTTTAAGAGAATGCCAATTCCTGTGTTTTATGATGTGTAGCAATATGCAGAAAGTAGATACGAAACCGATCTTACCATGCAGTCCACCAATTCCTGTATGACCACATAGCAACCATAAAGGAATAACGAGTGTTCCACTGGCAATGGTCAAAATCCTCTTGTTTCCACAATTTTATTCCGTGTTTTCCTTTCCTGTTTCGTTCCATTTCGTTGAAACTTCCTATATTTGCAAAAAATGTAAGGGCAGGTGCCTCGTGTAAGTTCCGTCACCTCTGCCATTTTCATCGGAAAATCCATCATTGTACCATGACGCCTTTCCTCCAATACGTTGCTGAAGACCTCTACCGAAAGACGGGGGGCGACCTCAGCCGCACCGTTGTTGTTTTTCCCAGCAAGCGTGCCGGACTATATTTGAATGAGTATCTGCTGCAGTTTTCCGGAGCATCCCCGATATGGGCACCGCGCTATACCACCATCAGCGAACTGTTTTCGGCGCTTGTCCCCGACCTTGTTGTGGCGGACCGCATCGATGTGGTGCTGCATATCATCCGCCTTTTTGAGGAACTGACGGGCGATGTCGTCAGCGTAGACTGGTTTTACGGTTGGGCGGAGCGCATACTCGATGATTTTGAGGATGTCGACAAGAACTTTGTGGACGCCGATTCGCTGTTCAAAAATCTCAGCGATATCAAGGAAATCGAGAAAGAGGAGTTCCTTACACCCGAACAGACGGAGGTGTTGCGCCGCTTTTTCAGCGAGTTCGATCCCCGCCACAACGATGTCCTGCGCGAGCGTTTCAGCAAATTGTGGAATGTCCTTGCCCGCCTCTACCATCGTCTGAACGCCATTCTCGGCGAGAACGGTGAGGCCTATGAGGGTGCCCTTTACCGTACCGTTGTGGAACGTCTCGGGAGGGGGGAGGTTGCGCTTGACGATGCCGTGGAACACTATGCCTTTGTCGGTTTCAACCTTCTCGACGGTGTGGAGAAAACGTTGTTCAGACAGGTAAAGGAGGAGGGTAGAGCATGGTTTTATTGGGACTATGACCGCTATTATATTTCCGGCGAAGGTGGCTGCAACCATGAGGCGGGGATGTTTTTGCGCGAGAATCTTGAACTTTTCCCCAACGAACTCCCGAAAGAATATTTTGACAATCTGTCGAAGCGGAAGGAAATCGTCATGGCGGCGGCTTCCACCGAAGCCATCCAGGCGCAGTATGTAGGGGCATGGACAGCAAAGAACCTGACTGCCGACCACCGCCACACGGCGATAGTGCTCTGCAACGAGGCCATCCTGCAACCTGTCCTCCATGCCCTGCCCGGCGACATCCATGAGGTGAACATCACGAAAGGGTTCCCTCTGGCACATACTGAGGTGGTGACGCTCGTGGAACAGACGTTCGGACGTTGGGAACGCGAGAAGACAACGATGGGCATCGGCGAACTCTTGGAGCGATTGCAGGAGAAGGTTCGCAAGAGTGCCCATGAATATGTGGTACGTCCGGAATTCTCTCCGGAGCGTTTCGAGGATGTCCTCCAAAGCGAGGCGTACTATATGATGCTGGCGCTGCTCGAGAACTTCTCGACTGTGGTGGTCCGTCATCTTGCCACGCTGCAAGGCGACTTCACCCTCGTGACCCTTCGCCGCCTGGTGCGCCAGATGGTACGTACGGCAACGGTGCCTTTCAGCGGGGAGCCCGTGGTAGGGCTGCAGGTGATGGGTGTGCTTGAGACGCGATGCCTTGATTTTGAACGCATTATCATGCTTTCCGTCAACGATGGTATGCTGCCGAAGAAGGCCGACTATTCATCGTTCGTACCCTATTTGTTGCGGCGTGCCTTCGGAATGACAATCCCTGAGCGCAAGACGGCGGTGTTCGCTTATTATTTCTACCGTCTTCTCCAACGTGCTTCCCATGTGACGATGACCTACAATTCGTCCGCCAATGCTGGAAGTACGGGCGAAATGTCGCGTTTCATGACGCAACTGCTGGTGGAATGGCCGCATCCCGTGAGGCATCTGACGCTCAATAGCAGCCAGAGTTCCATGTTGCGCCGTCCGGAGTGCGTAGAAAAGCCCGACAACCTTCTGAGGCATTTCAAGAAGGAGGAGGACTGCATCAAACTCTCTCCGTCCGCCATCAACGACTATCTGCGTTGCCAACTGAAATTCTACTATTGTCACGTCATGGGCATCAAGGAACCGCAACCGGACCCCGAGGAAATCCAGCCCAATGTGTTGGGAACCATCTTCCATAGGGCGGCGGAAATCATCTACGAGAAGCCGGACGGCGCCGAAAAGCGCCTTGTGACGAAGGAGGAAATCAACACTTTGTTGAAATCTCCCGAACGTCTGCGTGCCATTGTACGGCAGGCGTTTGCCGACGAACAGACCGATTACCGGCTGTTGCAGGGACGTGTGGTGGAGATTTTCCTGAAAAGTCTCCTGAAATATGATGCCTCCCGTGAGCAGTTCCATATTATCGATACGGAACGTCACGAAAGTGTCGACATAGATGTGGAGGTTCCGGGCGGCTCAACGAAGGTGAAGGTGAGGATTGGCGGTATTATCGACCGCATTGACGATATCGATGCTGGGAATGGCTTGCGGATTCTTGATTATAAGACGGGAGGTGTGGAGGAATCGGCGCAGACTTTGGAGGACCTGTTCAAGCAGGGCAACAATAAGCACTATATGCTGCAGACCTTCCTCTACTGTTTGATGTTGGCGGACAAGGTGAAGGGACCGCTCGTGCCCTCGCTCTTCTTCGTCAACCATGCCTCGCGCAAAGACTATTCCCCCCGTCTGATGATGGGAGATTCGCGGAACAAGATGCCGATTTCCGACTTCCACCCCATGCGTACGGAGTTTGAGGAGCGTTTGAAACTCCTGTTGGCAGAGATTTTCGACCCTTCACTCCCCTTTGCCGTGCCCGAGAAGGACAAGGTCTGCCTCAGTTGCCCCTACAGTCCCCTCTGCTATAAGTGAGGTTTTACATAGTCGTTCCTTAACAAGGTGCTAATTTGTTGTATATCAATAAAATAAGTTCTGAATTATTTGCATATATCCGCAAGATTTTGTGTTATTGCTGTCCGGTAAAACTCAAAAGTGCCAGATAACCCTGTCCGAAGCCCAGT
>CAMAFY010000010.1 GCA_945833885.1 uncultured Bacteroidales bacterium
GGAATGCAGAGTGACGATGCGGGGAATGCAGAGTGACGATGCGGGGAATGCAGAGTGACGATGCGGGGAATGCAGAGCGACGATGCGGAGAATGCAGAGCATCGTAAGCGACTGGCGCGAAGAACGCGGGCACTTGTTTACCAGAATTTGTTGTTTTCCGCGCTATATTCAAAGCCCGCACCCCAAAGTGGCACCTCCACCTCGGCGCGTTCCACGCCATAAAAGGCGCAGAATTCGTCGAGCGAAGGGAATTCGTCCCGCAACTTCATGTTGATGAAACTCATCAGCATGAAGGGGTCCTTAGGAAACGATGATGGTAACATTATGCTCCAACCTCCGTTATGCCTCCGTCTCAGGGCGCTGGATGTAAGCGATTACGTCGCCCTTAAGGACGTGGGCACCCTGCTTGGCGGCAATTTCCACCAACTTTCCACCCATAGCAGCGGGGATTTCGCTGATTTGACCGTGGGCGTTCTCGATATAGCAGAAGCGCTCGCCTTCCTTGAACTCCTGTCCGATGAAAGGCTCAATGGCGCGTACGTTCTCAGCATCTCCGCCGATTTCCCACAGCACGATGCCGCCTTCGGGCGCCACAATGGCGTCGGCCTTGGCATGTTTGAAGGCTGTTGCCTCCTCAATGCTCAGACCATTTGCGCACTCCTTGTCCTTGGCAGCCTGCAGGTCTGCGAGGAAACGCTTCTTGGCAGCACCGCTCTTGTAGTCGCGATATTGCGTCTCGTGCATGGCGAACTCAAAGAGTTCCTCATCGTCCTCGCCGCGTTCCCATCCGTTGGTCTCCATCTCGTCGATGAAGCGCTGCAGGTCATCGGGATAGTAAGATTGGGGATCGGCATCGGTAAACTCAAAGCCTTTCTCCTTGGCAAGTTCGATGATTTCGGGAGCGACCTCACCGGGAAGTTTACCGCTTTTACCGAGGATCATGCCCCAGATGCTGTTGTCCATCATGGTATAACGCGGCTTGTCCATGGACTCGGTGAGGAGGTTCATGAGGGCAATGTTCTTAACATACTGGCTGAAAGGTGTGACAAGTGGGGGGTAACCCACACGTGGCCAGACATAGGCAACCTCGTCGAAGAGGCGTACAAGAAGGGCATCCTCAGAAAGGGGTTCCTCGCCTTTCTTGGCACGATTGGCGTTAATGGCAGCCATGACACCGGTAAGGTCGGCCATCATAGAGCCCATCATTCCACCGGGAAGTCCGCAACCGAGGAGGAGCGACGACATGAGTTTGTTGGTGGGATTCATGAAGTATCCGAGGAAATCATCAATGAATTCCTGGGTCAACTTGCGGGCCTCCATATAGGCATCCATGTTGATTTCCGGCACGTCGAAGCCGGCATTCTTCAGCATACTCTGCACAGAAATGATGTCCGGATGCACCTTTCCCCATGACAAAGGTTCGATGGCTGTATCGATAACATCGGCACCATTGCGGCACACTTCGAGGATGCTGGCCATGGAAAGACCGGGACCTGAATGGCCATGATACTGGATAATGACCCCAGGATGCTTCTCCTTTATGCGTCGGCAAAGTTCGCCAAGCATGGCGGGTTGTCCGATACCTGCCATGTCTTTCAGGCAGATTTCGGGCGCGCCGGCCTCAATAAGTTGGTCGGCAATGTTGGCATAATACTCCGCAGTGTGGATAGGACTGGTGGTGATGCACAATGTTGCCTGGGGGGTCATGCCGCCTTCGAGGGCATATTGTATGGAGGGAATGATGTTGCGGACATCGTTAAGGCCGCAGAAAATGCGGGTGATGTCCACACCTTGTGCATGCTTTACCTTGTACATCAGACGGCGAACGTCGGCAGGTACAGGGAACATACGCAGGGCATTGAGTCCGCGATCGAGCATGTGAGTCTTGATACCCACCTCATTAAATGGGCGTGTAAAGGCACGGACTGCTTGGTTAGGATTCTCACCATATAGAAGGTTTACCTGCTCAAATGCTCCACCATTGGTTTCTACACGGCTGAAGCATCCCATCTTGATGATGACGGGAGCGATACGCTCAAGTTGGTCTTTGCGGGGCTGAAACTTGCCGCTCGACTGGAACATATCCCGATAAACGAGCGAAAACTGAATTTTTCTTTTTTCCTGTGTACTCATTTTGAATCTGATGTATGTGTGTACTGGTGTGCTTAATTTCTGGATTCCGGATGTGCAATGTCGGCGTCTCCCGGGGAATGTTCCGAGGTTTCCGACGGAAAGTTCCGAAGATTCCGACGGAAAGTTCCGCACTTTGAAGAGGAATGTTCCGAGGTTTTCTGGAAAAAGTTCCGAAGTTTCCGACGGAAAGTTCCGCACTTTGAGGGGGAATGTTCCGAGGTTTTCTGGGAAAAGCACTGACTTTTTTCCGAGAAAATCCGATATGCGCACGCATAGATTTCCGCGCAAATATACAAATTTTCTGTCGAATCCGACACATATTTCCTTATGTGTGTGTAAAGAAAATCCGTTTTTCCATATATTGTTACATGTCAATACGTCAATCGAACCTTCCCTTCCGCTCTCCATACACTTGCATCCATAGGGGGATTTCCCAAAAGGAATGCCCCTCAAAAGTTGAAGCATCTCCAACTTTTGAGGGGCGTTTCATCTGCGCTTCCCTGACTGATCCGTACAAGGAACCGGCAGATTATGCTGATGTACGGCGCATATCGCCTATGGGCAACCCGATTCTCAGTTACGGTTCAGACGTGCCTTGGCCTGTACCACGTTGATGATGTGGTCGCCAAGTTTCTCACATTCCGAAATGTAGTCGATGTAAAAAGCACCGAGACGATAGTCATATTCGTGCTTTTCCACGCAACTCAGATTGTTGTTCCGCAGGTCATTGCGCAACTGGTTTATCTTGTTTTCAATCTGATAACTTTGACTTATGTCATGTCCGTAGCCCTCTGGCTGCTCGAGCATGCGGTTCATTTGCTGCAAAGCCATCAGCACAAGGTCTTCCATGTGGCTGATTTGCAGGAGTTGTTCGTCGGTGAAATGCTCCTTGCAATACTGGCGTTTGCGGCTCAAAACGCGAGCCAGATTGTAGCAACTGTCGCCGATGCTCTCCAGATCATCCACTTCACGGAGCATACGGTTCACCTGTCGCTTGGCGTCATCCGAAAGCCTTCCCTCCGAAACTTGCTGGAGATAATGCGCAATCTCCTGCTCCATATTGTCGGTAATGCCTTCGTATTTCTCCACACGTTTGAACTCTTTCATGAAATCATCGTCCTTCTCAATGCCGTGCATGCCGCAAACAATCTTGAAAGCCTTCTCACAACGCTGTCCGAAGAGCCCAACTTCCTTACGGGCTTCGAGGAGCGAGAGTTCGGCAGTGCTGAGGATTCCGGCGGAAATGAACTTCAAACGACCCACTTCTTCCTGTTCATTCTGGGGAAGAACGAAGCAAACGAAGCGCTCAATCTGCTTGACGAAGCCGATAAGCAGCAATGTATTGAAGATGTTGAAGGCTGTATGGAAGGCGGAAAGACGGAACAAATCGTTGCCGCCGGCGTGCATCAGGTCGGTAACTACCCATGTCACCACCTCACAGAACGGATAGAAGAGGACGAGGACCACAAGAACGCCAAAGACATTGAAGAACATGTGGGCCAAAGCAGCGCGACGTGCCTGCGTATTTGCCGTAAGCGAGGCCATGAATGCCGTAATCGTCGTACCGATGTTCTGACCCATGGCAAGGGCAGCGGCCTGTTCGAAGCCGAAACCGGGGATCTGCATGTCAAAAAGCATGAGGGTTATGGCCATGGTGGCGGCAGATGCCTGCACCAACATGGTGACCAACGCACCGACGATGACAAAAAGAATGATGGTAAAGAAGCCTCCGGCCTCCACGTTTGCCAGCATTCCTGCCACAAGGGTGCCGATCTCAAGGCTTTCCGCTGCCTTTTGCAGGAAGGAAAGACCCATGAAGAGGAAGCAGAAACCGAAGACAAACTCACCGACACTCTTGCGTTTATTGTTGCTACTGAAGATAAGTGGGATGCCGATGGCCAAAAGCGGGAGGGCAAACGCTGCGATGTTTACCTTGAAACCGATGGCAGAAATCACCCAAGCGGTGACAGTCGTACCGATGTTGGCGCCCATAATCACGCCAATGGCCTGGACAAGATTCATCAAACCTGCGTTGACGAAACTTACGACCATGACGGTTGTTGCGCTCGACGATTGGATAAGGGCCGTGATAAGTACGCCGGTCAGCACACCCATAACGCGGTTTTTCGTCATGGCTGCGAGGACGGCACGGAGACGGTCGCCGGCAAATTTCTCCAAACCTTCCGACATGATCTTCATACCATACAGGAAAAGGCCGAGAGAACCCAGCAGACTCAACAGATTGAGTAATACTTCCATAAGGAGATAAGTGAAAAAAAATTACGATAACGCGGAACTTTCCACCCCATAGTCCCGCTCGGACGGCATGAAGTATGGAAAGAAACCCGCGCAAATTTACAACACTTTTTGCAATTTTGCCACAAAATTGTTTCAAAGTTATGAAGAAAGTGTAAAATTCTTTCGCCTTATGGACGGGAAAGTCAAGGTCTGACATCAAAAAAAAGCCCCACTTTCCCGAACAAGTCAGGAATGTGGGGCCGGAGTTTTTCTGAACTTTTAGAGGTGAATCAGGCGTTCATTTGCCATAACGCTCCCCAAAGACAGAGGAGGAATACGATGAGAAGTACGATGCGTACCCTCTCATAGGCGCTCTGAATACGGCGCAATAGAATGGGATTCATGGATCAATCGCAAAAATGTGAGCAGGATTTCAGCAGCGAACGCAGTTCCTTTGCCAGCAATTCTGTCTCCTGAATGATATGGATGTTCAGCGTTGCGGCAGTGATATTGACGTCAGACTGCTGGATTTCAAGGAGAAGTTCGCGGCGGAAAGCGTTGAGTTCCTGGCGGAATTTGTCGATGTCCGACCTCAGTTCCTCCACACGCTTCACACGGGCATCGCGCAAAGAATAGATAAGGTCCAGTTCCGCCATGGGGTCTTCGTAGTGCATTTTGCCCAATTCCTCCACAGCGCGCTTCAACATCTCAGAGAGTTTCTTCCGGAACACGTCAAAACGTTGCATAGATTGCGGAGAAATGGCTGGGAAATGGTTGTCAACGTGCTCAAGAGCAGGGTCTGCGATGCGAAGAAGACAGTAACGCATCTGCCGAAGTGAGTTATGTATGAGGTGGAAGTCGGTGGATTTCTTCACACTCCGCGCCGGTGTGATGCGGCGAAGACAAAGGATTTCGCGCCGACGTAGGTTTTTCAGTGTCATCTTGTCGCGGTGCAGGCTGCGCGAAGCACGGCGCAACGGCTTGAGTTTCTCCGTGGAAATACCCTCGACAAGTTGTGCGAGCGCCTCGTCGAAGAGGTTCAACTGGCGTGTGGTGTGCGTCATCACGTGCTCCTCGAGCAAGGGTTCCACTTCCAAAGGATTGTGGCTGGCCATCATCCGTGCAAAGAGTTCGTCGCCTTCCTCCTCGTCCGCCTTCTTCGATGCCGCACGTTGGTTGCGGACAAGTATGAAGACAACGGCCACAACCACGGCAACCATCGCCACTTTTCCGCCAATATGCATCAGCAATGCCACGCCCATGCAGGCGACAAATGCGACACCGGCGGTGATAAACCAGCCTCCAATGACGGTAAGAACGCCGGTAACGCGGAAGACTGCGCTCTCTCTTGTCCACGCACGGTCGGCAAGACTGGTTCCCATTGCCACCATAAAGGTGACGAAGGTCGTAGAAAGTGGCAACTTAAGCGAGGTTCCCAAGGCGATAAGCAGGGCAGCCACGACCAGATTTACGGAGGCTCTCACCAAATCATACGCCGGAGTTTCCGCGTTTTGCGGCTCTTCCGTGGCGGTTTGTACGTAATATCCGTCAGAAACCTGCACGGGAATGCGGAAACGCTCGTCAATCCGGCGCAGGATTCCATTGGGGATGACGCTTCCGAGAGCGTTAGCCAGGTTGATGCCACCACGGACCATTGAGCGTGCGGCACGCGATGATCCGAACATCTCCTCCCCCTCGGAACGTGAGGAAAGGTTGACGGATGTCATCACTACCTTGCGGGCTTTCTTGCTTGTTGCCAAAGCAAACACCATCACGGCTCCGGCACCGATGAGGAAAACTAAGGGAGTGCTCGCGCTTTCCTCCAAGGATACCATGGGGAAGTTCATAGGATCGGTGCCTCCGGACTGATAAAAATCCATAAAAGACGAGAATCCTGCCAGGGGAACACCAATGAAATTCACGAGATCGTTGCCGGCAAAGGCCATGGCAAGCGCAAAAGTTCCGGCAAGGACCACGAAACGGAACACAGCATTGCCGCCATTTCGGACAAGCCATCCCGTACGCGCCACGGAAAATGCCTCAACAAGCACCATCAACAGCGTGAAAACGATGAAGCATCCGAGGAGAAGCAGCAGGATATGTCCGTCGAACCACCCTTTGAGATCGGCACTCATGAAACTCATCGACTTCAATCCCTTGAACAACATGAAGTAGACTATCGAGGTGAGTGCAACACCTCCGAAGATGCAGACGCGGAGACTGAACATGGTGTGTCCGCCGTCTGAGGATTTCGGTTGGAAGAATGAGAAGAGGATTCGCGTGACATACTGTATCAACAGACCGCCGACGAAGGCGATGGGCACGCTCACGAAGATACCGAAAATCACCTCCATCGCCTTCGAAGTGTTGAGATAATCGGCATAACTTCCGCCTTCGCTACCGATTTTCAGCAACGTTAGGGCGAAGGATGCTCCGAGAAGTTCGAAGACCATTGAGACAGTTGTGGACGTAGGCATGCCAAGACTGTTGAAAACATCCAAAAGAATGATGTCCGTTGCCATGACGGCGAGGAAGATAACCATGACGTCGCCAAACTGGAATTGCGCAGGATTGAAGATGCCATGACGGGCAATGTCCATCATACCATTGGAAAGACAGGCTCCGAGGAACACGCCAATGGCAGCCACTCCTACAATGGTGCCGAAACGGGCCGTCTTACTTCCGATGGCCGAATTCAGGAAGTTTACGGCATCATTCGACACTCCTACCCAGAGGTCGAACAGGGCAAGGGCAAAAAGAAATGCCACAATGCAGATGAAAAATACAGTCATATTATGTTTCCGTTATGAATATCTTCTTTTGCGGTGCCGGGGCTTCGCCGCTGGCGTTCCCGCGTTTTTTCCGCGGCTTCCGGACGTCTGCTATCCCGGCCTCCGTTCCGTTGGGGGAAATGTTCCGGACTTTCCGACAGGAATTGCGGAGAAGGCATACGGAAAAGCCGGGGAAACGGTTTTCCGAAACGCCGGGAAAACATCTGTCCCTGCCGATTTCCGGTTTCTTTTCCTGCCTATTTCCGGACGGCGTTCTGCGGATTCCTCTATACGGTTGGCACATATCGCCCATCCTGACATACGCATCTTCCCACTCACTCAACAAGTGCTTCTCCACGCATTCATGCGTCCCCGCTCCTATTATATATATATGAGGGGGAGAGCGGCAACGGCATTTCCGCAGGCGGACTTCCGCAAACGGCATTCCGCCACTCCGGAAATGATGGTGCAAAATTACGTCATCACCGCCGTTGATGCCGCAAAAAACACGCTAAGAGGTTGTGACGTTTTTATTACAAAGTTGTTACGACGCGTGCATTTTGCCTGCAAAAGCATGATTTTATGCCCGAAGGCGTAGCAAATTCCACGGCACTTGCGTCTAAACTTCAAAACATTCCCTTCCTATAACCTCCGGGCGGCGTCTGGCGCTTCCCGACATTTTCCATACAAAACAGATGAAAAAATTATCTATTCTATTCGCATTTCTCCTCACAACCGCCACGGCATCGGCCCAATTCGGCGTCACCGATGAGCAATTCGACTCCATCCAGGCCGCCCGCGATTCCATGGAAGTGGTCCTCAACGAAGCCAGCGTCTCCGTCAAAAAGCGGGTCATCAAGGCTGAAATCGACAAACTTGTCTACTCCGTTTCCGACGATCCCGAGGCGGCGACCCAAAGCCTTACCGAAATGTTGCGGAAGGTGCCGATGGTGACCGTCGACGGTGACGACAACATCAAACTGAACGGACAGGCAGGATTCAAGGTATACGTCAACGGAAAGCCCAACCAGATGATGTCCGAAAACCCGAAAGAGATCTTCAAATCCTACCCTGCCTCGGCGGTAAAGAAGGTGGAAGTCATCACCGACCCCGGAGCAAAGTATGACGCGGAAGGGGTTTCGGGCATTCTGAACATTGTAACCGTCGCCGAAACCGTCACAAAAGGATGGACCATCACCCCACGTCTGAACGTCAACAACCAAGGTTACGGCGGAGGATTCTACGGAACGGTGCAATATGGTAAGTTCACCATGTCAGCAAACTACGGATTTGGCGTCCAGAACTGGACAAAAGCCACCGAGAACGACAACACTTTCCTATACGAAGGTCAGGAGAAATTCCACATGCTCCAAAGCAACGGGGCGGCAAGTCCCGACATTTTCTACAATTTCGGCGGCATCGACGCCTCGTATGAGTTCGGCGAACACGACCTTTTGAGCGTCAGTGCCGGCGTTTTCGGCCACAAATTCGACTACGATGCTATCGGAACTTCCGCCATGACTGACGCTTCCGGCCGTCCGGTCTACGGCTACAAGAGCCGCATCGTCACGCACAACAACAGCATGAACTACAATGCCGGAGCCGACTACCAGCACACTTTCGCATCGCCGGAACAGACTCTTACCTTCTCATACCGCTACAACGGGACGCCCAGCAACGAGAAACGCCGGCAGGAATCGTTCGACATTTACGGAGCGGAATTCGTACCCTCGCTCACAGACCAGGACATGGACCCCGACCATCATTCGAGGGAACACACCGTTCAGGCGGACTTCACCACCCCGTTCGGCAAGGAACACCAACTGTCGGTGGGCGGAAAATTCATCCGGCGCATCAATGAAAGCGACTCCCGAGAGTTCGTAAAACCGTCGGAAGGTGTGGGTGTCGGCGACTGGACTCTCAATGATGCCGCCTCGATTCACTACAAACATCTCGGCGACATCGCGTCAGCCTATGCGGAATATGTGATGAAAATCCGGAATTTCAGCCTGCGCGGCGGCCTGCGCTACGAACATTTCCACGTAAACGTCAGGTATCCCGACGGGAAACGCCCAGGTTTCAATCGGAACTTCGATAATCTGCTGCCCTCAATCAACGTCGGCTACAACATTTCTCCCCTGCAAATGCTGAAAATGTCCTATTCTTTCCGCATCGCACGGCCGGGAATCTCACAACTTTCGCCTTATGTCGACAACTCCGTACCGGGTTTCGCCAACTACGGCAACCCGCGTCTGGAAAGCGAAGAGGGGCACAACTTCGGGTTCGACTACAACCTTTTCAAGACAAAGTTCAGCATTGCCCTCAACGCCAACTTCAGTTTCAGCAACAATGGTCTGACCAATTACAGTTTTATCGACCGCCAGCAATGCCTGAACACCACATACGACAACTTCATCCTCCGACGTTCGGGCAACGTTTCGGGCTTCATCAACTGGAATATCTCGCCACACACGTCGCTAAGCGTCAATGGTAACGCCGGATATACCGACCTTCGCGTGGACCACAACGTGGATGCCAACGAAAACCACGACGCTTTCCACATCAAACAGCACAACAACGGATGGCAGGCATACGGATTTGCCAACCTGCAACAGGAAATTTGGTGGAAGATGAAGGTAGGAATCTCCGCCGGAGGCGGACTTCCGTGGATATCAATCCAGCAAACCGGCAGCAACTGGTACTTCTATAGCCTGAGCCTTTCCCGCTCTTTCCTCAAAGAAAAACGGCTTCAGGTGTCGCTCAACATCAACAATTTCTGCAATCCCTACCGCACTTACACCTCCACGGACAAGGGAAACGGATTCGTAAAGACGTCAAACACGCGCAATTATCAGATGAATTTCGGTATGAGCATCTCGTGGCGTCTGGGCAAACTACAGACGATGGTCAAGAAATCGCGCCGGACCATCACGAACGATGACGTGGCAGCACCTCAAAACACCAACGCCCAGGGCGGCGCACCGGGCAATATGGGGGGCAAATAACTGGACACCCCCCCCCTGACAAGCGCACGGCGTGCGGCATTTTCCCATCGCGGGAGGTGCCGCACGCCATCGTTTTTGCCGTCTGCCGCGACGGGGTGGCGGGGAAAAGGCCGCGACCGCAAACCGCAGATGCCGATCCTGCCTTGTCGGGAAAGGGGCGGTTCCACCGGGGGCCGTTTCAAGAAGCGCCGGAAACGCTTTATAGCTTCCGCCTGAAAAGCCGTCCTCTGCAAGGGGCTTCGGCGTCATTCCGCCGTGCGTTTGCAAGGTGCTTTCTCACGGAAAACAGCGTTGTTTCGCACCGCTTCCGAAGAGGCTGGGGGAAAGTGCCGCACTTCGCGTCGGAAAGTGCCGCATTTCGCGCATGAAAGTGCGACAGTTTGAGGCCGAAAGTGCCGCACTTTTCACCGGGGCTTCCAATGCCCTGTTTTCCGCGGTTCCGAACCCTTCGCCTGCAAGGCTCGCACAAGGCGTACCGGCATTCCGGCGAACGTATAAATATACAACGCTTTACGATGTTATGTTTTTTGGAAATTCCGACATTCATCCCCGAAAACGCGGACGGAAATCGCAGGATTTCATCCTTCGTCCTCCTGCTATGGCATATCGAGAACCAAACATTGCTCGCTCCCATTCCGCCCCTTTCCATACGGAGATGTCCGCGTTTCCTCCGCGCGTTTTCAGGTGTCTCTTTCATGGAGATTCGGGGAATGAGACACCTTTGCAGCGTTCCACCTGAACCGGTGTCCGCCCTTCCGCCTCCGGACATCGCCGTCAACATAAAATCCAAGCGCTTTTCCAGTCGGAAACGCCAATGATCTGGGGCACCGGTTTTCGGGCATCGGAGGTCGGAATTTTGCACGCTGAATTAAAATCCAATATACTTCATTTCACCACTTACAAAAGAAAATTGTAACCTTATTGTAAAAATCCCCCCCCAATTAAGGTTTTTTAACATAATTTTCGGGCAATTCGTAGAAAAAAACGAAGCAACACTTGCAATTCACCGAAATATATTCTATTTTTGCAAACGACAAATATATAAATAGACACCAACATATTCTGTTGCACCCTCCGCATCCCAAAGCCGAAATAACGGATAGTGGAGGAAAAAGGATCGAACCTTTTTCATCAGCAACCGAATTTTCCTGTTCCACAGCACTCGCATTCCTCCACCCGGAGAACGAGTTTTTTACGCAGAATTTCCGGTATTCCGTCCAGCGCGACAGAAGGGGTTCACCATCTTCCGACGGTGGATTCCGTGCCATAATTCCGCACAAGCGAAAACGTTTCCCGCATTTCCCGGAAAACACCGCCGAAAGTCTGGCGACAGGTCCTCAAAAATCCTATCAGCAAACTTTATGACGCAGATTCGTAAGATTCTTGTTTTTTTATCCCTTATTCTATCTTTTGCAAGTTGCGACTTCACTGATGACGGGCCGAAGACCGATATTTATACGGTCGGCTATAAGATGTTGCCGAAGTATTTGGTCGAAAACGAACTTCCCACCGACAGTCTTTTGAGGGGAATAACGCGCTATGCCATGTTCTCACGTGTGGACAAACATCCGGAATCCGTGATGTGCAACCTCGACAACATCTATGCAAAACTGCACAAGAAGGGCAGCGGCGACGGACTTTTTACGGACATCATACTCGCAAAGGCGGTGGTTTCCGCCGACCGCTTGGCAGATAGCATCACATTGGACTACATTCGTCAGGCCATTCCCCAAATCGAACTCGAGACGACACCCGATGGTGTGATGCGGCGATACACAACTGCGGCATACGCAGCATTGCTGACGTCAAGCGAGGAAGGCAATGAAATGACCATCAACCTCTGCCAAAACGCCATAAAGTTCCAACGTCTGCACCCCGAATGCCAAACCCATCCGGAAATTTACAACTATCTTGGGCAGGCCGCCTACGAGAACGGCGAGACGGAAATCACGATGACCACCATCTCAAAGGCGCTGGAACTGGCACACACCACCGGCAACAAGCGGCAGGAGGCCCGGGCTTACGCCACACTTGCACGGGGATTCAGGAGCGAAGGACTGTTCCTGCAAGAGAAAATGACGGCGGAAAAGGCCTTCAACCTCGCCAAAAACATTCCTGTAGGCGAGACAAAGACCCTGGCAGCACGGGTCATGGGATGGGCTTATGAGGACCAACAGCAACTTGACTCAGCACTTTATTACCTCAATCTTGCCCACAAAATCAGCGACAGCGTGCATCTTCAAAGCGTCGCACGCGACATTCTTGAAAACGATATCAACAGAATCAAGCGAAACGGTTGCAGACAACCCGACTCAACACTCGCATCCCGGGCACAGTATCTGCAGGAATACACCAAAGTGCTGATTGACATGGGCAGGGTGGAAACCCTGGAAAACGACATCCAACCTGCGCTCTCGCGCAACCGGACCATCATGTTCTATGCCATCGGCATCTGCCTGTTGATCAGCCTTCTCTCCCTGACCGGCATCTACATCTTCCGAAATTACCAGCGGAAACTTCACGCCGAAAAGGACGCGCACCTTGAAGGTATAGCGGCAAGGCTCCGCAATGTCACCTCGCAATACCGGACAACGAGCGAGAAACTCGAGGAAGTCAAGAGCCGGTTGTCCTCGGCTGAGGAGAACAGGGAGCAACTGACCCAAAAGATTTTGGCCATGGAAGACCGCCTGTCGGACAAGGAAGGGGAACTGAAAGACGCGAACACCCGCCTCTCAAACAAGCAGGCTTTCATCGCAAGTCTCCAAGAAGAGCAGAAGGAACAGGAGCAAAGGATGCAGGAAATCAACAGACGTTTTGCCCACAAGGAGTTCAATCTTGAAGAGGCAGTCAGCAATCCCCGCCACTTTGCACGCGACTTTCTGGCCGTACATCCCGACTTTGAGCGCGCACTCAAGGAACGTTCCACCAACATTTCCTCGCACGACGTCCTGCTTTGCATACTAATCGTGCTCGATGTGTCGAAGGATAACATAGCAAGTGTGCTGAAAATACGTCCCGAGAGCCTCAATGTGGCACGACATCGTCTGCGTACGAAACTCGGACTGTCGCGCTACGACAATCTTTACACCATACTCCGCTCACACCTTTGACGCGCTTTCTTTGGCATTTTCGCCCATAAATTTCAGTGAAATGCCGAAAAATGACCCGAAGAAAACCGAACATTCTGTATTTTTTGCTACTTTTGCACGGAAAGAACGCAAAAAATAGAACATGAAAAATATGAAAAAGTATCTCTTCTCACTCATCATTGCCATCTGTGGCGCCCTGAATTGTCAGGCACAAACCAACCTCGTTGACTGCGTAATCATTGAATTCAACAACGGCGAAAGCCTCTCTCTCGCACTTCTACATACGCCAAAAGTGCAGTTCGAAAACGAGGATGTGCTTATCACCGCCGGAGATTTCGAGGCCACCTACCAGCGTTCCCTCCTCCATCGTTTCTATTTCAAGATGGACGTTGACGGCATTCATGCCATCGCCGACGCGGAAAAGAAGAGTGCAGGCACCATCTATGACACCCACGGACGCAAGGTTGCCGACTTCGAAGGCTCCATCGACGCCATCAATCTTCAGCAAGGCGTATACGTTGTGAAGACAAAAAGCGGCGAAAGTTTCAAGATGCTGAAAAAGTGATTGCAACAAAGGCGGGGAAGGAAGGCCGGAAAATCGGTTGAAAACCACAAGACTCCCCGCTATTCATACCAAGCCCTCCGCTGAAAAGCGTAAATGTCTTTGCCGAAAAGCATAAGGATTCCTGCAGCAGGTACAAAACTTTCCGCTGAAAAGCATATAGAAAAAAGGGATGATTCCCAAAAGAAAACAGTCCGCGCTCCGCAGACGTTCCACCATAGGAACCCTGCAGAGCGCGGACTTTTTTTGCTAAATGAACGGAAATGTCCGGCACACCACCGCATCAGTCGCGACGGAAGATGTCGCGGGTATAGACCTTTTGCCGCACATCATCGAGCAAAACGTCATAACGGTTGGCGATGATGGCATGGCTTTGTGCCTTGAAATCGTCGAGATTGTTCACCACCCGACTGCCAAAGAACGTAGATCCGTCCTCCAAAGTGGGCTCATATATGATGACTTCCGCGCCTTTCGCCTTGATGCGTTTCATGATACCTTGTATGGCACTTTGGCGGAAATTATCAGAATTCGACTTCATTGTCAGGCGGAAAACACCGATGATGCAATGCTTTTCCGCCATACGGTCGTAGCGGTTCGTCCTACTATAACTATAATATCCCGCGCGTTCCAGCACCTGATCTGCAATGAAATCCTTACGGGTTCGGTTACTTTCCACGATGGCGGTCATCATTTGTTGGGGCACATCGGCGTAGTTTGCCAACAATTGTTTGGTGTCCTTCGGCAGACAATAGCCACCATAGCCGAAGGAAGGATTGTTGTAATGCGTGCCGATGCGGGGGTCGAGGCCCACACCTTCAATGATTGCACGGGTATCGAGCCCCTTAACCTCGGCATAAGTGTCGAGTTCGTTGAAATAACTGACGCGAAGTGCCAGATAGGTATTGGCAAAAAGTTTCACGGCCTCCGCTTCCTTCATTCCCATGTACAGCACCGGGATGCCCTTATTCGGGAGGGCGTCAATCTCATCGTCGGTACAACCGATGTATTGTTGGGCACAAATGGCGCCTTCCACCAACAATCCGGCGAAAATCTCCGCAGAATGTTGCAGATGATTGCCGGCAATCTCGCGGATAGCAGCGTCTTCGGCGGAGAATTCCTCCATACGGAGCATCTTGGGGACGCCGATAATGATGCGCGAAGGATAGAGGTTGTCGTAGAGGGCTTTGCTCTCGCGAAGGAATTCAGGGGCGAAGAGCAGATGAAGTTTTGGACGGCTGTGGAGAGTTACGGGAGTTTGACCGTGCTCACGGCAGTATTCCTCGTGGCGCGACAGCACTTTCATCCAGTTTTCTGCGTAACGCTGGTAGAGCGAGCGGCAATATCCTACGGGAATCGTGCTCTTGATGACCATCGTCGCCTCGGGATTGACCGTCAGGACAAGGTCGATGACCTCCTCAACATGCGAGGTGTCGAAGAAATTCTTCTGGGCATCGTAGTTCGTAGGTGCGGCGATGACGACAAATTCTGCCGACGCATACGCCGCAGCACCGTCAAGTGTGGCGGACAAACGCAAAGGACGCTCGGCAAGATAGCGCTCAATGTACTCGTCCTGAATGGGCGAACGGCGCTGATTGATCAAATCTACCTTCTCCGGAATGACGTCAACACACGTCACATCATTGTGTTGGGCAAGCAATGTGGCAATGGAAAGACCCACATATCCTGTGCCTGCAACGGCTATTTTACGGTTCATATCGGGAATGGCTGTGGAATGAAACATTGGGAGTTTGCGACAAAGGTAACGAGAAAATGGCAATTATGTCGCAAGATTTGTCCAAAAACAGCCTTCAATCCATTGCTTTGAAAGGTTTTTTGTAACTTTGCCGAGGATTCAGACTCCCGAACCTGCCTGCACCCGACACGGCAACCTGGGATGACGGTCTCCGCGAAACCCTACCCGTTTTACAAACTATGAAAGACTTCAAGTACATATTTTTCGACCTCGGCGGCGTGCTTTTCAACCTCAACACCCGCGCCGCTTTCCGCGCATTCAAGGAACTTGGCATGGGAATTCCCGATGAAATCATTGCCGACAACCAACCTTTGAACGGTCTTCCCGAAGGTCAGGCCATCGTAAAACTCATACATAGCATGGATCTTGGCAAAATCCGGGGCCCGGAATTCATGGAAATCGTAAAGAATGAATGCCGCCCGGGAACCACGGATGCAGAGATTCTGCAAGCATACAACGGCATGATTGAGGTGCCGGTGGCGCGTTTACAACTCCTAAAACGGCTCCGGACGAAGTATAAAGTGTATCTTTTGAGCAACATCGGCGACCTTCATTGGATGGCAGCCCAAGAAAAGGCGGTGGAACTGGGGTATTCCATGGACGAATGTTTCGACCATTGCTTCTGTTCCTTTGAAATGGGTGTGGCAAAGCCCGACCCACTCATCTTCGAACGTGCGATTGCCGAGAGCGGTGTCGTGCCGGAAGAGACGCTCTACATCGACGATTTCGATGCCAACATCGAGGCGGGACGCCGCGCAGGTCTCATGGCTTACAAGATTGACGGCAACACCCTCGAGCAGCACATTCCGATACTTTTCCCCGATTTCTGCTGAAATCATATCCGGAAGTACAAGCATCCCCACCCTAATGCCCGGAACTCTTCAAGGCATTCGGGAAGGATTTGACTATACGGTTACAAACGATTGCCCCATCATATCCCCCAAAGGCTGCGATGACCTTTGGGGGATTTCTTTGCAACCTTCCGGACATTTCAAGACCATCCGCCGCTGATCGTCTTGATGTTACGGCGGTTTCCCGCGTTTTTCACCATCATCCAGCCACCTTTTTCGGACTGTTTTCCATTCCCCGTCCCGTCATTTTTCCGCCACCTGTTCCGTCATTTCATAATCCCGTTTCCGCCATTTCCGGCTCCCTATCCCGCTATTTTCCACTACTTTTCCGCCTATTCCCGCCCCTTTCCACCACGTTCCGTCCCTCTGACGTTTGTCAACGAAACAACAAACACGGAAGTCTGTTTTTTCGACACCTGTAAACTTTTCACGAAGAAAAGTTGACAAAAGTCACTTTTACAAAACTTCCAGAAAACAAAAATGGCATGTTTACTTGCAAAAAATTATCCTATTCTTGACTTTTTGCCGCTATTTCATCGGAAAATGACGGCAGAAGCCATCGTTTTCATCAAAATCTGTTTACCTTTGCACACGTTTTTTTCAAAATCATTTCAAAAAACGTAACGACTCTTCACCACGATGTGTCAGCAAAAATACAAATATCCGATGGTACAAAAACGCCGCAAGGTCCTGCCCCGACAGGCCAAACGGCTCCCCCACCCCGCAAATAATGAAAGGTAGGTCCTGCCCAATGCACCCAGCATGGCAGAACCTACCTTTCAGCCTTTTTGCGGCAACACCCCGGAATCGCTGACGCCGAAGACGCCGTAGACCACACTTTCACACCCGAAACTCCCTTTTTCCTCCACCATCCTATCCCACTCTCAAAACCCAACACACGGTATGGAACCTCTGAAACACGAATGTGGCATTGCCATGGTACGCCTCCTCAAGCCTCTGGAATACTACAAAGACAAGTACGGGACCGACAAATATGCCCTCAGTAAACTCTATCTGATGATGGAGAAACAGCACAATCGCGGCCAAGAAGGCGCAGGAATGGCATGCGTAAGGCTGAACGGGCAGCCTGGACATGAATACATGTACCGCGAAAAGGCTGAAGGAAAAGACGCCATCACCAAAGTCTTCGCCAACGTTTACAGACAAATGGCAGGATATTGCCCGGACGGACCGGCGGAAATCACAACAACCGACGACATTCCCGGGGAGAAACCGCCCTTCATCGGCGAACTTTACATGGGACACCTCAGATATTCCACCACCGGACGCGGAGGTTTGAAATACGTTCATCCGTTCCTGCGGCGGAATAATTGGAAGGCCAAGAACCTTTGTCTGTGCGGCAACTTCAATATGACAAACATCGGTGAGGTGTTCAACCATCTTACCGCCCAAGGACAGAGCCCCCGCGTGTTCAGCGATTCGTACATCATGCTCGAAATCATGGGACATCGTCTCGACCGAGAGGTGGAACGCCTCTTCGTAGAGGCGCAGAAGCAGGGGCTTTCCGGCATGGAAATCACCTCATACATCGACAGCCACGTCGACATCGCCAATGTGTTGAAGACCACCATGCCGCTCTTCGACGGAGGATATGTCGTATGCGGACTCACAGGAAGCGGAGAATTCTTTGCCATGCGCGACCCTCACGGCATCCGACCTGCATTCTATTACATCAACGATGAGGTAGTGACGTGTGCCAGTGAACGGCCGGTGTTGCAGACAACCTTTGATGTCAGCACCGAAGAGGTCCACGAACTTCTGCCCGGACAGGCCATAATCGTCAGAGCGAGCGGAGAAACGGTGGTGAAACAGATAATGAATCCGCTGGAATATCTGCCTTGTTCATTCGAACGTATCTATTTCAGCCGCGGAAACGACCTTGATATCTACAACGAACGCAAGGCTTTGGGCCACCAACTTGTGGACAAGATACTCGAAACCGTGGAGGACGACACCGAAAACACCGTATTCTCGTACATTCCCAACACAGCCGAGGTGGCATACTACGGACTTATCGAGGGAATGGAGGAGCATACGCCGCGCATAAGAGCGGAGAAAGTGGTATCAAAAGACATAAAACTGCGCACGTTCATTGCAGAAAGCGGCGTGCGCAACGACCTTGCCGCCCACGTTTACGACATTACCTTCGGCTCAATCACGCCCTTTACCGACAATCTTGTGGTAATTGACGACAGCATCGTCCGCGGAACTACGCTCAGAGAGAGCATTATCAAGATTCTTGACCGCCTTCATCCCAAGAAAATGGTGATTGTCAGTTCGGCGCCACAGATACGTTACCCCGATTTCTACGGCATCGACATGAGCCGCATCGGCGATTTCATAGCCTTTCAGGCGTGTGTCGCCCTTCATCACGACCGACATTCCGACGACATCCTCCGCAAAGTCTACGAAGAGTGCCGCACTATGCTCGCCGAAAACCGGATTTCCACCGCCAACAACCCCGTGCGCCGCATCTACGAGCCATTCTCGGCGGACGAACTTTCCGAGAAAATGGTGGAAATCCTCCGGCCCGCCGGCATGACTACCCCGCTCTCGCTCGTCTTCCAGAGCATAGAAGGCCTGCACCAGGCCATACCAAACCATCCCGGCGACTGGTACTTCTCGGGCCATTATCCCACTCCCGGCGGTCTGAGACTCCTGTTGCTCTCGTACGTTGAATGGTACGAAAAACAGCAATCATAGGCACTTACGCCCCACTTTTCCCGACAACATAAAAAACTACTCCCTATATTCCACCTCACCATGTCACCTAAATACATCTTCGTCACCGGAGGTGTTGTCTCCTCCCTCGGCAAAGGCATCATCTCATCCTCCATCGGCAAACTCCTCCAAGCCCGCGGTTACCGCATCACCATCCAAAAGTTCGACCCCTACATCAACATCGATCCGGGCACGCTCAACCCGTATGAGCACGGGGAATGCTACGTCACCGACGACGGAATGGAGACAGATCTCGACCTCGGACACTACGAACGCTTCACCGGAATACGGACCACCCGCAACAATTCCGTCACTACCGGACGCATCTACAAGGCGGTAATCGACCGTGAACGTCGGGGCGATTACCTGGGAAAGACCATACAAGTGGTGCCGCACATCACGGATGAAATCAAGCGACGCATACGTTTGTCGGCACAAACAGGGGAATACGACTTCATCATTACCGAAATCGGAGGCACAATCGGCGACATCGAGAGCGCGCCATTCATGGAAGCCATCCGACAACTGCGGTGGGAACTCGGCCGCGACGCATGCAACGTGCACCTGACCTACGTGCCTTACCTCAAGGCGGCCGGAGAATTGAAGACGAAACCTACGCAACATTCCGTCAAGGAACTGCAAGGCATGGGTATACAGCCCGATGTCCTCATCCTGCGCACGGAACTTCACCTCGACGACGCCATACTTCACAAGGTGGCAAACTTCTGCAATGTGGCGCCGGACTGCGTGGTTCAGAGCGAAGACCTCCCAAGTATTTACGAAGTTCCCGTCAATATGCAACGACAAGGTTTGGACGCCGCCATACTTCGTTGCCTGCAATTACCCGTAGGTGAGACACCCGCACTCGGACCTTGGCGCAATTTCCTTGAGAAAATGCACAGCGCCACGGAGGAAATACGGATAGGTCTGGTAGGAAAGTACGACCTTCAGGACGCATACAAGAGCATTCGCGAGGCATTGACCCAAGCCGGCATCTACAACGGCCGCAAAGTGCGCCTCCACTTCGTCAACAGCGAGCATCTGACCGCCGAGAATGTGGAGGAGAAACTCGAAGGTCTGGCAGGAGTGGTCGTATGTCCGGGATTCGGACAACGGGGCATCGAGGGCAAAATCATTGCAGCCGAATACACACGCACCCATGATATCCCCACATTCGGCATCTGTCTGGGCATGCAAATGATGGTCATCGAGTTCGCACGCAACGTACTCGGCATGAGCGATGCCAACAGTTCGGAGATGGACGCCAACACTTCGCACAACGTTATCGACCTCATGGAGGAGCAAAAGAACGTCACCGCCATGGGAGGCACCATGCGTCTGGGGGCATACGACTGCGATTTGCGGCCCGGAAGCCGGGTACGCGGCATCTACGATGTGGACCGCATACGCGAACGTCACCGCCATCGCTACGAATTCAACAACGCTTATGTTGACAATTTCGAGGAAGCCGGCATGAAATGTACCGGACGCAACCCCGAATCGAACCTGGTGGAAATCGTGGAAATACCCGAACTCCGGTGGTACATCGGCGCACAGTTCCACCCCGAATATACGAGCACCGTGCTCCATCCCCACCCGCTCTTCCTCAGTTTCATCCGCGAGGCGATGAAGGGTTGACGCTCCGTCAGCACGGCATCCCCCGCACTTCCATAGTCCGCACACGGCATCCTGTTCCGCAGGGTGCCGTTTTTTTCATGTCCACCGTCCGTCACCGCCATTCGGAAAGTCCGTGGGGCAAGCGCCGCGGGCAGGGGTCGGCATCCCCGATGTCCGTCATCGCCATGCACCGTCTCCGCAGCCCTGCATGCCTCCCTTTGCACGCACGGAAGGCAGGGGCAATAAAATTCATAACAGAAAAACAATGCCCCGTATGCCTCCTTTTGCTCGCAGGGAAGGCAGGGGCGGAAGGCATTGTGGGAAAGTGCCGCATTTTCCCTCGGAAAGTTCCGCACTTTCCAATGCAAACATCCGCACTTTCCGATGCAAACATCCGTACTTTCCGACGGCAACCTCCGCACTTTTCCGCGGAGGCATCTGGCGCCCGCACTCCATGCCGCAAAGGCCCCTGGAAGCCATACTCGGAGCATGGCTGTCCATCATCCTATCCTTCCGCTCCGCGCTTGCGGAAAGATTCCTGAAAATGGCAGGAAAGGCACGCTCCGACATTCCTGAAAACAGAAAAAGCCATCCTGCAAATGGGATGCAGGATGGCTGTAAAAGGTGTGCGCCGGCGCCGGATTTCAAGTAAGTGCGGGCGGCGGGCCTATGTCAGTTCTCCCCACGTCGGGGAGGGGAACGGCGGGATTAGCGGATCCAAAGCAGTTCGCGATACTTGGGAAGTGTCCACATTCCGTCCTCTACAATCAGTTCAAGTTTGTCGATATGATAGCGGATGGAGTCGAGGAATGGGGCAACCTCGTCGTGATATGCCACCGCCAGCGCACGCTCGTCCTCGATGCGGTTGACGCGCTTGCGGGTCTCGATCATCTCGTCTACGGCATTCGTGATGAAAGTGGTGTGACGATTGATGCGACGGATCAGTTCTACGTTGTACGAAGACAGTTGTTCGGCCTCCTCAGGACTGAAGGTTGCGCGCAGACGTGCCACATTGTCGGCCAGAACGCTCTGATAACGTGTGGCGACGGGTATGACGTGGTTCATCACAAGGTCGCCAAGCACGCGGCTCTCAATCTGAATCTTCTTGTGGTAAGTCTCCCACTTGATTTCGTTACGTGCCTCAAGTTCCTCGCGTGTCATCACACCCAGGCTCTCAAACATCCGTATGCTGTCCTCGTCAAGATAGCGGTCGAAGATGAGAGGACAACTGGTTTCGCAGTCAAGTCCGCGACGTGCGGCCTCTTCCTTCCATTCATCGCTGTATCCGTTGCCGTCGAATCGGATGGGACGACAAGCCTTTATGTCCTCACGCAGCACATGAAGGATGGCGGGAATCCGCTCCATTCCGTCAGCCATCAAAGCATCCACACGCTCAGCAAAGCGCGTAAGGGCCTCGGCAACGGCAGAATTGAGGACAATCATTGAACATGCGCAGTTGGCCATCGAACCTACGGCACGGAATTCAAAGCGGTTGCCGGTGAAAGCGAAGGGCGACGTGCGGTTTCTGTCGGTGTTGTCGATGGTAATCTCGGGAATCTGGGGGATGTCGAGTTGCACTCCGTGCTTGCCTTCAAGGTTGATGAGGGCGTCGGTGGTGCTCTTTTCTACGCTATCAAGGAACTCTGTGATCTGTTTTCCAAGGAAAGACGACACGATTGCCGGAGGAGCCTCGTTGGCACCAAGGCGATGTGCGTTGGTGGCACTCATGATGGAGGCCTTGAAAAGTCCGTTATGCTGATAGACACCAACAAGGGTTTCAACGATGAAGGTCAGGAAACGCAGGTTGTCCTCGGGGGTCTTTCCGGGTGCATGCAGGATGACTCCACCGTCAGTGGTCAGCGACCAGTTGCAGTGCTTGCCGCTTCCGTTGATGCCGGCAAAGGGCTTTTCGTGGAGAAGACAGCGGAAACCATGCTTACGGGCCACCTTTCTCATGAGGCTCATGACGAGCATGTTGTGGTCAACAGCAAGATTACACTCCTCAAAGATCGGAGCAAGTTCAAACTGGTTGGGGGCAACCTCGTTATGACGTGTCTTACATGGGATGCCAAGTTCAAGTGCCTGAATCTCAAGGTCGCGCATAAATTCTGCCACGCGCTCAGGAATGGCACCGAAATAGTGGTCATCCATCTGCTGATTCTTGGAAGATTCGTGTCCCATCAGGGTACGTCCGGTCAAAAGCAGGTCGGGACGGGCGGCATAGAGCCCCTCATCGACAAGGAAATACTCCTGTTCCCAGCCGAGATTTGCGGTAACTCGCTGCACGGATGCGTCAAAATAGCGACAAACCTTTGTGGCTGAGCGGTCAATGGCCGCAAGTGCCTTCTTCAAAGGCGCCTTATAGTCAAGGGCTTCACCGGTGTATGAGATGAAAACAGTGGGAATCATCAGCGTATCACCAATGATAAACACCGGACTTGCGGGATCCCATGCCGAATATCCGCGTGCTTCGAAGGTGGAACGTATGCCTCCGGAGGGGAAACTCGAGGCGTCGGGCTCCTGCTGTACCAGCAATTTGCCGCTGAACTCCTCAACCATACCGCCTTTCCAGTCGTGCTCGAGGAAAGCATCATGCTTCTCTGCCGTACCTTCGGTCAGAGGTTGGAACCAGTGAGTAACGTGGGTGGCACCCATTTCCATGGCCCATTGCTTCATAGCCTGGGCAATCTCATCGGCAGTCTGCAGATCAAGCGGTGTGCCATCACTGAGCACCTTGCAGTATTTCTGGTAGGTGCGGGCAGGGAGATACTTGAACATCTTCGCACGATTGAAGACGTATTTCCCATAAAACTCGCTGGGACGCTCCTCGGGAGTGGGAACATGGACGGGACGCTTCTTGAAAGCCTCCTCAACAACATTGAATCTTAAAGAACTCATAAGACGTAAATATGAAAAAGGATAGGACATTTTCTGACAGACCAGACGGATGTTTACACCCCAATGGTTGTCTGCAAAATTAAGATTTTATTGAAGATTTAACGGTATTTAACCATACTTTGTAGGACGTTACAGGGAAACCACGGCACAATTTGTCATGAAGGCTTAGCCAAAACAACGTATCACCTGCATGTTTTGTGCGGATTTCCGGCATCGTCATCGGCGGCAATGCCTTATCATTCTCCCTTCAAGCAACGGGCAATGCGCGACATGGCCTCAATGCAATCCTCGCGTTTTCCGAAAGCAGTGAGGCGGATGAAGCCCTCACCTGCCGGACCAAAGCCCACACCGGGCGTAGTAACGACATGGGCTTCGTGGAGAAGCCGGTTGAAGAATCCCCAGGAATCGGTGCCAGCGGGCGCAGGAACCCAAAGGTAAGGGGCGTCCTTGCCGCCATAAACATTGATGCCGAGTTCGGAAAGTGCGCGGTGCATGATGGCGGCATTCTGCATATAGTAGGCAATGGTCGAACGAACCTGCTCGCGACCTTCGGGGCTGTATACGGCTTCTGCCGCACGCTGCACGATGTAGGGCGTACCATTGAACTTGGTGGTCTGACGTCGGCGCCAAAGATTGGCGAGACGGACGCGCTGACCCGTGGAGGAAACCACCTCAACCTCCGTAGGAACGACGGTGTAACCACAGCGGAGACCGGTGAAACCTGCCGTCTTCGAGAAACTGCGGAACTCCACAGTACAACGGCGGGCGCCGCGGATTTCATAAATACTGTGGGGGACGTCGGGTGAGGATATGTAGGATTCATAGGCGGAATCGTACAGAATCAGAGAATTGTGCGCAAGTGCGTAGTCGACCCACCGCTGCAATTCGCAGGCACTCAGCGTGGTTCCCGTAGGATTGTTCGGATAACAGAGGTAAATCAACGATGGTGCGGGGGCATCATCGCCGGGAAGGGCGGGGACAAAGCCGTTCTCCACGGTGCAGGGAGCAAAACTTATGCTGCGTCCGAACATAGTATTGGAGTCGACATACACGGGATAGACGGGGTCAGTGACAAGGACTGTGTTGTCGCGTCCAAGTATATCCGTGAAATTTCCCGTATCACTCTTGGCACCGTCATTGATGAATATCTCGTCAGCGCTGACCTCTATGCCGCGGGCGCGGTAATCGTTGTCGGAAATTGCCTGTCTTAGGAACAGATATCCCTGTTCCGGACCGTAGCCTCGGAAACCTTCGGCACTCGCCTGTTCGTCAACCGCGCGGTGAAGTGCCTCAATAACGGCGGGAGCAAGGGGCTGTGTGACGTCGCCGATGCCGAGACGGATGAGACGGACATCGGGATTCCGTTGCTGGAAGTCCGCAACTCTATGGGCTATTTCTGCGAAAAGATAGTTGGCCTGCAGGTGCAGGAAGTTCTCGTTTAACGTGAGCATTTCTATATTATATATAATATATATATGAGTAGATGATTGGATATTTATGTCCTGATGGTTGGTTTCCGGGGCCCGGAGTGCCGTTTTCCGTGTGGCGGCGAACGGCGGAAAAAGGGAGAGAGCGAAGCGTCATGGCTACGGTGTCATGGCGTTTCGCTCTCTTTTCCCCCGAGGGGGTCATTCGTCATATATGATGTTTCCTTCGCAAATCGTGGATGCCGGACCGTTCATGTGGATATGTCCGTCGGCTTCATCCCAACGTATTTCAAGCGTACCTCCGTCCATCATGACGCGACTTTCGCGGCCGGCATGTCCGGTAAGGCAGGCTGCGACGGCCGTAGCACAGGCTCCTGTGCCGCAAGCCATGGTGATTCCGCTTCCACGTTCCCATACCCGCATGCGCAATGTGCCGTCCGGGAGCACCGAAACAAACTCGATGTTGCAGCGTTCGGGGAAGATTTCCGCATGCTCGAGCGTAGGTCCGACCAGGGGAAGGTCGACCTTCTCGGCATCATCCACAAAGATTACGAAATGCGGATTGCCCATGGAGACAAAGGTTCCTACGTATTCCTTGCCGTCAACCGCGGTCACCGGCTTCAAAAGCATGGAACCGTCGGGGGTGGCGCACTGCGAAAGCACCGCCAACTCCGGCGCACCCATATCCACCGTCGCGCTGTTTACCGTGTCGGTAGCGGCATCGACGTGGAGCGCCAGCCGCTTCACTCCGCTCAATGTATGGAGGTCGATGCTGGTGGAGGCTGACAACCGCTTGTCGTAGATGAACTTTCCGACGCAGCGGGCGCCGTTTCCGCACATGCGTCCCTCGGAACCATCGGCGTTGAAGATGCGCATCGTGAAGTTTTCATGCGCGTCTTTTCCCACGAGAATCAGGCCATCCGAGCCGATTCCTGTGTGCACGTCGCTCCAAAGTACGGCAGCCTGCTCGGGATGCTCAATGGGATAACGTACAGAGTCCACATAGATGTAGCAGTTACCACAACCATGCATTTTTGTAAAGGCGATTGTCTTTGTCATAAAGCGTCGACCTTGTTCTTGACAAATGTTTGATTTTCGGCGACAAAATTAGACGTTTGTAAAGATTCTGCAAAGATTTCAGCCGCAAATATTGCGTTTTGTCAGAGTTTTTGCAAAATTATGCACATTGAATGCCAAGTAGTTCTTGCAAAAAACGCCTTTTTTACACCATCAACGTTGGCACTTCCAAAATAAAACCTTAACTTTGCCCAGGAATTGTTCCAAGCATATCAAGTGAAAACCCTCAACTTATGTCAGACTATATCGTATCGGCCCGCAAATACCGCCCGGCTTCTTTCGACGCCGTCGTGGGACAAAGCGCGCTAACCACCACACTTAAGAACGCAATCAAGGCAGGAAAACTGGCGCATGCCTACCTTTTCTGTGGCCCGCGTGGCGTAGGAAAGACCACAAGTGCGCGAATTTTCGCCAAAACCATCAACTGTTTCCATCCCGGAGACGGCGGGGAGGCGTGCGATATGTGCGAAAGTTGCATGGCTTTCAACGAAGGACGCTCGCTGAACATCCATGAACTTGACGCCGCGTCCAACAATTCTGTTGACGACATCAGAATGCTGATAGAGCAGGTGCAGATACCTCCACAGACAGGACGCTACAAAGTCTTCATCATCGACGAGGTTCACATGCTCTCATCGCAGGCCTTCAACGCTTTTCTCAAGACACTTGAGGAGCCGCCGACCCATGCTATCTTCATACTTGCTACTACAGAAAAGCACAAAATCCTCCCGACTATCCTGTCGAGATGCCAAATCTACGACTTCAACCGTATGGAGGTTGAAGACATCGTCAACCATCTGAAACACGTGGCAGAGCGCGAGGGTTACACCTGCGAGGACGAGGCTCTCAGCATCATTGCCCAAAAGGCGGACGGCGGAATGCGCGATGCTCTCAGCATCTTCGACCAAGTGGCGTCATACACCCAGGGGAACATCACCTACGAAAAGGTCATAGAAAATCTCAATATCCTTGACTATGACTACTATTTCCGCGTCACTGACAGCCTGCTGAAGTGCGACGTCACGCAGGTGATGCTCACACTTAACGACATCCTTTGCCGTGGTTTTGAGGGAAATCACTTCATGGGCGGACTCGCAAGTCACCTCAGAAATCTCCTCGTCAGCCGCGATGCGCAGACCCTTCCCCTGCTTGAGGTGGCACAAAGTGTGCGACAACGCTATCAGGAACAGGCGATGCGCTGCAGCGTAAGGTTCCTCTATCAGGCCCTGAAACTCTGCAACAACTGCGACATCAACTACCGTTCGGCACGCAATAAACGGCTCCTCGTGGAGATTACCCTCATAGAAGTGGCTCAATTAACAGCGGAAAAGGCCGATGACACCAGTGGTGGGCGTAGCCCTATAAGACGTCTCCTCCCCATTTTCTCGCCCGCGACACCTCATGTTGCCGCGACGCCCCACCACCCTGCCGCAACTATCCGGCAGCAGTTACCGACACAACCTGCACAAACTGCCATGCCCACAGCAGGGCAAAACCGCGTGCAGGCACAGCAAGCACCGGCAACAGCAACGAATGCACAGCATACCATGCTGCAAAACGCCAGGACAAACAGGCTGAACACCATATCCATAAACCTCCATCCGCGTACACAGACCGCCACGACAACGGCGGCTGCGGCGCAACCTGCCGGCAACGGCACCGCAAAACAAGGGAACACGGCACCGAGCCAAGCCCAGACAACCACCTTCAACGAGGAGGAACTGCAATACTATTGGCTGAGATTCGTCAACGAACTTTCAGTGGAACAGGGTGCGGAAGCCGGACGCCTGCAGATGCTGAAACCGAAAATCATGGACAATTTCGTGGTGGAAGCCATCGTCGACAACGAACGTGCGGCCAAACAACTCAACACCATCAAGGCTGAACTCACGGGATATCTGCGCGAGGCGTTGCACAATTCCATGCTGACCGTCAACTTCAAGGTCAACGAGAACGTGGAAAGCCGCAACTATCGTTCGCCCCGCGAGATCCTTTTAGACATGTGTAACGCCAACAAGGCCGTAGCAAAACTTGTGGATAAACTGAAATTACAGATTTCATAAGCCCCTCCTCCCGGTTACCCGTCCCGCGTTTTCCGACCAGGACCATAGACAACGGCATCATAAAAGCCGGAGACGCGCATCAAGAAAGCCGGAGAAGCGCATCTAAAATTCTGGGGGAAACATGATGGCGACGGGGGAAAGGCATCGGAATGGACTGAAAACGGCATTGCAAAAGCCGGAGAACAGCATAGCGCGTACTGCAAAAAGTTTACAAAAAAGTCTGAATTGCCCCTTCGCAATTCCATTTCCCTTATTTTTTTTGCCCAAAAACGCATGCAAAAAACTTCGGAAGTCTGCATTGAAAAGTGCCGCATTTTGCATTGAAAACATCGGCACTTTCCTTATAAAAGTTCCGCACTTTGTAAGCGGAAGTGCCGCACTTTCCACACGATTGCTCCGAACCTTCTGATGTCCCCCTCCACACCCCATACCAACATTCTCCGCACCATCCCGAATTATTTTTCCATCATTCATATCAACCTATCCCAGCATGACACACCGTTATATCACCGTTTCATACAATCTTTACGCTGACAACGACGCAGGCATCCATGAATTGCTCGAACAAACGCCCGACCAATACCCGTTCCAGTTCATCACCAACATGGGAATGGCCCTTGATGCCTTTGAGAAACGCGTAGGAAATCTGGCCGAAGGTCAGGAGTTCGACTTCACGCTCTCCGTGGACGAGGGCTACGGTCCCTATCTTCCGGAGTACGTTATGGAGATTCCCAAGTCAGCATTCTGCGTCAATGGCAAATTTGCCGAGGATGTTGTATATCCCGGAAGCGTCATTCCCCTCGTCAATGAGGACGGAATGCGGTTCCAAGGTCTGGTCACCAACATCAAGGGAGACATGGTTGTCGTGGACCTCAACGAACATTACGCCGGCAAAGAACTGCACTTCAAGGGCCGCGTCATCACATCCCGCGAGGCAACGGACGACGAAATCAAAGAGGCCATCAACGCTTTGGCAGGTGAAGGCTGCGGCGGAGGCTGCTCAGGATGCCATGGCGGAGGCTGCTGCGGCGGAGAAAACGACGACAACCAGTGTGGTTGTCAAGGCGGAAGCCACGGAAACAGCGAGGGCGGATGCTGCAAAAAGCGCTGAAAACAACCCCCGAAGCATCGACGCAATGCCGTAAACGCTCCGGCTGTTTGCCCTTATTATTATATATATAAGCAGGTTTCTACAATTCGTATCACATGGGTTGTGGGGGATTTTGATGCACATATTTGCCTTGCATTGAGGTGAACGGCTGCAAAAGGTGGGCGCAGAGCGGAAAAAACCGTTGCTTTTCCGGCTTTGCAGAGCCGAAGCAACCCGTCGGCGAAGCCCACATGGCGGGCAATCTTACCGAAATCAGAGGAAAATATTTGCGCAAAAGGGCACGGAATCTTGTAAACTTTTACAAAACATAACCGCAATTATCGTAAGAAGTAATTGCTGAAACCTACTTGGAATATCGTAAAGCCTTTTGGGAAACGCTATGGTTTCCCATTCTTTTTCCTCACCAATCACCCAGCGAAACACACATGAACTCCATCGGAAAACTGTTTTGCCTCACCACTTTCGGCGAAAGTCACGGCGCTGCCATCGGCGGCGTCATTGACGGAATGCCGGCAGGAGTGGAGGTGGACATGGAACTTCTGCAGCAAGAGATGCGTCGCCGGCGTCCGGGACAGAGCAGTCTGACCACTCCACGTCGGGAAGACGACGCGGTAGAAGTGCTGTCAGGAGTCTTCGAAGGCGTCACTACGGGCACGCCAATCGGGTTTATCATCCGCAACAACAACCAGCATTCCAACGACTACGACGAACTTCGCCACATCTTTCGTCCGAGCCATGCCGACTACACCTACGCTGAAAAGTATGGAATCCGCGACCATCGGGGCGGCGGAAGGTCGTCGGCGCGCGAGACAGCATGCAGGGTTGTGGCCGGAGCCTTTGCAAAAATGGCGCTGAAACACCATGGTATCCGCATCGATGCCTGGACGGCACAGGTGGGAAACATTGCGTTGGAGCGCGAGGTGACGGAGGAAATGCTGGCAAACACCGAATCGAACGCCGTAAGATGCCCCGATGCCGAGACGGCAGACCGCATGGCGGCACTCATTCTTGACGTCAAAGGCGAGGGCGATACCGTAGGTGGCATCGTGGAATGCCGCATTACCGGATGCCCACCCGGGCTTGGCGAACCCGTTTTTGGGAAACTTCACGCCCGTTTGGCGGAGGCAATGATGAGCATCAACGCCGCAAAAGGCTTTGAATACGGCGACGGATTTGACATGGCAAGGCGAAAAGGGTCGGAAGTGAACGATGTTTTCGTGCCAAACAACGGCAACGACAGCAACGACAACCGGATTGTGCGCACCCTGACCAACCATTCCGGCGGCATTCAGGGCGGCATCAGCAACGGCGAAGCCATCAGATTCCGCGTGGCTTTCAAACCTGTCGCCACGCTACTTCAACCACAACCGACCACAGACTCCGAAGGACGCAGCATCATGTCCAAAGCCCGTGGCCGACACGACCCGTGTGTGGTGCCCCGAGCCGTCCCCATTGTGGAGGCAATGGCCGCCATCGTCATGCTGGACGCGCTGCTGATTTCCCGCGCCACACGGATTTAAGGGCACCCGTTCCTCCATTCTCTCCACAGTTCTCCACAACCGTCCCGCACGGTACTCTCCGCCTTTCCACAGACAATCCTCGCCACTCCCCCTGACAAATAACGGCAAGACCGTGCGCAATCTGCAATATCCCTTCCGGACAACTGCGGAAGGGACGCACAGCATTCACCATGCTCCTTCAGACCATCCACGGCAAGACCTTGCGCTATCTGCAACATCTCTTCCGGACAACTGCGGAAGGAACGCACAGCATTCACCACGCTCCTTCAGACCATCCACGGCAAGACCTTGCACAATCTGCAACATCTCTTCCGGACAACTGCGGAAGGGACATACGACATCAACAACCATTCCTCGCGGTATCTGCGACGAATCAATGGTAAAAATGCGGCACCTTCAACACGAGGGTGCCGCATTTTTTGGGGAGAAAAACCACATTTTATGGATAAATTTTACAAACAACAACGTGAATATCGATGATATTTTAACATATTCCACAAAGGTCTCCAGAGGAAATTTCCACAACCTCAGCAAAGGACCACGGAAAGCGTCTTGCCGTAATTTTGGAAGGTGTAAACAGAGCGTATGAACATTTTCGGTCATTTTACGCCCCTTTTATGTCAGAATTATGGCAGGAAACTATTGTTTTTCGACATTTTCCATAAAAAAACGCGGAAAATGTTTGGTTGATATTACGAATTGGCGTATATTTGCAACATATTTAGTTGTCGCGATGATAACGCTTATAGTTTAGTTAAGTCTAGTTTAGTTTTTGTGTTGGTTCTGGTGCTCAGGCGTGAGCACCAGAATTTTTTGTATAAAGATGCCAACTTTCCCACTGACTATGCAATATCTGCAGACGCGACGACGGCGTTTCGGCAGACCAACCGCCCTTCCGCGGAAAAGGAGTGCCGGAGAAATCGCCGGGGAGCACGGATTTTCCCCTACCAGTGTACGGACTTTCCCCTACCAGCGTACGGAATTTCCCCTACCAAAGCACTGAATCATTCGTGGTGATATGGCTCGCCTCGCAGGATAGTCATCGCACGATAGAGTTGCTCCACAAAGAAAAGCCGCACCATTTGATGGCTGAACGTCATACGGGAAAGGGAGATTTTTTCACGCGAACGCTCATAGACGGCCTTTGAAAATCCGTAAGGTCCACCGACAACGAACACCAAACGGCGGGCGCCGGACGCACATCGGCGGTCGATATATCGGGAAAATTCCACCGAACGGAACTCTTGTCCGCCCTCATCGAGCAACACTAACCAGTCGCCTTCGCCGAGAGAACGCAGGATTTGTTCGCCCTCACGCTCCTTTTGTTGCTCGAAACTGAGTGACTTTGCATTCTTCAATTCGGGAACAACCTCAATGCTGAAAGGGATATAATGCCCCAATCGGCTGGTGTAATCCGCGATAAGGGCATCGAGACGGCTGTCGGTGGTCTTGCCAACCACAATAAGATGTATCTTCATGTTCGATGACGGCGCTGACGGCCTTTTGAAAAAGGAATGGAAATAATGGAAATTCGAGAATTTGACTGTGGATAGTACTTGTATAATGCGCAAAACATCCGTCAGAAAACACGGACAATTATGACAGAGAACACCGCAATTTTCCCTTGAAAAGACAAACGATTCGCACCGGAAAAGCAACTGCTCCTGACTGCAAACGTAAACGATTCGCACTGGAAAAGCAACTGCTCCTGACTGCAAACGTAAACGATTCGCACAGAATACATTTATATTCCTTACGGAAAAAAGGAATGTTTTCTATGGGAAATGACGCATATCCCCCGTCAGACGCCGGGAGCCCGAAGAATGATAAAGGGTCCTGCAAATCGGTCAATGCCGCACATCAAGTGCCGGTCAACCCATTTGCAGGACCTTTTTCTTTGCTTTTCCGCAGGAATTACTTGGCAGCAGCGGTCTTTCTTCCGCCTCTTCTTGTGCGCTTTGTCTCCTCAACGGGCTCAGTTTTTACGCCGGCGAGTTCAGGATCGATAAGGATTCGTCCACAGAATTCACAAGGGATGATCTTCTTATGCATGCGGACATCGAGTTGACGCTGTGGGGGAATCTTGTTGAAACATCCGCCACAAGCCTCACGATTGACGTAAACGATGGCAAGACCATTGCGGAGTCTCTTGCGAATACGCTTAAAAGCAGCCAGAAGACGCGGCTCTATGCTCACCTCAATGCTGCGTGCCTTTTCGCGAAGGCGCTCTTCTTCGGCACGAGTCTCGGTAACTATCTCGTCAAGTTCCGCTTTTTTCACCTCAAGGTCGTCAGTTCTCTTCTTAATCACGCTACGTCCCTTCACAAGGTCCGACTGTCGAGCCTCAATCTGCCGGTCTATGTCACGGATTTGCTTGTTCAACAGTTCGATTTCGAGGGACTGGTACTCGATTTCCTTCTGCAACGTGTCGTATTCTCTGTTATTACTAACCTGATCCAGTTGCACTCTGTAATTTTCCATCATGGCCCGGGCTTCGCGAATGCAGTTCTGCTTATCCACGATGACGGCTTCGAAGTCACTGATTTCCTGCTCATACTTCGACAAACGATGGTGAAGACCCTCGATTTCGTCCTCAAGGTCCTGCACTTCCACAGGAAGTTCACCGCGGAGAGTACGGATTTTGTCTATCTCCGACAACTTTGTTTGAAGTTGATAAAGGTTCTTCAACTTCTGTTCCACGCTCATTTCGGCGGGCATTACTTCTTTTGTACGGCTTGCCATATTAGTGTTTTTAGTTTTTTGCTTTGATGATGGTTCCTCTGTTTGCGGCTGTTCCGGAAAGGAACGAGGGATGATTTACCGTTGGAAGTCCGTCGTTTTAACGGAAAATGCCATGGTCTGCACCATTTGTCCATATCGTTTTACCGACGGAGACAATGATTTCCATTGCCGGAATACGCAACATCACCTGAACAAGACCGGGACTTCACCTATGGAAAAGCATATTTTCCGCAATGGGTGAACAAGGGTCTTGCCGGGGGGATACTCGGCCCTTCCGGAGGAACGGCGGGGAAGGGCGAGGGGGGAGGCTATAAATAGCGCACCGGACTGGTGGAGGCTTCGTAGACAACTGTCCGCAATTCGGGCAACGACTGCCGCAAAACGCGCTCCATCAGCCGTGGAGTGTAGCGTTCGCTCTCGTAATGTCCGAGCGAAGCAAGCCACATCCGGCGGTCAAAACCAAAGAAACGATGGTAACCTATCTCGCCTGTGACGAAAATGTCCGCACCCCGCTTGCAGGCAGTGTCGATAAGGAAGTCGCCGGAACCGCCACAAAGCGCCACACGTGCAATGGTTTGCTGCGGACCTTCGCTGTATTGGACGCAGCCGGCGCCGAAGATTTCCTTCAAACGACGGAGCATCGCGGGGGCTTCCGTGGGGACTATGTTGCCGATGACGCCACTTCCGCTGCGGCCGTCGGACGATGGGAGGAGAAACTCCACATCGGTCAGACCGAGATGACGGGCCATTTCGTGGCAAACGCCGCCATCAGCATTGTCGAGGTTGGTATGGGCGGAATAGATGGCAACATCCGAAAGGATGGCACGCCGCACACAGCGCTCCACATACCCATCATCGGCGATGCATTTCAGCCCACGGAAGAGCAAAGGATGGTGGCTTACGATGAGATTACAGCCGTGCTCTACGGCAGAAACTATGGTATCTTCCGTGACATCAAGACACAATAATGCCCCTGAACACTTGCTTTCTGTTAATCCGCATTGCAAGCCGGCATTATCATAGCCTTCCTGCAAGGGCAGAGGAGCAAAATTTTCAAGGGCCTCTACGACTTCTTTGATTTTCATATATGGTGCAAAATTACGCTTTTCACGGCATTTTCCAAGGGAAAGGTCAAAAAAACCGCACAATGAATTTGTTTTACACGCCATATTGTTCAGTAACTTTGCAAAAATGCGGGGATTGGGGAGGCGGAAAGCACGGCGATATTGCCGGACGAAACCTCCGGAACGCCCCGGTTTCCCCGCCGTAACGACGGGCAAAGGCCGGCATCAACCGCGTTCGAACACGCGTCTTTCAACATGAGAACGCGGCAATAGAATGTTTTTTCCGCGATGTTCTCCAGAGGATTTTACAGGCAACCGCACGCCGAACCGTTTACGGATGTCCGCCAGAAATGGGGCGTTTTTAGGAACAAAACCGCAAACGCCTTGCTAGAAGGGCCATGACGGCCGGCAGGAAGCACGGGGAGGGGGAAGCGGAAGGGTGGGAAGTAGGCAGGAAAGAGAGGGAACGTTGCCGGCGGACAGTGCGGGGAACACTTTGGGAACAACCTTGAAACACACGAAAAAAACGGGAAGACGCACGGGCTGCAACCGGAAATGGGAGCGGCAACCAGGGCGGAGCACCTGCGCTCAGGGCGACGCGGCAGCGGAAGACACGGACGTCCTGGCGGACCTTGACCTGATTTTATCGAAGCATTCCTTACGACATTTTGTCAACAGATTTCGATGAAAACAGGTCTTTTTTTCGTGAAAAAACATCGTCATGGACGGACAATCCATCAAGAGGACGAAAAATACGGATGCCTTTTTCTGAACATTCTGCCGTGTTTCCCAAAGCATCTGGCGGAAAGTGTGGGGATTTCTGACAGAAACTTCGGAACTTTTCACTTTAAACATCGGAACTTTCCGAATAAAATCCTGACAGTTTTCGCCACTAAGCACCGCCGACTAAGTACGTTTTTCGTCTTCCGGACAGCGTTTCAAGGAGATTTCCATCCGAAAGCACCGCATTTGCCACCTGCGGCATCAGGGAAACGTTTGGGAAAGCGCAGAAAAGATGTAGAAAATGTCTGGAACCCATCCAGAATGAGAGCGGAGCATTGTCAAAAGAATTGTAGTTTTTTCGCATCGGCAAAAAAGGGGAATAAGCGGGCATCGACAAAAGACCGATGCAAGTCGTACGCCACCCGGATGCGGAGATTCCGTCGTGCTGTAAGGACTTTGGCGGAAAGGGCAACAGACGGCACGCGAAAAACCGGTGTTGTATGAACGCGAAACGCAGGGAAGATGGCGGGAGACCTCGGTCCCGACAATGGGGCTGGCGGCATTGCGGAGGCGGCAACGGGCACAACGGAAATCGGAGCATGCCGGAAAGCAACAAGGAGCATTCCGCAAATCAGCATTGCCGTTTTTAGGGGCTTTCTCAGCAGGAAACTGATACGGAATCCAACAAAGCCATTCCTGAGGGCGTACCTTAATAAAAATATTGCGGAACTTCGCAGAATCCGCCATAAATGATTTGCAGGAAAGGGTTCCGCACATTTCTAAAGGTTTTTCAACTGAAAATCATAAGATTTTCGGCAAAATATCGCAAATATCGGCAAATTCTGCCTAATTTTGCTTAATTTAAGAACCATACGACCGCAGGCCATCCTCAGCCTTGCCCCGATATCCTCAGGGTTTCCACACAGGAATTTCCCCCGAAGGGAACGGCAAACGGGAAACGGGAAGGGGGGATGGGCAACGCGCGTAATACCACACCACGGCAGACGGATTGCCACCGCCGGAACAACATTCACCCACACTTCACCGACCTTATCATGGAACCGATATTGAAAAACAAGGAGGAGATTTGCGGAAACTGGCTGCAACGTTACACGAAAACGCCACTCGACGCCTTCTCAGACCTTATCCTTCTGACCAATTTCAACAATTATCTCGACATATTCTGCGAACTGACCGGCACCCCGGCTGTGGGATACGATGCCAACATGCGTTGCGTGACGGCAAAGGGAATTACGATGGTCAACTTCGGAATGGGCTCACCCAACGCGGCATTGATCATGGACCTGCTTTCGAGCATCAAGCCACGCGCCGTCCTCTTCCTCGGAAAAACCGGCGGCATATCAAAGAAGACAGCGCTGGGAGACTACATACTTCCCCTGGCAGGCATCAGAGGCGAGGGTACGTCGAACGACTATTTTCCGCCCGAAGTTCCCGCACTTCCGGCGTTCATGCTCCAACGTGCGGTGTCGACAGCACTGCGCGACGAGGGAATGGACTACTGGACAGGAACGGTCTATACCACCAACCGACGGGTGTGGGAACACGATGAAAAATTCAAGGAATACCTGAGAAACACGCGGGCAATGTGCGTGGATATGGAGACAGCCACCCTGTTTACCTGCGGATTTTACAATCATATCCCTACCGGTGCGCTGCTCCTCGTCAGCGACAATCCGATGACTCCCGAAGGCGTCAAGACGGAAAAATCGGACAATCATGTGACCGCACACTTCGCAAAAACGCACGTTCAGATCGGTATTCAGGCGCTTCAATTCGTACAAGGCGACAGAAAGACATTGAGACATTTGAAGTACGAATGGTAGCCCGCCATTGTTTCATCAGCCGGAACAGAGAACATTCGTAGTAATTCACCGGACTTCGCACCAGAAACACCGGATGGACAGCCTGAATTTCGCGGACTTCTCCGCCGACGCACACGCCGGAGGAGCAACAGGCCTGCCGACTCGCGCGAACAGATCTAACGTCACGGGATTCGCGGACGCCGGCACCTGGCAGCACAAACACCCGTAAGAACGAGGTGGGGTAGCGCGGACAACGCGGAGGAACGCCGAAAGCAATAGGGCAGACCACCGCGAGCAATGCTGCGGAGCGACGCCAAAAGCGCGGAGAGCCCGCGTCAACCATACGAAGAACCGCCGATACATTTGAACAGACCGTCGGAGATAATGCTGCGGAACGATGCCAAGAACGCGGAGAGCCCGCGCCAACCATACGGCGAACCGCCACAACACCCACCTTCAACATCAACACCCTACTATACGCATTATGGCAAAAAAAGCAACGAACGCCATCACGCACGAGACCATCATACGCGACATCCAGAGCGGAAAAGTCGCTCCTATATATTATTTTATGGGAGAGGAAACGTATTACATCGACCGTCTGGCAACGTTTATCAGCAACACCGTTGTGAAACCCGAGGACCGCGACTTCAACCTGACAACAGTCTACGGCTCCGACGTCAGTATGCTGGAGATTGTTCAAGCGGCTCTGGCGTACCCGATGGGGGATGGCAAACAGGTTATCGTGGTGAAGGACGCGCAGAAAATCGGAAACATGGAGCCGTTGTCCGATTATCTCAAACACCCGCATCCGATGAGCGTGGTGATTTTTTGCCATTACAACGACAAGATTGACGCCAAAAGAACGGGCGTAATGAAGGTCATCGAGAAGGTGGGAGTTGTTTATCAAAGCAACAAATTGCGCGATTACCAGATGCCACAATGGATTCGCAACTACGTAACGCGGCACAAAGCGGCCATCGAACCGCAGGCCGAGACGATTTTGGCGGAACATGTGGGCACCGACCTCAACAGAATGGCGGGAGAAATCGACAAACTTCTGCTATCATTGACCGCAGAAAACCGGAAAATCAGCGTGGATCTCGTCATGAACCACATTGGAATCTCCAAAGAATTCAATGTTTACGAACTGATTGACGCCCTTTCGGAGAGGAATATTCTGAAGACTATGAAAATCTTAAAGTATTTTGACAAAAATACCAAGCAGAATCCGATAACGAAAACCCTGGCTGCGCTGTTCAAATTCTACCAGAATCTGATGCTTGCATACTACGCTCCGGAGAAGACAGTCGATGGAATTGCGGCTTGGACCGGGGCAAATGTCTACTCCGTAAAGCGCAATATCCTACCGGCAATGCAGCGATACAAAGGACGGAAAGTGATGGAGATTATCAGCATGATCAGACGTACCGATGCACGTTCAAAGGGTGTCGACAACCCTTCGACGGAAGAAGGCGACCTGATGAAGGAACTTGCTTTTTTCATCCTCCACGACTGAATCCCACATATATCGATATACGTCACGGACACTACGGAACCCTCATTCCACCCCTCCAAAAGAGGCTCCAATTTCCATCGGTTCCGGCATCAAAAACTGCAAACACCCCCATTCTCATCCTCAAAACCGGACCCGTTTCCCATCGGCTCCCAGCATCAGAACCTGCGGATTTCTTCGTCTCCATCTTCAAAACCGGTTCTTAATTCCATCGGAACCAAAAACAAAACCCACGGAATTTTCCTCAAAAAAAACGCAGAAAATCATTCTTGAAATATCCCCGCCACAACGCGACAAATTAGGATTCCACCTCGGGAACAGTGCGGGAAATCCTCCAACAACCCCGAAAACGCGCACCGGAAAAGACAGGAAAACGCATCATACAAGACGAAGTAACACACCGAAAAAGAGGAAAAAGACACCAAGAAAGACGAAAAATTACGTCAAGACAGGCGATAAAAGCACCGCAAACACGCATTACCAGACAACTTAAACGCAGAAAATCACCCATGGTTTTCTGCTTTTTTCTGCACCAAATTCAGACTTCTACAATAGGAAATAGCGTTTTTCTTATTCTAAAAATCCGCCATTTTCAGACTTTTCAGGCAGGTTTTTAGGTCGATTACCTGATCTCAAACAGCACGTATTCACGACATTTTTTCACTTTTGCACAACTTTGGAGGCAAAACGCTCGGAAATAAAAGTAAAAATAGGGCAATTTATCCCCAAAAGCAGGGATGCTTAGAGGTAAAAATAGGGCGTTTTTTGTCATTTACGCGGCATTTTCGGGGTATTTTACTGAAAAAAAACGATTTTTTAGCCGACCTTTTTCATACGAAATTTTGAGGTCTTAAACGCTGATACAGAAGAATTTAAGGCAAATTCTGCACTCCTGAGAACAGGCACGGAAGTCACCATTCCGAAGTACGGTCGGAAATATAAGAAAATTCAGCATTTTCAGCATTTATCACCACGCTCACATTTACTTTTAGCGTATTTTAACATTCAAACTTCTACAATCTGTTTACACTTACGCTTTACTTTTATAAAGTACCGCCACACACCTTAACAGGAATATCCGCGGATATAAACTAATTTTATAAACAGGAATATTTACACTTTTGCTTCACCTTGATAAATTCGCAATGCTAAATCTATAATTATTCAACACGTTTCACGTATTATATAGCGCTCAATATCACCAATTTACGTGTTTTACATCACTAAAATTAAAGGATTGTACAACAATTATGGCACAATCACATTCGTAAAACGTAGATTAAAGTCAAATATACCGTATTATACACGCTAACAATCAATTACTTAGCCTAAAGATGCTTAAACAACGCTTTACATTTCTCAAACTACACAAAAGTAAATCCCATATTTCTGCAATTTATTATTATAAAATCGACATTTAACATCGTGGAATTTACATTTCTACACCCGTAAAATTTATTTTTACACTTTTGATATTCATATTCTTTGTGGTCTCATTTTTTAGTTTTAACTTTGTACCGACATCCGAAAACCACGTCATCGTGTACGCCATTACCCAACCAGAGAAAAAGAGGTCTTGGTAAATCGTAAAAAAGTGCGCCACTACCCTACGATGAACAACGGAAATTCGGGCACAAAAATCGGAAGACCAAAGAACAGGGAGCAGAAGACCGGGACGCGAAGAACGGAGGACCGGGACGCGAAGAGCGGAGGACCGGGACGCGAAGAGCGGAGGACCGGGACGCGAAGAACGGAGAACCGGGACGCAAAGAGCGGAGGACCAGGACGCGAAGAACGGAGGACCGGGATGCAAAGAGCGGAGAACCGGGACGCGAAGAACGGAGGACCAGGACGCGAAGAACGGAGGACCGGGACGCGAAGAGCGGAGGACCGGGACGCGAAGAGCGGAGGACCGGGACGCGAAGAACGGAGGACCGGGATGCAAAGAGCGGAGAACCGGGACGCAACGATCCGAAGGTTTGATGACCAGGACCTGAAGAACAGCCACGTCACTCCCCCACCTCCCCCGACAAAATGCCGGACATCGCGCAACATTCCTCCGACGAATGCCACCGGATGCATCACCCTTCATAACAGACATCACCACAAATTTCGCAGCATTATGAAAGACCGCGTACGAAAAATCATGGAGCATTTTCATCTCACGCAGATGCAATTCGCCAACGAACTTGCCGTGGCGCCAGCCACAATCTCCAATATTTATAAAGGAAAGACCGCACCCACCAACAATCTTGTACAAGCAATCCATCAGGCTTATCCGTCAGTAAGCATCAACTGGTTGCTGTTTGGCGAAGGAGATATGCTGCTTCCGCTCTCCGGAGACGGTAGTGCTACGATGGAAATTCCGCAAGATGACACGCCCCTACCCGCATTTGCCAATGAAAGTGAGCTATCGCTCTTTGACATGTCCGAACCTGCGATCGCAAAAAGGCCCACTATGACATCGAAAGTTCAGCAAACGTCATCAGAAACACAGATCTTGGAAGCAATCGCAGAGTTAAAAACCTTAAATTGTTTTGACAAAAAGGCACGAAAAATCAAAGAAATCCGCGTCTTTTACGACGATGGCACCTACGAATCGTTTGGTCCGAACAAATAAACAGCCCTTTCAAGATGGACAAAACATTTGGACCAAACCTGTAAAGACACCGCAGAATACGAACGAAACGCTTGATTCGAACTGCTAAAGCATCAGTAAATACGGGAAAAACGCTTGATCAAACTGATAAAAGCACTGATAAATGCAGGTGAAATACTTGATTGAACTGGCATAAATGCTGATATTTGCAGGTGAAAGGCTTGATTCAAACTGATAAAATTGCCGATATTTGCAGGTAAAATGCTTGCTTTGAACTGATAAAAATGCCGATATTTGCAGGCGAAATGCTCGATTTGAACTGGCATAAATGCTGATATTTGCAGGTAAAACGCTTGATTTGAACTGATAAATATGCCGATATTTGCAGGTGAAAGCCTTGATTCAAACTGATAAAATTGCCGATATTTGCAGGTGAAAGCCTTGATTCAAACTGATAAAAATGCCGATATTTGCAGGCGAAATGCTTGATTTGAACTAATAAATATGCTGGTCATTGCAGGCGAAACAGTTGATTCAAACTGGTAAAATATGCTGATGAACGCAAGAGTCAACGCAACAAAAAGCCACATTTTCTCCTTGAAAAAAGATGAATGCAAACCGTTTTCCACCACTCCAACTCCCACCGATTTCCTCTGAAATCCGCGCAACAGCAAACGGTAGGTACGAGATTTTCGACCCCCAACGCCGCCGCTTCATCACACTAAGTGCCGAGGAATGGGTGAGACAACACTTTGTTCTTTTCCTCATTCACCATCTTGGCTATCCAAGTTCTCTGATTGCCAACGAAATTAGTCTGAATATTGGGGGCATAACACGGCGTTGCGACACGGTCGTCTACTCACCTTCCGATGGAAAACCGCTGATGATTGTCGAATATAAAGCGCCAACCATCGCCATTACCCAGGGTGTTTTCGAACAAATCCGCAGTTACAATTCAGCCCTTCATGCCGAATATCTGGTGGTCAGCAACGGCAAAAAACACTTCTGTTGTCACATGGATTACACGACAATGACCGCCACTTTCCTTCCAGAAATCCCACTTTGGGAGAGCATTCAAACGGCAAAATAACGACTAAAATTCCCATATTCCAAACCTCCACAAACCAAGTTTCCGATGGTTTGTGGAGGTCTTTTTATCCGGACTTCTCGCATCCTCAAACGATAAAATCAGGAAAACAGACCGCACTTATCGGCTAAATTTCACGCCATATTCCCGTATTACGACAAAGTTTCATCAAGTTTCTATTCCGTAAATTCCGGCTTTCCGAACAAAAACTATCGTTCATTTTTTGAAACAAAGAGAACTTTCCATGCAACACTCCCGCAATACGTCTTATGGAAATGGGACATTAGCGCCTAAAATGCGGAGAAACGGGCTAAACATTGCCGGACAGCCCTCAAAAAAGTGCTGGAAGCCGAATGGATTTCAACGAAATTTTCGCAGAAAACATCCATTTTAACTTATTAAATATCAATAATTTACATCTATTTTATTGACATTTTTAGGGCAAATTAAGGCGCTGAGAATTGAATATTTTTGAACTTCCTGTCCCCTACTTCAGATTATTCAATTCTCAGCGCCTTACGTTTTCCGTAAAAATCTTCACCTTTCATCCCTCCAACCTCCACACTCGAGTTCCTCGCCCCGCATCCTCCGTCAACCAATACCCTGCTCTTCTCCCACCCGACCACCACCGTCCTTGCCCAACACTGCGGAAATTCGCTTGATGAACAGTGACAATAATGCCTCTCCTTCACGAATGTTTTGCCATACGAAACGCGGGGGAGCATCGCCCTGTCGCTCACTTCTCCACCCTCACCTGCCGCACATTCCGAAGGAGGCTGGGCAGAAAAGCGAAAAAAAAACCGCAACAGACGGGTGACTGCTGCGGAGATTTCATGACTTATTTCCCCTGAATCATATCGAGGAAATAGCGGTGTATGCGGGTATCCTCGGGCGTCAGTTCGGGATGGAACGCGCAAACAAGTTGATGTTGCTGACGTGCCGCCACGACCTTTCCGTCGACCGTCGCCAGCACCTCCACACCTTCGCCCACGCGCTCAATGTATGGAGCGCGGATGAACGTCATCGGCACCTTTCCAATGCCGCAAAATTCGTCCTCAGTGTAGAAACTTCCGAGTTGACGTCCGTAAGCATTGCGCTGTGCAGTGATGTTCATGGTGGAAAGATGCGCATCGTCGAGCATAATCAGTCCGGCACAGGTTCCGAACACCGGAAGGCCCTGGTTCAAAGCCTCGGAGATGGGTTCCCAAAGTTCAAGGTCGCGCATGATTCGCGTCATGGCTGTGCTTTCGCCACCGGGAATAACGAGGGCATCTTTCTCGATGTCCCAGTCAGCACGGTTGCGTATGAGGAACGTTTCCGCGCCCAATGCCCGAAGCACCTCCTCGTGTTCGGCAAACGCCCCTTGGAGGGCGAGAATGGCAATCTTCATATAATATGAGGAAATAAGTAAGTGTACAGAATAAATAACTTTGTTATGCGTAACAGGTAAACCACGTTTCAGCGCGTAAAACAATGATATACGTTTACCCATCCACGGTTTTTCGGGAACAACAGATCAGCCTTTCAGCATGAAAAGGACGGATCATGCCAACAAGGCATTCCCCCGAATGATGGCAGAAGAACGGCGATGGCAATCCATACCACCTACCGTCAAAAAAAGAGGATTCCGAAGCCCTGACGACATAGTATTGTCAAAGGCCTCAGAATCCACTATTGTTTTTGCGGATTACTTACCGCGTTCAGCCATAAGGAGTTGGATTTCGCTCTCGTTGATACCCACCATAGCCTCTCCAAGGTCTTCGCTGAGTTCAGCGAGAATCTTGGGGTTGTTATAGTTGGTGACGGCCTTCACGATAGCCTGCGCACGCTTTTCGGGGTTACCGCTCTTGAAGATTCCGCTTCCTACAAACACGCCCTCGGCACCAAGTTGCATCATAAGTGCAGCGTCAGCAGGGGTAGCCACGCCACCGGCAGCGAAGTTTACGACCGGCAGACGTCCGTTGTCGTGAACGTATTGTACGAGTTCGAAGGGTACGCGCAGTTGCTTTGCAGCCTCATAAAGTTCGTCAGCGTTGAGTGAAGTTATGCGGCGAATCTCGCTCTGCATCATACGCATGTGGCGCACAGCCTGGACAACGTCGCCGGTTCCGGGCTCACCTTTGGTACGAATCATCGTAGCACCCTCGCTGATACGGCGGAGCGCTTCGCCCAGATCCTTTGCACCACAGACAAAAGGCACCTTGAACTGGCGCTTGTCGATGTGGTAAACATCGTCAGCAGGAGAGAGCACTTCGCTCTCGTCGATATAGTCAATTTCGATGGCTTCCAGGATTTGTGCCTCAGCAAAGTGCCCGATTCTGCACTTCGCCATCACGGGAATGCTGACGGCTTCTTGGATACCTTTGATCATTTTGGGGTCACTCATACGTGAAACTCCCCCTGCTGCGCGGATGTCAGCGGGGATACGTTCCAGTGCCATTACCGCACATGCACCTGCGGCTTCGGCAATTCGTGCCTGTTCGGGTGTGGTAACGTCCATAATAACGCCGCCTTTGAGCATCTGCGCAAGTTGGCGATTGAGGGCTGTTCTATCTTCCATTTTTATGAAATTTGAAAAGGAGATGTGAAGAAAATACTGCTGTGATTTTGTGGTTTTGTAGTGTGGTCGTTCGTCATGCGCAACAGTTTCCGCAACTTTCCGCGCATAAAAACGTCTGCAAATATAGGGAAGAAAAGCGAGCATACAAAGTTTTTCGGTTGAAAACGCCTCATCTGTTCACTTTCACGCGGCATTTTTCCATATTGCGTTTTGAAAATGTAACGTTTATCACCTGTCATTCAACACATAAAATCCGGAAGTATCTGAAAAAAAGCCGGGAAATCTTCCATCGGAGGCAAGGCTTTGTAAATGAAATAGCGGGGGAAACGGAAGGAATGCACGGGGAAATCTACCGTCGGACGAAGGACTTTATATGCGAAACAGCGGGGGAAACGGAAGGAATGCGCCGAGAAATCCTTGTTTAGGTACAGAATTTTGCGGAAGAAACAATGGGGGAAACCGATCCATTTCACTTGATTTCGAAAAAAAAAAGAAGGCCCTGCAGCATCTGCCACGGGACCTTTCTATCATTTTTTCGGGTTTCGAGAATTACCTTCCCAAACGTTTTCGAATACCGTTGCGGAGTGCATTTTATCCACTTTCGCCTCTTTCCGGCTCAAAAAGCCTATTGATTCAGGGAAATAATCTGCACTTTCCTTTATTTACAGAGGATTTCCACCTCGAACACTTCCACAGAATCATTCGGACACTCCGAAGTTCTCCTTAATCCGCAAAGGATTTTCACCTCGGAAACTGCCGCGAAATCGGAAAAAAATTTCGGACAGATTCCCGCCGTCAGAACACCACTCCGAGGGAGAAGGTGAACTTATTCTGTCTTGTACGCGCGTGTTCGTAGAATTCCTGGTCGTTCAATCCGAGGCCATAGTTCATACCTGCCTTGAAATGATCGTAGCGGACGGAAACTCCGATTTCCCACATTGCATTCACGCGGTCGGGTATCGCCTCGTCCACACGTTCGTTCATGGTGCTGAAACCTCCCGTCTCCGCTGCCCTCCATGGCCAGTTGTCGGTGTCGACAATGCTCTCGCCGGGATTGAGATAGTTGCCATATTTCTGCCCGTGGCTACAACCTTCGCGCCCCCAAGAACGGTAAACGCCAGCCATGGCCACGTTGAAACCGAAGCCCGTACTGACATCGATGCACAGCGGTGACGCGGTTTCTATGTGGTAAACAGCCTGCAACGGCACGTAGAGGTCGTGTTCTGTGAAGCGGTTATACCCCATCATCTGCACGGCACTGCTGTTGGAAACATAGAGTTCGTAGAACAATCCGGTGCGGAAACCAAAGTTATTGTCCCACGTCGGCTGCAACGAGATGCCGAACTGCACGCCATTGAGGAACTTATTGTGCTCTCCCCAGAGGTTTTCGTGGTGTCTTCCCCCTCCGAAGAGCCGTGTTCCATAGCGCTTTGTCACGAGTCCTACCTCGAAAGCCACCGGAACGTCATCGTATCCGCTGTCGTTTTTCTTGAAATGATGTGATTTCTTCCGGTTGAAGTCCGATCCTCCGCTGTTGAAATAGCGCGAGTTTTCGTGAGGTTTTGCCGGCCTGTGCCACGATTGTGCCTGCGCCGTCGCTCCGCAGAAGGCTATGGCAAGCATCGCCAATGCCAATGTTCTGATAGTTTTCATAGTTCCATGTCATTCATTATGTGTAGGTTCCGTCCGTCGGTTCCTGCATCTTCCGCCCTCTTCCCGGCCGATTGGGGAGGCAAGATGCGGCAAAACCTATTTCCGGAACGCGCTGCAAAGGTATGCAAAACTATTGAAACACGCAAAGTTTTCTGCACTAAAAATGTCAAATCACCGGAAATCATCGCATTTTCCGCGCTTCCGGCAGTTCTCGCAACCCGTGGATCCGCATTTTCCGTGCCCGTTCCGCAGGTGACGAACAGCCATCATCACCAACAAAACGATGATGACGACGACGATAAAAGTAGCGATATTCATTGTGTTCTATGTATATTTTTCACTAAAAAAGGGGGATTACGAACCTCGGACGCTGTGGAAAAAAGGATTCATCACCCATCTTTTTCCGCGAACAGGAAGAAGAAGGGGATGCCCGTTCCGGAGCATCCCGACCTCTTGTTCATATCGTCCGAGAGGCATCATCCGCCACCCCTCGCAGCGGCATCCGCAAAGGCTGATGAAGGAGGCGGGGATGTGCCTTAAAAAGTGCCGCTTTTTCCATCAGAAAGTACGGAACTTCCGACCGTAAAGTACGGAACATTCCCTCACAAAGTGCGGCACTTTTCCAGCACCGTTCCAAGCCCTCCGTTTTGCGGGTGCCGAAGCCGTGGTCGGCCCTTTCCGCCAAGGTGTCTTACGGGTGCCGAATCCGCCCTGGCATTATGCCGCAATCAGTGCCACCAACCATGCGCAAAGCCATGCGATGACGCACTGTCCCACAGCCACCAACCACGCCCAACGCTTGCTGAGTTCGCGGCGAATGGCCGCCACAGCCGCCACACACGGCGTATAGAGGAGCGAGAAGACGAGAAGGGCAAGCGCGGCATTGTCCGTAAGGACCGTCGCCAAAGCACCCGCCGGGAACAGTATTCCGAGGGTGCCCACAACGCTTTCCTTGGCCATAAAGCCCGAGATGAGCGCCACCACGATGCGCCAATCGGCAAAGCCCATGGGGGCGAACACGGGCGCAATGCCCCCCGCAATGGTGGCAAGCATGCTCTGCGAGGCATCGGAAACCATGGTGAGGCGGAAGTCGAAATGCTGCAGGAACCAGATAAGAATGCTCGCCAGGAAGATGATGGTGAACGCCCTCTGCATGAAATCGCGCGCCTTTTCCCACATCAACATCAGCACATTCCGTGCGTGAGGCAGACGATAGCAGGGAAGTTCCATGACAAACGGCACGGGTTCGCCGCGCAACAGGGTGGATTTATAGAGGAATGTGACGAGAATACCGACGATAATGCCCGACAGATAAAGGGAAAACATGATGATTCCTCCACGTCCGGGGAAGAAAGCGGCGCAAAGGAAGGCATAGACGGGGAGTTTTGCCGTACACGACATGAAGGGAATGAGCAGAATCGTCAGTCTTCGGTCGCGTTCGGAGGGGAGTGTCCGCGTCGACATCACGGCAGGAACGGAGCATCCGAAGCCCAAAAGCATGGGCACAATGCTGCGTCCCGAAAGTCCGAGACGGCGCAACAGGCGGTCCATCACAAAGGCTATGCGCGCCATGTATCCCGAATCTTCAAGGAGGGATAGGAAGAAGAAGAGCAGAACGATGATGGGCATGAAACTGACCACCGCGCCCACTCCGGCACAAATGCCGTCAACCACCAGGCTCTGCACCACCTCGCTGATGTGAAGTCCCTGCATTCCCACCGACAACCAATCGGTGAAAAGCCCCACGCCCTCGTCGAAAACATCCTGCAACCACGCGCCGAGACTGTCGAAAGTGAGGTAGAAGATGACGGCCATGATGGCGATGAACGCCGGCAGTGCCGTGAACTTACCCGTCAGTATCCGGTCGATGGCCCTGCTTCTGTGCTGTTCGCGGCTCTCATGTGGCTTCACCACACACCTGCGGCACAGGGCTTTGATGAAGGAATAGCGCATTTCGGCCAGGGCTGCCGGCGGATCAAGGTGGCGTTCATGCTCCAAAACGTGCAGCATGTGTTGCATGGTCTCGCGCTCCTCGCCGTCAAGCCGCAGGGCTTCCAGCACGCTTTCGTCGCCCTCGACCAGTTTTCCGGCGGCAAACCTTACGGGCAATCCCGCCGTACGAGCCCTGCCCTCGATGAGGTGCATCAGGGCATGGAGGCAACGGTGCAGGGAACCGCCATGGCTATCGTCGGCACGGCAGAAGTCCTGACGCTGAGGTGGTTCCTGATAACGCGCCACGTGGATGGCATGTTCCACAAGTTCGTCCACACCCTCGTTCCGCGCCGCCGATATGGGCACTACGGGAATTCCCAACTGATGTTCCATCTCGTTGATGAGAATGGTGCCGCCATTGCCGCGCATTTCGTCCATCATGTTCAGCGCCAGCACCATGGGAACACCCAGTTCCAGCAACTGCATGGTAAGGTAAAGGTTGCGTTCGATGTTCGTGGCATCAACGATGTTGATGATGGCGTGCGGACGTTCCTCCAACACGAACCGGCGGCTCACGCCCTCTTCTGTCGTATAGGGCGAGAGGCTGTACAGGCCCGGAAGGTCGGTAACCTCCGTATCCGAGTGCCCGCGTATCTGACCTGTCTTGCGGTCAACCGTGACACCGGGGAAGTTTCCTACGTGCTGATTGGAGCCGGTGAGTTGGTTGAAAAGCGTCGTCTTTCCGCAGTTCTGGTTGCCGACGAGTGCAAATCGGAGTTTCTCATCGCGTGCCACCGCCCGGGGTTCGCTGGAATCGTGGAAGCGTTCGCCCATCTCACCGAATCCGGGGTGCGCGCGTCGGGGCTTCGGAATCTCAATCACCTCCTCCTCAGGAACGTCGTAAGCCACCTCAATCTGCGCGGCATCCGCCTTGCAGAGCGAAAGCATATAGCCGTGGATTTCAAGGATCATGGGGTCGCCCATCGGAGCAAACTTCACCAGTTGCACCACAGTGCCTGGTATGACTCCCATATCCAGGAAGTGCTGACGCAACTTGCCCGTCCCGCCCACAGCGGTGATGAGCACCCGTTGTCCAATGCCGATATCGCAAAGTGTTGTATTCATTGTTCCTTTTGTTTGAGGTTCTCTCCGGTTTCAGGCATCATCGTACCATCGGTTTCCGGAATTTTCAGCCGCAAAAATACGCATAAAAGCGCCATTTCTTACGTCTTTTCGCTACAAACCTCCGTTTTTCGGCAGGAACCACAGCGTTTTTGGTCAAAAGTTTTTGCAAAACATACACTTTATTCCCCCGCCGGTTCGTCAGGAAATCAGGCCAAAGCGCATAAAAAACAACGTACTCCTTCTTCTGAAGATGAAGAATGGAGACGTTGAACGTCAGACGGATGATGGCATTTTCGTTGCCACACGCCATCATCCCCTCCGAAACAAGGTCGGGAATTGTGGTCGGTTTCAATGTTGGGAAGCCGTCCTTCCAGATAGTTCTTCCGAGGGATTCCGCACCGGATCTCCTCGTTCTGCCACACACACGGCAGCACACTTTCACTTTGATGGCAGGAAAAATCACGAAAGGAAAAGGGATTTCACGAGAGGAAAAAGGGCTGCCCGCGAAAGAAAGACTCAGGCTTCACAACGAAATGACGGGAAATCCGTGAAAGGAATCGAAGCGGTTCGCGGAAGGAAATGTAATGTTTCCCAAAAGGGGAAACGATGGTTCGAAAAAGAAAAAAAGGCGACACGCAAAAGAGATGAAGGCGGTTCGCCCCCCTGAAAACAAGCGGTCCGCAAGGAGAAGATGGGGAAAACGGGAAGAGGATGCAGAAGATTTCGCGGATGCCATGCGAAAAACAATGGGAGAAAAAAGGGAAAATATTCGCATGACACCCGCAGAACGCCTCAACATCCCATGCTCTTCCGGCACTGCGCACAGATGCCTTTCACCACATACTCCGTCTCGCGCACCAGAAAGTCGGGCGAAACGTCGACGAGAGGTATGGGAACATCGTCGAGACACCACGTCCTATGGCATTTCACACACGAAAGATGTACGTGGCCATGATGGTGTCTGGCGTCGTCACATTGGCATACACAGTACTTCTGACTGCCGGACCCGTCGTCGATAAGGTGCAACAAACGAGCCTCGGAGAACAGCGTCAGCGTACGGAAAATGGTGGACTTGTCGACGGGATAGAGCAAGTTCTCCACATCGGCAAGCGCGAAAGCATTGTGCATCCTCTGACGTATCGTACGCCAAATCAGGCAACGCAGGGCGGTAAGCCGGATGCCTGCCGCCGCAAGTTCCTCGTCATAGACCTTTGAATGATTGGTTTCCATCATCGATTGTATCGTGTTTGGAGGCATCTATAATTTTGATTTGACGGATTTCGCGCCTGCCTTCGGAATCGGTTTTACTGAGAGAGAGAAAAAAGAGTGCCTTATGTGTCTGAACCGACGGCGGAACCTGCCCCGGGAAAGGCTGAAAAAGGGCATGACGTATGCCATAAAAAAGCATGAAGGATTCGGGACTGCTACCCGCAGAAGCCGCCACAAGTCACTCCTGATGGCCGAACTTATACACTCCACGCGGGAACTGCATGGTGCAGCAATGCAGACTTCCGTGCTGGATAATGAGGGGACGGCAGTCGACACCCACCACTTCGCGACCGGGGAACGCCTGTGCCACCTGTTCGAGAGCCTTGGCATCGTTGTCCGGTTGGCCGTAGGTTGGCACAAGCACCGCCGTGTTCATGATGAGGAAGTTGGCATAAGTTGCCGGCAAGCGCTCGCCTTCCTCCATACAAGCGTCGGGCATCGGCAGAGGAATGAGGCGGAATGGTGCCCCGGCATCGGTGCGGAAGGCCTGCAACTCCTCCTCCATCGCCTTCAATTCGGCGTAATGTTCGTCGGCGGGGTCGTCACATTTCACGTAAAGTATGGTGTCGTTCGGGCAAAGCCGCGCCAACGTGTCGATGTGACTGTCGGTATCGTCGCCCGCAAGATAGCCATGGTTGAGCCAAAGTATCCGCTTCGCGCCAAGGCGTTCGCCGAGCAATCGCTCCACAGCGCCCTTGTTCACGTGCGGAACAGCGTCACCTTCGCGCCGACGGTTTGCATTCAGCAAGCATTCTGCGGTGGTTAGTATCGTGCCTTGCCCATCACTTTCTATCGCACCTCCCTCCAATTCGAAATCATTGCAGTCGTCGTAGTGGCCATCCACGGCACCCTGGGCGTAGACTGCGGCAGCATTGATGGCGTTGTCGCGTTGTGCCTCGAACTTTCCGCCCCATCCGTTGAAGCGGAAATCAAGGAGATGCCATCCATCTGTGTCCTCTACGGTGATGAAAGCATGGTCTCTGGCCCACGTATCGTCGGTCGGCGCCTCGAGGATGCAGATGTTTTTCCTTACATCTTCGGGCAAACGCCGCTCCAAGAGTTGCGCTACGGCATCAGGCTCCGGCGTAACGACCATCAAAGGCTGGCGCGATGCTATCTCGAAGGCCATTTTCAGATAGCACTCCGTCACCTCTTTGAGCATCGGAGCCCAATCGGTTCCGGCATGAGGCCACGTTAATTGAATGGCACTCTGCGGCGCCCATTCCGCCGGCAACGTACGTTTCTTACGGCGCTCTTCGTGCTTGCCGTCCATTTCCTGCGCCAAAGTTTCGAAATTTGCGTCGGCAGAGACATCTTTTGGTGGTAAAGCGGTGAATATCATACGGATGTTTAGGGGTAAAAGTTTCGATGTCAACGTATCATCTTACGGCCGTTACGGATGAAAATGCCGTTTCCGGGCTGCGCCTTCCGCTGTCCGAAGAGGTTGTAGATGCGGTCATCCTCGCGGTCGGCCACAATGTTTTCGATGCCTTCGGGCTGAACATACTGTCCCGTCATGACGTAAGTGATGGAGCCGGGCATGTTGCCATAGGTGTAAGTCAGCCGCAGACTGAAGGTGCGATCCGCGTGGTTGTAGTCCGCTTCGTGAAGGGTTCCGCTGATTTTCTTCTCAGCATCGTCCACGGTTATGCTCTCTTCGATGGCCTGTTCCTTGTGGAAAGCGGCGGAAAGTGTGGTGTAATCGAAGTCGAACTCCGCATTGTGGATGGTGAAACTGGGAATTGTCAGTTTCATTGTATTGAAGGTGACGGCAGGCATTGTGATGTCTCCGGTAGAAGTTGTTTTAAGTTCGAAGGTGACAGTGTCGCAAGGATTCTCCTGAGATACCTCGATTCCCATGAAGACTCCCGAGAAACTGGATGCTCCGGCAAAGGACATCGGGCCCTGTTTTTGGGCAAAAGCGGTGAATGATGCAACAAAAGCGATGAAAAGGGTAAGGATTCGTGACATATAATATAATAGATAATGAGTGGCGATGTGGATAGTTTATGAGTGAGGATGTGGATGGTTAATGAACGACGATGTGGGAAATGACATCGGATGCGCGGAATTGAACAAATGGGATTGCCGCAGAATGGGGATGTATTTTCCGCAGAATGGGGATGTATTTTCCGCAGACGGAACTGCGTTTTCCGCAGGACCGGCGGTTAAAGATGGATGGAAATGTCGATGCCTCCCTGTATGGGGCGTGCCTGTTGTGCGAACTTGCGGCCGGCACTTTCAAAGAGGAAACTGTCGTAACGCGCGTCTGTGAGGTTGCGACCCCAAAGTTGCACCTTGAAAAGACCAAAATCCGCTGCCAGCCGTGCCCCGAGGATGGGGGTGAAATCCTCGCTATATGTGTTTGCCTCGTTCCAGAAAATGCGTCCGGCACCGCTGACGTTCGCGCCCAAAGTCAGGGCTTTCAGTCTGCCGGAACCCAGATTCCAAGTATAGGAAGCGTCGGCGTTCAGGGTATGGCGAGGGACAAAAGGAACGAAGTTTCCCGAATAATCGATATCGTTTCCCCCGTCGTATTTCTTGAAGACAGCGTGGGTATAACCGTAATCACCGCGTAGAACGAGTCCGCGCCATGGGTGTGCCACCAGGGAAAGTTCGGCTCCGCAACTATGGCTTCGCCCGGCATTCACCATCATTCGTCCGAGTCCGGAGTCGGCAAAACGCGCAATCTGCTGGTTGCGGGTATCGACAAAAAAGACGGCAACATCGGCAGAAAGGCGGCCGTCGCCGGAGATATCGAGGTGAGTTCCCGCCTCATAATTCCACGAATATTCGGGCTTGTAGACCACTTGATGGATATCCGGCGTCTCGAACTGCGGCATTTTCGTTGCCATTGTGCGGTCGACGTATTCCGGCAAGGGGATGAATGTGCCCGGATTCTCGGGATCGGGAATCACGGATGGCATGTTTGGCGTGCTGGAGATCAGAGATTCGAGGTAATTTACTACGCCCTCTCGGATGCCTTTCATCATGTCTACGCTGAGGGCTCCCTGCAAAAGGTCGCCAAACATCTGCAGATTGTATCCGCCACTGCGCTGTCCCATGGCGGCGGAGGCGTAAAGGCTGCCGCGATTTTCGGCAAAACGATAGCGGAGAGCGAACTTTGGCAGGAGGCGAAGATGGTCGTCTTTCAACTTACCATCGTAGAGAAGGCGGCTCTGGAGCGCATCAAGGTCGACCGACATCTTGTCGTTCTGGGCATTGGGCATGGTAAACTGATAGTTGACCTTCGAGGGTGCATGGTAGTCCATCGCCAAATGTTCGTAGTCAATTCTCAAACCTATGGTGGCAGAAAGCCGAGGTGTCAGGGTGAAAGTGCTTTGGTGGAAGGCCGCGGCACCGAGCACCGGCGTATCGAAACTGCCGCCCATTTCCAGGCGATCATCGGTAAAGCGTACGCCCATCCCCGTAAATCCCATGGTCGAAAGCATGCCAAGTTTCGAGGCATCCGGCATATTTCCGTTGATGTTTCCCTCAAGCCATCGCAGGCCATCGCCGTAAAACGTGACGGGACCTTTGGTGTGCAGGGCCTGATAGAGGAAACTCAGACCTCCCAACCATTGCCATCGGGAGTCGCGATAACGGCTTCTGAATATGAGTTCCTCGCTGATTGTCCGCAGACGTTGGCACTGTTCGAGGGTATAAATGTCGTCTGCGATGAAATCCTGGTCGAGAAACATACGGTCGTTGAGGAACTGTGTGCCGGTAACTGCCGTCATACTCCACGTGGATGCCGTATGTTCGATGCTCAAACCGCCGCCTGCGAGCGAACGACGGTAGGAATGCTGGCGGTTGTTGCAGATGTTTCCGACGAGTTCCTCACGACTTTCCTCCCCGGCATCGGCACTTCCGAGGTAACGGTACGGATAGGCGCGCTCACGATTGTAGTCATAATATGCCGTGAAGTCGAACTTCCAGGCGTCGGATGCGTGATAAACGGCTCTGACTCGCCCACCTCCGGCCCTCATTCTGTCGGCATCCTGCTGCAAAGTGGCGTTCTCGTAGAGCCCACTGCCGCTTTCGTAGTATCCGCCTACGGAGAATGCCACCTTGTCGTTCGGACGATGGTAGTGCGTCAGTGAGACATTGTGGTGGTTATCGCCCGTGGTATAACCCAGTTTTATGTCGGTTCCTTGATAGAAAAACGGGTTGCGGGTGTGGACACGTATGACACCTCCCATGGCATTCCGCCCATAAAGCGTGCCCTGAGGTCCGCGAATGACATCGATACGTTCGATATCGTGGAAGTTGAAATCGTATGCCGACTTATCGGAATATGGGATGTTGTCGACATAAAGTGCCACAGCCGGCGTGTTGATGCGGCTACCTACGCCACGCAAATATACGGCCGAGGTGATGCGGCTACCATAGTCGGGGATGAAAAGGTTGGGGACAATGGTGCTGGCACCTTTGACGCTGGTGACGTGTGATGCCGTCATGATGTCCTGGCTGATGAGGCTTACCGCTGCGGGTTGTTGGCGCAGACGGCCGGTTTCCTTGGGGGTTGACACCACGGAGACCTCATCGAGGGAGACGGTATGCAACGTATCGTCAGCCATAGGTCGGACATCGTCGGCGACAGGCTGGAGGAATGCTGTGAAAAGGAGTGTAATGAGCACGTCAGAATCGGTTGTTTAGGTTGGATTTCCATGGATTTTTCCCTGAAAATCCCTTGTATAAGGATGTATGCCATACCGTTGTTCCGGGCATGGTATATGATGTTTGTGGGTGCAAAGGAACGCATTTTCCTTTACACCCACAATCCTTATTTTTGAGGAAATCGGCACTTCCGTAGTGTTCTCGCCGTGTTTCCTCCCCGATTTCGGCGTTATTTGTAGTATTCTTTCTTGCCAGCGGCGAGCGTATTCAGCATCAACATGCAGATGGTCATCGGTCCTACGCCACCGGGAACGGGGGTGATGGCACCGCAAAGTGGGGCGACATGCTCGAAATCCACGTCACCCGAGAGGCGGAATCCCTTAGGTGCCGTAGCGTCAGGTACGCGGGTTGTGCCGACATCAATGACAGTTGCGCCGGGTTTCACCATATCTGCGGTGACAAATCCCGGACGTCCGATGGCGGCGATGAGGATATCGGCCTGGCGACATTCGTCCTTTATGTTCTGGGTGTGGCTGTGAACGATGGTGACCGTGGCATCTCCCATCTCCTTCTGCAACATCAGTTGTGCCATAGGGCGGCCCACGATGTTGGAACGTCCGAGGACGACGCACTTCTTTCCGCTTGTCTCCACGTGGTAACGGCGGAGGAGTTCGAGGATACCCTTCGGGGTGGCGCTGATAAAGCAGGGAAGTCCGATGGCCATACGTCCGACATTCACGGGATGGAAGCCGTCGACGTCCTTACGATAGTCAATGGCCTCGATGACACGTTGCTCGCTGATGTGCTTTGGAAGCGGGAGTTGCACGATGAAGCCATCCACGCTTTCGTCGTGATTCAGCGTATCGATGCGTGCCAGAAGTTCGTCTTCCGTCACGTCGTCCTCGTAGCGGATAAGCGAGGATTCAAAGCCACAGGCCTCACATGCCAACACTTTGTTGCGGACATACGTCTCCGAACCGCCATCATGTCCAACAAGGATGGCTGCCAAATGCGGACGACGATGGCCCTGACTGACCATGTTTTCCACCTCAGCCTTGATTTCTGCTTTAATAATGGCCGCAGTAGCCTTTCCGTCAATGAGTTGCATAGAAGGTGAGATTCTGAATATTTATAACGAATATTTTGGTTTTTACACATGAAAGAACCGTGGCAAAGGTAGCAAAAAATCCGTATTTCGTCGAAATTTTCCGTTTTACCCTTTAACTTTTTCAAACGTTAAGCATAAATATTGGTACTTTTGCCATACAAAAACTATGCAGTTCTGGTGGATTCCACAAACAAACGCCGCAAGACCTTACCGTAAAGTATGGCTTACGTGTTGCCCCACGACAACCTTTTGGCGGTGGAAAAACGCTGATTATCCAACCCTTCGGCACACGATTTTCCGCCATTCCCGGCGTTTCTCACCCCGGAAACAGGTCCGGAATCCAGACAAGACCGGTTTTCCCGCCCCACCTTCACTAAACTAAACACCCATTTTCCGCACACCGGATTCAATATGATCAAGAAAATCATTCCCACAATCCTGCTTGCCGCAACGGCACTATGGACCGTCGCCGACAATGCCGCTCGCATCACCATCCTGTTCAACGATGGCACGAGTGCGGCGCATGACCTGTCGGTAACCGACGAAGCCGTCCTCGACCATGAGGAAGGCCTGCTCCGTTTGCCGGAAGGCATCGTCTACAACCTCAGCGACATCGCCAGCATCGTGTTTGAAGAGCCCGGGGAGGAAGGCGGCGGAGGCGAGATGGAACCTTCGGACAACCTGACCACAATCTACGTGGATTGGGCGGAAGGCACGGCACCGCGCGTCAGAAGTTCCGCACCCGGAGTGGCCATTGAGGTGGACGGGCAGAACGTTACGCTGAACAATACCGACACTTCTGCCGAGATGACGTACATACTTTCCGGTACTGCCAGCGACGCTTCCTTCACTCTCAACGCCGATTACAAGAGCACGATACGGCTGAACGGCGTGAATCTGACGTCGTCCACGGGTGCCGCCATGAACATCCTTTGCGGAAAACGCATCGCACTGGAACTTGTGGAGGGTACGACATCGAGCCTTACCGACGCCAAGGACGACCTCGGACAGAAGGCTGCCCTGTATTGCAAGGGGCATCTTGAGGTGAAAGGGGGCGGAAAACTCCGTCTTACCGGCAACGCCAAGCACGCCCTCTCCACCAAAGAATACCTGCAACTGAAGGCCTCCACCGGAACAATCGAGGTGGTGAAGGCGGCCTCCGACGGTCTGCATGCCGGACAATACTTCCTGATGAACGGCGGAAACGTCAGCATTGCTTCGGTCGGCGGCGACGGCATTCAAGCAGAAATCACCGACGACACCAGCGACGAGCAGAACGGACAACTGATCATCAACGGCGGAACACTCGACATCAGCGTCAGCGGCACCGACGTGGCGGCCCTCAAAAGCGACAGTCTGCTCACCGTCAACGGCGGCGAACTGCGGCTTTCCACGAGCGGCGAGGGCGCAAAGGCCGTGAAATCAAAGACGGACGTCAGTCTGCTTGGAGGAACTTTCAACATCTCCCAACAGGGAAATCCGTATATCCTCGACGGAGAGACCACATACGTGGTAGGAATCAAGGGAAATAACGTGACCATCGACGGCACCGACGTCAGCATCAGCAACAGTGCTGTGGCAGGACGCGGAATATCGACGGACACCGATGCGGCAATAGCCTCCGGAAACGTCAGCATCAGCATGACAGGAACCGGCGGCCGCGGCGTAAAAAGCGACCATGACATCATTGTGGGTAGGGAATCAGATGGCCATGGTCCGGCGCTTTCCGTAACAACTACGGGAAGCGTCTATACGCCGTCGTCCGCACCGGCAGCCGTAAGCGCGACATCTCCAGCCAAAGGTCACGGAGGTGGCGGCGGAGGATGGCCCGGAGGATGGCCCGGAGGTGGGGGAACCAGCACCGGTTCGGCGGCAAAAGCCATAAAGGCCGACAACAGTTACTGGCAATATGGCGGCAACGTCTACGTGAAAACATCGGCCACCGAGGCTGAGGGCATTGAGGCCAAGGCCTACAGTGCGACAGCCATGAACTTCAACGGCGGAACAGCATTCCTCGAAGTGTACGACGACTGCATCAATTCTGCCGGACAAATCAACTTCAACGGCGCCGATGTCATCTGCTACTCCACGAACAACGATGCCATAGATTCGAACTATGGCCGCACAGGTGCCGTCACCATCACCGCAGGCACCGTCATTTCTTTCAGCCAACGCGGCGGTGCGGAGATGGGAATCGACTGTGACAACATGTCTTATGTGGTCATTAGCGGTGGAACATTGGTAGCCGGCGGCGGAAGTCAGGGCGGTTCCTCCTCGTCGCTCAGCGGATCCAGCGTCCCCTACAAATGTTGGACCACATCACTCTCGTACACCCAGGGCTCATATTACAGCATCGCCCACTCGGGAGGCAACATCCTCACCTGGAAAATGCCGTGCACCGTCACCTCGTCGTTCAACATCTTTGCCACCGGAAGCGTGAGCAAGGGCACCAGTTGCACGATGTATCAGCACAGCGACGCCCCGACTTCCGAAGGCGTAGACTTCATGCTTTCCACGGGTTCTTCCACGATGCTCTGGAAAGGCAACGGCATTACGACCGGTACGTCGAAGACAACCATAGCCCTTTAACCCATAGTATAAAGACGAAAATCCGCAGATACGCTTTCTGTATCTGCGGATTTTTTCTGTCATTCCACGCCTGTCTTGTAGCCAAAAGATTGCGGAGGGACCCGGGTGCATCGGAACTTTCTTGCACAAAGTACGGAAGTTTCGTGCACAAAGTGCGGAACTTTCGTGCACAAAGTGCAGAACTTTCTTGCACAAAGTGCAGAACTTTCTTGCACAAAGTGCAGAACTTTCGTGCACAAAGTGCAGAACTTTCTTACACAAAGTGCGGAACTTTCTTACACAAAGTACGGTAGTTTCTTGCACAAAGTGCGGAAGTTTCTTGCACAAAGTACGGAAGTTTCCAAACAGCCGTTCCGAGGGACACGACATCATTTCCGAAAAAACCGCCGGAAGACCTACGGAAAAGGGGAAGCGGAGGGCGCAGCAAACAAAGCGGGGACCGGAAGAAACCACATGGAATCTTCCAGTCCCCGTCGTATTTATCCCAGCCCATGCGCTCGTCAGCCCTCACTCTTCCGGATGCTTCAGCGGCTTTTCGGGCAGCGTCTGCCGAACAGTTCAGGGATTTTCAGCGCACTCCGGCATCAGAACTTGGGCATTCCCGGCATGCCTTTCGGCATATTGCGCATCATTTGCTTCATACCTCCGCCGCTCATCATCTTCATCATCTTTGCCGTCTGCTCAAATTGTTTGAGGAAACGGTTGACCTCCTGGAGGCTACGTCCGCTACCTCGGGCGATGCGGTTCTTACGACTTTGGTTGAGAATTTCGGGATGCTGGCGCTCTTTTGGCGTCATCGAGAGGATGATGGCCTCAATTCCAGCAAAGGCACTGTTGTCGATGTCGATATCTTTTATGGCCTTTCCCACTCCGGGAATCATGGATGCGAGGTCCTTGATGTTGCCCATCTTCTTGATTTGTTGGAGTTGGTTGAGGAAATCATTGAAGTCGAACTGGTTTTTTGCAATCTTCTTGGCCAGACGCTTTGCTTCCGCCTCGTCAAACTGCTCCTGTGCCTTCTCCACAAGGCTGACGATGTCGCCCATTCCAAGGATACGGTCGGCCATACGTTCGGGATGGAAGACGTCGAGTGCCTCCATTTTCTCACCCGTTCCTACGAACTTGATGGGCTTGTCCACCACGGCACGGATGCTGAGTGCGGCACCACCACGGGTGTCACCATCGAGTTTCGTGAGCACAACGCCGTCGTAATCGAGGCGGTTGTTGAACTCTTTGGCGGTGTTCACGGCGTCCTGTCCCGTCATGGCATCCACAACAAAGAGCGTCTCGTCGGGCTGAACGGCCTCCTTTACTGCGGCAATTTCGTTCATCAATGCCTCATCCACCGCCAGACGTCCCGCAGTATCGACAATCACAGTGTCGTAACCTTTGGCCTTAGCCTCCTGCAAAGCAGCCCGCGCAATCGCAACAGGGTCCTTCTCTTCAAGGTCCATATAGATGGGAACCCCAATCTGTTCGGCCAGCACGCGCAACTGTTCGATGGCGGCAGGGCGGTAAGTGTCGCAAGCGGCAAGGAGAGGATTGCGCTTTTTCTTTGTCTTTAGATAGAGCGCCATCTTACCACTGAGGGTCGTTTTACCGGCACCGTTGAGTCCGGCCATGAGGATTACCGACGGACGATGCTCCAATTTGAGGTCAGTAGCGTGGCCTCCCATGAGTTCAGCCAGTTCATCGTGGACGATTTTCACAAGGAGTTGCGAGGGTTTCACGGCAGTCAGCACATTCTGTCCCAACGCTTTCTTCTTCACAGTGTCGGTAAAACTCTTGGCAACCTTGTAGTTGACGTCGGCATCAAGGAGGGCACGACGGACATCCTTCAAGGTTTCTGCCACATTGATTTCGGTGATGCGGCCTTCACCTTTGAGAATCTTGAAAGAGCGTTCAAGTCTTTCGCTTAAATTTTCAAACATCTATGATGAATCTTTTTGTATTTACATGAATAATCTTCGCATCTTCCGATAGGGAAACTGCGGATATGGCGTGCAAATATACGGATAAATTCTGATTTTATGCGCAAAAAAGCCCGACAATCATCAAATTGTCAGGCTTTTATCATGGCGGTCATTCACTCCGCTTTCAAATCATCGGGCGGAAAACGACGCTACCGGTTTACTTTTTCAGAGGTAGATGTTGAAGCCGATTCCGAAGCAATCGTTGGTGCGGGAATAGAGATCAACCTTGGGACCTGCGGAAGTTGCGGTCGTAACCTCGCGGTCGCGATAGAAAGAGTGCATATATCCGAGGTCGACATTGAAGTACTTTGAGGGATGAATACGGAAACCACAGCCGAAAGAGTTGCTGGGAAGGTTGAACGAAATGTCGTTCATGTACTCATCGGTCATGCGGTAATTGGTGTTCTGCCACGAAGCCGAGACGGTGAAAAGACGGTGGAACCGCCAGTCAACACCAAAGTTGAACTCCTGGGATCCCTTCTTCAACAGGTCTTGTTTGTCGCCATATTTCTTCGCTTGTTTGTCGAAATAGTAGTGCCAACCTGCGTTGATTCTCACCTGTTCAATGGGAGTATACATCACACCTGCCGTAAGAATTGCAGGGATATCCTCGCGAACCTTCTCGCCATCTGCAAACTGTGCGAGCATGCTTTCGGGATCATTCTCGATCATGCTTTGGGCAGTCTCGTTCATTTCCGTGTCGTTCTTGAGGTTGATCTTCGTAGGAGCCTCATACTTCATGGCGAGGTTCCAATGGTCGTTTATCATCCAATCGAGGCCGATGATGGGAGTAACGCCAAAACCAGTCTGGTTACAGTTGAGTGCAAGGTCGGTATTCAGCGACTGAGAAGCCTCTTCCACGCCAGGGAATTGCAGTTGGGCGTTGGCAGGAACATTGTAGTGTGCCTTGACATCCTGCACATATCCGTTGTAATTGCAACTGGCATATACGCCTCGAAGTCCAACGAATCCGGAGAAATTATCGGTGAACTTGTACGTTCCTCCCAAGGTCAGACCGAAATAGTACGAACGTCCGCGAAGGTAACTGTCCATGCTGTAGCCGGTAATTTGGGTAGACTGGCCGATTTGTGCGCCCATTGCCATCGCCTGTTCCGCAGGAATGCCAGCGGCAATGTACTGTTGTGCCACCTGAGCACCGATACCTTGGCTGAGAAGTCCCTGAACGTTCTGCAAATTCTTCGCGAAAAGACCGCCGACGAGCGACTCAAAGGAACCGAGACCTTCGGCAAACTCGCACTTACCACCGCCACCATTGAGGGCGAAGTGCGCAAGAAGGCTCCAACGCTCCTTGTTGTAGGAGACGCTTACGCTGGGCACGACGGGTGCTTTTGCCTCACCTTTGAACTGATGTGTGGCATTCCGGTTGTTGACGTTCTGAAGAAAGAGGGGGAAAGTGGTGTCGATGTTACGCTGCTGGAAGGCAGTTTGGGAGTTGAGACTCAGATGCCAGCCCTCGCTGAGGAAGGCGTTTCCGGCAGGATTGGCGTAGATGCTGGTGAGAGTGATCTGTGCATCCTGCGACATGTTGCGGAGGAATGCAGCGTTCTGATTGGTGTTGGTGAGCAGACCTCCGGCCATAGCGGGAAGGCTGAGCGCCGCAATGGCGGCAGAAAGAAAGAGTTTCTTCATTGAATATGTTATGGTTTTCGGCACGACGTCCGCTTTCCTGTACCCCATTCCTCCGTTTTCCGGGAGGGAAAATGTGGTCAACCGAAGGGAAAAACAGGGAGGGAAACGTGGTGCCGTCAAAAGTTTTCGGGTGCAAAAGTACGGCGTTTTTGCACAACTCGCAACATTTTGTGCGAAATATTTACGTGCTTTTGCACAAAAACGGGGTAAAATGTGCCAAAATCATCCGTTTTGAAATTCATGTATATCAGTTTTTGCACATTTTTTTACAGATTGTGTGATAAAAAAAATCGGGTGGAATATGGCCGGAAAACGACCATATTCCACCCTAAAATCCGTAATATTCAAAATAAAAGTGTTACATTTGCCACCAGTTTCACGGCATGTCCGATACGCAAAGGCGGAACCCGAGATATGGAACGGCCGTACGCCCACCGAGGAAAGGCGGAACGACCCTCGCAGAAAGATGGTGCAAGACTGCCGCTACGGCGGGAACGGGCATCACGAATGTCCGTAGATGTGGCGGAAATCGCGCAGGTCGTCGGCAAGCATTTCGCGGAGGATGTCCGACTTTTTCGCGCTTTCCAAAGCCTGCATGGCCACAACGGCGGCATCGAGATGCTGGCGTCTGCCACTGACACCATAGAGGTAGACGTGGAGAAACGCCTGTTGCGTGACTGCCGTCAACTGCTTTCCGAACTCCGAAGCCTCGACAAGCAGGTCGTCCATCGCCAAGTTTTCGCCCATAACCTTGTAGGACATGAGCATAAACACCAGTTTCCGCGCACGCTGATTGAGGGTGGCGGGACGGAAATTGCCGAAGCGGCGGAGAAACATGGCGGCCTCCGTCTGCCCTTTTCCCGTATTCTCGTACGCCGCGCGCAGGCTTTCGCAAGCCGTAGGCGGAAGTGTCAGCCCCATTTCGCGGTAAAGACAGGCTTTGAGGGTATGACGTATCTTCTGAATATAACTGTCGAATTTCTTGTAAAGATGGCGGCTTTCGGGAGCGAATTCCAGCACTTCGATGTATTCGGGCTCGATTTCCAGCGTCGGAACACACATCACTTCACTCACTTTCACAAGCACCCGACCTCCGTCTTTCCCCTGTCGGGTGACGAGAATGCCCTCAACTCCGTCGAATTGTCCGCCAATGATGCGCACACGGTCGCCTTTTTCGAGGTCAGCCTCCTCAGGAAGGAGTGCCGGAACCGCGCCATCGTAGGCGCCAATGGTGCGCATGAACATGTCCATTTCCGCATCGGGAACCACCAAAAGCCGGTCCTTCTGCTGACAAAGTCCGTCGTCGCGCCCCATACGGCGGTACTGCGGGATGAAAAGATGGGCATACTCATCCGCCAACTGCCGGAACATGGGGTAGCGGCAGTTGACAAAGGCGAAGTTAAACGCCACGGCCTTCTCCACCCTCCTCCGCTTTCCGCCGGCTTGTTCGAGAACAAATCGCGTCGGAAGGAAGAAGTCCATGTCGTCAACATTGGACTTCCGCAGGGAGAGAAGCAGGTCGCGGGCTTTCAAAACCTGGCGTTTGCACTTCAAAACGTACCACTGCCGGTCTTTTTTTACCGTCATCATTTGCGCCGATTCCATCATTTTGACTTGTTTTGTGCCCCCAGATTATGGCAGGGGCTCGGAAAAAATCGGTGGCAACATGGGAACACCACCTATAATATTATTATATATCTTTCGAAAATTTACAATAAATCTTTACAGCATCATGAAAGGAACACCTGTAAAAACCTATCCTTTTGCCACAAAACGTTACGTACAAATCCTCGATCTCAAGGACGATCCTGCCATGCTTGAGGCGTATGAACGCCAACATTCGCGGGAAGAAATGTGGCCGGAAATCATGGAAGGCATCAAGAGTGTCGGCATTTTGGAAATGGAAATATACCGTTCCGGCCGTCATCTTGTGATGATTGTCGAGGCACCTTCCAACTTTGACTGGGACAGTGCTATGGAAAAACTCGCCACAATGCCCCGTCAACAGGAATGGGAAGACTGGAACGGACGCTTCCAAGAGTGCCGACCCGGGGAGACATCTGACGAGAAATGGAAGATGCTCACCCGCATGTTCCATCTCTACGAATAGGATTTCCGGACGGCATCCCCGGCATTTCAGCACACGGATTTCAGACTCTCCAAAAGAGACGTCGGAACCATCGCATGCAAACATCGGAACTTTCCGACACAAACATCGGAACTTTCCGACACAAACATCGGAACTTTCTGCCTCAAACATCGGAACTTTCCGGAAGGCTTCACGCTGATAGCGGAAAAAAGACTGTGCACCTCCTGTAAACAACCATCCGTGTTACAGGAGGTGCACTTTTGTCTTCTTGCCAACCGTCGCCAAAAGCCTCGCACCGGAAAAGGCGGGCAGCAAGGCTCGCGGCTCGGAAATTTCCGTCCCACAGATGCGGGAACGGAGGAAGGAAATGCCACGCTACGGGCGGTAATTCCCCTGCGTCCGCTACGATTCTCCCACGTCCACCAGACCGTTGATCACGGCATATACGATGACGTCGGCGAGGGAACGGGCATGGAGTTTGTCCATGATGTTCTTGCGATGACTGATGACTGTGGTGGGAGAGATGGACAGAACGTCAGCGATTTCCTTGTTGATGCAGCCCTTTGCCAGCAGTCTTGCCACCTCAACCTCCCGTGGTGAGAGGAGGGTTTCCGGGAGTTCTTCCGAAAGTTTTGCGTCGGAAGGGTGTCCCAACCTCCGCAATCCGACCAGCGATTTTACGACCATTTCCTCGCTTTGACAGACATTCAATGTGGGTACACCACTGATCATCATGTCACCACTCACCATGACAATGCTCTTCTGTCGTCGTTGTCTGAAGAAGAGCGTGTGCTCGAAATAGATGCGCGATGCCACGAAAAAATGCACAAACTGTTCGCATCCGGCAGCCGTAAGTTCGTCGAAGGAGACATAAACACTCACCTCCGCCGTGGGAATGATGCCGCGAAGGAGTTGTTGAAGTCCGAATCCTGCGAGGAAATTAGGGTCGATTACCGCTATCCGGAATGTAGGAACGGAATGTGGATGTCCGCCAAAGGATTCTGGATGTCCCATCATCACTGAATGATTTTGCCCTGCTTCGTCACGACAATGCCGCGGCTGTTGGCAGCGTCGGCGCGTCTTCCATCCAGAGTGTATGCGTCATCGGTGGCGGAAGCGGCGTTGTCGAGGGTCACCTTGTCCACGCTTTCGGGCACAAGGGTCAAATCCGCGAGGGGGAAACGGTAGACTCCAGGGAAGGTGTTTGTCTCATATTCCGAAGCGTATGCTGCAACATAGATGTAATCCGCGTCAATACGGATGTTCAGGATCGAAAGTTTCAGGTCGGCAAGTTCGGGGATGTCGGGCAAAAGTTGGGGGAAACTCTCCGGATCTACGGACTCCCAGGTCTCGCCATCGTCGTGAGAATGGTAAATTCCATTGCGGATGGTGCCGACAACAAGGCGTTTTCCGTCACTTCCCATGGCACGCACGTAGTTGTTGTCCAAACCTTCGGGGCGGTTGGTAAATTTCCAGTAGTCGCCATCTGCCGTATGTTCGATGAAAGGCACCGCAGCATCGGAGTTCTCAATGGCGCGTGCGCAGTAGAGTTCTCCCTTATGTTTCACGGAGACGCTCATGCAATTACTGTCATAACGCAGGGTGGTCCACTTGTCAAACTCGGGGAAATACTCATAGACCTCGTAAAGTCCGAAGGCGAGAATGCGGTCATTGATGGTGTCAATGTTATAGATAACCTGGTGCGTTGTGCCCTTTCCGCCGTTGTCAACCACGAAGAAACTGTCCTCGGCATGCTGCCATGTGTCGCCCTTATCTTCGGAGAAGATGACACCTCCTGCAAAGTCTGCGGCATAGAGTACGCCGTCTTTCTGCGTCATCGCGTAGCATGCCGTGTAGTCAAGGTCGGAAGATGCGATGATACCTTCCATGAGGTTTCTGTAATCAATCACGGACCATGTGTGGCCGCCGTCCGCGGAACGTGCCATATAACATCCGTATCCGAGGGCGAAGATGTAGTCATCCGTCTCAAAGAAGGCCGTGTAGTTGTGGTCCTCAACCTCCGCACGTACCCAGGTCGTTCCCCGGTCATCGGAATAGTAAATGCCGTCTGAGGCATTCAAGGTATAAGAGGATGCCAGCATCGTTCCCTGCTTTGTGATGTGCAAACCCCAGACTCCTGTAAGGGGAAGTACGCGTTCCCAACCGCCGGCATAGCAGAAGGGAGCAAAGAGAATGGCCGCCATTCCTACAAGGAACATGCGACGAAAACGAGTAAAGATTCTCATCATTATTGTATAATTTATGGGTGGGTAATGCTATAATATTGGATGGGTAATGCTATAATACAGATGGATTATGCCCGCGTGCACGGAGGAATCCGCAAATTCTCCCGTCACAAATCTTGCGTTTGCGGATGGATTATGCCCGCACGCATGGAGGAATCTATGCACACGGACGGGAAAAATGGGGGAAAAGGAGGGGAAAAACAGAGGAGATGAAGGAAAAGAATGGGGGAAAGGACGGGAAAAGACGGGAGGAAGAGCCCTGTCCTACAATTCCTTCTTCCGCTGGAGATACTGGATAAAGGCGTCGGTCGACTGGGGGACATCGGCGGCGATGACATCATTCTCGGGGAAATACGACGGGCTATAACCGTCGCCGCCGGTGGTAATGTAGTCATCCGTGACGAGAACCACGCGGGTTTTGTTGCCAATTTCCACCTCTTCACCCCGGTTGTTGCGGGCAAAAATGCGACGGATGCCGCCTTTCGCATCCTGTTCCACACGCAAACCGTTGGTCTGGATGCGGCCCAATCTGCAACGGTTGATGCCGAAATCGAGGAGCGTCTTCAACTGTCGTCCCGTGTAAGTGTAGCATTTCAGGGGATTGGCAAAGGGCAATGCCTCGCCGACATCCAGCACTGTGACATCGCCGGCATAGAATCCTGCACGGATACTTCCGAAGTGGCTGATGCCGACAACAACGTCCTGGGCATGATTCTCCCCATCCTGCGCCACCGAACAGCGGTAAGCGTCGGCGTAAGCCTCAGTCACCAGGCGTCCGACTCCCGTCTCCACGTTCTTGACCGTGCGGTCGTGGGGGATGTCTTCCCGAGCATTCGCCAACACTTCATTGAGGGCGTGGCCACGGAACATGGTGGTTGCCAACTGTTCTTCAATCTGTGCTTTCAGGCGTGCCGCCTTTACGCCCAGCGTAGCATGGGGGTTCACCGGCACGATGCTTGGAGTCACCTTCAACGTCCGCCGGCTTTCGAGGTCCACTTCGCAGAGCAACATCCCGACATATCCGCCATGCCAGTAGGCTTGTACAATGGGATAGGGTCTGCCGCACTGAATATATCCTGCCAATTTGGAGTGGGAATGTGCCGCAACAATGGCATCTATGTCGTCCGTGTCAAGGGAATAGAGGGCATCTTGCCCAGGATCGTCAAACACAGGTTTGCCGTTATTGTTGTAAGCCGTGATGTGTGTGGCAAGAATATGCACGTCCGCCTCTTCCACTTCTCCGTATCCCGGCAGATTTTTCAGGGAGTCGAGGACCCGATCATAGCGTGAATCGAACTCCAACCCCGCCACTTTCCGTGCGCTTGCTTGGTAAGGCGTGTTGGCAGTGAGGAGACCTGTGACGGAAACCCTCACGGTATCGCCGCCATCCACGGGAACCGGCACCACAATCCACGGCTGACAGGAGTCGGGAATGCGGCCATCGCGCCGCATGTTGGCGCAGATATAGCGGAAGTCCCAGCGGCGTGGCAGGTAGTCGGAGTCCGACCATTTCCGTGCGAAGGCCTCCTGTCCGTCATCGAAAGCATGGTTGCCGGGCACGCTCACCTCAATGCCCATATCGCAAAACACCCGTGGCATCAGGCTCGCATTACGTGTGGCGGAATAGTAGAAACTCCCACCAAAGTTGTCGCCAGCCGAGAGAGTCAGGTGATAAGGATAGGCACTTTTGAGGCTGTCGAGCGTCTGAACGACCCACGGAGCACCGGGAATTTCCTTGCGAAGGTCCTGAACTATGCCGCAATGAAAGTCATTTAGGGTGAAAATTGCCACAGTAACGGTACGCGGATTTGCGGACATGGCAAGGGAAAGAAGCATGCCGACGGCAAGGAAAGTTTGACGAAGGAATGACATTGGTCAATGTTTTTTGGTAAGAATATCAGTGAAACCAACGGAAACATCCGCTGTCCGGAGGTCCGGAACGCGGTTTCCGTCGATGAAAATCAGTCAATCGATGTTTGAAAAATCAATCAAAAGACGCTGAAAAAGCAGTCAAACGACATTTGAGAACCCGTCAAACGACATTTGAGAACCGCACAAACGAGACTTAAAAATCAGTCAATGGATATTGAAGAACCGCACAAAAGACATTTGAATACCGGTCAAAAGACATTTGAACACCGGTCAATGGACGCTTGAAATCAGTCAATGAAGCGTCTGGTGAGCGGAGCGAACTCCTCTATTCTGCGGTCGCGGAGGAAGGGCCACCAGCGTCTTACGTTCTCCGAACGCCGCATATCGATGTCCACCACAGCGACGATTTCCTTGTGTTGTGGGGCACGGAAGAGGAATTCTCCCTGTGGTCCGGCCACAAACGACGAGCCCCAGAAGGTGATTCCTCCGGTCTGTCCCGAAGGATCCGGCTCCCATCCCGTGCGGTTTACGCTCACTACGGGCAGTCCGTTGGCGACAGCATGGCCGCGTTGTACGGTGGTCCATGCCTCGCGCTGCCGCTCCTGCTCCTCGGGAGTGTCGCTGCTTTCGGTGCCGATGGCGGTGGGATAAATGAGAATGTCGGCACCGCGGAGCGCCATCAGCCGCGCTCCCTCGGGATACCATTGGTCCCAGCACACCTGCACGCCGAGCCTGCCGACGGAAGTGTCGATAGGTTCGAAGCCCAAGTCCCCGGGTGTGAAGTAGAATTTCTCGTAATATGCCGGATCATCTGGGATGTGCATCTTGCGATAACGCCCAGCAATGCTTCCATCACGCTCCAAAACGACCGCCGTATTGTGGTAAATTCCGGCGGAACGACGCTCAAACAGGCTGGTAACAATGACTAAATTATGCCGTTTTGCAAGACTTCCGAAGAATTCTGTTGAAGGTCCGGGTATAGACTCCGCCAAATCGAAGTTGCGGGTGTCCTCAACCTGGCAGAAATATGGCGTATTATGGAGTTCCTGAAGCACCACAAGTTCTGCGCCTTGTGCGGCAGCGTCGGCGATATGTGCGGCAAGTCGGGCACGGTTGTCGGCAGCATCGGGCGTGCACGACATCTGTATGAGGGCTGTCTTCATTGTTGTTTCAATGCTGTTTTACGGTGATTTTAGGGTAGGACGTCCGGTTGACGGGCAGAAAAGTTCGCAGCATTTCCGGGATGACGGCGCATTTCCGACGCCCGTTCCCCACTGTCTCTGCCGCCAGTCGCGGAGCATGGCGGGAAAACTTCCGGAAGGAAATTTGCGGAATCCACGCCTTTTCCATGGATAAACATCCGTTGCAAAATTAGCAATTATTTGTTCACTTGCAAAAACTTTCCCATGAAAACCTCGGTTTGCACACCGTTTGCAAAACTTTTCCCGTACCTTTGCCCTGCAAAAATTCCCATAAACGACCTTTGAACATGAACGAAATCTTCCATTTAATCAATGGAATGTCACCTTATCTGTTGCTGGGATTCGGTTTGGCAGGCCTGATGCACGCCTTCATTCCCGGCCATCTGTACGCGCGGTATCTGGCATCGCCCGACCTCCGCTCCGTACTCTATGCCACGCTCTTCGGCATTCCCCTTCCCCTTTGTTCGTGCGGCGTCATCCCCACCGCCATGTCGCTGCGTCGCGAAGGCGCATCCTCCGGCGCCGTCACCGCATTTCTGGTAGCCACACCTCAGACCGGTGTTGACTCCATCATCGCCACTTACAGCCTTATGGGCTGGCCTTTCGCCCTCGTACGTCCGGCAGCCGCCCTCGTCACAGCGGTGCTGGCAGGAAGCGTCACCCACTTTTTTGTACGTGAGGAGGCGGGGAAAACACCGGAACATGCCGCTGAAGCCCACAACCACAACGGCCACGGAGGACACCATGCCCCGTTCCTCGAGCGGCTGAAAACGGCATTGCGCTATGCCTACGTGGAGATGATGGGCGACATCGGCAAATGGCTGGCCATCGGACTGCTGGTGGCAGCACTCATCACCGTGTTTGTCCCCACCGAATTCTTCGCTGTTTTCCAGGGCAACACGTGGGCGTCGATGCTCCTTGTACTCTGCATTTCCATTCCGATGTATCTATGTGCCACCGGCTCAATTCCGATTGCCGTGGCACTGATGCTCAAAGGTCTGACGCCCGGCGCCGCACTTGTGCTGCTGATGGCCGGACCCGCCTGCAACGTTGCCTCGCTCCTGGTGGTGCGGAAGGTGATGGGATTGCGTACATTGCTGGCGTATATCGTCAGCATTGTGCTCGGTGCCGTAGGTTTCGGAACGGCAGTCGATGTTCTGCAATTCAGCGGAAAAATGGATTTTCTCGGACATCTGACCCAGAATGCGGCGTGCTGCCACGAGGGAATGGCGTGGTGGATGTGGGCATCGTCCGTCGTCCTGGCGCTGTTGCTGGTGAATGCCCTCGTATTGCCCCGCTTCGGCTGGGGCTGGGGGCGGACATCCTGCTGCTGCCACGGGCATCATGGCCACGGGGAGGACGGCAAAACGCCGTGCGAAAATGGGTGCTGCGGAGAGGAACATGGCCACGATGACGACGTAGACCACGGCGTTCCCGCTGCCACGGTGCGGCTGACGGTGCGCGGAATGACGTGCTCCCATTGCGCCGCCGCCGTAGAACGTGCCCTGAGGGGCGTGGAAGGCGTGACGGATGTCCGGGTCAACCAGCAGGCCGGCGAGGCGGTTGTGGGCGGAAACGCCGATGCCGAAGCGCTGATGAAGGCGGTGGACGACATCGGTTTTGAGGCGGATTTGAAGGCATAACCGGGCGGAAGTCCGCTCCCCCTGCCGCAGACGGGCACCCCGGCGTCCGACGTGCCTGTCACCACCGCTGGAAAAAGGCTGTGGATCGTGCCGGATGTACATCACGAAAAACCTTAGGTTTCCATCACCGGAAGCGACAACATACACTTGAAAGTACGGCAGTCCGTAAGAAGGGTTGCCGTACTTTTTTTGAGGGTTTCCCAAAGAGGGGAAAGGTGTCTTGCGGAACATCCGTAAAAGGCACGCGGGGAACACTCCGGGAGGATGCCGGACTTTCGCCGGACGGACGCGGCGGGAAGCCGGACGGAACGGGGACGACGAGGCACGGAAAACGGGGAGTGTGCAATATTTTCGCGACGCCTTTCCGAGGCTGGTTTCCGCCCTTTTCCGGACACAGATAAGGCGTCGGGAAGGCCATCGTCGGGCAACACACGGCGGAACGTTCGGAAAAACGCCACTTCCGCACCACCCTTTTCAATGGGTCGTTCGGGCATTTCAGCGGGAACCTCAAAGGTTGGTGTAAGAATGTACGGATGTTTGAAGGGGAAAGTGCGGATGTTTCCATGCCGAACCTCGGCACTTTCCAACCCCATCCGCCGCGTTTCCCCACCGCCATTTCCGCACTTTTTTCGGCATTTTCGTGCCCGTTTCAGCCTTAACCCCATGTTTGGGGCATCCATTCACCAATCACGTCGGCAGGAATGCCGGAAAAACATCGCACGGACTTCGGGAAAACGCGCTGGAAGAGGCACGCGACATTGTCAAAATTATTCAACATTCCCATTCTTCAAAAAAGGATATCCATGAGGCGTTTTCCAACGAAATTTATAGGAGTGTGCAATATTTTCCCATGGTGTTTTCCAAGACTTTTTCCAAAGGAAACGGGACGCCTGAAATGCTTCCGTGAGGGTGCTTGAAACATTGTCCAGACGGTTCTTTCCCCTTCACCGGAATATAGGGTTCAGCATATCCGCAGTCACGCGAAAGGACCGCGGCGGACCACTATGGAAAGGACTGGGGAAGGCGCGGGGAAGCACCACACCGACACCTGCATAGACACTCCCCCGCACGGCAGGAATGCGGAACACCGCGCGCGGAAATGCGGCAGACGGCCAGCGCATGTTACGGACGCAAATTGCCACAAGCGGCTGACAGAACACCGAAAATTCCGTAGGAATTCAAAAGTTTGCTCCGTTTTCCGCCTGACAATGCCGGAAATTCACCGGAAAAGCACTATATTTGCCGTTACGATTTTTAGAAACGTACATTATGAAATACCCTGAAATACCCATTCTTCTGCTGACCGGCTATTTAGGAAGCGGGAAGACGACACTGGTAAACAAGATTCTTTCCAACGAAAGAGGCATACGTTTTGCCGTCATTGTCAACGACATCGGCGAGGTGAACATCGATGCCGACCTCAT